>NZ_UNRL01000002.1:0-806859 GCF_900537155.1 Photobacterium sp. Alg240-V54
GAGCTAACTGATACTAATTGCCCGTGAGGCTTAACCATACAACACCCAAGGGGTTTTTCTTCTCAAAAGAGAAGAGACGGACTCTACAAACGCTTGAATGAGTGTGAGAACAACTAGTTAGATTTTCCCAGATTGCTATTTATTGCCATAAGGCGATAAATAAACCGAATTTGCTTGGCGACCATAGCGTTATGGACCCACCTGATCCCTTGCCGAACTCAGTAGTGAAACGTAATAGCGCCGATGGTAGTGTGGGGTCTCCCCATGTGAGAGTAGGACATCGCCAGGCTTCAAATTCGTTTTCATCTTTTTAAGAAAAAGATGAAAGCAAAAAAATTAGATATTCGTTTTGAACTACGAATATCGGATAAAACGAAAGTTTTATCTCCGTGTGGAGCGGTAGTTCAGTTGGTTAGAATACCGGCCTGTCACGCCGGGGGTCGCGGGTTCGAGTCCCGTCCGCTCCGCCATTCATTTAAGAAACCTGAATCGAAAGATTCAGGTTTTTTTTTCGTTGTTATAAAAGTAAGATGATGCTGAATAGACACTGCGGAGTGGTAGTTCAGTTGACCAATAATGTTCCCGACATTATTTGGCATTTTCTCCATCCATGGAGATCACTTTTTATTAGGAAGCTAGCGGCCTGACACGCAGGGGGGCGCGCTGATGTTCGGTATTGCGAGTCCCGTCCGCTTCACATTCATTTAAGAAACCTGAATCGAAAGATTCAGGTTTTTTTTCGTTGTTATAAAAGTAAGATGATGCTGAATAGACACTGCGGAGTGGTAGTTCAGCTGACCAATAATGTTCCCGACATTATTTGGCATTATCTCCATCGATGGAGATCACTTTTTATTGGGAAGCTTAGCGGCCTGTCACGACTATTGTTTGATGGAAAATGGACGCGCGATGCTCTGGTTGTAATGTTAGCTATGGCAAGTCCCATCCACTTCATATTATTGAAGATACTAGAATCGAAAGATGAGCAACTAAGCAAGAAATTAAAATGACAGTCTAAATAAAATAGCTTTTGAGTTTATATAGTCCAAAAGCTGTACAAACTAAACATTTCTTTATTATCAATAAGATAAACATTGCCTATGGTTGTACCAATGATAACTAAAAAAGGTGGTGTGTTTTTTGGTGATTATTAATAAAAAAGCTGTACGTTATTTATTGTTGTGAGCTGTGGAATAACCTCTCGGTTTTGATATCACAGTGCTAGAATAAGTTTTTGATCTAACCGCTAGTATATAAAGGATAAGTAATGAGCAGTTTGAATAATGATAATAATCATGCTGAAAGTGATCAGTTAACTGAAATTGCTATTGCTTATTATCAAGAAGGTGCAACTCAGGAAGAAATATCACAACGGTTTGGCATGTCTCGTGCCAAAATCGGTCGTTTACTTCGCCGCGCCCGCGATGAAGGTGTGGTTGAAATCACAGTTAAATATCACCCCGTATTCAGTGAAAAATTAGAACAACAGTTAATTGAACGCTTTAATCTAAAACGGGCCTTGATTGCGTTAGATCAGCCAGATGATGAATCTCAACGTCAACAAGTGGCGAGCCTTGTTTCAAGCTATCTGGCTGCAACATTATCAGATGATATGGTGGTTGCGGTTGGTCAAGGGCGTAATATTGCCTCAATTGCCAATCATGTTGGCGTAGTGCCACAGCGTAACTGTCGTTTTGTGTGTGGTATTGGTGGTACTCACCGTTCAGGTAATGCGATTAATGCTGATCATATTTGCCGCCAGCTGGCCAAAAAATATGACGGTATTAGTGAGACACTTTATGCGCCTGCATATGTTGAAGACATCATTGTGAAAGAAGCATTCATGAAAAATGGCACTGTGAAAGAAACCTTAGATCGTGCGCGTCGTGCTGATGTGGCATTAGTCGGTGTTGGCGATATGAATGAAAATAGTCATATGGTTAAACTGGGTTGGTTCACGCCGCAAGAAATTGTTGAAGCTCGAATTCGTAAAGGAGTGGTGGGTGATATTGCGGGCTATGATTTTTTTGATAGTCAGGGCAAGCAAGCAGATACCATGATGAGCGATCGTGTTATCGGTCTAACCATGAATGAACTGCGTCATATTCCGACAGTGGTGGTGACGGCGGCCGAAAACAGTAAAGCATTAGCCTTATTAGGCGCACTTCGATCTGGGGTGGTTGATGTGTTGGCAACCAGTGTTAGTAATGCATTAACGATTTTAAATCTTGATCAACAGATGAAATAGAGGGTTATTTAGGCACTTGTTCTATAAAAGAAACCGCTATCTTGGTATTGGTTAGATAGCGGTTGCAGAACATACCTTAAGCGAATAAAATACAGCTTCAAAATAAAGGAAGAACGTCGTATCCGGTGATGCGTCCGGATTTCAAATCCGGGTAGGGCTGCCAGCAGTCCTGGGTAGGTTCGACTCCTATGTTCTTCCGCCACTTCTTTATTTTTGTTACTGCAATAAATCCTGATCTTTTAACTCACGATAATTAAACTTACGTTTAGTAAAACCAATCTTGTCAAAATATTCTAATAATTGAATTGCAACTTTACGCCCGAGTTGACTAATATTTCTAAATTCAGCCGTTTCTAATTTTTGCTCTTGGGCAATATGTTGACGCACTTGTGTGGCCATTTGCACTAGATAATCATGGCTAACATAACGATCTTTAACAATCGCGGCAACGTAGCTTAATTGCGCCAATTTATAGCTTAATTTACGAATGTCGTTTTCATCCGCGCTAATTTCAGCCGCAAGATCACGTATCCACCAAGGTTGAGGGTTAGTAACCATCAGTTGTTCTATTTGCTGCCAGTATTGTTGCTCAGTTGGCGTTAGCTGTAATGTATGCTCAGCTAAGTGTAACCAACCACGAGTATTAGCTAATCGCTGTTGATTAAGCAATTGGTTGATAACAGCGTTAAAGATCTCGGCTGGCTGATTCAATGCTGCCATTCGATATAATCGCTCTTTACCGACGCCAAGGTTATCTTGCGCTTGCTGATGATAGTGTTCTAGCGTGGTGATAATCTGTTGCTGTAATGCCTGTTGATAGCTGTTATAGCAAAGGAAATCACCATATTGATTGATGGCTTCATTTGCTGCTAATAATTGACTAATAACAGCAGTATTACACTGGTGCTGTTCAATTAATTGTTGGCGTGATTGTGGTGCATGTTGCAGCTTAAATTGAATGATCTCATTGAGCGTATTGAGATGAGCACGTTGATGAAGGTACTCAAGCCGCTGTGGTTTGCGTTTGCCACGATTTGGTGGCAGTAGATCAATTACAATTGCGCTGCCAAGATTGACTTTTTGAGCAGGATCGCGGACTAATAAGCGATCTTGTTCGGTTAAACACAATGGTGTATCAAGGCTGATTTCAGCCAGAGCGCTGCCAGTTGCGATTAATTGCTGATCTTCTAATAATGCAATACGACCTGTGGTATGGGTAGCTGCATGGAAAACCTGCACATTTTGCCAATGTTTAATCAGTTGGTTGGCGGTTAATTTAACCGTGATCCGTTTGATTATAGTTGTTGGTGCTGTCTGTAATAACCAATCACCACGGGTTAAACTTGCCTTATCAATATCACCGCTAATATTAAGCGCTACTCGTTGATTGGCTGTTGCACATTCTGCGGATTTCCCCTGCGCATGAATGGTTTTTATACGTACAACCTGAGGCTGGCAATGGCCTTTTTTAAGGTTGCTATGACTGACTAAACACAAGCTATCACCAACATTAATCTGACCGTTGATAGCGGTTCCCGTTACCACTAAGCCAGAGCCTTTAACGTGAAAAGCGCGGTCAATCGCTAGTTTAAAATTAAGGCGATCATCGTGATGTTGCTCGCTATTAGCCAGCTCAATGAGGTGTTGCTTGAGTTCGTCAATACCTTGATGGGTGATGGCTGAACAATGAAAAATAGTGCTGTGGGTAAAGCCATATTGAAGCAATAACTGGCTTATTTTAGTTTCAAGTTGCTGTTGTTGCTCAGTGGTAGTGAGATCGGATTTAGTGATCACCACCGTTAGGCTATCCATGGCTAATAAGCGCAGAATCGTCAAATGTTCATGGCTTTGCGGCATCATGCCTTCATCGCCTGCCACAATCAGCATTGCATGATGAGCGGTGCCTACGCCTGCGAGCATGTTGGAGAGAAATTTTTCATGGCCTGGAACATCAATAAAACCTAATGTTTGTTGCTGATTAGATGTTATTGATTGATAAGCCATAAACGCATAGCCTAAATCAATTGTAAGCCCGCGTTGTTGCTCTTCTGGCAGTCGATCGGCATTGATCCCAGTCAGGGCGTGTAACAGTTTGGTTTTACCATGATCGACATGGCCAGCTGTAGCAATAATCATAGGGTTACTCTAAAGCGTTATTGAGCCAGAGGCAGTAAGAAAGGGTTGAAACCACTGCGATAAAATTCCATTTCCCCCAGTTTCTGATCTAGCACTATGGTGGCTAAATCATCTGCAATCGGATCTAACTGTGGGTTCTTTTCTAGTACCAACATCTTTAAATAACTTTGACAATGACTACAGGTTTCAGCGCGAACACTATCTTCTAGTGTTTCACTTTGAAGTTGAATATTTTCACCATCGCCACATTGAGTACATTCAGCGCGTAGGCGATGCCATTGTGCTTCACATTGGCTGCAATGTAAGTAACGATGACCACTACCTTGAATTAAACTTGCCGCAGGTGCACCGCCACAAAGAGGACAATGTGATTGCTTTGCATTGGCTTCAGGTTGCCACTCTAACTGAGTGTTAGTCACAATTAAGCTCATTAAGGTATTGATACAGCTCCAAAGGATAATCGCAATATCAGCAGGTACACGTTCAGCTTGGTTTTGCTGCAGAGCATGAAAATAATGTTGCAAGGTTTGCTGATTAATCTGGCTAATATTGTCGATAACGTTGACGATATCATCACTAACAACAGGCCGTAGCGCCGAGGTTAATTGGGTTAACATTGGATCTAAAATAGCTTGCCAGCTACCATCAATTTCAAGCGGCCATGTTAATGTTTGGGCTGCTAACTGTTGCTGTACAGCACCATTAAAGGTGTCAACTAAATGCAATTGTTGTTGGACGATCTGTCCGGCTAATAACAGGTAATCTGCCATAAAAGAATCTGGTGCCAACTGACGTAAACGTGCTG
The DNA here is from genome assembly GCF_900537155.1 of Photobacterium sp. Alg240-V54. Taxonomy (NCBI): domain Bacteria; kingdom Pseudomonadati; phylum Pseudomonadota; class Gammaproteobacteria; order Vibrionales; family Vibrionaceae; genus Photobacterium; species Photobacterium sp. Alg240-V54. The sequence continues at coordinate 5,190 of NZ_UNRL01000002.1, forward strand.
CGCGGGCATGAAAAATGGTGGCAGGATCACCAATAATTAGCGGACGAAAGCCGTCACTTTTTTGTTTAATAATGGTGTCTTTATCTAAAATGTTAACGCTCATGTAGGTATCCAATTATAAGAATACCAACCCCAGTAAACCGAGATTGGTATAGAAATAAAGAACCAATAAATAGCAAGGTTTATTGGTTCTTGAGCTGTGTTATTAGTGTTGGTCTTTGTTGCTTGATAGCGAACGGAACCAGCGAGGGTGATGTTTCTTGGCCCACGCAGGAGAAACCTTACCTTCTAACATGCCATCAATTGAGCCTTTTACCCAATACGCCATATAGGCATGGATAATTAAGCTTAAGGCAAAAACTAGCGCAGTAATTGAGTGTACAATTAATGCAATACGAACCACATCAATGCTGAAGTAGGCTGAAAAGTAAGCGCGCCATGCAATCAGACCTGTTACCAGTAGCAATACACCACCGGCAATAAACTGACGTAAGATCATTTTCTGACCAGCATTGTATTGACCAGCCTCTGGTACGTTTTCTTCGTTCTCAGTTAAAACATCTTTAACTTTTAACATCCACTGGAGATCACCTTTTTCAAAATGGTTATGGCTCCAGTAACGGATCACTAAGAAAAACAGCCCAACTGTCATCACAATCGCACCAAATGGATGCAAAATACGCGCAAGTTGTGGCGTGCCATAGACATAGCTAAGGAAGTGCAGCGGTGCAAACATAAAAGATAGACCAGACAATAATGTCCAGATACCTGTTAATGCCACAGTCCAATGCACTACGCGATCTAAAGGCTTATGACGTAAAATCGTTTTGTTTAAACTCATTTTTCATCTCCTTCATCTTCAGCCACGCGACTACGGCCAACCGTTACGCGGTGAATAGCAGCAAGGGCTAACGTACCCACTAAACCTGCTGCGGCGAGTGGTTTGAGATCATCTTTCCATAGCTTCACGGTTGCGCTGATTTTAGGATCTTTAGGCAGATCATAACGCTCAGGATCAGTAATATCGTGCAGTACGTAAATGACGTGTGTACCACCAACGCCTTGTGGGTTATAGATGCCGGCTTTTTTATGGCCTTTTGCTTGCAGTGCAGCAACACGTTGATTGGCATACTCAAGAATTTCTTCACGAGAACCAAAGCGTAGTGCACCTGTTGGACAGGTTTTAGCACATGACGGCACTTGACCTGCCTGAAGGCGATCAAGACACAACGTACACTTATAAACACGGTTATCGACTGGGTTCATACGCGGAATATCAAATGGACAGCCCGCGATACAGTAACCGCAGCCAACACATTTTTCCGAGTTGAAATCGACTACACCGTTTTCATATTGCACGATAGCATCAGGTTCTGGGCAGGCTTTTAAGCAGCCAGGATCAGAACAGTGCATGCAGCTATGTTTGCTAAATAGCCACTTGAATTTATTATCTTCTTCAATTTCTTTGAAGTGGATAGTGGTCCAAGTTTCAGCGGTCGTATTAGGCGGATTTTGGTAAGAACCTTCAAAGGTGCCTACTTTACCGCGTAAGTTATTCCACTCACTACACGCATCCATACAGCCTTTACAGCCCGTACAGCAGGTGACATCAATTAACTTTGTTACCTGAATTTGACGCTCACGCGCATCAGGAGATGGAGTAATCGACGATGTAGCAGAACTACGAATAATATTCTGTGATTCCATACCCATGGCTTACTTCACCTTCTCTACGTTAACCAAAAATGCCTTATATTCAGGCGTTTGTGAGTTAGCGTCACCGACACATGGCGATAACGTATTCGCAAGGTAACCCGGCTTAGTATCGCCTTCGTAGCCCCAGTGAATAGGAATACCAACAGTGTGAACCGCTTGACCGTTAACATGCAGTGGCGTAATACGCTTAGACACATAAGCTTTAGCTTCAATAGAGCCACGCTTAGAGGTTACACGCACCATGTCAGCATTGTTGATGCCACGCTCTTTCGCTAAACCTTCGCCAATTTCTACAAATTGTTCAGGTTGTAATACCGCGTTGAAATGAGAGTGACTTGTCCAGGTATGGAAGTGCTCTGTTAGGCGGTAAGTGGTACCCACGAATGGGAAATTCTCTTTAGTGCCTAGTTGCGCTGCATCATCTTTGAACAAACGTGCCGCTGGATTAGAAACCACATTTTTATGTAATGGGTTAGTACCAATCGGTGTTTCAAATGGTTCGTAGTGTTCAGGGAACGGACCCTCAGCCATTTTATCAAGTGCAAACAGACGACCTACGCCTTCAGGTTGCATGATAAATGGACCGGCATTGCTAGATGGCGGCAATGTAGCATTAAAGTCAGGTACATCAGGACCAACCCACTTGTTACCATTCCATTCAACTAAAGTACGTGTTTTATCCCATGGGCTACCGTCAGGATGCGTTGATGCACGGTTGTACAAAACACGACGGTTTGCAGGCCAAGACCATGCCCAGTTTGGCGCTAAACCTAGACCAGAAGGATCGCTGTTATCACGACGAGCAGTTTGGTTACCCGCTTCAGTCCAACTACCTGCGTATAACCAACACGCGGCATTGGTTGAACCATCGGCTTTTAGTTGGCTAAAGCTTGATAGTTGGTGGCCGTTAGCGTCTTTGCCGTTTAGCTCTTGTGCTAATTCTTTGGTGTTTGGCTCAGCAGGGATCGCGTAGTTCCAATCAAGCGCTAAGATAGGATCTGGGTATGTACCGCCATTTTGTTGGTACATTTCGCGCATCTTCAAGAAGATACCCGCTAGAATCTCAGCATCACCTTTGGCTTCTCCTGGCATATCTGCTGCTTTCCAGTGCCATTGTAGCCAGCGCGCTGAACTTACAATGGTGCCATCTTCTTCAGCAAAACAGGCACAAGGTAAACGGAATACTTCAGTATCAATACTTGCAGTATCAACTTCATTGACGTTAGGTTTATTTTGCCAGAACGTCGAAGTTTCTGTTGCCAGTGGATCAACAACCACTAAGTATTTCAGTTTAGATAAAGCATCTAAGGTTTTTTGCTTGTTTGACATTGAAGCAACAGGGTTGAAACCTTGGCAAATATAGCCATTCATTTCGCCTTTGTTCATCATTTCAAACACGCGCAACATGTCGTAGCCTTGATCCCATTTCGGCATCATGTCGTAGCCAAAGTTATTCTCAGCTGTGGCATTTTTGCCGTAGAAAGACTTCAGTAATGACACGAAGAATGCTGGATAATGCTGCCAGTAGTTAGTTTGATCTGCTTCAAGTGCCACTGGTGTGTGGTGCTTAAGGTGAGCAGCTAAATCGACATCTTTATCAGATGGCAGTTTTAGGTAACCTGGTAAACTTTGTGCTAGCAAGCCAAGGTCAGTAATACCTTGAATGTTAGAGTGGCCACGTAGAGCGTTAACACCGCCGCCAGCCATACCCATATTACCAAGTAGTAACTGGATCATTGCCATACAACGAATATTTTCAGCGCCTTTAGAGTGCTGAGTCCAGCCAGTCGCGTACAAAATAGTCGCAACACGGTTATTCGCAGCAGTGCTACCTAGTGCTTTACAAACACGTTCAAACATATCAATCGGCGTACCGGTGATATTAGCAACAACGTCAGGTGTATAGCGAGATACGTGATCTTTAAGTAGATTCCATACACAACGAGGATGCTGCAGTGATTCATCTTTTAGCGCATAACCTTGGTCATCCAGTTGATAGAACCAAGAGCTACGATCATATTGACGTTTATCAGCGTCATAGCCAGAGAACAGACCATCGTGGAACGCGTAATCATCACGTACGATAAAGCTCGCGTTAGTATACGCTTTGACATATTCGTGATTGACTTGACTGCTTGCGATTAGGTAGCGAATAGCACCTAGTAAGAAAGCAATATCAGCACCAGAACGGATCGGTGCATAGTGATCAGCAACAGCTGCTGTACGCGTGAAACGTGGATCAACCACAATGATTTCAGCGTTTCGAGTTTTTTGAGCTTCAATCGCCCAGCGGAAACCTACAGGGTGTGCTTCTGCTGCGTTTCCGCCCATAACGAGGATCAAGTCGGCATTTTTAATGTCGACCCAGTTGTTGGTCATCGCGCCGCGGCCAAATGTTGGAGCAAGACTTGCTACCGTTGGGCCGTGTCAAATACGCGCTTGAGTGTCTACAGGAACCATACCCAAACCGCGGGCAAATTTCTGAGTTAACCAACCATTTTCATTACTTTCCGCTGAGGCACAAAGCATGCCTGTTGTTAGCCAGCGGTTAACGGTGGTGCCTTCATCATTGGTTTTTACCAAGTTAGCATCACGGTCTTGTTTCATTAGTTTAGCAATACGGCTAAATGCTTCGTCCCATGTTAGACGTTGCCATTTATCTGAACCTGGAGCGCGGTATTCTGGGTATTTCAAACGTTGTTCGCTGTTAACAAAACCAGCTAGGCCCGCACCTTTAGGACATAATGCACCACGGCTTACTGGATGATCAGGATCACCCTCAACGTGGAATACTTTTTGTTTAATATTTCCGCCTGTAGCACCTGTGCTATACAGTAATGTGCCACAGCCAACTGAACAATAAGAACAGGTATTACGTGTTTCTTTTGCTGCGGTTAATTTGAAGTCACGAGCTTGTGCCCACGCTTTTTGCGGAATTGTGGCAAGCGAAGCAATTGTAGTTGTAGCTACAGCTCCCGCGCACAATTTAAATAATTGACGTCTACTTATATTCAATCTCAAAAGACCTTATTAGAAATAAAGAAGAGGGTGAAATTCACGGGATTATTATATGGGTGAATATAAAGTCGTCAAATTTTGCTATTAAGTAACAAACGATATCAAACAAGGTAATAAATTAAACAATGTAAATAACTATTTATATATAATTAATAAATAATGAAGATTAATGATGGTAGGATAATGACTCAAATCAAAAATAGGATTTATTATGATGTAGTAATAATCATTACTACTTATATTAATTGTTGTTTTATTTCATTTGTTCATGTTCTGTTTTTAATGGAAAATATATTTATATAATCTACTGAGAGCATTTATTTTAATGGCAATGAAAAACTAAGCCATAAATATAAATGGATTCTTTGATCTTATTGAACAAGTTGAAGTAAGTAAATGACGACCTTGATATGTAACTAAAATATATTGTTACTAACTTTTTCAATGGGTTACGTTTTGTTTTTGTTTTTTGTTTGATAATAGAGTAAATTTAAGTTGAAACTAAAATGATAACTCAATCTTGGTGTTAGACGATAAAGTAGACTCCAATGCCTGCAAAATATTATAATTTACTGAAATCTTAGGTGTCATATTTGGAATTGTTGGTGATTATTAAATAGCCGATATTAAGCATGTTTATTTCCCAACATTAACGAGTTTTATAAAATAATGCTAATGTTAATTTTAAAAAGTAAAATTTTACCATTAAATAAATAAGCTAATAACTGATATTGATATTTTTTGGGTTGGTGTTTTTTATCATTATTTAAAAACATCAACCATGTAAATTGTTATTAAAAAAATGAACACATAGTATTTTAACTGATAATTACAACACTTAATGATATTTTTTGAAAGCTTAATTTTGCATCGTCAAACGGTTGCGTTACTATTAACGCTACCAATGATAAAAAGGAAGAATAAAGTGTTAAGGAAGATAGTTACTGGCTTAATGCTTGTGTGCATGAGTCAAACTGCGGTAGCGACGCCGTGGGAAAAAGTGAAACAACCTACGAGTGGCGATTCAAGCTCAATTGGCTCATATGCTAATGGTTGTCTTGCCGGTGGTGAAAACTTACCGTTACAAGGTGATGGTTACCAAGTGATACGCTCTGAACGTGGTCGTTATTTTGGCCACAGTGAAATGATTGTTTTTTTACAGCAATTGATGAAGCAATCACAGCAATTAAAAATTGGTAATGTGCTGGTGGGTGATATTGCAATGCCACGTGGTGGACGTTTCTCGTCAGGCCATGCGAGCCACCAAACAGGATTAGATGCCGATATTTGGTTACGTATCCCTGAAAAACCATTATCACAGCAAGCGTTAAAAACGGTGTCTGCGCTGCCAATGGTTGATGTGAAAAATTACCAGATCATTGAAAAGAACTGGAGCAGTAAGCAAGCACAATTAATTCAATTAGCTGCTAGTGATGATCGAGTCGCACGAATCTTTGTGCATCCAGTGATTAAACAACAGCTATGTAAAACCGAATGGAAACAGCGTGACTGGTTGAGTAAAGTGCGACCTTGGTTTGGTCATTATTACCATTTTCACGTTCGTTTACATTGCCCTGAGGGAAGTACTACTTGTGAGCCGCAAACACCACCGCCAGCAGGTGATGGTTGTGGTAAAGAGCTTGCTTCATGGTCGCCAACGTATAAAGCACCGGTAACCACTAAACCGATTACCAATGTAAAGCCGAAACCTAAACCGAAAAAAGTATTGCCGCCGATGTGTAATATCGTATTGAAAAGCTAATCTTTGCTAGGTGCTAGGTGCTAGGTGCTAGGTGCTACTGGTTGATAAATAAAACAAAAAAGCGCCGCCCAGTTAACTGAGCGGCGCTTTTTTTATACGGTTTATTATTGAATAACTAAGCTAGGCCTTGCAGAGTGACAAACTTTTCAAGCAGTTCATCATCTGATTCAATTCGCTCAGGATCAGTAATAATGCAATTGGTAATAGGACAAACTGACTGGCAGGTTGGCTTATCATAGTGCCCTTTACATTCTGTGCAGCGTTCAGGGTCGATTTCGTAAAATTCATCGCCCATGGTGATTGCCTCATTGGGGCATTCAGGATCACACATATCACAGTTAATGCATTTAGTTGTAATGAGCAGTGCCATAGTGCTTATTTACCGTCTTTTTTAGGTGCGTGTGGGTTACGAGTATCTTCACCGTTACTTAAATTACGCATTAATAGACCAAAATCGAGATCCATATCTGATGGCATAGGAATAAACACAAAGTGGCCATTACCTTTTGCATCATCAATCACTTCTGATTTACGGTTTTCCATCGTTTCAAGTTTGAAAATAACGTTACCTTGCGGTGTCATTACTTCAAGGCTATCGCCAACAATGAACTTGTTTTTTACTTCAACTTCAGCAAGATCACCACGGCGTACGCCTGTGAATTCACCTACAAATTGCTGCGTATCTGAAATTGAGTAACCGTAGTCATAATTCTGGTAAGCATCATGAGTGTGGCGACGAAGGAAACCTTCAGTATAGCCACGGTGCGCTAAGCTTTCTAATGTACCCAGTAATGAATCATCAAATGGCTTGCCCGCAACCGCATCATCAATCGCTTTACGGTAAACTTGCGCAGTACGTGCACAGTAATAGAATGACTTAGTACGACCTTCAATTTTTAATGAATGCACACCCATTTTAGTTAAGCGCTCAACATGCTGTACTGCACGAAGATCTTTAGAGTTCATGATGTAAGTACCATGCTCATCTTCAAACGCTGCCATTTTTTCTTCTGGGCGGTGAGATTCACTTAGCAATACCACATCATCAATTGGCTTACCAAGACCAAGTGTATTTTCTGGGCGCTGTTCAATTTCTTGAATTTGAATCGCATCTTGTGTTTCAACGATTTGACCAGCGTCGTTCTCAACCGCTTTTTCTACTTTGTATTCCCAGCGACATGAGTTAGTGCATGTACCTTGGTTTGGATCGCGTTTGTTGATGTAGCCAGATAACAAACAACGGCCAGAATATGCCATGCAAAGTGCGCCGTGAACAAAGATTTCTAGTTCAGTATCAGGGCAATGCTCACGAATTTCTTCAATTTCTTCTAGTGATAGCTCACGAGACAGAATTACACGCTCAACGCCTTGGCTAGCCCAGAATTTAACGGTTGCCCAGTTAACTGCGTTAGCTTGTACTGAAAGGTGAATTACTACTTCAGGAAATGCTTCACGAACCATCATGATTAAACCAGGATCTGACATGATAAGTGCGTCAGGGCCCATATCAACAATTGGCTTTAAATCACGAATAAAAGTTTTAAGCTTTGAGTTATGCGGTTGAATATTACAAACCACATACAGCTTTTTACCTTGTGCGTGCGCTTCATCGATACCAATTTTCAGGTTATCAAGATTGAATTCATTGTTACGAACACGAAGGCTGTAACGAGGTTGGCCTGCATAGACAGCATCAGCACCATAGGCAAAGGCGTAACGCATGTTTTTAAGGCTACCGGCTGGAGATAGTAATTCTGGTTTAAACATTGTTCAGTTCTCTTTAGATGTCTGATTCCAAATCAGCCTATAACACCTAGTGCTATAGGGAGGAGGCGAGATTCTACGTTTTTCATTCTCACATTGCCAATTTTCTTAAAAATTATCACTAATGAAAAATCAGCATTATTGCAAATGAGGGTATATATTCAATTGGCGCAATTCAGTTGAGTTAGATATAGGTGCATTAAAATACATACTTATTATGCATTTAATACAGGGTTTATATTTTAGGGCACTATAGCGTTTATAGGCACAATATTGTCGCTAACAAGTGGCAGTACACATTAAGAAGGTAGTTATGATTGGTCATGATATTAGTGGGTTAGTGATCCACGTGTTTTCAACCTTTGGGAATATGATCTGGCAAATATTTTGGCCGTTGGCGTTTGGCTTAATATTATCATCATGGATCCGCAACTTAATACCGGTTTCAAGTGTGGTTAAACACCTTGGTAAAACAACCCCTGTAAGCCTTGGTTTCACGACTTTTTTAGGGATGGTGTCGTCATCGTGTTCTTATGCTGCGGCGTCGTTATCTCATACTCTCTTAGTAAAAAAATCCACTGTTGCTAATGCAATGGCATTTTTGGTTTCAAGCACCAACTTGATTGTTGAAATGTTCATTGTTTTAGTTGCATTAATGGGCTGGACATTTTTATGGGGTGAAGTGATTGGTGGTTTGATTTTAATTGCTACGGTTGGATTTTTATTTAGTCGCTTTTTTCCAAAAGATGTTGAACAAGAGTTGCGTCAGCACTTAGAGGATGCGCAGCCACAAAAAGCAAGTTGCGGCATGGACATGTCTAAGATGAAGTCTAACGACAGTGACTGCGGCATGGACATGTCAAAGATGAAGTCTGACGATCACTCTGCGATGAAGATGGATATGGCAGCTAAGCCTCAATCGCCACTGATGGAAAAAATCACTAAATCTGCAGGTTTCTTCCAAATGGACATTGCCATGATTGGTAAAGAAATTCTAATTGGGGTAGTGGTTTCTTCAATTTTAATCGCGTTAATGCCGCAAGAGGGATGGCGTGCATTATTTATCAGCAATGATGCCGGCTTACCTGTGTGGTTACATTCGTTTTTAGATGTGATTATTGGTATTTTTGTAGCAATGATTGCTTATGTATGTTCTGTCGGTAATCTTATTTTAGCCGCAGCGTTATGGCATGGTGGAATTTCATTTGGTGGTGTAATTGGCTTTATTCTATCGGATGTTTTAACCATTCCGATGATCCGTGTTTATCAGAAATACTACGGTAAGCGTCCTGCTAAATGGATGGTTGGATTGTTATTTGTAGCGATTTTATTTACAGGTTTATGTGTTGATGCAATCTTCAATGGCTTTGGTTGGGTAACCAGCGATCAAACCGTACGTGCATTAAATCAATCAGGTTTTGGCTTTAATATGACCACAGTGATGAACTTGATCTTTATTCCTGCTTCTATTTGGTATTACTACCTTGGTAAAAAAGCCAATGCTGGCATGGGGATGAGCATGTAAAAAAATCAGCAAGTAAATAAAAAGCCGTGCAGCGCTTTGTCGTTAAAACGAGAGTGCATCACGGCTTTTATTGTGAGTACTCGATATTGTTTAAATAAAAGGGATTAGCCTTTATTTTCTAAACCACCGATAACATCAAACAGGTTTGGTAACAAGGCAGAGAACTCACCACCCATTAGCGATAGATCTGCATCAATACGCTGAGCCATATCTTCACGATCGATATCTTCATTTTGATCTTTGATTTCATCTGAGAATTTAAGACGCTTAACACTCAAGTCGTCTGCCAGAATGAAATCGATACGATCTTGCCAATTAAGCGCCAGTTTAGTAACAACTTTATTAGCTTCAATGTGAGCTAAAATTTCATCACAGTTTAAATCTTGCTGCTTACAACGGATCACGCCACCGTCTTCTTCAACAGCTTTAAACTCAGCTTCTTCACCAATGGTAAAACCTTGTGGTGATTGATTGCTACGTACCCATTCAGTCAGAGTTAATGCCAATGGTTTTTCAGATACCACAGGCACGACAGGTAGACTGCCGATAGATTTACGTAATAATGCTAATACATCTTCAGCTTTTTTGTAGCTCCCAGCATCAACAACAATGTAGCCTAATTTAGGCATGATTAATGCGTAAGTTTGATGCTGACGACTGAACGCGCGAGGTAATAAATCCATCACGATTTCATCTTTTAAGGTGTCTTTCTCAGTCTTTTTCAGTTTACGACCAAGATCTTTTTCCTGCATTTCAACTTTGTTGTTCAATGATTCTTTGATCACTGACGCTGGCAGCATTTTTTCTTCTTTGCGAGCGCAAATTAAAATGTTGTCACCTGAAACATGGGTAAACATATCGCCATGCTTACCCAGTGCGTGTGCCCAACCAAACTTTTGAATGTCTTGGCTACCACACGGAGTAAAGCGGAATTCTTCCAGCTGTTTTTCTATTTGGTCTGCATTTAAGTCAATCTCACGCGTAAAACGGTAAGTCAGTATATTTTTAAACCACATCATGCTAGTCACGCTTCCTAGGGTAAACAGTTGGGGGAGTATCTTAACCTAACCATTGCAAATTACTAAGTGACGTTTGTGATTGAGGTAGCAGATAGCGTAATTACTAGATATTTGGTTTAAATATCGATTTAAGCCGCTTAGAGATCATTAATCGAGAAACAGTAAACATGCCACTGATGGTTTTTTGGTGTAAACGGAAAATAGTATCGTAAACGCGGCGAATTAGCAGACCATGTAATACAAATTGGCTCTCCATTTTTGAACCGGGAGCAAAAGATCCAACCGCAAAATAGTGCCCAACTGCAACCACCATTCCGCCATCTTTAAAGATAAAATCAGTGAGCGGTTTACCATGCAAAAAACCACCTAAACTTTTGGCTAAATGCTCTGCCGCTCGGTTCGCCGCCTGTGCTTTAGGGGGAACAAAACTGCCATCGGGTTGTGGAATAGCGGCGCAATCACCAAGGGCAAAAATACAGTCATCAACGGTTGTGGTTAAATCCATATTCACTTCAATTTGATTGATACGGTTATAAGCCAAGCCGCCAATACCATTGAGCCAATCAGGGGCTTTAATACCAGCGGCCCAAAATTGCACATCGGCATCAAGAGTACGATCATCACTGGTGATCATGCCTTTAGCGGTGACTTCGCTAATGCGTGTTTGAAGTAATACATTAATGTTATTTTTCTCGAGCTCTTGTTGCACTTTACGCGACATTTTTTCAGGGCTATTGGGTAATACGCGATCAGCGGCTTCAATTAAATTAATTGTTAGCTGTGTACCATTATAACGTTGAAGTTTTCTACTGACTCTTTCAAGTTCTGCTGCTAGTTCAACTCCCGTAGCACCTGCTCCGACAATATTAACAGTGCGAGCATCGCCAGCTCGTAGGACAAAACTCATTTGATGCCATGCTTGGCGCGCTTGATTGGCTGAATCTAAAAAGATGCAATGATCTTGAGCGCCTGGAGTATTAAAGTCATTACTTACAGCACCAATGGCGATAATTAAATAATCATAATCGAGTTCATAGTTAATGTTATCGGCACTACCACAGACAGAAATGGTTTTATTATTGCGATTGATATCAGTCATAGATGCTTGGTAGTGCTGGTATCCATGGCGCGCGCCGTGAGTGAAATAACACACAGTATCAAGATCACTATCAAAAGTGCCTGCTGCTATCTCATGTAAGCGTGGCTTCCAGAAGTGGTGAGTTTCTGGTTCAACTAAAATGATACTATCTTCTTTTGTTGTTGTTTTATTTAGTAATGTAGATAGCTCAATACCTGCAGCCCCACCCCCAACAATAACGATCCGTGACATATAAACACCTCAAGTTATTATGAGTCCGTTCATAATGGATTAGTTATCACTATCGATATCTCAATAAAGTAAAAGTGGTATTTAGATTGAAATTAATTTAGCAGAGACATGAAATGATAAATTTAAAATTATTATTCAGTCTAGGTTGAATTTTAATATTATGTGGGGATTTTTATTGGTGGTTATTACGTTTTTAGGGGAAGTTATTAATTTACAAGGATTGGCGGGCACCAATCCTTGCGCTTAAAAGGATTATTCATACTTTGTAGAATAAGTTTCTTGATAAGTATGTGAGTAAAGCTCAAATAAGTTACCAAATGGGTCTTCTAAATAAACCATTTGTGAGGTGTTGTTTTCATCTTCAGGATGGTAACGCATGATATCCATACGAACTTTACCACCATATTGTTCAGTTCGAGCAATAACGCCATGAAAATCATCAGTTTGAAGACAGAAGTGGAAAATACCAATGCGAGAGAAATCAACCTCATGACGCTGTTGACGGTTTTTCATTTCAAACAATTCAAAACCGATACCATCTTGAGTTAATAAATGGGCAATATTGAAACCTTCAAAGCCTTCACCAAAGACAGCAATACACATTCTACCAATTGCGGTTTCACGCTCTTCTGTCACTTTGGTATTACCCATAACCACATCAAGACCAAGCGCTTTGGTATAAAACTCAACTGCGGTATCCATATCGCCAACCATGATGCCTACGTGATTCATTTTCATAATTTACCTTTGATGCTGATTAGTCAGTAGTTATGTTTCGTTGGAGTAATACTATGCGACATTTTAAATAATATAAAATTATCAATTTTTATTAAAATAATAACGTTTTGTTATGATTACAGGAAGTTAACCATCAAATCTCTGTGTAGTTACTGGTTGACACGGTACAATCTGATGATTATTTCTGGCTTGGTAGTGTTATTCCTATTATGAAAATTATCCATACATCTGATTGGCATCTTGGTCATCAATTACATGGCTATAGTCGTGCAACTGAACATCAAGCATTTTTAGACTGGCTTGCTGATACACTTGAGCAGCAACAAGCGGATGCTTTATTAGTGGCGGGTGATATTTTTGATACTGCCAATCCTGCCGCCAGTGCATGGGAAATGTTATATCGATTCTTAGCCCGACTAGCTAAAACCTTGCCTAACCTTGATGTGGTAATGATCGGTGGTAACCACGATTCACCAAGCAAGCTCGATGCGCCGCAAGCATTATTGAAAGCCTTTGATTTGCACTTAGTTGGCGGTATTCATCGCTTAGCTAATGGCGAGTTAGATTGCGATAGGATGTTAGTGCCATTAACCAATGCTGCAGGAGAACAAGCAGCATGGGTGTTGGCGGTACCATTTTTACGTAGCGCTGATTTACGCACTGAAAACTTAACTGAAACCGATGATCGATTGATTAAAGGGGTTGAAGTGTTATATGCCGAAATGACAGCCGCAGCCCGTGAACGTAAACAGCCGCAGCAAGCGTTAATCGGCATGGGTCATGCGTATATGGCGTCAGGGCAGATATCTGAAATGTCAGAACGACGAGTGTTAGGCGGTAATCAACATGCATTACCTGCGACTATTTTTGCCGATGATGTCAGCTATGTTGCCCTTGGTCATTTGCATTTAGCTCAGAAAGTTGCCAAGCAAGAACATGTGCGTTATTGCGGCTCCCCGATTCCGTTATCAATGGCAGAGCGTAATTACAGCCATCAAATCGTAGTGGTTGAATTAGACGGCACTGAAGTTACCAAGATAGAGTCAGTCACCATTCCGCGCAGTGTTGATATGCTAAAAGTTCCCGCTAAAGCAGCCCCATTAGATGAGGTGTTAGTGGCACTTAAAGCTTTGGCTGATGATGAATTGCCACGTGAGCAACAACCGTTTTTGGAAGTCCACGTCTTACTTGATAAACCACAAGCTTTGCTGCGTGAAAAAGTGTTGCAAGCCTTAGAAGGAAAATCAGTACGGTTAGCCAAAATTACTCCCCATTATAAGCATGATGAACAGCAACACAGTTTGCAGCATCAACGTTTATCAGAGGTGTCACCACAGCAAGTATTTTCCCTTAGTTGGGCTAAAAAATACGCCGGTGAGCCTGACGCTGAAATGAGCGCCGCCTTTGAAAGTTTATTAGCGCAAGTTGAAGAACAACAATAATAATAGGGAGTAATACCATGAGAATTCTTGCACTGCGCGGTGAAAATTTAGCCAGTCTACAAACCAAATTTGAGATTGATTTTGCTGGTGGCCGCTTAGCGGATGCGGGCTTATTTGCGATCACAGGTAAAACTGGCGCGGGTAAATCAACCTTACTCGATGCGATTTGTTTAGCGTTATATGATCGTATTCCACGGCTGCAATCAAATAAAAAAAATGATGCCGAAATTGGACGCGATAGCGATGAGAATCGCATTAAAGCCAATGATGTTCGCAGTATATTATCGCGCGGTAAAGCCGATGGTTTTGCCGAAGTCGATTTTATTGCTAATGATGGCTCGCAGTGGCGTAGCCATTGGCAAGTGCGTCGTGCGCGTGGTCGTGCGGAAGGCAAAATGCAAGCGGCAGAGCAATGGCTTGAAAACCTAGAAACAGGGCAGCGTTTTGCAGGTAAAAAGCAAGAGTTACAAGCTGAAATTGAACGCTTAATTGGGCTTAGTTTTGATCAGTTTCGACGTGCTGTGATGTTACCTCAAGGTGAATTTGCTGCCTTTTTAAAAGCGGGTGCCGATGAGCGTGCAACTTTATTAGAGCGCATGACTGGCGGTGAGATCTACGGTCGATTATCGATTGCTGCCCATGAACGTGCCAAAGATGAAAAATTAAAACTGACTCAGTTACAAGCTAAGTTAGGTGACATTGCATTGTTAACCGATGAAGAGCAGCAATTGTTAACTAACCAATTGGCGACGACACGTGAGCAAGTTAATCGTCAACAACAACAGCTAGAGCAATTAAAATACCATCAAGATGTGATCGTTAATGCAGCCAAACTTACTCAACGCAGTGCTGAAAGTGAGCAGCAGTTATCGCAAGCTAAGCAGGCGCAACAGTTGGCTGAGCCGCGTTATGTACAACTTCAAAAATATGAACAAGCATTGCCTGCACGTGGTGATTTCACGTTATTAGCACAAGCTAAACAGCAAGTGAACAAATGGCAACAAACGCTGCAAGCGACAATCACAGAGCTAACGGCTAAGCAGCACCAGCAGGTCGTATTGCAAGATAATGTTCAGCAAGGCCAACAGCAATTGACGCAAAAACAGCAAGCGTTAACCGAGCTTGAGCCAAAACTAAAGCAAGCGGCAAGTATTGAACAACAACGCGCAGGTCTACAGCAGCAAAGTGTTGAGTTGCAACAGCAATTAGCAGAGTTAAATAACCAGTTAACGGCGCAACGGCAGCAATTGGCGAGTCAGCAGCAACAGCAACAGCTCGCTCAATCTCAGCAACAACAAGTGCAGGCGGCATTGGCGCAAACCCAAGCAGTAAAAGCGTTAGCAGAACAGCAAAATGCGATCAAAGATAACCTAAACCAGTTTCAACACGCACAAAGCCAAATTGAGCAGTTGCAGACAGAGATTAAGCAGCGTCAAACCGCATTAGCGACCATTACTCAGCAGCAGACGAAGCTTGATCAACAGCTCTCTGCTTTGGATCAGCGTCAGCAGCAATTAACCCAGCAAACCGCAGCCCACGATCTAACGGTATTAGAGCAATGCCAAGATCAACAGCGCCAACACTATGGCGCTTATCAGCAATTAAGTGGCTTACTCAAAGAGAGTTTATTTGGGCTTGATAAATGGCATGGAGTACTACAACAGCGGGATAAATTCCAGCTGCAACTGCAAGGATTAGTCTCTCATATTGCCAGTTGTGAGCAACGCTTAACGGCATTAACGCCTCAATTATTGCAATTGAATGCGCAGCACAAAGAAGTTGAGTTACAGCTTAACCAAAGCCGAGCAGTAATGAATTTAACTGATTATCGTGCGCAGTTAATTGACGGCGAACCGTGTCCATTATGTGGTTCGGAACAGCATCCTTATCAGCAGCATAACCCGCAAGTTGAAACCATTATTAGTCAGCAGCAACAGCGACTACAACAATTAGCGCAACAACTGCAAGATGCTCACGCGGAACAGCGACAGTTAACTCAATCTGTTGCTCAAGATAAGCAACGTCAAACTGAGCTTGAGCAAGATATTGTAGGCTTTAACAACAGTATTGAAACGCTAGTTAAGCAGCAACAATGCCAGTGGACAGATTTAATGGCGACCGATCTTAATAGCATTAGCTTGGCAGAGATTGTGTTAGCCACTGACAGCGATGTCGCCCAATTAGCACATTATCAAGCGAGCTGGTCACAAGCATTAGAAAATGCGGCAGCCCAAATGCAGCACATTAAAACCGAAGGTGAACAGCGCAAATTGTTGATTGAAAATGTTAAGCAACAGCAGCATCAGTTGCAGCAATTAAGCCAACAACAAGCTGAGCTTAAAGATCAATCTCATCTGTTAACCCAACAGCAAACGCAAGCGCAAGAACAGCTTAATGCCTTTAGTGCGCAAGTTAGCAGCCTG
The DNA here is from genome assembly GCF_900537155.1 of Photobacterium sp. Alg240-V54. Taxonomy (NCBI): domain Bacteria; kingdom Pseudomonadati; phylum Pseudomonadota; class Gammaproteobacteria; order Vibrionales; family Vibrionaceae; genus Photobacterium; species Photobacterium sp. Alg240-V54. The sequence goes on from NZ_UNRL01000002.1 coordinate 21,927, forward strand.
CAATATGTGGTCGACGAAAGACAACAGGCGTTAATGGCAATTTATGGCAATGACAGTTGGCTTACAGGGTTAGCACAGCAAGGTAAAGCGGGCTTTATTGCCGATTTAGAACGCCAAATTGAGCATTATCAAACCAATATTGAGCAACAACAACAGCTTGAAAAACAACTGATTGAGTTGGCTCCAGTGTTAGCAACCTTGACCAATAGCGTTCAACATGGAGATCAACAAGCCACTGATATTGGTGCGAAAGTCACGCGTCTGGTTGAAGAGCAGCAAGGATGTTGGCAACAGCGAATTGCACTCATTGGTGAAGCGCCGTTAGCAACCATTGAACGTGCAGCCAAAGTCGATGTTGAAGCGCAGCAACAACAATGCCAACAACTACAAACCCAATTAAACCAATTGGCCGAAGTGATCGCAGCTGACGTTGCTAAACAGCATCATGCGACCCAGCAGCTAGCCGAATTTGAAACGGCACAGCAACAGTTGCAACAACAGTGGCAAGCATGGCTACAAAAACTGGCGTTAACTGATGCTGAATTAACCGCGTTGTTAAGTCACGATGAAACATGGTTGCAACACCTGCGCAGTGAGTTAAAACAACTAGAACAAGCGGTAGCTCAAGGTGAGACCATTGTTAAAGAACGCCACCAAGCTCAAGTCGATTTTGAGCCAAGCGTTGAATTAGCTCAGCTGTGGTTTAGCGGCCATGAGATGAGCGATGACGTTGTAATGCAACAACAAATGTTAACGCAATGGCAGGCTGAAAAACTTCAACTAGATGATCAGGTGTTCCAATTACGCCAACGTTTAGAGCAAGGCGAGCAAGCACAGCAACAAGCGGGCGATCTTCGCAATGCTTTAGCCGCTCAACAAACTCAAACTGAGCTGTGGCTGCAAATGAATGAGTTAATTGGCTCGGCTACGGGGAATAAATTTAGAACCTTGGCGCAAGGCTTAACCCTGCAACAATTAGTGCTCGCTGCCAACGAACACCTGCAAGACTTAGCGCCGCGTTATGCGCTGCAACCAGTACCGGGAAGTCCATTAGCCTTGCAAGTTATCGATCATGATATGGGCGATGAAGTGCGCAGTGTCGAATCACTCTCCGGTGGCGAAAGTTTCTTGGTGTCATTGTCATTAGCACTGGCATTAGCTTCGCTGGCGGCAGATACTCGCCAATTAGGATCGCTATTTATTGATGAAGGATTTGGTACTCTCGATCCTGAAAGTTTAGAAATGGCATTAGCTTGTTTAGATGCGCTGCAAGCAGATGGACGTCAGATTGGCGTGATCTCGCATGTGGGCACATTAGTCGAGCGGATTGGAGTGCAAGTTGCAGTGGAGGCGATGGGGGGCGGTCGTAGTCAAATTGTCATTAAAGGGTAATAAGATTTACAGCAAGAGTTTGGCTAATTTTGTTGTAATATCAAATAATAAGCTTACTTTTTGCTGTTGTTATTGATTCTATTAAAACCAGCTTTCTCTGCAAAAGTCACAAAAGTGTCATAATTTACACACATAATGACGCATGTCAGAGAAAGCAACCGACTAGGTATATTTGATTATGGTAAGACGGATTCTTGTAGTAGAGGACGAAGCACCGATTCGTGAAATGCTGTGCTTTGTACTAGAGCAAAATGGATATCAGGCGATTGAAGCTGAAGATTACGACAGCGCATTAGAGAAAATGAGCGAACCGTATCCAGAGTTGATTTTAATGGATTGGATGTTACCTGGTGGTTCAGGTATCAATTTAATCAAACATTTAAAGCGTGATGAGTTGACTCGCCAAATTCCAGTGGTGATGTTAACCGCTCGTGGTGAAGAAGAAGATAAGGTGCGTGGGTTAGAAGTGGGCGCGGATGATTACATCACTAAACCATTCTCACCTAAAGAGCTTATGGCACGTTTAAAAGCCGTGATGCGCCGTGCTTCGCCAACGTCTTTAGATGATATAATTGACGTTCAAGGTTTGAAATTAGACCCAGTTTCACATCGCGTAACTTCAGCCGATGAGCCACTTGATATGGGGCCGACTGAGTTTAAGATGCTGCACTTTTTTATGACTCACCAAGAGCGTGTTTATAGTCGCGAACAATTGCTCAACAATGTGTGGGGCACCAATGTCTATGTTGAAGATCGTACCGTTGATGTGCATATTCGTCGCTTGCGTAAAGCGCTTGAAAATGACGGCCACGATAAGATGATTCAAACGGTGCGCGGGGCGGGATACCGTTTCTCAACTCGAATGTAAGTCTCAGTTTTTGCACGCCTTAGCAGTGGCAAACTATTAACCTTCATTGTTATCGTGTGGCTATGATAACAATGAAGGTTGTGTTGGTTTTATCGAATAGAAAAATAGCATAACGGAACCACACTACTCCTCCGTTATTGCTAGGAGTAACACATGGTGGAAAGGTTGACATGGAAAAGGCTGGTTGGGGAGCTGATATTATTTTATCTGCCTTGGCTCGTGCTTGGCATTATTTTTGGCTATCTACCGTGGTTTTTATTAATTGCCACTTGGATTCAACTCGGCTGGCATTTTCATAATCAACTTAAGATGTCGAATTGGTTATGGAAAGATCGCAGCTTAACTCCACCTTCAGGTTCTGGCAGTTGGGAACCGCTGTTTAATGGTATCTACCGGTTACAACAACGTAATCGTCGCCGCCGAAAAGAATTAACGACCTTGATTCGCCGTTTCCGTAATGGTGCTGAATCGCTGCCCGATGCGGTGGTGGTGTTTCGCAGTGAAGGTAACATTGTGTGGTGCAATAAATTAGCCCAACAATTATTAGGTTTACGTTGGCCTGATGATAGCGGTCAACCGATCAGTAATTTATTACGTAGCCCAGATTTTGTACGCTACCTTTCTCGTCAAGCATTTGATACTCCATTAGAAATCACCTCGCCGATGAACTATGACCGTACTTTAGAGCTGCGGATCATGCGTTATACTGAGGGTGAATATCTAATGGCTGTGCGTGATGTATCGCAGCTAAAACAACTCGAAGGCATGCGACGTAACTTTTTCGCCAATGTGTCGCATGAATTACGCACGCCAATGACCGTTTTACAAGGCTATCTTGAAATGGCACAAGATCCTGAAATGCTGATGGGGCCGATGTGGGATCGTGCCCATGGCGTGATGACCGAGCAATTGGCGCGCATGAATGCATTGGTTGAGCAATTACTGACATTATCTAAAATTGAAGCAGCACCGACGATTGAACTAGAAGAAATTGTTGATGTGCCAGCAATGCTCGATATTTTAGAAAAAGAAGCCATTTCCCTTAGTGGTAATAAAAATCAATCGATTACGTTTGATGTTGATAGCAGCTTAAAAGTATTGGGTGATGATGATCAACTCCGCAGTGCGATTTCAAACTTGGTTTATAACGCGGTTAAACATACCCCTAATGATGCTGCAATCCATGTGCGTTGGTATCGCTCATCAATGGGGCCAAGATTAGAAGTGACTGACAGTGGTGAAGGTATTGCAGCGCAACATATTCATCGTTTAACTGAACGTTTTTATCGTGTTGATAAAGCTCGCTCGCGTGAAACTGGTGGTAGTGGGTTAGGGCTAGCAATTGTTAAACATGCGCTTAGCCATCATGATTCACACTTAGAAATTGATAGTGAACTGAATAAAGGCAGTACCTTTTCATTCACATTACCAAGTCGGTTAGCCGCTGATAGTGCTCAACTTGATACTGTGGCTCATAATGAGTAATCACTTGGGTAAGGATGCCTTATGTTAATCTCAGCGCTAACAAAAACTATTACTCGTGCTATCACTGGCGTATGGTTATTGGGGCTATTTGCCGCTGAACCTGCGGCTGCGGCAACCAATACCGCTGCAGCGACTGCTGTGGATACCCAATTACAGCCGTACCATAAAGTCAGTGGTATTTCAGGCAATTTATCGTCAGTTGGTTCTGATACCTTAGCTAACTTAATGACCTATTGGACCGAGGCATTTAAACGCCAATACCCGAACGTTAATATTCAAATTCAAACTTCAGGCTCATCAACTGCACCGACTGCGCTGGTGGAAGCAACGGCACAATTAGGGCCGATGAGTCGTCAAATGAAAACCAAAGAAATTGAAGCGTTTGAAAAAGAATACGGCTATAAACCGACTGCGATTAAAGTCGCAGTTGATGCATTGGCAGTGTTTGTTCATGAAGATAATCCGCTTAAAGGGATTAATTTCGAGCAGCTAGATGCAATATATTCACGCACTCTACGCTGTGGCGCTTTAGTGCCGATCACTCAGTGGGGGCAATTAGGTTTGCCCAATAGTTGGCAGCAGCGTGATATTCAATTATTTGGTCGTAATTCAGTCTCAGGCACTTATGGCGACTTTAAAAAGCGCGCTTTATGCCGTGGTGATTTTCGTAATAACGTTAATGAACAACCGGGTTCTGCCTCAGTGGTACAGTCTGTTTCAACCTCATTAAATGCAATTGGCTATTCTGGAATTGGCTATAAAACCACCGGTATCCGTGCCATTCCCGTTGCCCGTGAAGGTACTGATTATATTGAGGCAACCGTTGAGAATTCGATCAATGGCAACTACCCATTATCGCGTTATTTGTATTTGTACATTAACAAACATCCTAACAAAGCTTTAGCGCCGATGGAGCAAGAGTTTTTGCGCTTTATTCTATCGAGTGATGGGCAAAATATTGTGCAAAAAGATGGCTATATTCCATTACCGGTCGCGATCGTCAAAGAAAACATGGTCAAGTTGGGGCTGAAAGATTGAACTGAGTATTAAGTAGGTATAAAAAAGGCTGCAATAACGCAGCCTTTTATTTGAATATATCAAAATGGAAGTAATCTCGACCCTCGACCCTCGACCCTCGACCCTCGACCCTCGACCCTCGACCCTCGACCCTCGAACTCTCGTAATCTCGCCTCTGCTAATTATTCCCATATCGTAACAATCTTTTGCATTTTAATGGTATTGTTGTTTTTGGTGTAATTATTGATAATAGCCTCATCGAAACGCACAAGGCGTTCACAAATATCAATACACAAGGTTTTATTACTCATGAAAACAGTTATTAAAGCAGCCATCGCCACCGCTATTATCGCTATGTCTTACAACGCATCAGCAAAAGATGGTGCCTTCACTGGTAATGTACAGTTTGAAAAAGCAGCCGTTAATAGCCTAAATGCTGGACACTACCAAAAGCAAGGTACCGCAGAGCGTTCACACTCAGGTGTGGTATTTACCCAACCTAAAGCGCACTTAAGCTTTGCTGAAAAATTGCTATCAGCGGCAGATAAATAACCACAGACAGCAGTAGCCAATGCGCTCAATATGATTATTACTCAAGTGTAATAGTTATTTGTTTTTTAAGTCTATTGTTTATGTTTCAGTAAATGAGAAGATGACTACATCGACATCAACACCACCAATAACAATAAAGATGTGATGTCGGTAACACTCACTTTTATTTCAATCTCTATAAAAAATTCCGGCTTATGGCACATGCGGTAAGCCAACATAAATTCATAAATATTAACGGAGCTTCATTATGAGCAATGTATTCTACATGCCACCTGTAACACTAATGGGTCCTAACGCTATTCAATCTCTAGGTGCTGAACTTGCGTCAAAAGAGCTGAAAAAAGCCCTAATCGTCACAGACAGTGTATTAGTTGAAGTGGGTCTGGTTAGCAAGCTAACTGATGAGTTAACTGCTCACGGCCTTGARTACACTATTTACGATGGTGTRCARCCAAACCCAACTGAGAAAAACATTGAAGATGGCCTTGCGCTKCTTGCACAAAGCAATGCTGATTTTGTGATTTCATTTGGTGGTGGTTCWTCTCACGATACTGCAAAAGGTATCGCATTAGTGGCAGCGAACGGTGGTCATATTCGTGATTACTCTAAAGGTGTTCACTTATCGAAAAAACCACAACTKCCATTGGTAACTGTGAACACAACAGCRGGTACTGCTTCAGAAATGACAGTATTTGCCATCATCACTAACCAAGAAGATGAAACCAAATACCCAGTRGTTGATAAGCACTTTACGCCAATTATTGCAGTGAACGATTCAGAGCTAATGGTAGCAATGCCTAAGTTCCTAACTGCTGCAACCGGTATGGATGCATTAACTCACGCGGTTGAAGCCTATGTTTCAACAGCTGCAACACCAATCACTGATGCATCAGCGATTAAAGCCATTGAGCTGATTGTAAACAACCTAGAAACAGCTGTGAACGACGGTCAAAATCGCGCAGCACGTGATGCAATGCAGTACGGCGAGTACCTTGCTGGAATGGCATTCTCAAATGCATCTTTAGGTTACGTTCACTCAATGGCGCACCAATTAGGTGGGGTTTACGACCTGGCTCACGGCCTATGTAACGCGATTCTATTGGCAGAAGTTTCACGCTTTAACGCTAAACAAGTACCAGAGCGTTTTGTTGATATTGCCAAAGCAATGGGTATCGACACCGCAGCAATGACCCAAGAGCAAGCAGTAAATGCAGCCCTTGAAGCGATTGATGCACTCTCTGAAAAAGTGGGTACTAAGCAACGCCTAGCTGATTTGGGTGTCACTGAAGACAAGCTAGCGTTCATGGCGCAAAACGCTCTAAACGATGCGTGTTCTCTAACGAACCCACGCAAAGCGAGCCTAGAAGAAATCGTAGCGATCTTCAAAGCACGTATGTAATACGTACCACCCTACAAAAAGGCTGGGGAAAATTCCCAGCCATTATTATAAAAAGAAGGACAAATCCAATGACTACATTAACTGAAAAGCCAGGTATTTCGCTGATCAAAGCTGGTACTTTTAAGCTAAACGACCTAAGCAAACTGCTAGAAGTTGAAGGCCTAAAAAGCGACATGGCTGAAGTTGCTGTTACTAACAACAGTGCGCCATTGACGATTGGTCACTTCACTATGTCTCCGGGCGTAGAGTTTGAATACTTCTACGATTCAGTAGAGTACAAAGTAGTAACGAAAGGCAAGATCGTAATGCGCGATATGGAAGGCAACAAATACGTTGCTGAAGTAGGCGACGTTATTCTGTTCTCTGCTGACGTTAAAGTTATCTTTGATGCAGAAAGTGACGGTGAAGCAATCTACACTGCGCACCGCCAAGCAGCTGAAGATTTTGCACCTGCAAAATAATTTCATTGCCAAATGAATCCTTAAAGCCTTGAACCTTGTTTAAGGCTTTTTTTTATCGACACAATGCAAGTTGGAGAATAAACCATGCCAGAGAATATCGTCGTTGAGGTGAGTAACGACAGAAATTCACCCAAAAAAGTCACAATAAAAGCCTATTGTAATGAAAAGAAAAAACTCCCAAGTGCCGTCAACATTTCATTAGAACAATATGAATCAGTTGGTCTGGTTCAATCTTTAACGAATATTGAAAATAACAGCAACAATCAGCTACTTATTGATAAGTGTAAAGCCTTACTGGAGTTCATTGCTTCAGGTGCAACCATTCGCATGAATTGTTATGCAAGGTAAAAACGGCCATCCGTCGATGGGCTTTTTCACTATCAGAGGTCGCTTTAAAATAAATCTAAACAATAACCAAAGAGACTTATTTTAAAGCGACCTCACAAACAAAAATACCGCCCAAAACCGGACGGTATTTAACAGTTGATCTATTTGGGTGTGTCTCTTCAGCGGCCTTTAATTAAGTTTTAAAACTTTAGACGTTAAACCCAACATGTTTACCTGTTGGTAATTCAATATTGATACTCATTTTACCGCCCATAGCCTCAATATAACGCTTAATCGTTGATAGCTTTAAATCATTACCACGCTGCTCTATCGCAACAACAGACGGCTGACTAATCCCCATATTTCTAGCCAATTCAGCTTGAGTTAGTTCTAGTTCTTCACGAATAGCTTGGAACTTAACTTCGAGTAACATTTCGTCCGCCATTTCAGCAATTCGATGCTGGCTATCTTGAGAACGAGAAGCCAACATATCATTTAAATTTCTAGCCATAATTATTTCTCCAATTCTTCAAGATGTTTAGCAAACTCAAAATCAGCAATAGGGATCATTTGTTTGTAAAAACGTTTTTCATTTCCACCTTTGTTACCGGCACAAAGTACAATTGCCTGACGTAAAGGATCGAATGCAAAGAAAGCTCTTATAGGATCCCCTCGGTGTTGGACTCTAAGTTCTTTCATATTGTTATATTTCGATGCATTTACTGTATCAACAAGAGGGCGACCGATTGTTGGCCCTCCTGTTTGTAATGCAACTAAACCAGCTAATACTTTTTCTTGCGTATCGTCAGATTGAGCATCAAACCATTCATCAAAAAAATTTGTCGTAATGACTGTCCACATTAATCTGCAACACCTATTATAGATTGTAGTTTATATTAATGGTATCACGGATAAATAAAAACCGCCTCAATGGACGGTCATTTAACTGTAAATCTATTTATGCGTACTGATCGTTCAGATACAACAAAGATCGCCGAAATGACCCATTAAAACCATTCAAATGAGCAATTTATTAATTATGTACAATGTTATTGAACATAAAATTTATTTGTTAGTATATGCGCCCATTGAATTCTATTGGTAAATACTCATTTAATATAAGTGAAGTATACGACTTTATCATTCCACCACGATATACAAACCGTTCCCATTTTTTATGTTGAATATCATAATAATGAATTTGAGATTTTAATTCGTTATAACCAGATGATACATAAACTTTTGGTTCATAAGCGAATAGAAATGAATGATTAACTCCTTCAGCGATTAAGCGTTCATCAAGATGTTTCATTATTACTTTACTTAACCCTAGCCCACGAAAATTAGGATGAACAGCTATACCTCCTATTATTCCAGCACGGAATTTACTCCCTTGAGTCATCTCTCTACTATATGCAAAACCACAAGCAACTATCTTTTTCTGCATCTCAATAACTATAGAACAAACAAGTTCATCATTGATTTCAACACAAGAATACTGGTCAAAAATTAACTGCAAATGCACATTAAGCTTTGCCTCGTAAGTATATATTTCTTGGGTATCAAGTATGCGGATATTCAATTATATCTTCATCCATGAAATAACTTTTATACAATACTTGATTAATAAGTGTCATAATGTTTTGGATATACCTTATGTCAAATAAGAATGTTAAATTGCCAGATAGACACCCTATTTAACAGTATCCATCTATCCCGCACTACGCGATCAAATGTCGCTTAAAACCAAGCAGATAAGGTTCGTTTTAAGATGTTTAGACCGCCAATAACCGCCAAAATACAGCATGATGATGTTGTTAACGATGTTATTAATTTTAAAAATAGAGCCGTCACACAGATATCATTTAAAAACCCGCAAAAGTGGCTGTTTAGCTATCACAATCCTGCTTTAATTTATCGCCACTCGCCACTCGCCACTCGCCACTCGCCACTCGCCACTCGCCACTCACTCCTCAATCGTCAATTTCCAGCCAGCCTTATGCCAATATTGCTGCTCGGTGGCGAGATCGGCGGCAAGGAGAGTATTGGCGGCTAACCAGTTAGCCGGAAAAACTAACTGCCAGTGTTCATTATTGACACTGACACCGATGGTTGGTTGAGGAGCAGTACTGCGTTGGCCATTGAGTGTCGCCGCCAACCGTAATGCGCGAATTAAAGGATAGACTTGCTTACGTTTATAAATCGTTAAGGGGGGCATTTCATCTAGCTTTAAGCGCTTGCGTTGAAAACGGGCTAAGGTTGCGAGCAGTGTTTGTTGATCAACACTGAACCCCGGCATGGCACTATAACGCAATATATAGGCTGAGTGACGATGAAAACCAGGGTAACTGATGCTGAGCCCAACCTCATGCAATAATGCTCCCCATGCCAATAGCGTGGTTAGGTTTGGGTCTTTATCTGTTGCTGGCTGTGGCAGTTGTGCATACAGTGCTAAGGCGGTGTTTTTTACCCGTTGGGCTTGGAGCATATCGATATTATATTGCTGCGCCATGGCTGTGGCTGTTTGGCTGCGAATATCACAATGACGAAAACGTTGTTCCATGTCATACAGTAATCCCTCCCGTAAGGCCGCATTGGAAAAATGGATCGCGGTAATATCCAGCGCTGAAAAAATCGCACTCACAATCGCGACTCCAGCAGCAAAAACAGGCTGGCGCTCTGGGGGCAATCCGGCTAACACTAATTGTTGTTGATGCTTATAACCAATCATCGTGGTGATTAATTGTTGTAATCGTGGTTGCGTGATCACGCCATCGTGATGACCTTGAGCAATGAATACAGCGCGAATGGCTTTAATGGTGCCTGATGTGCCTAATACTTGTTGCCAACCAAGTTGTTTGTATTGATTAGCAATGGTTTCAAGTTTTTGGCGCGCGGCTAATTGTGCTGCGGCAAAATTAGCATGATTGAGTTTGCCATCACTGAAAAAGGTTTGATGGTAGCTCACACAGCCGATGTGTTTGCTGGCAACGATATCAGTTTCAAACCCTGAACCAATCACTAACTCGGTGCTACCGCCACCGACATCAATTACCAGCCTTTTGTCGTGTTCAGGCTCAGTATGGGCCACACCTAAATAAATTAACCGCGCTTCTTCGGTTCCGGCAATGATTTCAATTGGGTAGGGCATAATCGCCTCTGCTCGACGAATAAAGATATCGGCATTACGTGCTTGACGCAGAGTATAAGTCGCGGCGATACGAACATTTTCAGGGGCAAAACCATGCAGCCGTTCAGCGAACATGGTTAAACAGGCTAAACCTCGTTCAATCGCAGCTTGGCTAAGGTTGTGTTGGCTATCAAGCCCTGATGCTAGCTGTAATCGTTGTTTATAGCGGCCAATAATTTGCAGTCGCTGGCCGATAACTCGCGCAATTACTAAATGAAAACTGTTTGAGCCAAGATCAAGCGCTGCAATGTGTCGTGGCTGTGGCGCATCGAAAGCCTGAGTGGGATGATTATCATTTTGCATGGTGCTGATGCTCCTTATGCGCGAGCCGTTGCGATTGTACTTCTACATGACTTAAATAGTTATATATGGCAGTTTGAGAACGGATCTTAGGCCGTTTACCACGGCTGACATAACGGTTGCTCATGGCAGGATCTAGCACCCGTGCTTGCACGTTATCGGCTAATTGGAGTTTGGTGATAGCGATAATACGTTGTTTAAGCGCTGGCGATAAAATAGGGCAACCGACTTCAATACGGCGATCAATATTACGCTGCATCCAATCGGCGGAGGAGATAAACACTTTAGGGTTGCCATTGTTAGTAAAAATATACACTCGCGAATGTTCAAGAAAGCGATCAACAATACTCACGATGGTGATATTTTCACTGCGATGGGGTATACCAGCAATCAGGCTGCACATGCCGCGAATGATCAATTGGATTTTAACCCCATGCTGACTGGCTTGATAAAGTTTATCGATTAAGCCGTTATCAATTAAGTTATTGAGCTTGAGTGTAATGCCAGCCGCACGCTGGTGTTGAGCGTGATAAATTTCAGTGTCAATCAAGGCATATAGACGCGTGCGCGCATTCATTGGCGATACGATTAAGTGGTTAAAACTGACTTTGGCCTTTGGATTAGCGAGGTAAGCAAATAATTGTCGTACTTCTTGGGTGATGGCACGTTGACGGGTAAACAGTGAAAAATCAGTATAGATGCGCGCAGTTTGTTCGTTAAAGTTACCTGTGCCAATATGAACATAGTCGATCAGCTGTTGCTGTTCTTGACGAGTAATTAAACATAATTTGGCATGAATTTTTACTTCAGTAACGCCAAATAACACCGTGATCCCTGCTGCGGTTAATTGCTGTGCCCAATCAATATTTGCCTGTTCATCAAACCGCGCCTGTAACTCGACCACCACCGTGACTTGCTTACCATTATTGGCTGCTATTATTAGGCTATCAATTATTCGTGATTGTTTCGCGACGCGATAAATATTGATACTAATGTGGCGCACTGCTGGATCGCGTGCTGCTTGAGCAACAAAATCTAGCATATGCTCAAAGCTGTGATAGGGGTAATACAATAAAATATCTTGCGCGGTTATGGCGGCAAACACATTACTCGCCAGATTAAAGGCGGTACTGTTAATGGGTGGTAAGGGCGCATAATGAAGGTATTTATTAGCGCTAGTAGGAAACGCGCTTAAATCATTAAGGTGTTGGCAATGCTCGCTCGCGATCAACGTATCGAAATCAGACAGTCTGAGCCTATTGGTTAATAATTGCAGCAGTGGCGCTGGCATGGTGTGTTGATACACTAACCGCAATGGCTTGGCCGTTAACCGTTGCTGTAAGTGATGTGATAATTGGTGTAATACATCATGGTTGTTGGGTTTGAGCGCATAATCGGCATCGCGCGTGATTTTGATGCCATACACGCTTAGCTGCTCATAAGTGGTTTGAGCATCGGTATCAATAACGTCATCAATATAGGCACGAATAATATTCTCAACCAACATCAGTGAATATTGATGATGAGTTGATGGCAGCTGTAGCCACCGCGGTAAAGTGTCGGTGGGGATTTCAACCAGCACATAATCAATGCTTGCTGCACGAGTGATCATAACGGCTAAGTAGGAACAATGATGATGTAAGCGCTTAATTAAGTCGACAGTGTCGGTTAAAGGAATAAGCGTTAACTGCGGCAAAATGGAATGGTGGAAATAGTGTTGTAGCCACTGCTGTTGAGCATCAGCCAGTGGTTGAAGATCATTAACCAGATAAATATGACGTTGCGCCATCTCACTTAGTAGGGCGTTATAAGTCGCATCAAAATGTTGTTGGGCTTGTAAGCTTTGATGTTGAATGCGATCTAATAATTGTTGTGCTGGTTGATGGTTGCCGTTGTGGTGTAATAGTTGGCGCTTAATTTTTGCTACCCGCACTTTGTAGAACTCATCAATATTATTGGCATAGATACCAATAAAACGTACGCGCTCAAGCAGCGGCACTGATTTGTCTGCTGCTTGTTGTAATACTCGTTGATTAAATGAAAGCCAGCTGAGTTCTTTATCAAGATAACGATGGTTGATAGTCATTTGATGTCAATATCCCTATTACTTCACAGCCATCAACACCGAATCTTGAAATAAATGGCATGGTAAAGCATGATGATTCGCGTTACATTGCCTTAGTGTATGCCATCTGATTGATTTAGCTAACCGTTTCAATATCTATAGTTAAATCATCTGCTAACTGTTCCAGTTGTTGCTGAATCATATCGGTATTTATTTCTGGTGGAGTGTGCAATTGAAACTCAGCCACAAAAATCGGGTAACCCCAATTAGGTGCGCTGCGAGTATCGGTTTTTAGTTTGGCAATATTGACCCCAAGTAGGGTTAAATGCTGAGTAACTTCTTTAACGATACCACGGCGATCATTACCAGTAACCGTCAGTTGCTGAGCAATATAAGGCACGGCAGCTTGAGTATGATCATCGACGATATGAATGTGTAGATCTTCAATTGCTGTTAAGGCTTGACGCAGTGTTGCTACGTGTTGTGCTACCACCTCGATTTGTATGATGCCAGCAAACTGACCACCAAGCTGACTCAGTGAGCTGCTGACCCAATTAGCATGATTAAGGTAGACGGTGTCAGATAACTGTTCTACAAGTCCAGGTTTATCTTTACCTATGATTGTTATAATCAGTTGTTTCATCGCATCAATCCTTGTCGTTGTAACACTATGATGGCACGTAAATAAAATGGTTGTTTTTTAAGCATGGCTGCAAAACGTGATTTAGCCAACTCAAATAATCATCACCAATATCGTTGTCATAAATCTGTCATAAAATAGCAATACACTTTTAAGCGTATAAATAGGTTAGAGGTCATAATGGCAAACGCCAGCACATTATTAAGCAAACAAAATCGCTTTCGCCGCGCTAAAGATAAATTAGCACGCGTAGGGGTAACTGCTGGTGGCATTTTTGTATTGATCACCTTGATGCTGATTTTCTTTTATTTGCTGTATGTGATTGTGCCTATTTTTTCTTCTGTTTCTGTAACGCCACAACAACAGTTCTCATTAGCTACGACGAATAACACCGTATTATTAGGGGTAGATGACAGTAATAGTATTGCTTACCGATTCAGTGATGATGGTAAGGTAACGTTCGTTAATTTACCGACTCAATCCCAACCTGCAGAGGTCGTTAAGCAGCAGACTATTATGGCGAATCCAAGCGCTTATGGCGTGAGTTTGCCTCGTGATGGCATGGTTGCTTATGGCTCTTCAGCGGGCAAAGTGGTGGTGGTTAAAGCAGATTTTGCCCCTACCTTTGCCGCGGCACATAAACAGTTACAACCAAAAATTGAGTTTCCTTTTGGTAACAAGCCATTAGCCGTTGTACCTACCGCGAAGGCTATCACTCAATTGGCGATTTCTGGCCGTGATGATCGAGCGATAGTCGTGGCTAAAACGGCCAATAATCAGCTTTATGGTTTGAGTTTGTTATTGCCTGAAAATGTGGTTCAACGCGCGCAAGGCTGGCAGCAGCATCAGTTTAAGATTAATAATGCGCCAGCTAAAATCGATGATTTACAGTTAACCCCTGATGGCAAAACGCTGTATGTATTGAGTGGCTCAAATTTATATTTATATAAACTGACGGCTGAAACGGCTTTTTTGCGTAAAATTGAAAATATTGCTACTGGCAGCAGCAAACCTGTGGCGATTACGTTGTTATCAGGTGCCAACTCATTACTCATTACCAACTCTAATAATACTATTTCGCAGTGGTTTGAGGCAGTTAAGCAAGGCCAACGCCAGTTAATTAACGTCAGAACATTTCACTTTTCTGCCAGCCCGTTAGTTAAGATCGTGCCCGAATATTACCGTAAAGGTTTTTTTGCGATTCAAAAAGATGGCACCACGTCGGCTTATTACACGGCTGAGCGCAAGGTGATCTATAAAGAAAAAGTCTTTAATAAGGTACCGACTGACATCGCTATATCACCCAAGGCAAACTTGCTGGTGACGTTAAATGATGACCACTGGCAGAGCTACCAAGTTAAAAATGCTCATCCTGATATTGGGCTATCATCACTGTTACAAAAAGTATGGTACGAAGGCTATGCCGAGCCTGATTATGTGTGGCAATCAACCTCTGCCAGTGATGAATTTGAGCCTAAATTAAGCTTAGTACCGATTGTATTTGGTACACTCAAAGCTGCCCTTTATTCGATGTTTTTTGCGATTCCATTAGCCCTTGCTGGCGCGATTTATACCGCTTACTTTATGTCAAATAAGGTCAGAAAAGTGATTAAACCTACGGTTGAGCTTATGGAAGCGCTGCCGACGGTTATTTTGGGTTTTCTTGCAGGTGTATGGCTGGCGCCGATTGTTGAACAATATCTCGCAGGGATTGCGCTTGGAATGGTTTTTTTACCGCTCAGTATTATTGTGGTCGGTTGGAGCTGGTCGATGCTACCGGGGCAGTGGCGGTCACGGATCCCTAATGGTTTTCATATTGCGCTACTGATTCCGGTGATTGTTGCTGTTACTTATGGCTGCTTTGGTTTAAGTCCGTGGCTTGAGACTCAGTTTTTTAATGGTGATTTACAAGGGTATCTTAATCATCATCTCGGAGTCGGTTATGATCAGCGCAATGCGTTGATTGTCGGTATTGCGATGGGGTTTGCTGTTATTCCAACTATTTTTACCATTGCTGAAGATGCTATTTTCTCGGTGCCGGTACATCTTACTAAAGGCTCGTTAGCCTTAGGTGCAACCCAATGGCAAACCTTAACTAAGGTGGTACTCTTGACCGCCAGCCCCGGTATATTCTCAGCCATTATGATGGGCTTAGGACGAGCAGTGGGTGAGACCATGATCGTGTTAATGGCCACGGGTAATACGCCAGTGATGGATTGGAATTTACTTGAAGGGCTGCGTACTTTAGCGGCAACCATCGCGATTGAAATGCCCGAATCAGAAGTGGGAAGTTCACATTATCGCGTGCTGTTCTTAGCGGCATTTGTGCTGTTTGTGTTTACCTTTGTATTTAATACGATTGCTGAAGTCGTTCGCCAACGATTACGCGAAAAATACAGTTCGTTATAATAAGTGATACAGCAATGATTAAATGGTTTAAATCCGGTTCACCATGGATTTGGTTAACAGCAGGCGCAGTCAGTTTAAGCTTGGTGGCGGTGCTTGGCTTATTATTATTGATTGGCTACAAAGGCTTAAGTTATTTTTGGCCAGCGCCAGTGTATCAGTTTGATGTTAACCTTAATGGTAAGCATCAGGTGGTGATTGGTGAGCTTTATCAGCGAACTATGGTACCAGTCGATCAACTCGCT
The DNA here is from genome assembly GCF_900537155.1 of Photobacterium sp. Alg240-V54. Classification (NCBI taxonomy): domain Bacteria; kingdom Pseudomonadati; phylum Pseudomonadota; class Gammaproteobacteria; order Vibrionales; family Vibrionaceae; genus Photobacterium; species Photobacterium sp. Alg240-V54. Next base: position 38,274 of record NZ_UNRL01000002.1, read on the forward strand.
GATGCTGGAATCGATGTCAGTCAGTTTACTCAAGATAGCGTGCCGCGTTATTTGATTAAAACCGGTAATCGAGGTCAGGGCGCATTAGATTTCTTAACCGTATTAAGCACTCAAATTGTTGATCAAAAAATTGCCAATAATATTGCCGTGGTCGATCGTGAAAGTAATGGTAAGTTTTATGGTTATCCGCTTCATGTGATTGAAGCGGGTGAGCCGCAGCCGTTATCACAGTTACCTGATGCATTAGCACAAGCAGATAAAGTGCGATCTGAATTACGCTCATTGCAAAGTAATGAGATTGCCAACATTAACTGGCATTTAGAACGCTTAAGAATTGAAAAACGGCGGCTAGAATTAAGCGGTAAACTCACCGCTGCAGATGGCTTACGCATTGATCGTGAGCAAGCCAATTACAATACGATTTATAAGAACATTGAGAATCGGTTATTTACGCTGCAACGGCAACTCGATAACGATGCTTTGGTATTACGCGATCAAAATGGCACCGATGTGACTATTCCAATGATGCAAGTGTTGGATATGTGGCGGCCTAATAATTTATCGTGGTTTGAAAAAGTACAGCACTGGGGTCATCAGGTTTATAAGTTTTTAACCGACGCACCACGTGAAGCTAATACTGAAGGCGGGGTGTTTCCTGCCATTTTTGGTACGGTATTTATGGTGTTATTAATGAGCGTGATGGTAACGCCATTAGGGGTGTTGGCTGCGGTTTATTTACATGAGTACGCAAGCAATAATCGGTTAACTAAACTGATTCGGATTGCAGTGATTAACCTCGCCGGTGTGCCATCGATAGTGTATGGCGTTTTTGGATTAGGTTTCTTTGTGTATATGGTGGGTGGCACCATTGATGATGTATTTTTCTCGGCTCAATTGCCAACCCCTACGTTTGGTACGCCGGGCATTTTATGGTCAGCATTAACCCTCGCGATTATGACCTTACCGGTAGTGATTGTGTCAACAGAAGAAGGCTTAGCGCGCATTCCAAGTTCAGTCCGTAATGGCTCATTAGCACTTGGCGCAACCCAAGCTGAAACCTTATGGCGGATTGTATTGCCGATGGCAAGTCCTGCCATCATGACGGGACTTATTTTAGCGGTGGCGCGTGCGGCAGGTGAAGTTGCGCCATTGATGCTGGTGGGGGTGGTAAAAATGGCGCCAACATTACCGCTTGATATGCATTTTCCTTATGTTCACTTAGATAGAAAATTCATGCACTTAGGCTACCATGTCTATGATGTTGCATTTCAAAGCCCAAATGTTGAAGCGGCGCGGCCATTAGTCTACGCTACCTCATTTTTATTGGTGACGGTTATTATCAGTTTAAACTTAACCGCTATTGCTATTCGAAATCATCTACGAGAAAAATTTCGCGCCTTAGAGCAGTAATGGTGAGTATTTATAACACGAGATTTAACTATGTATAACGATCATTCACTCTTTACCGATACGTCGCCATCAGGGCTTTTTGCGCCGTTGGATTTATCGTTATTGCCTGATGAAAAAACAGCACTATCGATTGAAGGTTTAAATCTCCATTATGGTCAGACTCAAGCCTTGTTTGATATTAATATGCGCATAGCAAAAGGACAGGTGACAGCCTTTATCGGCCCTTCAGGCTGTGGTAAGTCGACGTTGTTAAGCTGCATTAACCGTATGAATGACCTGATTGATGGTTGCCATATTGACGGTAAGGTCATGCTTCATGGCCAGAATGTGTATGATAAAAATGTCGATGTAGCAGCACTTAGGCGTCAAGTCGGAATGGTATTTCAACGCCCTAATCCGTTCCCAAAGTCAATCTATGAAAATGTGGTTTATGGATTGCGCTTACAAGGGGTTAGCGATCGACGCGTACTTGATGATGCGGTGGAAAATTCACTGCGCTCAGCAGCATTATGGGACGAAGTAAAAGGACGTTTGCATGAAAATGCATTTGGTCTTTCTGGCGGTCAGCAACAACGATTAGTGATCGCGCGTGCGATTGCGATTGAACCTGAAATTCTGTTATTAGATGAGCCCACATCAGCATTGGATCCAATTTCAACCTTAACCATTGAAGAATTGATTAATGATCTTAAGGCTAAATATACCGTTATTATCGTGACACATAACATGCAACAAGCGGCGCGAGTTTCAGATCAAACGGCTTTTATGCATATGGGGGAGCTGGTGGAATATACCAGTACCAATGATATATTTACGACTCCCAAAGAAAAACGCACTGAAGATTATATTACTGGGCGTTATGGTTAAGGAACGACATGATGTTAAATACAATTAGCCTTGGCCGTCATATTTCAGGCCAGTTTAACCATGAATTAGAAAGTATTCGTACCCATGTATTGGCCATGGGAGGCTTGGTTGAGCAACAATTGGCTGATAGTTTAAAAGCGCTGCATAAGCAAGATGAAGAATTAGCCAAGCGCGTGATTAGAGATGATCATAAAGTTAATGCAATGGAAGTTGCGATTGATGAAGCTTGCACGCGTATTATTGCTAAGCGCCAGCCAACGGCCAGTGATTTACGACTGGTAATTGCGATCATTAAAACCATTACTGATTTAGAGCGAATTGGTGATGTCGCTGAAAGTATTGCCAAAGTAGCATCGGAGAGTTTCACTAATAAACAATATAACTTATTAGTGTCATTGGAATCGTTAGGCCAACATGCAGTACGAATGCTGCATGAAACACTTGATGCTTTTGCGAGAATGGATGTTAAAGCTGCGATTGAAGTCTATCAAGAAGATGATCGTATTGATCGTGAATATGAAGCGATCATACGCCAATTAATGACTTATATGATGGAAGAGCCTAATTCGATTCCCAATGTGATGAAGGTGATGTGGGCGGCACGTTCCATTGAGCGAGTTGGCGATCGCTGTCAAAATATCTGCGAATATATTATCTATTTTGTGCAAGGCAAAGATATTCGCCACACTAATCCAGAAGATATTAAAAATATGCTTTAGCAACAAATATTGCTTATGCTGTGGCAGTGCTAAAATGAAGCTACATCATAAAAATAAAAAGGGACGTGATGATCTATTACTAGATAATACGTCCCGAGTTAACCGCTGGTGGTTATTGTTATCACAATTTAAGTTGAGCAACCACTGCGGCAATATTTTCTACGCCTGTAATTGGAATTTCAAAATCATCAATATCAGCGCTCCCCATATGCGCTTGTTTCGCAACTGTCATCATATGCGTTGGACGGGTGGTTTTGCCTGATAGGTGGACTTCATTGATACCTGTGCGAGCAATAATTTCACGTACATTATGACTATTAACCCCAGCACCTGCCATAATCTTTAACCGCTCACCGCAATATTGATGCATTTGGTTAATCATACTAATACCGTCATAGGCATTAGCTTGTAAACCCGAGGTGAGAATTCGTTCACAGCCCGCTGCCATAATCGCATCCAGTGCCGCCATTGGCTCAACACATTGATCAATCGCGCGGTGAAAAGTAACTCCCATTCCTTGAGCTTGTTTAACAAGGCTATTTAAAATATCGCTATCAACCAAGCTCTGTGGGGTTAATACGCCCACCACCACCCCTTGCAGTCGAGCCTGCTTAGCCGCGTAAATATCCGCGAGCATGATTTCAACATCGTCACTGCTAAACAGAAAGTCACCTTGGCGAGGGCGAATCATTGCATAAACTGGAATAGTGGCATATTTAGCTGCGGCCTGCATAAACCCAGCGCTAGGAGTGAGTCCGCCCAGTGCTAACGATGAGCACAATTCAATTCGAGTCGCTCCACCTTGCTCGGCATAATGGAGTGATTCAAGATTATCGATACAAACTTCAACTTGAATAGTCATTGATAATTAACGGTATTGTAAAAAAGGGGTTTCAGTGTAGAAGATAAATGCAGTAGGGGCGAATGGTGGCAGTGAATAATGTGCGCTAGGTTGAAAACGAAAAGGTTGGTTAAAAATAGATAAAAAAAGGGCTCGGTATATTCCGAGCCTCATTCTATTTTTATTTGAGCTGACTTTGGCTCTATGTAGCATTACTGCGATTTATAACACCGTGAGCATGGTGTTAGAGGTAATTATTTCTTACCTAGGTCTGCAGTGTGCTCAGATAGGTAGTCTGCTACACCTTTTGGTGATGCATCCATACCTGCTTTACCTTCTTCCCACTGTGCAGGACATACTTCGCCGTGCTTCTGGTGGAAGTTCAATGCATCAACCATGCGTAGCATTTCATCGATGTTACGACCTAGTGGTAGATCGTTAACTACTTGGTGACGAACTAAGCCGTCTTCATCGATAAGGAAAGAACCACGGAAAGCAACACCCGCTTCTGGATGCTCAACATCGTAAGCCTTGCAGATTTCGTGCTTAATATCAGCAACTAGAGGGTATTTAACTTGACCGATACCGCCGTCTTCAACAGCAGTGTTACGCCATGCGTTGTGCGAGAACTGTGAATCAATTGAAACACCAATCACTTCAACACCTTTCGCTTGGAAATCTTCAAAGCGCTTATCAAAAGCAATTAACTCTGATGGGCATACGAAAGTGAAGTCTAGTGGGTAGAAGAAAACAACAGCTTTCTTACCTTTAGTAAATTCTGCAAAGTTGAATGAATCAACGATTTCGCCATTACCTAGAACAGCTGCAGCAGTAAAATCTGGTGCTTGACGACCTACTAGTACCATTTTGGTGCTCCTTAAATATTTGGTTATTGTCAACCTTTTGGGGCTGACGCCATACTTGGACGAGACAAACTATAGCTAAACTGTTAAATTGAAAAAAGCAGAATAAATAGATTGAAGTAATCGAAAAATACGATGAATAAATTCCCATCACTAAAACAACTCCATTATTTAGTCACTCTATCGGAAACCCATCATTTTGGCGAAGCAGCTAAACGGTGTTTTGTGAGCCAGTCGACATTAAGTTCTGGTATTCAGAATCTTGAGGAGTTACTTGATTGTCATTTAGTAGAACGTGACACCAAGGCAAAAACCTTAGTCTTTACTTCTATGGGTGAACAAGTTGTCGATAGGGCACGTGAGCTATTAGCGTGTAGTCGTGATTTAGTCGAGCTTTCTCGTTGCAGCGGTGATGTGATGGAAGGCCCATTGCGAGTAGGTTGTATTCCCACTATTGCGCCCTTTTTATTGTGTGGTTTAGTGCAGCAAGTCAATATTTTATACCCCAAGCTTAATTTACTCTTGCGGGAAGATACGACAGTTAATTTATTGGAAGCACTTCAGCATGGTGAAATGGATGTGCTAATTTTAGCGCTACCGGTTGATATTCATGGCATGTCGAGCAAGGTCGTTGGCCGTGATGCATTTAAGATGGTGATCAGTAAAAACCAAGCATCTTCAGTAACCATGCCATTACATTATGCTGATTTACCGGATAAATCGGTTTTCTTATTAGAGAAAGAACATTGTTTAACTGAGCATGCCGTTTCTGCGTGTAAATTGACTTCAAAAGAAAAAATAAACCCTTTTACAGCAACAAGTTTACATACATTAGTACAAATGGTTGCCAATGGTTTGGGAACCACATTCATTCCTGAAATGGCAATTAAACATGGCATTTTAGAAAATCAAAACTTAGTCGTTATTGAGCCACCAGGTCAAGATGCATACCGTGATATTGGTTTAGTTTGGCGACCAACATCAAGCCGCACTGCTGTATTTGAAAAGCTGGGTGAGATAGTTAAAGACCTCCTGTAAAGCGGTTTAATTGTAAGTAGTATGACAATAGCCTGAACTAATTATAATAATCACAGCGGTAGTTATTATGATTATTTGGGCTTTTTTGTCGGCAGTATATTGGCTATGGTTATTATTGGTAGTTTTTAGAGCAATAAACTGTTTTTTTACGAATGACTAAAAGATTGTATTATCGAGCGTTCTATCTATAAGTTGCTGTTTTGTTGAATAAATCTGTTTCATCTTGCAAACTAATCCTATTCCTCTCGTTAAACCCTAGATGCAACCTGTTTCATTTCATTGTTTTTTTATAAGTAATTGTATTATCTATCATGTGCTTATGTGTATTTTAAAAATTACTTCCTGTTTTAAACGCGATTTTGAATAAATATTATTATCGCTGTTAATGTAATTAAATTACGTAACCACATACAAAAAACCATTATTTCAATATAAATTTAAATTCCGAGTAAATAGCTAAGATTTTTGTGAATTTGGTATTTTACATATTTGGGTTTTATTTTTAACTTATTGATATTTATCTGTTTGTGTTTTGTGTCTGGTTTTAAAAAGCAGTTATTTATTTGCATTCCGACTATTGTTACGGCAACGTAAATATATGCTTTAAATTGTTTAACAGGGAGTCATTGCTTTTGTTATTGATAAAAGTGGTGATTAAGTTACATGCTGGAGGCGCATATGATAGAAACAGCCATTCAAGCAAATGATCATACTCAGTTATTACTGCAGCAACCTCTGACGGAGCAGCAACAACAGATTATCACCGCTGATGCATTAGCATTTATTGAGCGGTTAGTTGAGCGCTTCGCTGATCGAATTCCATTATTGTTAGAGGCGCGTGAACAGCAGCAATTAGCGATTGATCGCGGCCAACTACCTGATTTCTTACCAGACACGCGTGCTATCAGAGAGTCTGAGTGGAAAATACAAAATATTCCTCATGATTTACAAGATCGCCGTGTAGAAATTACTGGCCCTGTTGATCGTAAAATGGTGATAAATGCTCTAAATGCTAACGTAAAAGTATTTATGGCTGACTTTGAAGATTCCTTTTCACCATCGTGGAATGCCATTATTGATGGCCATCAAAATTTACGCGATGCGGTCAATGGCACCATTAGCTATACCCATCCTCAAACTGGTAAACACTATCAGCTTGAGGGTGATCCCGCGGTATTGATTTGCCGTGTGCGTGGTCTGCATTTAGTTGAAAAAAATATCCTTTGGAATGGCCAGCCGATTCCTGGCGCATTAGTTGATTTCGCGTTGTATTTTTATCTCAATCATCAAGCACTATTAGCTAAAGGCAGCGGTCCTTATTTTTATTTACCAAAGCTACAAGCATATCGAGAGGCTGCTTGGTGGAGTGATGTCTTTAGTTATACCGAAGATGAATTTGGATTAACCCGTGGCACCATCAAGGCAACGGTATTGATTGAAACCTTACCAGCTGCATTTGAGATGGATGAAATATTATTTAATCTCAAAGAACATATCGTCGGATTAAACTGTGGTCGTTGGGATTACATTTTCAGTTATATAAAAACCTTACGTAATTTCCCTGAACGTATTTTGCCTGATCGCCAAGTGGTAACCATGGAGAAACCTTTTCTAAATGCCTATTCACGGTTACTTGTTCGTACTTGTCATCGTCGTGGTGCATTAGCAATGGGAGGCATGGCGGCTTTTATTCCAGCGAAAGAGCCTCAGCAACAAGCATGGGTATTAAATAAGATTCAAACCGACAAAGCCCTTGAAGCCAATAATGGTCACGATGGTACTTGGGTCGCGCATCCTGGGTTAGCTGATACCGCTCGCGCCATTTTTGATGATGTACTCGATCAACGTATTAACCAATTGGATGTCAGCCGTGAGCAAGATGCGCCTATTACTGCGGCAGAATTATTAGCCCCTTGTGATGGGGAACGTACAGAAGCGGGTATGCGGCACAATATTCGTGTGGCTGTGCAATATATTGAAGCATGGATCTCGGGTAATGGTTGTGTGCCTATTTACGGCTTAATGGAAGATGCTGCTACCGCTGAAATAGCACGAGCGTCAATTTGGCAGTGGATTAAACACGGTAAAACGCTATCTAATGGTCAAGTGGTGACTAAGGCATTATTTGCACAAATGTTGACTGAAGAAATGCAAGTATTACAGCAAGAGTTAGGCCAAGAACGTATTGAGAATGGTCGTTTTGAAGAGGCGACGTATTTGATGTCGCACTTAGCGACCAGTGATGAGTTAGATAACTTCTTAACCTTAAAAGGTTATGACTATTTAGTGTAATAACGGATTAGCGCCATATTGACTAGAGGGATATTATTATGACATTAACTCGCCAACAACAAATTGCTGCCCTAGAACAAGATTGGGCTGAAAATCCACGCTGGAAACACGTAAAGCGTACTTACACTGCTGAAGAGGTTGTTAATCTTCGTGGTTCATTTATTCCTGAAAATACTATCGCTCAACGTGGTGCTGATAAATTATGGGAATTGGTCAATGGCAGTGCGAAAAAAGGTTATGTGAACTGTTTAGGCGCGCTAACTGGCGGCCAAGCTGTTCAACAAGCTAAAGCTGGCATTGAAGCGATTTATTTATCAGGCTGGCAAGTTGCTGCTGATAATAATACCGCTTCTGCCATGTACCCTGATCAATCGTTATATCCGGTTGACTCAGTACCTGCGGTGGTGAAGCGTATTAATAACTCTTTCCGTCGTGCCGATCAGATCCAATGGTCTAACGGTGGCTCGCCAGCAGACGGTGTCGATTATTTCTTGCCGATTGTTGCTGATGCCGAGGCGGGTTTTGGTGGCGTACTCAATGCGTATGAATTGATGCGTAATATGATTGAAGCAGGTGCGGCTGGAGTGCACTTTGAAGATCAATTAGCATCGGTGAAAAAATGTGGTCATATGGGCGGCAAGGTTTTAGTGCCGACTCAAGAAGCAGTACAAAAATTAGTTGCCGCACGTTTAGCGGCGGATGTGGCTGGCACCACAACCTTAGTGATTGCACGAACCGATGCCAATGCAGCTGATTTGCTAACATCTGATTGCGATCCGTATGATAAAGACTTTATTATCGGCGATCGCTCTGCCGAAGGTTTTTATCGTGTGCGTGCAGGCATTGATCAAGCCATTGCGCGTGGTTTAGCTTATGCACCGTATGCTGATTTAATTTGGTGTGAAACGGCAAAGCCCTGTTTAGAAGAAGCGCGTAAATTCGCAGAAGCGATTCATGAGCAATACCCAGATCAGTTATTAGCGTATAACTGTTCACCTTCGTTTAACTGGGAAAAGAATTTAGACGCTGAAACTATCGCTAAATTCCAACAAGAATTAGCCGACATGGGTTATAAGTACCAGTTTATTACGCTAGCGGGTATTCATAATATGTGGTTCAACATGTTTGAGTTAGCACATGCTTACGCGCAAGGCGAAGGTATGCGCCATTATGTTGAAAAAGTACAGCGTCCTGAGTTTGAAGCGGCGAATAAAGGCTATACTTTTGTTGCTCATCAGCAGGAAGTGGGAACGGGCTATTTTGATACCATGACCAATACTATTCAAGGTGGCAACTCGTCAGTAACCGCACTGACAGGATCAACCGAAGAAGAACAGTTTAAGTAATCATAGTTAATAAATGATTCATCTATCGAGGGGAGCATTATGCTCCCTTTTTGATCGTGGTTATTAGTCACGTTCGATGTCGATATCACCAATATCACTCAGATCATCAAGCCGATCTTGTTCTTGCTCTAGCGGATCGATTTCATCTTGCATTTCAAGCAATGTCACAGCGATAGCGACAAAATCACTGTTGGTAATAATGCCAACCAGTTGCTGATTATCAACCACTGGTAAACAACCAATCTGATGTTTTTGCATATACAGTGCCGCTTCTTTAAGGCCGGCATGGCTATCAACACTAAAAACATCACGATTCATGCAATGTTCCAGTAATACCTCTAGTGGTGAGTGGCTATGGGGGGCAATCACGGATTTTAAATTAGAGTCTTGAGCGGCAAGCACATCGCGTTGAGAAATTAACCCTAATAGATGGTGATTATGATCGGTGATCGGTATATGGCGAATAGACAGGGTTTGCATCATCTCTTTAGCATCAAGCAAAGTATCATTGCGAGATAATGTATGTGGTTTGGGCGTCATCATATCGGCAACAGTAAACATAGAAACCTCCTGTTTTTATACGATTGCTAATTGTTTTTTGCTGATTTACTGGTTTGAATGTAGCGAATTATTGGTGGCTATCCCATGATCATGGTCATAAATTTCAAATGTCACCAATGATTAACTGTTCGCTATTATGTGTAAATCAAGACAGCAGCGATTATTTGACAGCGGTTTTATTATCGAAAATCCGCTTTAATTGCCACGGGGTTTCGCATCTTTGGTGGAGTTAAGTATAATGCCCGCCTGCTGTTATTTAAGGCGTATTACGATGCAAGTTTCTGATTTTGATTTTGAGTTACCAGACGAGCTGATTGCTCGCTACCCACAACCTGAGCGTACTGCGAGTCGTTTGCTACATATGACGGGCAATAGCGGTGAATTAGCACATAAAGGTTTTAAAGATGTGTTAGATCTGGTTGAGGCTGGAGATTTATTAGTTTTTAATAATACCCGTGTTATTCCTGCGCGTATGTATGGTCATAAAGCGTCTGGTGGTAAAATTGAAGTGTTGGTTGAGCGGATGTTAGATGATAAATCTATTTTGGCTCACGTACGCGCATCTAAACCGCCAAAGCCTGGTAATGAATTATTATTAGGTGAGCATGGTGAGTTTTCTGCCGAAATGGTTGCTCGCCACGATACGCTGTTTGAGATTCGTTTTAACAGTGATAAAACGGTGCTGGAAATTTTAGAACAGGTAGGGCATATGCCGTTACCTCCTTATATTGATCGCCCCGATGAAGATGCCGATAAAGAGCGTTACCAAACGGTATATAACGCTAAACCAGGTGCGGTAGCTGCACCAACGGCGGGTTTGCATTTTGACGATAAACTGATGGCGGATTTAAAAGCCAAAGGGGTTAATTTTGCTTTTGTTACTCTGCATGTTGGCGCGGGTACTTTTCAGCCGGTACGTGTTGATGACATTAATGATCATCATATGCACTCTGAATATGTTGAAGTGCCACCAGAAGTGGTGACGGCGGTTAATCAAACTCGTGCTAATGGCGGTCGAATTATTGCTGTGGGTACCACATCTGTACGCTCATTAGAAAGTGCGGCGCAAGATGCGCTGAAGAATGGCACTGAGCTCAAGCCATTTTTTGGTGATACGGAAATCTTTATTTACCCAGGCTACCAATTCCAGTTAGTGGATGTATTAATCACTAATTTCCACTTACCAGAATCAACTCTGATTATGTTGGTAAGTGCATTTGCAGGTTATGAGCATACGATGAATGCTTATCATCAAGCGGTTGCTAATCAATATCGTTTCTTTAGTTACGGCGATTCGATGTTTATTACCCGTAAAAATATGTGATATTGATTACGTTAACACTTATTAAAAATTAAGTATTTAGGCTGCTTTTTGTTACAATTGCAGCCTTTGTTGCCTCTGCTACATGAGATAAATTTATTTCTGTAGAATTTACAACATAATAAATGCTTTTGGCTGCGGTTGAGCGTTACTATCATTGCTAGTAATTCGAGGCTGTCAGTAGCAATGGTCGTTATTAACGGCCATTATTTTTGTGGCTGATCAGGCAATCGCCTGTGGGGCTTAATCCTGTAATGGGAACCTGTCAGATTGTTTCTCTGGCTTTTGGAGGTCTTGTGAAATTTGAATTAGATAAAACTCAAGGTCGCGCACGTCGCGGTCGTTTGCAGTTTGAACGTGGAACAGTAGAAACACCAGCATTTATGCCTGTAGGTACTTACGGTACTGTAAAAGGCATGACACCTGAAGAAGTGGAAGATACTGGTGCTCAAATTATTCTAGGTAATACGTTCCATTTATGGTTACGTCCTGGACAAGAAGTGATGAAGATGCACGGCGACTTGCATGACTTTATGCAATGGAAAGGCCCAATCTTAACCGATTCAGGCGGCTTCCAAGTATTTAGCCTTGGTGCATTACGCAAAATCACTGAAGAAGGTGTTCATTTCCGTAACCCTGTTAACGGTGACAAGATTTTCATGGATGCTGAAAAGTCGATGGAAATTCAAAAAGACCTTGGTTCAGATATCGTAATGATCTTTGACGAATGTACGCCATATCCTGCGACTCACGATGAAGCTAAAAAGTCGATGGAGATGTCTCTTCGTTGGGCTCAACGTAGCCGCAACCACTTTGATAAGCTTGAAAATCCAAATGCTCTATTTGGTATTGTTCAAGGTGGTGTATACGAAGATCTACGTGATGTATCAGTTGCAGGCCTAACCAAGATTGGTTTTGATGGTTATGCAGTTGGCGGTTTGGCGGTGGGTGAGCCAAAAGAAGACATGCACCGTGTTCTTGAGCATACATGTCCACAACTACCAGAAGATAAGCCTCGCTACCTGATGGGTGTAGGTAAGCCTGAAGACCTAGTTGAAGGTGTGCGTCGCGGTATCGATATGTTTGACTGTGTAATGCCAACGCGAAATGCGCGAAATGCACACTTGTTTGTGACTGGCGGTGTGATCAAGATCCGTAATGCGAAACATAAAACAGATACAACACCACTAGATCCTGATTGTGACTGTTACACTTGTCGTCATTATTCAAAAGCGTATTTATATCACCTAGATAAATGTAATGAGATTCTAGGTGCACGCTTAAATACTATTCACAACTTACGTTACTACCAACGTTTAATGGCAAGTATTCGTAAGTCGATTGAAGAAGATCGTTTCGATGCATTTGTAGAAGAATTCTACGCGCGTCGTGACCGTGAAGTTCCACCATTACAAATTGTATAAATCATAATAAATCGAGGACGTTATAAATGAGCTTTTTTATCTCTCAAGCACATGCAGCATCTGAAGGCGCTGCTCAAGGTGGTTCACCGTACCAGTTATTCATTATGCTGGGTCTGTTTGCTGTTATCTTCTACTTCATGATTTACCGTCCACAAGCTAAGCGTGTTAAAGAACACAAAACGCTAATGAGCTCGATGAGTAAAGGCGATGAAGTAATGACTAACGGTGGTCTTTTAGGCCGCATTACTAAGTCATCATCTGAAAGTGATTACATCGTTCTTGCGCTAAACGACAGTACTGAAGTAACTATCAAAAAAGACTTCATTACTGCAGTTTTGCCAAAAGGCACCATGAAGTCTCTATAAGACGCTAAAAAATATTCGCTTTGAAGGATCATAGCAGTGCTTAACCGATACCCTCTGTGGAAGAACTTGTTAGTGTTGTTCGCACTAATTATAGGTTTGCTTTATGCACTTCCCAACGTATACGGTGAAGATCCAGCGATTCAAGTAACTGGGGCGCGTGGCGCCTCAGTTACTATGAGCGCTTTGGATACTGTCACCGAAGATTTAAAAAAGAACAATATCCCTTATAAGTCAGTTGTGTTTGAAAAAGGCTCAATACTGGTCCGCTTCAACGATACTGATACTCAAATCAGCGCTCGCGATATTCTAAATAGTGAATTAGGTGATAATTATATTGTTGCTCTAAATCTCGCACCTTCAACACCGTCTTGGCTAGAAGCTATTGGTGCTACACCAATGAAGCTTGGTCTTGATTTGCGTGGTGGGGTTCATTTCCTTATGGAAGTGGATATGGATGCGGCGATGGAAAAACTATTAGGCCAGCAAGAAGAAACTTTCAGAGCTGAACTACGCCAACAGAAAATTCGCTATCGTGCCATCGATAAAACTAAACAAACGGTCTCTGTACGTTTACGTGATGCTGCTCAATTAGAGCAAGCAAAAGCGGTATTAGAGCCACTTCATCCTGATATGGTATTTACTGAAACAGATACCAAAGGACGTTTTGTTTTAACCGCTGGTTTTTCTGAAGCACGTCTTCAAGAAATTCGTAACTATGCTGTTGAGCAAAACATTACTATTTTACGTAACCGTGTTAATGAATTAGGTGTTGCCGAGCCATTAGTACAACGTCAGGGCGCTAACCGAATTGTGGTTGAGCTACCGGGTGTTCAAGATACTGCGCGCGCTAAAGAAATTTTAGGTGCAACTGCTACGCTTGAGTTCCGTGAAGTGGACAGTAATGCTGATCTTGGTGCTGCAGCCGCAGGGCGAGTACCTGCGGGCAGTGAAGTGAAGATGACCCGTGATGGTCGTCCAGCAGTATTGAAAAAACGCGTTATTCTAGCGGGTTCTCATATTACAGATGCGACTTCAAGTGCAGATGAATATGGTCGTCCACAGGTGAATATTTCGCTAGATACTGAAGGCGGTAGTAAAATGACGGCGTTCTCACGTAATAATGTCGGCAAATTAATGGCGACAGTCTTTACTGAGTACAAAGACAGCGGTGATCGTACACCTGAAGGTAAGGTCATACTTGAAAAGCACGAAGAAGTAATCAACCAAGCGACCATTCAAACGGCACTTGGACGTAACTTCCGCATTACAGGTATTGATTCTCAGCCGGAAGCACATAACCTTGCGCTATTGTTACGTGCTGGTGCTCTGATTGCGCCTATTTCGATCGTTGAAGAACGTACAATTGGTCCATCTATGGGTCAACAAAATATCGATATGGGTATTCAGGCATGTATCTGGGGTATGGTAGCTGTAATGCTATTTACCTTATTGTACTACCGTGGCTTTGGTTTAATTGCCAACTTAGCACTGATGATGAATCTGGTATTGATTATTGGTGTAATGTCGATGATCCCAGGTGCAACCATGACCTTGCCTGGTATTGCCGGTATTGTATTAACCGTCGGTATGGCTGTTGATGCTAACGTGCTTATCTTTGAGCGTATTCGTGAAGAATTACGTGAAGGCCGAAGCCCTCAGCAAGCGATACAACAAGGTTATGCCAATGCGTTTAGTACCATTGCCGATGCCAATATCACCACCTTAATGACAGCAATTATTTTGTTTGCAGTCGGTACAGGTGCAATTAAAGGTTTTGCAGTGACATTATCGATCGGTATTTTAACCTCGATGTTTACCGCAATAGTCGGTACTCGTGCTGTGGTTAACTTAATCTATGGCGGTAAACGCATAGATAAGTTGTCAATCTAGGAGGACGCATAAATGAAACAGTTATTGAATAGCGATAAAGTTACCGATTTTATGCGTTGGTCAAAATTAGCGTTTATTTTCTCGCTAATGATGATTACAGCTTCTATTGCGACAATATCAACCAAAGGCTTGAATTGGGGCTTAGACTTTACTGGCGGTACGCTGATTGAAGTCAGCTTTAAAGAGCCAGCCGATTTACCGTTAATTCGAGAGTCATTAGCAAAATCAGGTTTTGGCGATGCCATCGTGCAGAACTTTGGTACTGCGCGTGATGTGATGGTGCGATTGCAACCTCGTGATGGAATTAAAGGCGAAATTCTGGGTAACCAGATCATTGATGCTCTAAAGACCGGAACTGGCCAGCAAGTTGAAATGCGCCGAGTGGAATTTGTTGGTCCCAATGTCGGTGATGAACTCGCCGAAGCGGGTGGCTTGGCAATTCTTATTGCATTGCTGTGTATTCTGCTTTATGTCTCTGTGCGTTTTGAATGGCGTTTAGCCGCAGGTGCGGTGTTGTCATTGGCGCACGATATTATTATTACTGTTGGTATTTTCTCGATTTTACAAATCGAAGTTGATTTAACGATTGTGGCAGCATTGTTAACAGTAGTGGGTTATTCACTTAACGATACTATCGTGGTATTTGACCGTATTCGAGAAAATTTCCGTAAGATGCGTAAGCAAACTGCTGAAGAAATTATGAACTGCTCACTTTCTCAAACATTGAGCCGAACATTAATTACTTCTAGTACCACCTTGTTTGTTGTTATTGCGTTGTTCTTAAAAGGCGGCGCAATGATTCAAGGGTTTGCATTAGCATTATTGATTGGTATTACTGTCGGTACTTACTCTTCAATCTATGTGGCATCAGCGTTAGCGCTTAAATTGGGTATCACCCGTGAGCACTTAATGCCGACACCATTAGATAAAGAAGGTGAAGAAATTGATGCGATGCCATAGCCGTAAGTAGTTGCTACTATCGGTAAAGTCATCATTAATTATACGGAGTCTTCGGGCTCCGTTTTTTATGGGTAACAAAAAACGCCCTGCTGTTAATATCAGCAGGGCGTTTTTATTTAGCGGGTTGTAATCAATGATTACTTAGCCAGAGCGTCGCTACCGAATTCACGGATTTTAGCAAGCATTGGCTTAACTACACGTGCGTTACCAGCAACAATGTTGCCAGTTGTTAGGTAGTTAGTATTACCCGTAAAGTCAGCACAGATAGCACCAGCTTCACGCGCGATTAATTCACCAGCAGCAAGTTCCCAAGGCTTTTGGCCTAACTTGAATACACCGTCAACACGGCCAGCAGCTAGGTAACAAAGATCCAATGCAGTACAACCTGATTGACGCATGTCATCACATTCTACAAATAAAGCATTTTGGATTTTTAGGTAACTTTCAGCGTGTTGTTTAGCAGCAAAAGGAAGACCTGTTGCTAACACAGTACCAGTTAGATCACGTGGCTGAGATGCACGTAGACGTAGGCTGTTAAGTTGCGCGCCTGCGCCACGAGTAGCCGTGAATAGTTCGTTACGAGCTGGGTCGTAAACTGCAGCAACTTCTGTACGACCACGCATGCGTAGTGCAATAGAAACTGCATAGTGAGGGTAACCGCGAACGAAGTTCTTGGTGCCATCCACTGGGTCAATAATCCACTGACACTCTTTGTCACGTCCTTCTTTCGTACCAGACTCAGCTGCAATGATGCAGTGATCAGGGTAAGATTTTAGGATTGTCTCGATGATGATAGCTTCTGCTTCATGATCGATATTGGTAACAACATCATTACCTTTATTAGCAACCTCAATAGATTGAGGTTTTTCTAGAGATTTAATGACATGGTCACCAGCCTTTCGCACAGCGCGAATGGCAATATTAAGCATCGGATGCATAGGATTTTCCCAACGGATGTTAAAGAACTAAAAAGCGGCGGCGAGTATAACAGAGCTATAAAAAAAAGGAAGTGGTTATTTTTTCGACGTTAGTCAGTGCTGAAAAAATAAATAATGACGGTATTTTATTTATTGATGACGGTAATGGCTAATAACAATCATCAAATAGACATGTTTTCTTCATTTTTGTTATGGCTGTGCTACTATCTCTGAGCGTTAAATTAGACTGGAATATAGCGACATCATGTTAGATAAAATTCGCGTTGTCCTCATTGGCACGTCACATCCTGGAAATATCGGTTCTGCAGCTCGCGCAATGAAAGTAATGGGGTTAACTAACCTTGTTCTTGTTGATCCTGCCTGTGAAATTGATAGTCATACAATTGCTTTAGCAGCCGGTGCCGCTGATGTGGTTCAGAACGCTAAAATTGTAAAAACATTAGATGAAGCCGTTGCTGATTGCGGGTTAGTTGTTGGCTCAAGTGCACGTTCTCGCACGTTAGAGTGGCCACAATTAGACCCACGTGAAAATGGCATTAAAGTTATTGCAGAGTCTGAACAGCATCCGGTGGCGATTTTATTTGGTCGTGAGCGTACTGGCCTGACTAATGAAGAATTACAAAAATGTCATTGCCATGTTTATATTCCAGCTAACCCTGAATATAGTTCATTGAACCTTGCAATGGCAGTTCAAACGGTAACCTACGAAGTTCGTATGGCATACCTTGATGCGACTAAGCATCAATCGACAGCGGTTGTTGATGAATACCCACGTGCTAATGAACTTGAACGGTTTTATGAGCATCTTGAAAAAGTGACCAGCCAAACGCGATTTATTAATAAAAATCATCCTGGCATGGTAATGGTAAAATTACGTCGTATGTTTACCCGTGCTCGTCCTGAGCAGCAAGAGTTAAATATTTTACGCGGTATTCTATCGTCAGTAGAAAAGACCATTGAAACCTTAGAGAAGAACACTAAATAACCGCTTTCGCAAGCCAGCGAAAGACCTACTGTTTTAGTGGGTTAAATACTTGACCAAATTAGTCGGGTATGAGAGACTGCCTCTATAAATTCAAGTAGGTAGCCATGTTATGAAGTTGACTTCAAAAGGAAGATACGCTGTGACGGCAATGTTAGATGTAGCATTGCATTCACATAATGGACCAGTACCGTTGGCTGATATTTCAGAACGTCAAGGGATCTCGCTGTCCTACCTAGAACAACTCTTTTCGCGTCTTCGTAAAGCGGGCTTAGTAACCAGTGTCCGTGGTCCTGGTGGTGGTTACCGCCTCGGTGAAGATGCCGCCAATATTGCTGTTGGTATGGTTATCGCAGCAGTTGATGAATCAGTTGATGCCACTAAGTGTCAAGGTAAAGGTGGCTGCCAAGGTGGTGTGCGTTGTTTAACTCATACCTTATGGCATGATCTTAGTGATCGTATCAGCGGATTTTTAAATAACATCACTCTTGGTGAGCTGATGAAGGATAATGATGTACAAACGATTGCTGATCGTCAGGATATAATCCTACAAAGCAATAACAAAACATCATTTGCAAATAAAAAATCACACGACAGCGCCCCTATCGGTGTCGATGTCCGCTCCTAGAGACCAGACGTTCGTGTTTTCGGAGAAGAAAATGAAACTGCCAATATATTTTGATTACTCTGCAACTTGCCCGGTAGATCCTCGTGTTGCTGAGAAAATGGTTCAGTGCTTAACTATGGATGGTACGTTTGGTAACCCAGCGTCACGTTCACACCGTTATGGCTGGCAAGCGGAAGAAGCGGTTGATACTGCTCGTGAGTATATTGCTGAGCTAATCAACGCCGATCCCCGTGAGATTGTGTTTACCTCGGGTGCTACTGAGTCTGATAACCTTGCAATTAAAGGTGCTGCCCACTTCTATAACAAGAAAGGTAAGCACGTTATTACATGCAAAACTGAGCACAAAGCGGTTCTTGACCCATGTCGTCAATTAGAGCGTGAAGGTTATGAGGTGACTTACCTTGAGCCTGAATCAAATGGTCTTGTTGATTTGGCAAAACTACGCGACGCAATGCGTGAAGATACTGTGCTGGTTTCTATTATGCATGTGAACAACGAAATTGGTGTTGTGCAAGATATCGCAGCAATTGGTGAAATTTGTCGTGAAAACAAGACAATTTTCCATGTTGATGCGGCACAATCTGCAGGTAAACTGCCGATCGATGTTCAAACAATGAAAGTGGACTTAATCTCATTTTCTGCGCACAAAATTTACGGCCCTAAAGGTATTGGTGCATTATATGTACGCCGTAAGCCGCGTATTCGTCTTGAAGCACAAATGCACGGTGGCGGCCATGAGCGTGGTTTCCGTTCTGGTACTCTACCAACACATCAAATTGTTGGTATGGGCGAAGCATTCCGCATTGCTAAGCTAGAAATGGCACAAGATTACCAACATGCAGTTGATATGCGTGAGCGTTTACTTAAAGGCCTTGAAGGTATCGAAGAGATGTCTATCAATGGTGATATTGAGCACCGCATTCCCAACAACCTTAACATCAGTTTTGCGTTTGTTGAAGGTGAGTCATTATTAATGGCATTGAAAGATCTTGCAGTATCATCAGGCTCTGCATGTACATCGGCAAGCCTAGAGCCTTCTTATGTACTACGTGCATTAGGTCTAAATGATGAACTAGCACATAGTTCAATTCGTTTCTCTTTTGGTCGTTTCACAACGGCAGAAGAAATTGATTACGCTGTAGTTCAAATTAAAGAAGCAGTCGACAAGCTACGTGCAATGTCACCTCTTTGGGATATGTTCAAAGACGGCATTGATTTAGATACGGTTGAGTGGGCACACCACTAATCTGCGGTTAGACATTATTCGAGGGAATTTATCATGGCATATAGTGAAAAAGTCATCGATCATTATGAAAATCCGCGTAACGTGGGTTCATTTGACAACGACGATAAAAACATTGGTAGCGGTATGGTGGGTGCACCAGCCTGTGGCGATGTAATGAAACTTCAGATCAAAGTAACTGAAGATGGCATCATCGAAGATGCAAAGTTTAAAACTTACGGTTGTGGTTCTGCTATCGCATCAAGTTCACTGATCACCGAGTGGGTGAAAGGTAAAACATTAGACGAAGCAGCATCAATTAAGAACTCTGCGATTGCAGAAGAGCTTGAGTTACCGCCAGTTAAGGTTCACTGCTCGATTCTTGCAGAAGATGCAATTAAAGCAGCGGTTAGCGATTATAAGAAGAAACACGAACAAAAATAATTCTGAGGTTTGAAGTATGGCCATTACTATCACTGAAGCGGCAGCAAGTCGCGTATCGAGTTTTTTAGCCAACCGTGGCAAAGGTATCGGTTTGCGTCTCGGAGTTCGCACTTCAGGATGTTCGGGTATGGCGTATATCCTTGAGTTCGTCGACAACCTTGACGAAGGGGACCAAGTCTTTGAAGAGCAAGGTGTAAAAATTATCGTTGATGCAAAAAGCTTGGTTTACTTAGATGGTACTGAGCTTGATTTTGCCAAAGAAGGCCTCAATGAAGGTTTTCAATTTAATAACCCTAACGTGTCTAGCGAATGTGGTTGTGGTGAAAGCTTCAACGTGTAATTGCGCATAGTGTTTTATTAAACCTGGCTGCTGGCCGCCATTATGGCGAGTGAGTTGTCAGGTTTATTTTTTATATATGGTTGCGATTATGAATCATTTCGAATTATTTGGATTACCGTTTCAGTTTGATGTTGATGGCGGTTTATTAGCAACACAATTCCGTGAATTACAACGTCGATTCCATCCGGATAACTTTGCAACGGCATCCGAACGTGATCGGTTATTGTCGGTACAAAAAGCAGCCCAGATTAACGATGCCTTTCAAACGCTAAAAAATCCTGTCTCCCGTGCTGAATATATGCTTTCCGAACGCGATGAAGATATTCGTGGTGAGCAAAAGACATTACAAGATATGGATTTCTTGATGCAACAAATGGAGCTGCGTGAAGCGTTAGAAGCAATTTCTGAGTGTGCTGATCCAGAATCTGCATTAGTAGATTTTGAACAACAAGCCGCAATTATGTATCAACAACAGTTACATAAACTGGCACAATTGCTCAATCAAGAAAATTGGTTTGAAGCTGCAGATGCAGTACGTAAGTTAAAGTTTATTGTTAAGTTGCGTGATGAAGTCGAACGTCTTGAAGAATCATTATTTGACTAATCATCAACTTGCGTTATTTAGACAGGAACGATAATGGCATTTTTACAGATTTCTGAGCCCGGTCAAAGTGCAGCCCCGCATCAACAAAAATTAGCGGTTGGCATTGATTTAGGGACGACAAACTCATTAGTGGCAACTGTCCGTAGTGGCGTTGCAGAAACATTAAAAGATGCTGAAGGACGTTCAATTTTACCCTCAGTGGTTCACTATACTGACAAACATGTGTTAACAGGAGATACTGCGCGTGCGTATGCACAACGTGATCCTATCAATACTATTTTATCGGTAAAACGTCTTATGGGACGCTCATTAGTTGATATTGAGCAGCGTTACCCGCAATTACCTTATCAATTTACCGCATCAGACAATGGCTTACCGCAGTTAGTAACTCGCCAAGGTGCGATGAACCCGGTACAAATCTCTGCTGAAATTTTAAAATCATTAAGTCAGCGTGCAGTAGAAAGCTTAGGCGGCGATCTTGAAGGTGTCGTGATCACCGTGCCAGCCTATTTTGATGATGCTCAGCGAGCGGGTACAAAAGATGCGGCTAAGTTAGCCAATTTGAATGTTTTGCGCTTACTTAATGAACCAACAGCCGCGGCAATTGCTTATGGTCTTGATTCCGGTCAAGAAGGGGTTATTGCTGTTTATGATCTCGGTGGTGGCACCTTTGATATTTCGATTTTACGTCTGTCTAAAGGTGTGTTTGAAGTATTAGCGACTGGCGGAGATTCTGCATTAGGTGGCGATGATCTTGATCAGTTGATTGCTGACTGGATATTAACTCAAGCTCAGTTAACAGAAACATTAACCCCGCAACAACGTCGTCAATTACATGATGCCGCTCAACAAGCGAAAGTGGCGTTGAGTGACGCTGATAGCGTTGTCATCAATGTACTTGGTTGGCAGGGGGACATCACTCGCGAGCAATTTAATACGTTAGTAACGCCATTAATTAAGAAAACCTTATTTGCGTGTCGTCGTGCGTTAAAAGATGCTGATATCACTATTGATGACGTGATTGAAACTGTGATGGTCGGTGGCTCTACTCGAGTGCCGTTAGTGCGTGAATTAGTCGGAAGCTTCTTTGGTAAAACACCATTAACCTCGATTGATCCTGATCAGGTGGTTGCGATTGGTGCGGCTATTCAAGCTGATATTCTGGTGGGTAATAAACCTGACGCAGATATGCTGCTACTTGATGTGATTCCATTGTCATTAGGCATTGAAACGATGGGCGGCATGATCGAGAAAATTATTCCGCGTAACACCACCTTGCCAGTTGCACGTGCTCAAGAATTTACCACCTTTAAAGATGGCCAAACAGCGATGTCGGTCCATATTGTTCAAGGTGAGCGTGAAATGGTAAGTGATTGCCGTTCATTAGCGCGATTTACCTTGCGTGGTATTCCACCGATGGCAGCAGGAGCTGCTCATATTCGTGTCACGTATCAAGTGGATGCGGATGGTTTGTTGTCGGTAACAGCAATGGAAAAAAGTAGCGGTGTACAATCATCAATTCAAGTGAAGCCATCGTATGGTCTTTCTGATGATGAAATTGCAACCATGCTACGCGATTCAATGACCTTTGCTCAAGATGATAAAGATGCGCGTGCATTAGCGGAACAACAGGTTGAAGCCGATCGAGTACTTGAAGGCTTAATCGCAGCATTGGCTGCCGATGGTGAGACCTTACTAAGTGTTCAAGAGCGTGATGAGTTAGAAACTGTAATGATGGAACTGGTTCAATTACGTCAGAGTGGAGATACTCGTGCAATTGAAGCAGGAATTAAGAAAACTGATAAGGCCAGCCAAGAATTTGCGTCACGCCGAATGGATCAATCTATTCGTCAAGCGTTAGCTGGTCAGTCTATTGATGAG
The DNA here is from genome assembly GCF_900537155.1 of Photobacterium sp. Alg240-V54. NCBI lineage: Bacteria > Pseudomonadati > Pseudomonadota > Gammaproteobacteria > Vibrionales > Vibrionaceae > Photobacterium > Photobacterium sp. Alg240-V54. Next base: position 61,210 of record NZ_UNRL01000002.1, read on the forward strand.
GTTTAGGCATGCCTAAGATTATAATTTTACCCAATGAAGAACATTGCCCTGAAGGCGCAATTTTAGACGCACAATCTGGCGAAACAATCCTAGATGTAGCATTGCGCAATGGCATTGAAATTGAGCATGCGTGTGAAAAGTCTTGTGCATGTACTACATGCCATGTTGTTGTTCGTGAAGGCTTTGATTCTCTAAATGAAAGCGATGAACTTGAAGATGACATGCTTGATAAGGCATGGGGGCTTGAGCCTGAATCTCGATTAAGTTGTCAAGCGCGTGTAGCTGATGATGACTTAGTGGTCGATATTCCACGCTATACCGTCAATCTTGCTTCTGAAGCACATTAATTGAAACAGCTAAATAGGTCGCCATTGTGGTGGCCTATTTTTTTAGCTATTGATTAATAAATATGGCTATTTATTGAAGCGATAGTTAAGTTAATTTGTTAATTGTATTCAAAAATGAGGGTTTATTATGAGTTTACAATGGATTGATTCGCGCGATATTGCGATTGAATTGATTGAACTTCATCCTGATGTTGATCCAACCCAAGTTCGCTTTACTGATCTTCGTGAGTGGATCATTGCTTTAGATGAATTTGACGATGATATTGATCACTGCAATGAAAAGATTTTAGAAGCAGTACAAATGTGTTGGATTGACGAGCAATAATCACAATACCGAAAAAGCCTGTTTTATGGTTGCCTCTCAGGGGTGATGAGCATAGTCTTATTAACAATAAAAGTAGAATAACAACAACGCAGTAGTTAGCTTTGTTTCATTGCTTTGGCTGTGTGATATTTATCAAGGAGCGTATCAATGTCTACCATAATGGCGGTGGGTCTTTCTCATCAAGCAGCAGGTTCACAGTGGGGAACCAATGCGTTAATTAGTTTTGGTGCTGAAGGCTGTGTGATCCATGCTACTACCAATGATATTTTAGGCGATATTCAACGTGCTGGTCGTCGGTTGGATGCACAAGGCATTAAAGCGGTTAATTTAACGGGCATGGCTTGGGGCTTAGATGCTATTTGGGCGTTCTTACAAGGCTACCGTAACCCTAAAGCTGATAATACTGTGCAGTGGCCAGCCTTATCAGCGCTTGATGAAGCAGAATTACAAGCACGAATTAAAACCATTAATTGGGTGTGCGATATTATTAACCAACCCGCTGATGTGGTTGCGCCTTCACAATTAGCCGCGCGTGCTGGTGAATTTATCAAGTCATTAGCTCCTGAACATGTGACCTATAAAATCGTGAAAGGTAACGATTTATTAGATGAAGGTTGGAACGGTATTCATGCCGTTGGTCGTGGTTCTGATCGCCGCCCTGCGATGCTACGTTTAGATTACAATCCAACCGGTGATGCAAATGCGCCAGTGTTTGCTTGTATTGTTGGTAAAGGTATTACCTTTGATTCCGGTGGCTACAGCATTAAGCCTTCGGCAGGTATGACAGCAATGAAAGCAGATATGGGCGGTGCAGCGTTAGCTACGGGAGGAGTAGCGTTAGCGATGGCGCGTGGGCTTAATAAGCGAATTAAACTGGTTCTATGTTGTGCTGAGAATATGATTTCAGGCCGTGCATTAAAACTGGGCGATATCATTAAGTATAAAAACGGAAAAACAGTTGAGGTACTTAATACCGATGCTGAAGGCCGATTAGTGTTAGCTGATGGTTTAATGTATGCCAATAGCCAACATCCTGAGTTGATCATTGATTGTGCGACGTTAACTGGCTCAGCCAAAATGGCGTTGGGCAATGACTACCATGCATTATTGAGTTTTGATCAAGATTTATCGCGCCAAGCTTTAGCTGCAGCAGCACAAGAAGGCGAAGGCATGTGGCCACTGCCATTGGCTGATATTCACCGTAATATGTTGCCATCGAATTTTGCTGATTTAGCCAATATTTCAAGTGGTGACTTTATGCCTGGAGCAAGTACAGCTGCAGCATTCTTATCCTATTTTGTTGATAATTATCAACAAGGCTGGATGCACATTGATGCCAGTGGTACTTTCCGTAAGAGCGGTAATGACCAATGGGCTGCAGGCGCAACAGGAATGGGTGTTAAAACACTGGCTCGTATTCTAGCGCAATAATTATTTTGCGAACAAAAAGCCTTCTTAAAGCGTTTAAGAGGGCTTTTTTTATATTTAAATTACGTCAAATGAAAAATATAGACTATAAATAAAACAAGAGGTTATCAATAATGTTGACAGTAAATTTATCAAAAGAGCCCGCACGCGCTCCTTGGGGTATTAATGCCTTAATCAGTTACCAAACTGACAGTGTCACTGTGCATTATGGTGATGCATTTGGTTTGCGTCGTATTCAGCAAGCAGGACGTCAAATTCAGACTCAATCGATCACTGCTGTGAGCTTAAAAGGTGATGGTTGGAACTATGAGCGTCAATGGGCATTCTATTGCGGCTTTGCAGCGACCATGGATAGCGTCACGATCCAGTGGGCGTCGATTGATGAAGATGAACTTGAACTATTAAATGCGCGTCGACATAGCCATGACTGGGCGCGAACCTTGATTAATACTGGTCCTGATAGCATTTATCCACAAAAATTAGCTCAAGCAGCAGTGCAGTTTTTATCTGAGATAGGTGGTGATCATATTAGTGCGCAAATGATTGTGGGTGATGAATTACTCGCTGACGGCTGGATTGGTATTCATAGTGTTGGCCGTGGTAGTCAGCACCCTCCGGTGTTGTTAGAGCTTGATTATAATCCTACTGGTGATCCTGATGCACCCATTAGTGCTTGTTTGGTGGGAAAGGGGATCACATTTGATTCTGGTGGTTATAGCTTAAAGCCAAGTGCTGGCATGGTCAGCATGAAATGTGACATGGGAGGTGCGGCAACGGTTACTGCTGCTTTAGGGTACGCGATTGCACAAGGTTTAGCTCAACGGGTCAAACTTATTCTTTGTTGTGCTGAAAATATGGTCTCAGGCGATGCTTATAAACTTGGTGATGTGTTAACGTATAACAATGGAGTATCTGTTGAAATAGTAAATACTGATGCTGAAGGGCGATTAGTGTTAGCCGATGGTTTATTGCTTGCTTCGGCAACCAAAGCCCCATTAATCATCGATGCAGCAACATTAACGGGTGCTGCAATGATGGCGGTCGGTAGCGACTACAATGCGATTTTTGGTTTTGATAAAGCATTGTTAGCCCGCGCTCAACAGTTATCAGAATTAGTCAATGAACCTGCGTGGCCATTACCACTTGAAAAGTGGCATCAAGATTATTGTCCGTCTGCATTTGCAGATACTGCCAATAGTCGTGTTCAAAAAGGTGGCGGCATGGGTGGCGCATCAAATGCAGCTGGATTTTTATCGCGCTTTGTTGATACCGATAATAGTCGTTGGATTCATTTCGATCTAGCAGCATGTTATCGTGATAGCGCTGATCCACGTTGGGCAGTCGGTGCAACAGGCTTAGGTATTGCTAATATTGCAGGATTACTGTTGTAAAGTAATCCTGCCTATCAGTAGATACAACTAAATGGACGGCAACTAGACTCAAAAGGAACTATAATAATGACAATAGAAAAAACTTTTTCAATCGTAAAGCCGGATGCTGTTAAACGAAATTTAATTGGCGCTATTTATCAACGTTTCGAAAATGCAGGTTTGAACATTGTAGCGGCAAAAATGTTACAGCTAACAAAAGAGCAAGCTCAAGGCTTTTATGCTGAACATGAAGGTAAACCTTTTTTTGACGAATTAGTTGATTTTATGACATCTGGCCCGGTGATGGTGCAAGTGCTAGAAGGCGAAGATGCGATTGTTCGTTATCGAGAGCTCATGGGGAAAACCAATCCTCAAGAAGCAGCATGCGGGACTATTCGTGCCGATTTTGCTATTAGCTTACGTTATAATTCGGTCCATGGTTCAGATAGCCCAGTATCAGCAGAGCGTGAGATTGGCTACTTTTTTGCCGCTGATGAATTATGTCCTCGCAGTGAATGATTACGTTGTGATGAAAAAATAAGCAAAACCAAATACTAAAGGGAGGCTCAGGCTTCCCTTTGTTATTTTATGCGCCAAGATAGTGATAACCGCTAAAATAACCATACAGTGAACAGGTGGAAACCCGCGCCTAAAGGCTGTACAATTTCGCGCCTTAAACCCTGATAGCTATGATGAGACTGCCAATTGCAGATCTCCGAGTTATAAAGGCGCAGCAATAGTCATTTTTAGTGAGGCACCAACCGATGACAACTGTCAAAATTAATCTGCTGGATTTCGATCGCAAAGGTCTGCGTAAATACTTTGCCGAAGAGCTAAATGAAAAGCCGTTCCGAGCAGATCAGGTAATGAAATGGATCTATCATTTCGGTTGTGATGACTTTGAGCAAATGAACAATATTAATAAAAAGTTGCGCGAAAAATTACAGCGTGTTGCTGAAATTCGTGCACCTGAAGTCTCTAATGCGCAATACTCAAATGATGGCACCATTAAGTGGGCAATGCGTGTTGGCGATCAAGACGTAGAAACCGTTTACATTCCTGATGAAGATCGCGCAACATTATGCGTATCTTCTCAAGTTGGTTGTGCGTTAGAGTGTAAGTTCTGTTCAACAGGCCAACAAGGCTTTAACCGTAATCTACGTGTATCTGAGATTATTGGTCAGGTATGGCGTGCAGCAAAAGAGATCGGTCTGCAAAAAGAAACCGGTCGTCGCCCTATTACTAACATCGTAATGATGGGTATGGGTGAGCCATTACTGAACATGAAAAACTTAATTCCAGCATTAGAAATTATGCTTGATGATTTAGGTTTTGGTTTGTCTAAGCGTCGCGTTACCGTATCAACCTCTGGTGTGGTTTCAGGTTTAGAACAAATGATCGGTACCATTGACGTTGCACTGGCTATCTCATTGCATGCACCAACCGATGAATTACGCTCGCAAATTATGCCAATTAATGATCGGTGGGATATTGAAACGTTTCTTGATGCTGTGCGTCGTTACGTTAATTCAACCAATGCTAACCGCGGTCGTGTAACGATTGAATATGTGCTACTTGATCATGTTAATGATGATATGGAGCATGCTCGTCAGTTAGGTCGTCTATTAAAAGACACGCCAGCGAAGATTAACTTGATTCCATTTAACCCATATCCGGGATCTCCGTATAAAAAACCTAGTAATTCACGTATAGATCGCTTTATGAAAACGCTAATGGAGTATGATTACACAGTAACTGTACGTAAAACGCGTGGTGATGATATTGATGCAGCGTGTGGCCAATTAGTGGGTGATGTTATTGATCGAACTAAACGCACTCAAGCTAAATTACCAGCGGGTGAACCTATTGCAGTGAAAACCCTCTAAATTAGATTAGCGATTATAATCTCTTCGCGGTTTAACATGGATGTTAAGGTGAGTAAAAATGATACGATGGATACATTATCCATTATTTTCTTGTTTGCTGTTGGCCGGCTGTGCCACTGTGAAAGTAGAAAATAACGCTGAACAATTCAATGCCATTGATGCGGCAGAAGCCCGCATGACATTGGGGTTAAGTTATTTAAAAGTAGGTCAATGGCAACGTGCCCGTGAAAATCTGGAACAAGCATTAGACTATGCGCCAGATTATTATCGTGTCCAAAATGCCATGGCCTATTATTATCAAAAGGTAGGTGAAAACGCTGCTGCTGAAAAAATGTATAAAAAGGCTCTAAAGGACTCACCTAAAAATGGTGATGTACTGAATAATTACGGGGTGTTTTTATGTAGCGAAGGGCGTTATGACGAAGCCATCAGTGCTTTTGTTAAAGCTATCGATCAACCTTACTATTACCTTATTTCGGCAAGTTATGAAAATGCAGGTTTATGTAGTGATAAACAGGGCAATGACTTACAAGCGATAGATTATTTTGAAAAAGCACTTTCTCATGATCCATATCGTCCGAAATCAATGTTACAACTGGCACGACTACAATTAGACGCTAATAATTACAAAGACGCTCGTGTGCTGTTGTTTAAATTTAATAAGCGATATGGGTATACAGCAAATAGCTTGCTGTTACTTATTCAGTTAGAAAACCAGACTGGACGGTTAACTTTGGTCACTAAATACGCTAACTTATTAAAAGAACAATTCCCTGATTCTCAGCAATATCAGAATTATCTAGCCAATGAATACTGAACATAACGATTCACCTCAACCAAACAATGTTGTACGACCGGGCGATATGCTTCGTCAGGCGCGCGAACAACTAGGTTACTCACAAGCAGATATCGCTAATCGATTACGACTTCGATTATCTGTTATCAATGATATTGAAAGTAACTGCTTTGATAGTGAGAAAATATCGACATTTACTCGCGGGTATGTGAGATCGTATGCAAAGTATGTTGGTTTAGATGACGTTGCCGTGGTCGGTTTACTTGACGATTATGGCCACTCAAAACCGAAAGCCCAAGAAATGCAAAGTTTCTCACGCCGCACTAACCGTGAAGCGCATGATAGCCGTATAATGGGGCTAACATGGATTTTAGCGGTGATTTTTGTGGGTGTGACGGCGGTATGGTGGTGGCAAAATAGCCATTTAGATCGCGATCTTACACCGGCGGTGGATGTTGCTAATATTGAATCGTCAGCGCTAACGGATAATACATCTGCTGTGGTTGAACCATCAGCTGCGACGGTAACGGCTGAAACAGCGACCACCAATACAGCGGTAACAGATGTTACGCCAACGCCAACAGATGTAACGACTTCAAATGTTACACCAGCTGCAATCAACACCGATACGGTGCAAACGCCAGCAGTAGCAACAGAGGCAGCAACAGAGGCAGCAACAGTAATAAAACCTGTAGCTGCCATTACGACAGACACTTCAACAGCGGCAGTAACACCGACTGCAACAGCAGATGTTGCAGGAGTAGATGTTACAGTAGCACCGGCATTAGCGCTTACGTTTGCTGCCGATTGTTGGATTGATATTCGTGATGCAAATGGTAAACGCCTTGAAAGTGGGCTCAAGACTGCCGGTCAAACACTTGCTGTTGATGGTAAGGCACCGTTTCGAGTACGACTTGGTGCCCCGAGCGCCGTTAAAATAGAAATTAAAGGGCAACCTTTCGATCTTAGTCGTTATCCGGCGGGTCGACCTGTAACGTTAACGTTGCCGTAGTAATAGAGAATAATAAACATGCATAACGAATCACCCATTATACGTCGCCAATCAAGCCGAATTTATGTCGGTAATGTGCCTATTGGCGATGGCGCTCCGATTGCTGTGCAGTCGATGACCAATACCCGTACCACAGATGTTGAGGCTACGGTTGCTCAAATTCGAGCGCTAGAAAAAGTAGGTGCCGATATCGTTCGTGTTTCTGTACCGACGATGGATGCTGCTGAAGCGTTTAAGTTGATCAAGCAACAAGTCAATGTTCCTTTGGTTGCAGATATTCATTTTGATTACCGTATTGCATTGAAAGTGGCAGAATACGGCGTTGACTGCTTGCGTATTAACCCTGGTAATATTGGTCGTGAAGATCGTATTCGCTCAGTGGTTGAATGTGCGCGTGATAATAATATTCCCATTCGAATTGGCGTTAATGGCGGCTCGTTAGAAAAAGAAATTCAACAAAAATACGGTGAGCCAACACCGGCTGCGTTAGTTGAATCAGCGATGCGCCATGTCGAGATTTTAGATCGTCTTAACTTTGATCAATTCAAAGTCAGTGTTAAAGCTTCTGATGTGTTTCTTGCGGTTGAATCTTATCGCCTATTAGCGAAGCAAATTATTCAGCCATTGCATTTAGGTATTACTGAGGCGGGCGGTGCGCGCGCAGGTTCGGTGAAATCAGCAGTAGGCTTAGGAATGTTATTAGCCGAAGGCATTGGCGATACGTTACGTATTTCATTAGCGGCAGATCCGGTTGAAGAGATCAAAGTAGGATTTGATATTTTAAAATCGCTACGTATTCGCTCGCGTGGAATTAACTTTATTGCTTGTCCAACTTGTTCACGCCAAGAGTTTGACGTTATCGCAACGGTTAATGAATTAGAGCAACGCTTAGAAGATATCGTGATTCCAATGGATGTTTCTATTATCGGTTGTGTGGTTAATGGCCCGGGTGAAGCTGAAGCTTCGCATCTAGGTATTGCTGGCGGTAATCGTAAAAGTGCCTTCTATGAAGACGGTATTCGTCAAAAAGAACGTTTTGATAACGATAACGTCATTGATCAACTTGAGGCTAAAATCCGAGCAAAAGCTTCAATGTTAGACCTAAACAATCGTATTGATATTACGCAATAACATAAAATAGTAAAAACCATGCTGTTATTGTGGCAGCATGGTTCACTATTTCTGCAATAAATTATATATTCGATTTAAATCCCCATCGAAAACTGAGAATAATCGTGGCGAAACAAATTCAAGCAATTCGAGGCATGAACGATTGCCTACCAACACAAACTCCTCTTTGGCAAAAAGTCGAAGGTACAGTTAAACAAGTGATCAGTGCATATGGTTACAATGAAATCCGTATGCCAATTGTTGAGTCGACACATTTGTTTAAACGTGCAATCGGTGAAGTTACTGATGTTGTTGAAAAAGAAATGTACACCTTTGATGATCGTAATGGCGATAGTCTGACATTGCGTCCAGAAGGTACAGCAAGCTGTGTGCGTGCTGGTATCGAAAATGGTCTACTTTACAATCAAGAACAACGTTTATGGTACATGGGTCCAATGTTCCGTCATGAGCGTCCACAAAAAGGTCGTTACCGTCAATTCCACCAAGTTGGTGTCGAAGTATTTGGTATTGAAGGCCCAGATGTTGATGCAGAATTAATTATGATGACCGCCCGTTTATGGCGTGAACTTGGTATTAATGATCATGTTCGTCTAGAGTTAAACTCTATTGGTTCACTGCAAGCACGTGCAGAGTACCGCACCGCGTTAATTGCATTCCTTGAACAGCATATGGATGTATTAGATGAAGACGCTAAGCGTCGTATGTACACTAATCCACTGCGTGTACTTGACTCTAAAAACCCAGCAATTCAAGCAATCCTTGTTGATGCGCCAATGCTGTCAGCTTACCTCGATCCAGAATCACAGCAACATTTTACTGGATTATGTGAACTATTAGACGCTGCTGGCATCAAATACCAAGTAAATGAGCGCCTTGTACGTGGTTTAGATTATTATAACCGTACTGTATTTGAGTGGATCACAGATAGCTTAGGTGCACAAGGTACAGTATGTGGTGGCGGTCGTTACGACGGTCTAGTTGAACAACTAGGCGGTAAAGCAACCCCATCAGTAGGTTTTGCAATGGGCCTTGAGCGTTTGGTATTACTAATGGAAGCACTAGAGCAAGACGATGTACGTCGCTCGGTTGATGTTTACGTGGTAACTGCCGGAGAAGGTACATTAACTGCTGGTATGCTGCTTGCAGAAAAATTACGTAATCAATTACCACAGTTACGCATTATGTCTAACTTTGGTGGCGGTAATTTTAAAAAGCAATTTAAACGAGCTGATAACGTAGGTGCAGCTATTGCCCTGGTTCTTGGTGAAAATGAAATTGCACAAAACACGGTTGTGGTTAAAGATCTCCATGGCGGTGAACAAACAACCATGGCACAGGACGAGGTTGCCGCTAAATTGGCAGCGTTGATTTAAGAGAGGACAGGAAGTGAACGAGTACGCCACAGAAGAACAACAGGTTGAAGCGATAAAATCGTGGTGGCAAGATAACGGCAAAGCCGTTGTTCTAGGCGCCGTGATTGGTTTAGGCGGTCTATTAGGCTGGCGTTACTACCAGTCTGAAGTCCATGCTGCGAAGCATTTAGCATCAGATTCCTATACTCAAGTAGTTACAGCTCTCGACAATAATAGTAAAACTGCTGTCACTGAAGCGCAAACGTTCATTGAAGCTAATAAAGGCAGCCAATACGCTGTTCTTACAGCCTTACAATTAGCGAAAGTTCAAGTTGAGAATAACGATCTTGATGGTGCAATTACGCAACTTAATTGGGTAATTAATAACACTAAAGATAACGCTATTTTACCGTTGGCTGTAACGCGTCTAGCACGTATTTACGCCCAACAACAAAAATTTGATTTAGCTTTAACTGAACTTAAAAAAGTAACGATTCCAAGCTGGAATGAAAATATTGCTGAATTACGTGGCGATATTTTGCTACAAAAAGGCGATATTTCAGCTGCTCGTGAAGCATATATAGAAGCTCAGCAAGATGGTTCATCACCAGCATTGCAAATGAAGCTTAATGACTTAGCTCAATAAGGCGGACATGATGCATAAGGTGTTAAAACGAGCTTTAGCCGTAGCAGTTGCCGTGAGCGTACTATCGGGGTGTGCTAGTGAAGTTGATTCTATTCATATGGCACCATTGCCAAAAGTAGATAATACCTTCACACCAAAAACCGATTGGAGCCACAGTGTTGGTGACGGCGTTTCTGGCTACTATTCAAAACTGACTCCTGTTGTTGGTCAGAATAAAGTCTTTGTTGCCGATCGTAATGGTTTGGTTGAGGCTTTGGATCCTAGTAACGGTAAAGTGTTATGGGAAAATGACTTAGAAAAAGAGACTCCTGTTAAAATTTCTGGCGGCTTAGTATTAGCTGAAGGAAAAATTTTCATGGGTACCGAAAATGCCAATGTTATTGCTTTAGATGCCGAAACGGGTAAAGAAGTTTGGCGTGCTAAAGTTGCAGGTGAAGTGCTATCAAAGCCCTTAGTTGATAGTGGTATTGTGGTCGTTAATACCAGTAGCGGTGTGTTACAAGCACTGAATGCTGATACTGGTAAAAGCAAATGGCAAATCAGCAATGAGATTCCAACCTTAACATTGCGTGGTACAAGCTCACCGGTTGCTATCGCTGGTGGTGTTTTCTGGGGCCTATCAAATGGCCGTTTAGAAGGCGCTATTTTAAATAATGGCCAAGTGCTATGGCAGCAAACAATCTCAACCCCTAAAGGTTCAACTGAAATTGATCGTTTAGTTGATGTTGATGCGGCTCCAGTGATTGCTGGCGATCGTCTCTACGCAATCGGCTATAATGGTTCATTAGTATCAATTGATCTTCGTAGTGGTCAGATTGCGTGGAAACGTAATTATTCATCAGCAACAAATTTTGTGGTTGATGGTAATGAATTGTTCCTTGTAACCTCGAAAGATCATATTGTCGCAGTTGATGCCCGTAGCGGTACTGAACTATGGCAAAACAAAGATCTTCAATATCGTCAACTGAGTGCGCCAGCTGTGATTGATGGCTACTTAGTAACGGGTGATGCGGAAGGATACCTGCATTGGTTAGATACTCAATCAGGTGAATTTGTTTCACAAGAATCGATTGATGGTAGCGGAATTGCGGTACCGCCAGTTGCGCTGGATAACAATGGTTTCATTGTTGTTACTCGTGATGGCGAAATCAACAAAATGCAAATATCGAAATAAGTCGGTATACTGTCGCTAGATTAATTTGTCGGCTCCAGCTGTCTTATGCAGTTGGAGCCGTTGTTGTTATATCCGTTGTGTATATTATTGTCGGATGAAGATAAGTAAATATGCTTATTTGAGGCAAGAATGAACGGTAAAATGTCAATTAAGACTATGAAAAGTAAGAGGTAATTATGATTCCTGTTGTTGCCCTTGTCGGGCGCCCAAACGTGGGTAAATCGACGTTGTTCAATCGTCTTACTCGCACGAGGGATGCACTAGTTGCAGACTTTCCTGGTTTAACTAGGGATCGTAAATACGGTAGAGCTGAGTTAGAAGAGCACGAATTTATTGTTATTGATACCGGTGGTATTGATGGCACAGAGGAAGGTGTTGAAACTAAAATGGCTGAACAGTCATTAGCGGCAATCGAAGAAGCAGACGTTGTACTGTTCTTGGTTGATGGTCGTGCGGGATTAACATCGGCTGATGAAGCAATTGCAAAGCACCTTCGTAGCCGTGAAAAGCCAACATTTTTAGTGGTTAACAAGGTTGATGGTATTGACCCTGATACTGCGTGTGCTGAGTTTTGGCGCTTAGGCGTTGATGCGATGTTCCAAATTGCAGCAACCCAAAACCGTGGCGTTACAGCACTAATGGAACGTGCATTAGCACCATTCTCTGATAAATTAAATGCAGAGTTAGCAGCTGAAAATGGCGAAGACGGTGAATTTACTCTTGAAGATTTAACCTCAGTTGCAGACATTGAGAAAGCAAACCTTTCTGAAGAAGATGCTGAAGCTGCGTATAAACGTCTACAAGAACAACCAATTAAGATGGCTATCATTGGTCGTCCTAATGTGGGTAAATCAACCCTAACTAACCGTATTCTTGGTGAAGAACGCGTTGTTGTTTACGATATGCCGGGAACAACACGTGACTCTATTTACATTCCAATGGAACGTGATGGTCAAGAATACGTATTGATTGATACCGCAGGTGTTCGTCGTCGTAAGAATATGAGCATGGCAGTTGAGAAGTTTTCTGTTATTCAAACATTGAAAGCTATCGAAGATGCTAACGTTGTATTGTTAGTTATTGATGCGCGTGAAAATATTTCAGATCAGGATTTAAGCCTACTTGGTTTTGTTCTGAACTCTGGTCGCTCATTAGTGATTGCGATTAATAAGTGGGATGGTTTAGATAACGACGTTAAAGATCGCGTTAAATCTGAACTTGATCGTCGCCTTGGTTTTGTTGACTTTGCGCGTATTCACTTTATTTCTGCATTGCATGGCACGGGTGTTGGTCACTTATATGAATCAGTTATTGAAGCGTATAAGTCAGCAACTAAGCGTATTAGCACATCATTGCTAACGCGTATTATGCAAATGGCACAAGATGATCACCAACCACCAATGATTCGTGGCCGTCGTGTGAAACTTAAGTATGCCCATGCGGGTGGTTATAACCCACCGATTATTGTGATTCACGGTAACCAAGTTAATGACCTTCCTGGTTCTTACAAGCGTTACCTGATGAACTACTACCGTAAGTCATTAGAAATGATGGGTACACCTATTCGAATTCAATTCCAGAATAGTGAAAACCCATTTGAAACAACTAAGCAGAAGTTGACTGTTTCTCAAGAGCGTCAACGTAAGCGTCTAACCAACGCGTTACATGATCGCAAAAAGTAATTTTTGACGATTATGTGTTGTTTTTAGATGTGAAAGCCCAACCATAGTGTTGGGCTTTTTTATAAGGAAAATATCATGTCTGCTATTACAGCAACGATTGCGATGCCAACCTCGATTACACCAACCAAGGTCGTTTTCACTCAACAGCAGTGGCAAATAGACACCACAATTATTTGTGCTGTGAGTGAGAAAGAGGGAACGACATGGGTAGTAACGGTACAAACACCGTTTCATCCAGTGAGCCATATTTGGCCAGATCATCCTGCTGATCGTGGTCAATTGTGTTATCAAGACCAACGCTATAATGTTGTCGATTGTGTTGTTGGTGCCATCGAAATCGCAACTCAGCAATTGTATATTGCTAGCGATATTCCTGTTAAGCGTGACACCGAAGGTTGGGTATTTGTAGTGGTTCACGCTATAGATGCTGCGATCGCGATTACACCAGCTGAAACTGTTACTTTAACGGTTGATAAAGCCTACCAGCAAGCATTAAGCCGTGGTCACAGTGGTGGTCATTTATCATCATTGGCATTAAATAAAGTACTGCACCATGATTTTTGGCGCAAAGATCCTAGCCGCCGTGATGAGTTAGGTTATTACGATTTTCACAGTTATGCGCAAGAAAAGAGCCTTGTCAGTGAGAATTGCAGTACCGACCATTACCGCTTAGGTAAGACCTTACGTAAACGAGGCTTAAATAGTGCTGAGATGGTGGCTAATTTAGCCCAAATAACCTTAGACATTAATCAACAACTTGCCCAATGGATCCAATTAGCAACGCCAATAGTGATGCGACGTGAAGGAGAAACATTGACTGATTCACGTTATTGGCAGTGTGATTTAGGCGGTGAAGGTATTATTGAAATTCCTTGTGGCGGTACCCATGCAACGTCACTGGCTGAGTATCAATCTGTAGCGGTTAAATTTGAGGTTCTCTCTGAGCAAGAGATCGTGATGATCACCACTGCAATTCCTCTTTAGAGCACGCTAGCAACGCTTATTTAAAATCGTCTTCGGGCGATTTTTTTTGAATTAAATGCTGCTCTATAGCAATAAAAGTCTAATTTTGGTGATGTTTGATCTTGTTTACCATGATTTTGTTGTTTTATTAAATGTTGTTTACAGCCGTAATAGTACGAAAGTGTTAATATTTTATGCTGTTAAAAATCCATATGCAGAATATGTAACTTATGCTTTCGGGATGTGTATTGATAAATATTCTTTTACTAGCTGATCGCTGATCGTGGTTAATAAACACAATGATCACCCATAAGGGTAATGATCATTGCTGGGATCATAGTGGCTAAGTTAATACTGGTTAAGCGTAGTTTCAAAATGCTGAAGATCTATCGTACCAAATTCTGAGTGGCTTTAATTTTAGTAGCATCTCAGCGAATAATTTTGCATGCTAGAGCAAATTCATTAAGGAGTTATATAGAGTGAGTGAAAATATTTGTCCGCAATGTGAGAGTGAATTGAGTTGGAAAGATCAGGGGTATTTCTGTGATTACTGCCAACAAAAAGTATCAAAAACAGCATTTTGTCCTGATTGCTCAGAACAACTAGAAAAATTACAAGCGTGTGGTTCTGCAAGCTATTTCTGTAATCATTGCAATGAATTAAAATCAAAATCACGTGTTAAAAGTGTCTTTAATGTCGTTGCAGATTAGCGTTATAGCAAAAATATATGCCGCAATAATGAAAGATATTGCGGCTATCAAAAGCAGTGTTTATGAAGGGTTTACAGTAGTATGAATTTTACCGTCAGTCACGGTTGTGATGAGTTGATCTCCAGCTTTAACTTGATCGCAACGGCGAATAACATTGCCTTTATCATCTCGAGTAATCGAATAACCACGGCTGAGTGTTGCTAGTGGGCTTACCGTATCGAGTTTCTCGGCTGCTAATGCTAATTTATGGTTAGCATTGAGTAATTGACGATCCATAGCATCAAATAATCTGCGTGTTGCAGTTGTTAAGGCGTTTTTATCCTGCTGCAGACGTTGCTGCGGCGAATAAAGTGACAGCTTATAGGTATTTTTAGTAATACGTTGTTGCTGTATTTGAATCTTTTTCAGCATAATCTGCTGTAGTCTACGGCTAATATCGTCTAAATGCTGTTGTTGCTGATTTAAGCGTAATTGTGGATGTTGACGCTCTAATCGATGATTCAAAAGGTTAATCGACTGGTTTTGCTTGGATAAATAGCGCTGAACAGCATGTTGTAATTGTCTTTTTTTGTGAACGATAGTCGCTGTTTGGGCTGAATTATCGCGGCTGATTAACTCTGCAGCGGCTGATGGCGTTGGTGCTCGCATATCAGCGACAAAATCGGCAATAGTGACATCGACTTCATGACCAACAGCACTGACGATAGGGATCTGGCTGGCTGCAATAGTACGGGCAACGATCTCTTCGTTAAATGCCCACAAATCTTCTAATGAGCCGCCGCCTCGACCAACAATTAACACATCACATTCTTGTCTTGCATTAGCGCGCCCAATCGCCTGAGCTATTGATATTGCAGCGCCATCACCTTGAACCATTGTTGGGTAGATAACCACTGCCAAGCTTGGATCGCGCCGTTTTAAGACCTGTAAAATATCGTGAAGAGCCGCACCTGTTTTAGAGGTAACAATACCGACGCGTTGTGGTTGTGGTGGTAATGTTTTTTTCAATGACTGAGCAAATAAACCTTCTGCTGCAAGGGTCATTTTTAGCTGTTCAAATTGTTGCTGTAAACGGCCATCACCTTCAGGTTGCATGCTTTCAATGATCAGTTGATAGTCGCCACGAGGTTCATAAATAGATAACCGCGCTTTGACTAATATTTGATTACCATTGCTTGGTTTAAAGCTGACATGGCGATTGTTGCCTTTGAACATTGCACATTTAACTTGGGCACGAGAATCTTTCAGAGTGAAATACCAGTGACCAGAAACCGGCATTGAGAAATTTGATAAT
Organism: Photobacterium sp. Alg240-V54; assembly: GCF_900537155.1. NCBI lineage: Bacteria > Pseudomonadati > Pseudomonadota > Gammaproteobacteria > Vibrionales > Vibrionaceae > Photobacterium > Photobacterium sp. Alg240-V54. The sequence goes on from NZ_UNRL01000002.1 coordinate 77,326, forward strand.
TCACCGACAAGCCAAACAATTCCCATTTCATTTTCAAGGATCAGACGAACTTGGGCATTGAGACTGGAAACGGTGTAGATGCGATCGTTAGATTGGCTTTGAGAAGCGAATAGAGTCACGAAGTGAGGTACCTGCTAGCGAATGAGTGGCGGCAGGCGGTCAGAAAACTATCAAATAGAACGAAAAACGCCTAGGCAGATCAATGGACAGATCTTGGCCGTATTTCGTCGACCGCATCACCGGATAGTTAACCGAAATATACTACTCAGCAAATGTTTTTTGTCAATAAAAAAATAAAAAATAAATATAGCCAAACGATTGCTTCATACGTATAATCCGTTCGCAATATTTTAATCTTCTTTGTAAACCTTTAAATTGGTGTGAGATATTGCATGTTACGAATTAAAAAAGAAGCGTTGACGTTTGATGATGTATTGCTAGTTCCTGCTCATTCTACAGTCCTACCTAACACTGCCGATCTGCGCACCCGTCTCACGAAAGAGATTGCTCTTAACATTCCTATGCTATCAGCATCTATGGACACCGTGACTGAAGGTCGCTTAGCTATTGCATTGGCTCAAGAGGGCGGCATTGGCTTTATCCACAAAAACATGTCTATCGAACAACAAGCGGCTGAAGTTCGCATGGTTAAAAAGTTCGAAGCGGGCGTTGTTGCAGAACCTGTTACTGTTAAGCCAAATAACACCATTGCAGATGTTAAGCGTTTAACATTAGAAAATGGTTTTGCAGGTTATCCTGTGGTTACAGATAACAATGAATTAGTTGGTATTATTACTGGCCGTGATGTTCGTTTTGTTACCGACCTTTCAATTAAAGTTGAAGAAGTGATGACGTCTAAAGACAAACTTGCTTCTGCTAAAGAAGGTGCGTCTCGCGAAGAAGTTGAAGCTATCATGCAACAGTACCGTGTTGAAAAAGTACTGCTAGTTGATGATAACTTCCGTCTAAAAGGGATGATCACCGCTAAAGACTTCCAAAAAGCTGAACGTAAACCCAATGCATGTAAAGATGCGCGCGGTAGCTTACGTGTTGGTGCTGCTGTTGGTGCTGGTGCGGGTAACGAAGAACGTGTTGCTGCATTGGTTGAAGCGGGCGTTGATGTATTGCTTATTGATTCATCTCATGGTCACTCAGAAGGTGTTTTACAACGTATTCGTGAAACACGCGCAGCTTTCCCTAATCTACCTATTGTTGGCGGTAACGTTGCAACTGCTGAAGGTGCTCGTGCACTGATTGAAGCGGGTGTAAGCGCAGTGAAAGTGGGTATCGGCCCTGGTTCTATTTGTACTACTCGTATTGTTACTGGTGTGGGTGTTCCACAAATTACTGCGATTTCAGAAGCGGCATCTGTTGCAGATCAATACGGTATTCCAGTTATTGCTGATGGCGGTATTCGTTACTCTGGTGATTTATGTAAAGCCATCGCTGCCGGTGCATCATGTGTAATGGTTGGCTCAATGTTCGCGGGTACTGAAGAAGCACCGGGTGAAGTTGAACTATACCAAGGCCGTTCATATAAATCATACCGTGGTATGGGCTCACTAGGCGCAATGTCAAAAGGTTCTTCTGACCGTTACTTCCAATCAGATAACGCGGCAGACAAGCTAGTTCCTGAAGGCATTGAAGGCCGTGTGGCATACAAAGGCTTGATGAAAGAAATCGTGCATCAGCAAATGGGTGGTTTACGCTCAAGCATGGGTCTAACAGGCTCTGCAACGATTGAAGATTTACGTACTAAAGCTGAATTTGTACGTATTTCAGGTGCAGGCATGAAAGAATCACATGTCCATGATGTGACGATTACAAAAGAAGCACCTAACTACCGTATGGGTTAATTGTTAGGCAGTCAGTAGTCTTTTGACGAAAACGATTGCCTAAGTGAAGAAGTTAGATAAAATCGGGGCTAGATATAGCCCCCAATACATTCAATTTTTGAGATAGCTCTATAATGACCACTACCGCAAATATTCATGACCAACGTATTCTTATTTTGGATTTTGGTTCGCAATACACTCAGTTAATTGCCCGTCGTATCCGTGAAATCGGCGTTTACTGTGAGCTTTGGAGCTGGGACGTTGATGAAGCTGATATCCGTGATTTCAATCCAAACGGTATTATTCTTTCTGGTGGTCCTGAAAGTGTTACTGAAGCGGGTTCTCCTCGCGCACCACAGTATGTATTTGATGCGGGTGTTCCTGTATTTGGTGTCTGTTACGGCATGCAAACTATGGCAGAACAACTGGGTGGTAAAGTAGCAGGTTCTGATGAGCGTGAGTTTGGTTATGCGCAAGTTAAAATTGTTGAGCAAACTGCTTTCTTAAAAGATATTCAAGATGCTGTTGCTGCTGATGGTACACCACTGCTTGATGTGTGGATGAGCCACGGCGACAAAGTTGTCGAAATTCCAGCAGATTTTGTCAAAATTGCTGAAACAGATACCTGTCCATTTGCGGCAATGGCAAATGAAGACAAGCGCTTCTATGGCGTGCAATTCCACCCTGAAGTAACTCACACTCGTCAAGGCATGAAGTTAATTGAAAACTTCGTAATGAATGTATGTGGTTGTGAAAAGCTATGGACATCAGCCAACATTATTGAAGATGCGATTGAGCGTATCAAAGAACAAGTGGGTGACGATGAAGTTATCCTTGGTCTTTCTGGTGGTGTAGATTCATCTGTGGTTGCGATGCTGATTCACCGTGCAATTGGCGATAAGCTAACATGCGTATTTGTTGATAATGGTTTACTTCGTCTTAACGAAGGCCAGCAAGTGATGGACATGTTTGGTGATAAATTTGGCCTAAACATTGTTCACGTTAAAGCAGAAGATCGTTTCTTAACAGCATTGGCTGGCGTTGATGAGCCAGAAGCAAAGCGTAAGATCATCGGTCACGTATTTGTTGATATCTTTGATGAAGAATCAAAGAAACTGAAAAATGCTAAGTGGCTAGCACAAGGTACAATCTACCCTGATGTTATCGAATCTGCAGCATCTAAGACGGGTAAAGCACACGTGATTAAATCACACCATAACGTTGGCGGTTTGCCAGATGATATGGAAATGGGCTTGGTTGAACCATTACGTGAATTATTTAAAGATGAAGTACGTAAGATTGGTCTTGAGCTTGGCTTACCTTATAACATGCTATACCGCCACCCATTCCCTGGACCGGGTTTAGGTGTACGTGTATTAGGTGAAGTTAAGAAAGAATACTGTGATCTACTACGTCGTGCTGATGCTATCTTCATTGAAGAATTACATAACGCTGATCTTTACAATAAAGTATCACAAGCATTTACCGTGTTCTTACCTGTGCGCTCTGTCGGCGTAATGGGTGATGGCCGTAAATACGATTGGGTTGTATCGCTACGTGCGGTAGAAACTATCGACTTTATGACCGCGCATTGGGCACACTTGCCGTACGATTTCTTAGGTAAAGTATCTAATCGTATTATCAATGAAGTGAACGGTATTTCACGCGTTGTTTACGATATTTCAGGTAAGCCGCCAGCAACGATTGAGTGGGAATAGTCACCATTTTGCTCGCAATAATTGCCTAATAAAAAGCACCTACGGGTGCTTTTTTTATGGCTGCAATTTGGCGTTGATTTGGTTTGGGCGTGGCTATTGTTAATAAATTGTTTTTTTTATGTGCGTTGTAAGTTTCATATTAACGATTGGTTACAATATGTTGTGGTAGGTAAGCGTTATAAGTAGGTCTATAACACTGTTTGTTGTGGTAATTTCATTACAATCGTTCAGCAAATATTCAGACATATTTTGAGCGAAAAAAAATGAGATCGACTACATGTAAGTAGATCCGCACTGCAAACATAACCACATAAGGACATGGAATTACCATGAACGAAAAAACACTTAAGCAAGCACCACCTCCACCGACAAGTGCGATGGACAAGTTTTTAAATGGTATTGAGCGTGCAGGTAATAAAATTCCTGATCCTGCTTTACTGTTCTTTTGGGGTTTAGTAACCGTTTGGGTTTTGTCTGCGGTGCTATCACAGTTTGATTTTGGCCTTGTGCACCCAGTAACTAAAGATGTTGTGCAAGTGAATAACTTGCTAACGGGTGATGCAATGGCAAGCTTTTTGGCTAACATGGTGAAGAACTTCACTGGTTTTGCGCCATTAGGTATTGTATTAGTTGCAATGTTAGGTGTTGGTGTTGCTGAAGCGTCAGGCTTTATCAATACTGGCCTTAAGAAAATGCTTAATGTCACACCAGCTAAACTGCTGACACCGATGCTAATTTTAGTGGCGATTGTTTCGCACACAGCAGCAGATGCAGGTTATGTATTGGTTATTCCACTAGGTGGTATTATCTTCCACGCAGCAGGTCGTCACCCTCTTGCAGGTATTGCAGCGGCGTTTGCTGGTGTTTCTGGTGGTTTCTCTGCGAACTTTATTCCTTCAGGTATCGACCCATTATTAGCGGGCTTCACCCAAGAAGCTGCGCGTATTATGGATCCAAGTTACATTGTTAACCCGTTAGCAAACCTAATGTTCACTGGTTTATCATCATTTATTATTGTTGGTATCGGCTGGTACATCACTGATAAAGTGATTGAACCACGTTTACAAAAAACCGCAATTGATGCCGATGCTGAAGAAGCACCTGATATGGGTTCTTTTACAGCATTAGAAAGTAAAGCGTTCTCATACGCGGGCTGGACTATGCTAGCAGGTATTGCATTGCTTGTTGCGGCAGTATGGCCAGAAACCTCGCCACTACGTTCACCAACAGGTGAAGTGGCAGCCTTTAATGCACCAGTGATGCAATCTATCGTACCGTTAATTTTCATCCTGTTTGTTATTCCAGGTATTATTTACGGTAAAGTGGCGGGTACGTTTAAGCAAAGCGCTGATATCATTAAAGCAATGTCGACCACCATGGCGGGTATGGCTGGCTTTATGGTAATGGTGTTCTTTATTGCTCAGTTCCTCGTTGCATTTACTCAGTCAAACTTAGGCACATTATTAGCACTTTCTGGCGCACAGTTACTGCAACAGATGAACTTACCTGGCCAAGTAACGATTGTTGGTATGATTTTACTTACAGCAAGCGTTAACTTATTAGTCGGCTCAGCGTCTGCTAAATGGGCATTGATTGGTCCTATCATGGTACCAATGCTGATGGCAGTAGGTATCTCGCCTGAATTAACTCAAGCGGCTTACCGTGTTGGTGATTCTGTCTCTAACATTATTTCGCCAATGATGGTGTTCTTCCCATTAGTGGTGGTTTACATGCAGCGTTACGTGAAGAGCTCTGGTATTGGTACATTAGCGTCAATGATGATGCCGTACTCAATTGCAATGCTTGTAGGTTGGACTATCTTCCTATTAGTGTACTGGACTCTTGGTATTCCACTAGGTGTTCAAGCGCCTTACACTTACAGCATGTAATTAATAGGCTGTAATAACGGTAATTAGCTTTAATATAGTTAGTATTAATACAGAGTTATCGTTAAACAATAAAAAGCCTCGAACAGTTAGACTGTTCGAGGCTTTTTTGTATTCCATTAAACCCTGTCTGCAAAGAGGAGCTTAATAAAATTTAGTCATTATTTATTGAAGTTCTCAACGTGGAAACGAAGATGATCGTCAATAAATGATGCCATAAAGTAGTAGCTGTGGTCATAACCATCTTGCATACGGATTTCTACTGGGTAGTCATTCGCTTCAGCCGCTTCAGCTAGGCTTTCTGTACGAAGTTGCCCCTCGGTGTAGAAATTATCGTGTGTACCTTGATCAACCAACATTGGCATTTTGATGGTTGCTTTACGCATTAATTCACATGAATCGTATTGCTTCCAATTTTGTGTATTAGTACCTAAGTAACCAGTGAAGGCTTTTTGGCCCCAAGCACAATTCATTGGGTTAGTAATCGGACTAAATGCTGATGCAGAGCTGTAGCGCTCTGGATTACGCATCGCGATCATTAATGCGCCATGTCCACCCATAGAGTGACCACTGATTGCACGTTGCTCAGTTACAGGGAAGTGAGCTTCAACCAATGCTGGTAATTCATTAACAATGTAATCATACATGTGGTAGTGACGGTTATACGGCGCTTCTGTTGCGTTAACATAGAAACCAGCACCAAGACCAAAGTCATAAGCACCTTGTGGGTCGTCAGCAACACCTTCGCCACGTGGGCTAGTGTCCGGAGCAACAATAGCAACACCTAATTCGGCAGCCATACGTTGTGCACCTGCTTTTTGCATAAAGTTTTCATCAGTACATGTTAGTCCTGATAACCAGTAAAGAACCGGTACTTTTTTACCTGCCGCACATTGTGGTGGTAAGTAAATAGCAAAACGCATATCACAATTTAAGACTTCTGAGCGGTGAGTATATTGCTTATGCCAGCCGCCAGCACTTTTATTACAGCTAATATTTTCTAAAGGCATTGGATTTGGTCTCTTGTTAAATTTGCGCAGAGTGTTGATGCTCTGCGCATTTTTTATAGCGTTATTATAGAAAGCTTATGAATAAAAAGCTTACTTATCGAAGTGAATAACCGTACGGATACTCTTACCTTCGTGCAATAGGTCAAATGACTTATTGATGTCGTCTAGGCCCATGTTGAATGAGATGAAGTCATCAAGTTGGAATTCACCTGCCATGTAACGGTCAACGATACCTGGAAGCTCTGAACGACCTTTAACGCCACCGAATGCAGAACCACGCCATACACGACCAGTCACTAGTTGGAATGGGCGGGTAGAAATCTCTTGACCTGCACCAGCTACACCAATGATTACTGATTCGCCCCAACCTTTGTGACAACACTCTAGCGCTGAACGCATAACATTAACGTTACCGATACACTCAAAAGAGTAATCTACGCCGCCRTCAGTYAWTTCAACAATCACTTCTTGAATTGGCTTGTCGTAGTTCATTGGGTTRATGCAATCTGTTGCACCTAGYTTACGAGCAAGGTCGAATTTGCTTTCGTTGATATCAATCGCAATRATACGGCTTGCTTTAGCCATAGTACCACCGATGATAGCAGCAAGACCGATACCGCCTAGACCAAAGACAGCAATAGTATTGCCTTCTTCAACTTTCGCAGTGTTAAGTACTGCACCCATACCAGTTGTTACACCACAACCTAGTAGACAAACTTCTTCAAGTGGTGCTTCTTTGCTGATTTTAGCTAAAGAAATTTCTGGAAGTACAGTGTACTCAGAGAAAGTAGAACAGCCCATGTAATGGAAGATTGGCTGACCGTCTTTGTAGAAACGGGTTGTGCCATCTGGCATTAGGCCTTTACCTTGAGTTTCACGTACTGCCTGACAAAGGTTAGTYTTRCCAGATAGGCAGTATTTACATTTGCCACACTCTGCAGTGTAAAGTGGGATTACGTGATCGCCAACTTCAACACTTGTTACGCCTTCACCAATCATTTCAACAATACCGCCACCTTCGTGACCAAGGATTGCAGGGAAGATACCTTCTGGATCGTCACCAGATAATGTGAATGCATCTGTGTGACATACGCCAGTTGCAACGATGCGAACTAATACTTCACCAGCACGAGGTAGCATTACATCAATTTCTTCAACAGAAAGAGGTTGTTTTGGACCCCATGCGATAGCAGCTTTTGATTTGATAAATTTGTCAGTCATAATCTTCACTCTAATTATATTTATGTCTACTTCATCAAAAGTAGATGAAAATTGGGTGGAAAGGGAAAAGTTATTATTTTCTTGCCCCGTTTCGATGGTTGCTATTGTATTTGTTTCTCGAATAATGATAATTACCTAAAAGTGCAAATTACTTTTACGAATGTGTAATAATCAGTGGTGCAAGCGTCATATTGACGTTCGATCACATTATCAATAGGTGTTTAGAATGTTTCTATGGGAAGGGGTAACAGAATTTGTTGCCGTAGCAGAAACCGAAAGTTTTACTGCTGCATCAAAACGACTCGGCATATCTACTGCACAAGTCAGTCGTCAAGTGAGTGCGTTAGAGAATCGACTTAATACTAAATTATTTTACCGTACTACCCGTAAGGTTTCATTAACAGAAGAAGGCAATGTTTATTATCAACATTGTCGTCAAGTGTTAGATGGACTAGAAGATGCTGAGCGAGCTATCAGCAATTTACGTGGTAAGCCACAAGGGTTGATCAAATTAACCGCGCCAGTAACGTACGGCGAAAAGTACATTATGCCGTTAGTTAATGATTTCATGCTGCAGTATCCTGAAGTAGAAGTCGCGATTGATATGACTAACCGCCAAGTTGATTTGGTGGAAGGTAGCTTTGATCTCGCGATTCGTTTAGGACGTTTGACCAGCTCATCAATGATGGCGAAGCGTTTAACCAGCCGCACCATGTATGTTTGTGCATCGCCAGCTTATTTACAAAAGTTTGGTATTCCACATTCATTATCTGAGCTGCGTCAACATAATTGCTTAATTGGTAACTATGATCATTGGCGTTTTCAAGAATCAGGTAAAGAGAAAAGTATTCGTGTGAGCGGTACCCTTAACTGTAATAGTGGTTATGGTTTACGAGATGCAGTGATTAAAGGTATCGGTTTAGCGCAGCTACCTGACTATTATATTGATAAAGATTTAGAATCGGGTGCCATCGTGCCTATTTTGACTAATTACCAAGAGCCTGATGAAGGTATTTGGGCGCTTTATCCACATAATCGTCATTTATCACCTAAAGTCAGAATGCTGGTGGATTATCTTGCTGAGCAATTACCGCATATTAGTCATTATGATTTGTAAGTAGTGATAACTGATGTCAAATAAAAACCAAGAAAGGTTATCTTCAGCAGCAGCTGACGCGGTGTTTATGCGTCGTGCGATGGAATTGGCTGCGCAAGCAGAAGCTGAAGGTGAGGTGCCTGTTGGAGCGGTAGTGGTTCATAATGGCGTGATTGTTGGTGAAGGTTGGAATCGTTCTATTGGTCATCATGATGCGACGGCACATGCTGAAATGATGGCACTGCGCCAAGCCGGACAAACACTGCAAAACTATCGTCTTGTTGATACCACCTTATATGTGACGTTAGAGCCATGCCCAATGTGTGCAGGTGCGATAGTACATAGCCGAGTAGGTAAAGTGGTGTTTGGTGCTCACGATGCAAAAACGGGCGCGGCAGGTAGCACCATGAACTTACTGAGCTATGAGGGCGTTAATCATCATGTTCTGTTTGAAGGTGATGTTCTTGCTAGTGAATGCCGTGCTCAGCTACAAGCTTTTTTTAAGCGTCGTCGAGCAGAGAAAAAAGCCGCCAAACTTGCCGCAAGACAAGCATCAAATGATGTTTGAGGTTGGGGGGAGTAAATAAAATCGGCTCGGTAGTTATTTTCAAGCAATTAAATAATACCGAGCTGGTTATATTAGTGGCTTGGGCAACTGTGTTCTGTGGTTGCTGATAGCATACAACTACGTTGACGCCATAGAATCTTTTTACGCACATTACTGCTTAAGCGTTTACGGCGTGTTGCCGCTGAAGTGATACGTTTGGCGATATGTTGAGTTTTTGATTTTAATTTGGTTACTTTCATGGATCCATCCATTGAGTTGATATCACGGTAGAACAACCAGCCCGCGAATAAACCTCGCAGCCACCGTTAGCAATGCCATTGTTTAATGTTGTTAATTTCATTATGCATAACAATGCACCTATTGGTAGTAATCTTTAGCAGTTGATGATCAAAGGTTGATCAAACTCTCATTGCGTAAAAAATCAGACGATTACTCTAAATAGTGGCCATGCCATAGGTGGGTTCCTATGGCTATTTTTATGGCTGCTGGTTACCGTTATGATTATGGCGTTACCTGTACCGATGACGTTGATGGTGACGCTGTCGGTGCCAACAGTGTTGGTGGCGTATTGATGGTTTGTAGACCATCAATAATTTTTAGATGCTCATTTTCATACTTACCGCTGTGAGCGCGCTCATAGCCAATAATACTTTGATAATAACGCCGAATACCTTCGACGTAATTTAACGCTTCATCACCTCTCGCGTAGCCATAGCGTGATTGAGTGTAATATTTACGTTGTCCTAATAATGGTAGTCGTTGTTTGACATCAGCCCAAGTATTGGGATTACCCCCTTGTGACTTAGTTAATCGACGTGCATCCATCAAGTGACCAAAGCCGACATTATAAGAGGCGAGTGCAAACCACACTTTTTCATGTTCTTCAATACTGTCAGGTACACGTGCAATCATCTTACGCAGGTATTCACTGCCACCACGAATGCTTTGTTCTGGATCTAAACGATTGGTGACACCGACAGATTCTGCTGTTGGCAGGGTTAACATCATCATGCCTCGAACGCCGGTTGGTGATACTGCTTGCGGATCCCAATGCGATTCTTGGTAAGATAGTGCCGCTAATAAACGCCAATCAAAGCCATTAGCATATTGTTTAAATAACGCCTCCCATTGCGGCAGTGTGTTGTTCACTGCACGTAAAAATGCACGGGTATCAACATAATCAAATTGGTCGATATGACCAAAATATTTCTCTTCCAATTGCGCCATAGTGCCGTTTTGTTTCAATTGCCCAAAAAACTCAATGATAAGCGCATATAAACTATCGTTGCTGCTTTGCTTAACAAACCAACTTACAGGTTCATCTTGAGTTAATTCAAGTGCAACGGCGATATCAGGATGGATACGTTGTAATAGCGCCACATCAACAGAATCAGCCACGGTATAATCGAGATCACCGTTGGCGACTTTAATTAATAGATCGTTAATGTCTGATTCTGGCATTGATTGCCATTGCAGTGTTGGGTGATTTTTACGAATCAGCTCTAGTTTTTGTTCATGGCTAGATCCACTGACAACGGCTAAACGGCCATTATTTTTTGCCAGCTCAGTGAGATCTCGAGGGCGACGTTGGCCTTTTTTATACACCACAATTTGGCTGGCGTAGTAATAAGCTGGCGCCGGATGAAAATCTTGCAGGCGATCGGGCGTTACAGCAAGACCGGCTGCAATAATATCAATATCGCCACGCTCTAAGGCGGGAAATAACTCTGATAAAGTAAACATGGCAGTTATTTCAAGTTTAACTCCCAGCTTTTTAGCAAAAGTTTGTGCGAGTTCATAATCCAGCCCCGTTGGACCTTCTGCACCAATATAGTAGGACAGTTGGTTATTTAGCGTTCCCACCCGTAATACGCCACTTTTGCGGATTTTTTCAAGGCTAGTGGTTTTGTTTTCTTGCCACTGGCAGCCGTTAGTTAGCAATATTAATAATAAAATGCTCATCATACGACGTAGTAGAGTGAAGAATTGTATATTTATCAACTAAGCTGACCCACAGTAAAAATTAACGGCTATTTATATCAAACCCTGCTAATTGCGCAAAGTTGAACTGTTAAGTTGATGATCATAATTTAGATATTGGAATAGTTAAGCAAACATTACGCTATTTTATGGTTAAAAAATGACCCAAAAATAACAGTAATAGGGATTTTTTTGATATTTTTATAAAGATTGAAAAAAAAACACGCAAACGGTTGCGTCAGGTGTTACGTCACAAAAAAAATTCCCTTATACTAGGCGCTCATTAACCGTTGCCTAGTAGTGCAGCAGAGCACAAAGGTGCATTAGGTGTTATTGAGATAGGCTTCTAGATGATGAAGTTTACCTCAATACCACTTTTTTTAACCTGCTAATCGAGAGACCTTTGCACATGGAAATTTTGCGTGGTTCACCCGCTTTGTCTGAGTTTCGCGTTAATAAGTTACTTGAGCGTTGTCATGAGTTAGATCTGCCAATTATCAGTATTTATGCTGAGTTTGCACATTTTGCTGATGTAGCGACAACGTTAACAGCTGATGAACAAGCTAAACTAACAAGTCTACTCACATACGGCCCAACGATTGCAGAGCACGAACCTAAAGGTTTATTGCTACTTGTTATTCCTCGTCCTGGCACCATTTCTCCTTGGTCTTCAAAATCGACTGATATTGCTCGTAATTGTGGTTTAACCACTATTAAACGCCTTGAGCGTGGCAGTGCTTATTATGTTGAATCATCATCGCCGCTAACAGCACCACAATTGAGTGAGTTAAAAGCATTACTTCATGACCGCATGATGGAAGTGGTGGTAGATAATGTTGAGGCAGCAGCAGCGTTATTTATTCAAGCTCAACCAGCACCAGTTAAAAGTGTTGATATTTTAACTGGCGGACGCCAAGCATTAGCGCAAGCGAACCTTAGTTTAGGTTTGGCTTTAGCGGAAGATGAAATTGATTACTTGGTTGAAAACTTTACTAAGCTCGGTCGTAACCCTAACGACATTGAATTAATGATGTTTGCTCAAGCGAACTCGGAGCATTGTCGCCACAAGATTTTTAATGCTGATTGGACTATCGATGGTGTCGATCAGCCAAAATCATTATTTAAAATGATTAAAAATACCTATGAGCATAACCATGAGCATGTGTTGTCAGCTTACAAAGACAATGCTGCGGTAATGGAAGGCTCGCATGTGGGACGTTTCTTCCCAGATCCACAATCTCGTCAATACACTTATCATCAAGAAGATAATCACATTTTGATGAAAGTAGAAACCCATAACCACCCAACGGCAATTTCACCGTGGCCGGGCGCAGCGACAGGCTCAGGTGGTGAGATTCGTGATGAAGGCGCAACTGGTATTGGCGGCAAACCTAAAGCTGGTTTAGTTGGCTTTACGGTTTCTAACTTACGTGTACCTGGTTTTGAACAGCCGTGGGAAACCGATTTTGGTAAGCCAGATCGTATCGTTACCGCGTTAGATATTATGCTTGAGGGCCCATTAGGTGGCGCCGCATTTAATAACGAATTTGGCCGTCCTAACTTATTAGGTTATTTCCGTACTTACGAAGAAAAAGTCACTTCTCACGCGGGTGAAGAAATCCGTGGTTATCATAAGCCAATCATGATTGCTGGTGGTATGGGTAATATTCGTGCCGATCACGTCCAGAAGAAAGAGATCCCTGTTGGCGCTAAGTTAATTGTACTTGGTGGTCCGGCAATGAACATCGGTCTCGGTGGCGGTGCTGCATCATCAATGGCATCTGGTCAATCAGCAGAAGATTTAGATTTCGCTTCAGTACAGCGTGAAAACCCAGAAATGGAACGTCGTTGTCAGGAAGTGATTGATGGTTGTTGGCAGATGGGTGATGACAACCCGATTGCCTTTATTCACGACGTAGGCGCGGGGGGTATTTCTAATGCTTTACCAGAGCTCGTCAATGATGGTGAGCGTGGTGGTAAATTCCAGCTACGTGATGTACCCAATGATGAACCTGGCATGAGTCCACTTGAGATTTGGTGTAATGAATCACAAGAGCGTTATGTATTAGCGATTGCACCTGAAAACATGGCAACATTTGATGCTATTTGTCAGCGTGAACGTGCACCTTATGCAGTCGTAGGCGAAGCCACAGCTGAGCGTCATTTAAGCCTTGAAGATAGTCATTTCGACAACACTCCAATTGATATGCCAATGGATATTTTATTGGGTAAAGCGCCGAAGATGCACCGCGATGCACAAACGCTGACAGTGGTTGGGCAGCCACTTGATCGCAGTGAGATCACCATTGAAGCTGCCACGCAACGTGTTTTACGTCTGCCTGCAGTAGCGGAAAAAACGTTTCTAATTACCATCGGTGATCGCAGTGTTACCGGACTGGTTGCACGTGATCAAATGGTCGGTCCTTGGCAAGTGCCAGTGGCTAACTGTGCGGTAACCGCAGCAAGTTATGATAGTTACCACGGCGAAGCGATGTCGATGGGTGAGCGTACGCCTGTTGCGCTGCTTAACTTTGGTGCTTCTGCGCGTTTAGCAGTTGGTGAAGCGATCACCAATATTGCAGCGACTGATATCGGCGATATGAAGCGGATTAACTTATCGGCTAACTGGATGTCACCTGCGGGTCACCCTGGTGAAGATGCCGGCTTATACGAAGCAGTAAAAGCCATTGGCGAAGAACTATGCCCAGCATTAGGGTTAACTATCCCTGTGGGTAAAGATTCAATGTCAATGAAAACGAAGTGGCAGCAAAATGGTGAGGAAAAAGAAGTCACCTCACCATTGTCATTAGTGATCACTGCTTTTGGTCGCGTTGAAGATGTCCGTAAAACCGTGACACCGCAATTACGCACCGATAAAGGCGAATCTAGCTTAATCTTAATCGATCTCGGTTGTGGTCAAAACCGTTTGGGTGCGACCGCTTTAGCACAAGTTTATAAGCAATTAGGTGATAAAACCGCTGACGTTGATAGCCCTGAATTACTAAAAGGCTTCTTCTATGCAATGCAAACCTTGGTGCGTGATGATAAGTTATTGGCTTACCATGACCGAGGTGATGGTGGTCTGTATGTTACCTTAGCTGAAATGGCATTTGCCGGTCACACGGGTATTGAAGTTGATATTAATACTACCGCAACCGATGAATGTGATGATGTGCTAGCAGCGTTATTTAGCGAAGAACTGGGTGCTGTGATTCAAGTTCGTAGTGATGATGTTGACGTTGTTCAATCTGTACTGGCTGCAAATGGTTTAGCGGCATGCAGTCACATCATTGGTACAGTGATTGAAGAAGATGTTGTACGTATTTGGAATGGCAATGATTTAGTGCTTGAACAGAATCGCACTGAATTACGTGCAATCTGGGCTGAAACAACCTATCAAATGCAAGCGATGCGTGATAATCCAGCTGGAGCATTACAAGAATTTGAAGCCAAGAAAGATACCCAAGATCCAGGCTTACATACTCAGTTAACATTTGATATTAATGAAGATGTTGCAGCGCCATTTATTGCACCTGCGATTAATTTTGGTGCCAAACCACAAATGGCAATTCTACGTGAGCAAGGGGTTAACTCTCACGTTGAAATGGCGGCTGCGTTTGATCGTGCTGGCTTTGAAGCTAAAGATGTTCATATGAGTGATATTCTTAGCGGTAAGGTACAGCTTGACGGTTTTAATGGTTTAGTCGCTTGTGGTGGCTTCTCTTACGGTGATGTATTAGGTGCGGGTGAAGGCTGGGCAAAATCAGTGTTATTTAACAATATTGCTCGTGACCAATTTGCTGCATTCTTTACTCGCCCAGATACGCTGGCGTTAGGTGTATGTAATGGTTGTCAGATGATGTCTAATCTGCATGAGCTGATTCCAGGTGCTGATTTATGGCCGCGTTTTGTGCGTAACGAATCAGAGCGTTTTGAAGCGCGCTTTAGTTTAGTTGAAGTACAAAAGAGTGATTCATTGTTCTTTAATGAAATGGCAGGTTCACGGATGCCAATCGCGGTTTCACATGGCGAAGGTCGAGTTGAAGTCCGTAATGCCGACCATTTGGCAGCGATTGAGCAGTCAGGAACGATTGCACTACGTTACCTTGATAACTACGGCAATGTGACTCAAAACTACCCTGCTAACCCTAATGGTTCGCCAAACGGTATTACCGGCTTAACCACGCAAGATGGCCGCGTCACCATTATGATGCCGCACCCAGAGCGAGTATTCCGTACTGTCGCCAACTCTTGGCATCCAGATGATTGGAGCGAAAATAGCCCTTGGATGCGTATGTTCCGTAACGCACGAGTTAATCTCGGTTAACAATCATTTAGTTAGTATCAAAAAGCTGTCAATTTTGGCAGCTTTTTTTATCGTGTAACCACGGTAATTATAAAATAAATATGAAGTTGACATTGATCACATTAACCTTGAAAAAACATTGGGATAATTAATATAACGAATAAGTAAAAATGGCCACGGTGTCGTTACAAGGATGAAACAATAATGGGATTGGATATTCCCAGCAATTATCGCCTTATTGGTGCGACGAAGTTACTCGCCGTACTCGTGGTAATCGGTCTGATTCAACATATTGAGACATTGGTGCATGCGTTAAGGTACGATTTACTGGGTATGGTGCCTGTGATTGTTACTTTATTAGTATTGATCTCTGGCGTGGTTGCTTGTGTTGGCTTATTTAGAGGTGAAAAGTGGGGATTTATTCCTCTTTATTTTTATATTCCCGCAGTAACATTATTTTTGCAATTTAGTCTAATTCCTTTCATTCCTAATGTTTTTCCTGCTAAATATCATGATATTGCTATTATGGTAATCAATGGCTTGGTATTACTGTATTCCGTGTTGCTGCTTTTGCGGCGAATGGAAACTAATTACATTCAAGAATATTAAATGTGATTAAATTACTGCATTGAATCTGTGATAATAACCCTAATTTAATCAAGTCGGTGATCAGTATTGCGATCCCGAACTTCTGCTCAGCAAAGGATGATGACAATGAAAAAAATTGAAGCCATTATTAAGCCATTTAAACTTGATGATGTTCGTGAAGCGTTAGCTGAAGTGGGTATCACGGGCATGACAGTGTCGGAAGTCAAAGGATTTGGTCGACAAAAAGGCCATACCGAGCTTTATCGTGGTGCTGAATACATGGTCGATTTTTTACCTAAAGTGAAAATCGAAATTGTAGTGACTGATGAAGTTGCAGAACAATGTATCGACACCATTGTAGAAACCGCTCAAACCGGCAAGATTGGCGATGGTAAAATCTTCATGTTTGATATTGAGCGTGTGGTACGTATTCGTACCGGCGAAGAAGATGAAGATGCTATTTAATTTGTGATGGTAAATCATGATGAAACATTAAGAGGAGTTGCAATTATGCAGCTCCTTTTTTATGGCTTCATTTTATGTTAATAAATAGCTGTCGAAGCATGAAGTCAGTCTAGTAATCGATTTTTTTTACAACAAAGAAAAGCACATTTAGGACTTTCTGATTTAGATCAATTTATGTAAGATAGTCAGCAGATAAAAAGTAAAACGAAAACGTTTGCGTCTACGTGGCGTCTAGGTTTGTGGATTTTCGTTTTTTACTTAAAATAGGATAAAACTTAGCTGAGTCAGGAGATACAGATGTTAAAGCGCGATATGAACATTGCTGATTATGATGCGGAACTATTTGCAGCTATTCAGGAAGAAACAGCCCGTCAGGAAGAACACATCGAGTTGATTGCTTCTGAAAACTACACTAGCCCGCGTGTAATGGAAGCACAAGGTTCTCAGCTGACAAATAAATATGCTGAAGGTTACCCTGGTAAGCGTTACTACGGTGGTTGTGAGTTTGTTGATAAAGCAGAACAACTTGCTATTGATCGTGCTTGTCAGTTATTTGGTGCTGAGTATGCAAACGTTCAGCCGCACTCAGGCTCTCAAGCAAATAATGCGGTTTACATGGCGTTATTGAATGCTGGCGATACAGTATTAGGTATGAGCTTGGCACATGGCGGTCACTTAACTCACGGCTCACCAGTAAACTTCTCTGGTAAGTTATACAACATCATTCCTTACGGTATTGATGAAAGTGGTCAAATTGACTACCAAGAAATGGAAGCATTGGCGTTAGAGCATAAACCAAAAATGATCATTGGTGGTTTTTCTGCTTATTCTCAAGTTGTTGACTGGGAAAAAATGCGTGAAATTGCTGACAAAGTAGGTGCATATTTATTCGTTGATATGGCTCACGTAGCAGGTTTGATTGCCGCTGGTGTTTATCCTAACCCAGTCCCTCATGCGCATGTTGTTACCACGACTACCCATAAAACATTGGCTGGCCCTCGTGGTGGTTTGATTCTATCCAATGAAGGTGAAGAGCTTTACAAAAAGCTCAACTCTGCAGTATTCCCTGGCGGTCAAGGTGGCCCATTAATGCATGTTATCGCAGCGAAAGCGGTAGCGTTTAAAGAAGCCATGGAACCTGAGTTTAAAGTTTACCAAGCGAATGTGGTTGTCAACGCCAAAGCCATGGTTGAAGAGTTTATCAAACGTGGTTACAAGATCGTTTCTGGTAGCACTGAAAACCACTTATTCCTCGTCGATTTAATTGATAAAGGCATTACAGGTAAAGAAGCGGATGCCGCACTGGGTGCAGCAAACATTACTGTAAACAAAAATAGCGTTCCGAATGACCCGCGTAGCCCGTTTGTAACTTCTGGTATTCGCGTTGGTACGCCTTCTATTACTCGCCGTGGTTTTAATGCTGATGACGCACGTCAACTAGCTGGTTGGATGTGTGATGTGTTGGATAACGTTAATGACACTGCTGTGATTGAAGCCACTAAAGTGAAAGTGCTTGAAATCTGTAAGCGTCTTCCTGTATACGCATAATTGAGTCGATAACAGCGTAATTGAAGCGCTGTTATAATAGTTGTGATGAGGCTTGCCTATTTCTAGGTGAGCCTTTTTTATTTTTTAAATAAAGTAAATCGACCATTATTAATGATAATTGTTACTTTTAAGCCGATTTATTAGAAAAAAGGGGGTGATAGTCTTATTAAAGCGATGAAATGGGTTACACTGAGTCGATTGAATGTAGGAGGCTAAATGCATTGTCCTTTTTGCGGTGCAAATGACACCAAAGTAATCGATTCTCGATTGGTTGCCGATGGCCACCAAGTACGCCGACGCCGCCAATGTTTAGCGTGTAATGAGCGTTATACTACGTTTGAAACGGCAGAGCTTGTGATGCCTCGCGTAGTGAAGACCAATGGTAACCGTGATCCGTTTAATGAAGAAAAATTACGCGGCGGTATTCAGCGAGCATTAGAGAAACGTCCCGTAAGTACTGATGATATTGAACGGGCAATTAATAGTATTAAATCTTGTCTTCGAGCGACAGGTGAGCGTGAAGTGCCTTCGGAGATGATTGGTAATTTAGTGATGGAAGCGTTAAAAGAATTGGATAAAGTTGCTTATATCCGGTTTGCTTCTGTTTATCGTAGTTTTGAAGATATTCGTGAGTTTGGTGAGGAAATTGCCAAATTAGAACGTTAACACTCAGCATCGTTAAGACTAACAATAATGACACACACTGATCAAAAAATGATGTCGCGAGCCATAGCGCTTGCCAAGCTTGGCCGTTATACCACCGCCCCTAATCCAAATGTTGGCTGTGTGATAGTAAATGGCAACGACATCGTCGGTGAGGGATATCATTATCAGGCAGGACAGCCTCATGCTGAAGTGTTTGCATTACGGCAGGCACAGCAGCGCGCCCAAGGGGCAACGGTGTATGTGACTTTAGAGCCGTGCTGCCATTACGGGCGAACTCCAGCTTGTGCTGAAGCGTTAATTAATGCCAACGTTGCACGGGTTGTTTGTGCGATGGTCGATCCTAATCCCGCCGTTTCAGGGCGTGGTATTGCGATGTTACAAGCGGCAGGTATCGATGTTGAAGTTGGTGTACTCGCAGCGGAAGCTCAAGCACTGAATCCTGGCTTTATTAAGCAAATGACTCTACAAATGCCATATGTTGAATTAAAGCTTGCTGCGAGTTTAGATGGTCGAACAGCATTAGCAAATGGCGTCAGCAAGTGGATCACAGGTCCTAAAGCTCGCGCTGATGTGCAACATTTTCGTGCGCAGGCAGGTGCGATTTTATCAACCAGTGCTACCGTAATAGCTGATGATCCATCGCTTAATGTACGTTGGAGTGAATTAGACCAAGCTGTTCAACACGCTTATCCTCAAGCGGCATTACGTCAACCCATACGGGTTATCATTGACAGTCAGAATCGACTCACACCTGATTATCAACTTTTCCACCTGCCTGGTGAGACTATCTTAGCTCGCACGTCTATCGGCACCGAAGCATGGCCTGATTCTGTTCAGCAATGGCAACTTCCAACTCAAACTAACAGTCATCAGCTTGACTTAGTGGCATTAATGTCGCGCTTGGCGCAATACGGCATTAATCATATTTGGGTCGAAGCTGGTGCACGTTTAGCTGGCGCATTATTGCAACAGCAGTTAGTGGATAAATTGATTTTATATCAAGCGCCTAAATTAATGGGTAGCGACAGTCGTGGTCTAATTGATATTAGCGGACTGACAACGATGGCACAAACGCCGTTGTTAACTATTACTGATGTTTGTATGATTGATTGTGATATTCGTATAATGGCAACCGTACAAAATAATAAATAAAATAGTGAAATTAAGGGCTGAGCATGTTCACTGGAATTATAGAAGCTGTCGGTAAAATATCTGCACTAACACCTAAAGGTGCTGATGTTGCTGTTACCGTTGATTCAGGAACCTTAGATTTAACGGACGTTAAGTTAGGCGATAGTATTGCCACCAATGGTGTATGCCTTACCGTGGTTAAATTAACGGGTAAAGGTTATGTCGCTGATCTTTCGTTAGAAACACTTAACCGCACCGCATTTGCGAATTACAAAGCCGGCCAAGTGGTTAATTTAGAAAAAGCCATGTTAGCGACCACCCGTTTTGGTGGCCATATGGTGTCTGGTCACGTTGATGCTGTGGCTGAAGTGATTGAGCGCCAGCATGTGGGGCGTGCGATTGAGTTTTGGATCAAAGTACCGCCACAGCTCGCAAAATATATTTCAGAGAAAGGTTCGGTGGCGGTTGATGGCATTAGCTTGACAGTAAATGCTGTGCGTGGTGATGAATTTAAATTAACTATCGTGCCACACACTGCTGCTGAAACCACCATGGCTGACTTTAGTGTTGGTCGTAAAATTAACCTTGAGGTTGATGTTATCGCGCGTTACCTTGAACGATTGATGCTTGGTGATAAAGCCGCAGAAAAACAACCTCAAGTGACAATGGATTTATTGGCGAGAACAGGGTTTCTCGGTTAAGCATTGCTTTATGGGTAATAAAGCAACATAACAATAAGGGTAGTATTATGGCTTTAAGTAGTGCAAAAGAAATCATTGATGATATTCGCCAAGGTAAAATGGTTATTTTGATGGATGATGAAGATCGCGAAAATGAAGGCGATCTGATCATAGCATCAGAAAAAATCACCCCAGAAGCGATTAACTTTATGGCCATGTATGGCCGTGGTTTAATTTGCTTAACCTTAAGCAAGGCACGTTGTCAGAAATTGGGCCTACCATTGATGGTTCAAGATAATACTGAACAATTTGGCACGCCGTTTACTATTTCTATTGAAGCAGCAACAGGTGTAACGACCGGTATTTCAGCTGCTGATCGTTCTCGTACCGTACAAGCTGCAGTTGCGGCCGATGCGACTTCTGCTGATATTGTGATGCCTGGTCATATCTTTCCATTGATGGCACAAGAAGGTGGCGTACTTACTCGTGCTGGTCATACTGAAGCTGGTTGTGATATTGCCCGTTTAGCAGGCCTTGAACCATCAAGTGTAATTGTTGAGATTCTTAACGAAGATGGCACCATGGCACGTCGCCCTCAATTAGAAATTTTTGCTGAAAAGCACGGCTTAAAGCTGGGTACTATTGCCGATCTTATTGAGTACCGTAATCACCATGAAACTACCATTGAGCGTGTTGGTGAGTGTAAGCTCAATACTGAATTTGGTGAGTTTGATATGATCACTTACCGCGATAAAATTGATGATCAAATTCATTACGCGCTATGTAAAGGTGATATTGAAGCGAATGCATCGACATTGGTGCGAGTGCATTTACAAGATACCTTTAAAGATATTTTACAATCAGGTGCAACGCAGTGGACATTGCCTGCAGCAATGCAACGTATCAGTGCTGAAAATGGCGTACTGGTGGTATTGAGCAAGCAAGATTCAACGGATAGTATTATTAATAAAGTTAAAAATATTGCCGCTGAAAATGAAGGTCGTCCACAAGTGAAGGTCAGTCCATATAATCCTTCACGTCAAGTGGGTGTCGGTTCTCAAATCTTATCAGATCTTGGTATTGGTAAGATGCGCCTATTATCATCAAGCACGCAACGCTACCATTCACTGTCTGGGTTTGGTCTTGAAGTGGTTGAATATATTTGCGAATAACAAACGATTGATCATGCGCTTATTGGTTGGTTCATCAACGAATACGCAATAAATAGTAACAAATCCTCTGAAACCGACGGATGTGGATAGCAGACATATCGTAAAGTGTGTTAGACTCCCGCGGTTTCTCAAACCGGAAAGACATAGTCACAGGAAGGCCCATGAAGGTAATTGAAGGCGCCATCGCGGCACCAAACGCAAAAATTGCTATCGTAATTGCACGCTTTAATAGCTTTATTAACGAAAGTTTACTTTCAGGTGCATTAGATGCGCTGAAACGTCAAGGCCAGGTTAGTGAAGATAATATCACTGTTGTTCGTTGCCCTGGTGCTTATGAATTACCGCTTGTTGCCCAGCAAGTTGCGAAGAGTGATCGCTATGATGCTATCGTAGCATTAGGCTCAGTTATTCGTGGTGGTACACCTCATTTTGACTATGTTGCTGGTGAGTGTAACAAGGGTCTAGCACAAGTTGCACTAGAGTATAATACTCCAGTTGCTTTTGGTGTGTTGACTGTTGATTCTATAGAACAAGCCATTGAGCGTGCCGGTACCAAGGCTGGTAATAAAGGGGCAGAGGCTGCACTAAGCGCGCTCGAAATGGTAAATGTCCTGTCCCAAATCGAATCCTAATGGGGGTTACTGTGAAACCAGCCGCGCGTCGTAATGCACGTCAATTTGCTGTACAAGCTGTTTACTCTTGGCAACTTACCAAAGGTAATGTTGCTGATATTGAGCAATATTTCCTTTCAGGCGATAAGTTTGAAGAAGAAGAACATCAAACTGATGCGCCTGCATGTAAAGCGCCAGACACTGATGTTGCTTATTTCCGCGATTTATTTGCAGGTGTTGTATTAAGCCATCAAGAACTTGATAGCAAAATGCGCCCATACTTGTCTCGTCCTCTTCAGGATCTAGACCAGATGGAACTTGCTCTACTTCGTCTTGCAATGTACGAAATGGTTAAGCGTGAAGACGTACCATTTAAAGTTGTGATCAACGAAGCAATCGAATTAGCGAAACTCTTCGGTGCCGAAGATAGCCACAAATTCGTCAATGGTGTGTTAGATAAAGCTGCACCATCTCTACGTAAAAAAGATAAGTAATTTTTTATTGCGTTGAGTACGATGAAAGAAGTCAGCTTATTAGCTGGCTTTTTTTTATTGAGGAAAAAGAGAACTATGGCAAAAAATGAATTTGATATCATTAAACATTATTTCGCTCAGCAGCAATTGCAACGTGATGATGTTGCTTTAGCGATTGGTGATGATTGTGCACTCGTGAATGTAGCTGCTGATTATTCTGTCGCAGTGAGTACCGATTCACTGGTTGCTGGTACCCATTTTTTAGCTGACGCTGATCCAGCAGCGGTTGCTTATAAAGCGTTGGCGTCTAATTTAAGTGATTTAGCTGCAATGGGCGCAACCCCAGCATGGGTGTCATTGGCGTTAACATTGCCCACTATTGATGAAGCGTGGTTAGCCCCTTTTTGCCATAGTTTTTTTGAGCTTGCCAATCAATATAATATTCAATTAATTGGTGGCGACACCACCAAGGGGCCATTGAGTATTACTTTGACCGTGCAAGGCTTGGTGCCACGCGGTCAAGCATTAACCCGCAGTGGTGCTCAAGTTGAGGATGATGTCTATGTCACCGGTTACCTTGGTGATAGTGCTGCAGGATTAGCCTTGATATTAGGCCAACAAGATTGTGATGCTCATTTAGCAGCAACCCTTATAGAGCGGCATTTTAAAGCGTCACCTCGAGTCAGTGTTGGTGAGGCTTTACGCGGTATTGCTTCGGCAGCTTTAGATATTTCTGATGGTGTGGTCGCTGACGTAAAACATATTGCAGAGCGATCAGACATCGCCATTGAAATTGAGGTCGAGCAATTACCATTATCTGCTGAATTATTAGCATTTTGTAAAGGTGATCGCCAACAAGCACAGCAGCTGGCATTATCCAGTGGTGAAGAGTATGAGCTATGTTTTACTGCCCCAGCAGCTAATCGAGATGCATTAAAAGCCGCTTTAGCGCATACTAATGTTAAATATAGTTGTATTGGTAAAGTAAAGGCAGGTAGCGGCTTGTCATTATTACAATTCGGTAAACCACTGACATGGCAACTGTTTGGTTGGGATCATTTTGTTGTTAAAGATAACTAAGGTATTCGCGTGAGCACTAATCCAAAAGATTTATTAAAAATGAACAATCCTTGGCACTTATTAGCCACAGGTTTTGGTAGTGGTTTGGCTAAATATATTCCCGGCACCATGGGAACACTCGCAGCTATTCCTTTATACCTTATCCTTGCCCAATTACCTTTTGGTTGGTACTTAGTGGCAGTATTGGTTGCTGCGATTATCGGGATCCGTATTTGTCATATAACCTCAACTGATATGAAAGTGCATGACCACGGCAGCATCGTGTGGGATGAATTTGTCGGTTTTTGGATCACCATGGCCGTTGCGCCAACGGTATCTTGGCAATGGATCTTAGCCGGCTTTATTTTATTCCGCTTTTTTGACATGCTAAAGCCATGGCCGATCAGCTGGTTGGATAAACATGTTGAAGGTGGCTTTGGTATTATGATTGATGATGTGCTAGCTGGATTTATGGCAATGATATCATTGTGGTTCGTTGGTTACTGGTTGGGTTTTTAAGCCCTCTTTACGGTTAATCAGTCAATAAAAAAGCCATGAATCGGTTATTATTCATGGCTTTTTTTATATCTTTATTAATGATAATAACGACTAATTAGTGGTTATTTAGCAAGATATTCAACAATTTGCTTCTCAATACCTGGACCATCGATTTCTAGCATACGGTGAAGTTCAGCTTGAGTGCCTTGTTCAATGAAACGATCAGGTAGACCAATCGTTAACACTGGTTTAATGCATTTCTGTTGCATTAGGAACTCAATCACGCCACTACCAGCACCGCCAGCAATCGCATTTTCTTCAACGGTGACGAGCACATCATGATTAGCGGCTAATTCAAGAATTAATGCTTCATCAAGTGGCTTTACAAACCGCATGTCAGCAACAGTAGCATTTAAATTTTCAGCGGCATCTAAGCTATAACCTAGCATGGCACCAAAGTTTAAAATAGCCACTTTTTCACCTTGGCGACGGACGATGCCCTTACCAATTTCAAGGGCTGTCATGGTGGTTTCAACCTCAGTTCCAAGACCACAACCGCGCGGGTAACGTACCGCTGTCGGACCTTGATGCTGATGACCTGTATAGAGCATTTGGCGACATTCATTTTCGTCGCTTGGTGCCATAATTACCATATTAGGAATACAGCGCATAAAGCTAATATCAAATGCACCTTGGTGAGTTTGACCATCGGCACCGACTAACCCAGCGCGATCAATAGCAAACATCACCGGTAAATCCATAATCGCAACATCATGGATTAACTGGTCATAGCCACGTTGTAAAAAGGTCGAGTAAATCGCCACAATTGGGTGATAGCCACCAATTGCCATACCGCTTGCTAAGGTAACAGCATGTTGCTCAGCGATTGCGACATCAAAATACTGGTCTGGGTATTCTTTTGAAAAGCGTACCATGCCAGAGCCTTCGCGCATTGCTGGTGTGATAGCCATCAGTTTGTCATCAACGGCAGCCATATCACACAGCCAATCGCCAAAGATTTTAGAAAACGTTGGACTAGCATTTTTAGCTTTAGGCAGTGGTTTTTCACTTAGATCAAATTTAGGTACCGCATGGTAATTAATTGGATCTGCTTCAGCTGGCGCATAGCCTTTGCCTTTTTTAGTCATGATATGTAGAAATTGCGGCCCTTTAAGGTGACGCATATTCTTAAGTGTTTTCACTAACTCATCAATATCATGACCATCAATTGGGCCGATATAATTAAAACCAAGCTCTTCAAACATGGTGCTTGGAACAACCATACCTTTAATATGTTCTTCTGCACGTTTAACGATTTCTTTAATCGGCGGCGCATTAGACAGGACTTTTTTACCCCCTTCGCGAATGGATGCGTAAAAGTTCCCTGCCAGTAAGTGGGCTAAGTGATTACTTAAACCACCGACATTTTCAGAAATTGACATCTCGTTATCATTAAGGATGACTAACATATCACTGTGTATATCACCGGCATGGTTCATGGCTTCAAACGCCATACCTGCGGTAATTGCACCATCGCCAATAACACTGACAACTTTACGGCCTAACGCTTCTTTTTCAGCAGCAATCGCCATACCTAAACCGGCACTGATTGACGTCGATGAATGACCGACAGATAGCACATCGTATTCACTTTCGCCACGCCAAGGAAAAGGATGCAACCCGTCTTTTTGGCGAATGGTTGACATTTGATCGCGACGGCCCGTTAGGATTTTATGCGGGTAAGCCTGATGACCAACATCCCAGATCACATGATCAAACGGAGTATTATAGACATAGTGAAGCGCAACGGTCAGTTCGACTGTACCGAGTCCGGAGGCAAAATGGCCGCTGGTTTGGCTTACCGTCTTGAGTAAATAAGTACGTAACTCATCACAGACTTGAGGCAGACTTTCAGCGGGCAATAATCGTAATTCATCTGGCGTATTTGCTAATGCGAGATGCGGGTATTTTGAGATATCCAAAGTCATAACTGTTCGGCGCTTTTACTGATTTTAGTTATTGCGCTCGATAACATATCGGGCAAAAACTTCCAATTGATAGGTATTGTAAGGTATCGCTGCTAACGCTTGTAGCGCCTCTTGATAAAGTTGTTGCGCTTTTTGTTGTGCGCCTTCTAGCCCAAGTAGTGCGGGGTAGGTACTTTTATCAAGCTCAATATCTGAGCCTTGAGGTTTGCCTAACGTTTCAGTGTCGCTGATTACATCTAAAATGTCATCTTGAACTTGAAATGCAAGGCCTATAGCGTCGGCATACTTATCTAGCTGAGGCAGAACTTGACGTCCTTTATCGCCAGCAGCTAGTGCACCTAGGCGAACGGCACAACGGATCAATGCGCCTGTTTTGTGTTTATGTATTAATTCTAGTTGCTCAAGCCCAACATGTTGACCTTCAGCTTCTAAATCGAGCGCTTGTCCAAGACACATGCCAGCAGCACCAGAAGCTTGTGCTAATTCACTGACCATCGCGATACGTTGTTGATGTCCTTCTGGACTCAATCGGCCTTGGGCAATAATTTCAAAGGCTAATGTTTGCAGAGCATCGCCGGCTAAAATAGCCATCGCTTCATCAAACGCAATATGGCAAGTTGGTTGACCACGGCGTAATGCATCGTCATCCATTGCAGGTAAATCATCATGAATTAATGAATACGCATGAATACATTCAACTGCTGCTGCCGCGGTGTCGAGATCATCATAATCAACCCCAAGCATTTCGCCAGTCACGTAAGTCAGGTAAGGACGCGCGCGCTTTCCGCCCAGCAGAGTACCATGCTTCATTGCTTTTAGCAGGGTTTGGTCTGAAAAAGGTTGTTTTGCTAACCAATCCATGAGGCATTGGTTATTGCGTTGTTGCAGCGTTTTTAACGTCTGCGGTAGCGATGCACTATTCGTCATGGTTTGGCTCAAAGTCTGTTAGTGGTGCATTATCATCAGCACGTAATAAAATTTCTACTCGCTGTTCTGCTTGAGTTAACTTTAACTGACTGTTACGAGCTAATGAAATACCACGCTCAAATTTCTTTAGCGCATCTTCTAATGGAATATCACCCGATTCTAGTTCATTGACAATGGCATCTAGCTCATCAAGTGCGGCTTCGAATGCCATATTCTCTGGTTTTTTTGCTGCCATATCATTTTCACTCTTATCTAAGTGCAAGAAAAATAACGTAGTGACTATCTAAGGTCAAATTATGTCACAGTAATCTGTGCCACAGACAGTAGTTTTCATCGTTGAAAGCAATAAAAATCACTCAAAAGTGGTAATAAAACCCTCAATGAAACCTAATCATGGCCGATAAAGAGTTAGCTTGCAGTAGATAGCACTATGGTTTTTATCCTATAGCTCGCAAAGTTAATTTTATAAGGCGGTATGGTACTGCTGTTTGATGAACTCTCACTATTATCCTTATAAATTCTTGTTATATGTTAATTAGCTGTCAGATCGTTAAGGTAATAATTAACCATGACAGTGAAGGAGATTCAGCGTGGATTTGGCAACACTTATTGGGTTATTAGGTGCATTTGCTTTTATTTTGATGGCAATGTTAGTCGGTGGTGATTTGGTGATGTTTGCCGATACCTCGTCGGTATTTATCGTTATTGGTGGCAGCTTATTTGTTGTGTTGATGAAATACAATGTCAGTCAGTTTTTTGGGGCTGCGAAAGTGGCGGCAAAAGCGTTTATATTTAAGACTGATAAACCCGATGATCTTATTGCTCAGATTGTCACTATGGCTGATTCTGCCCGCAAAGGGGGGTTTTTAGCTTTAGAAGAAATGGAAGTAGAGAATCCGTTTTTACGCAAAGGTATTGATTTGCTGGTTGACGGTCATGATGCCGATACGGTGCGAATGATATTACGTAAAGATATTGCGTTAACCAATGAGCGCCATGAACAGGGTGCAAGCATATTTTCATCACTTGGTGATGTCGCACCGGCAATGGGAATGATCGGTACTCTAATTGGCTTGGTGGCGATGCTGTCAAATATGGATGATCCTAAATCGATAGGGCCTGCAATGGCAGTAGCGTTGTTAACTACGTTATATGGTTCGATTTTGGCGAATATGGTGGCGTTACCGATTGCTGATAAATTGATGTTACGTAAAAACGAAGAGCGCTTGAACCGATTACTGATTCTTGATGGTGTATTAGCTATTCAAGAGGGACAAAATCCGCGCGTGATTGATAGTTATTTAAAGAACTATCTGCACGAGAAAAAGCGTCGATTGAACTTTGATGAATAAGAGCTAAGCATGGATTCTTTACCTCCACCACACAAAAAAGGCTCTCCACCATGGATGGCAACATTTGCCGATCTGGCGACACTATTAATGTGTTTTTTTGTATTGTTGTTATCATTTTCTGAAATGGATGTGCTGAAATTCAAACAAATTGCAGGATCAATGAAATATGCGTTTGGGGTTCAAAATGTATTGGATGTTAACGATATACCTAAAGGCACCAGTGTTATTGCGCAAGAATTTCGTCCGGGTCGTCCAGAGCCAACGCCGATTGAAGTGATCATGCAGCAAACAATTGATATTACGAAACGTTCATTAGATTTTCATGATGGGGTTGCTGAGCGTGAAGGCGGTTCACGTCAAGATAGCATCGTATTAGATGGCGGTATTAATGATAATACTGCGACCAAACAGCCTCAGCCGCAACAGACTCAAGCTCAACAACAAGCCGCACAAGTATTAACCCAAGCTTTGGCGCGAGAAATCACCGATAACACGGTCGAGGTTGAATCATTTGGTCAACAACTGGTAATTCGAATTAAAGAAAAAGGTGCTTTCCCTGAAGGTTCGGCTTTTTTGCAACCAAAATTTATTCCTCTTATTCAGCAGGTTACTGAGTTAGTTAACGATGTTCCCGGTATTATTCGTATTAGTGGACATACTGATAACCAAGCGTTAGATTCTGAACTCTATCGTTCTAATTGGGATATATCATCTCAACGTGCGGTTTCTGTAGCTCAAGCAATGGAGCAAGTAAAAGGCTTTGATCGTAAGCGGATGCGAGTGGTTGGCATGGCTGATACTGCCCCAATTGCCGATAATAAAACCGCCGCAGGGCGGAGTCGTAATCGACGGGTTGAAATTTCAATTGTTCAAGGTAAGCCTCATTACTCTGAAGAAATTAGCACTGATGAACAATAATCGTTGAATTTTTAATGGCTATATTTGCTGGTTACAAAGATTGTGACTAAGGTAAATCAATATAAATACCAATAATAATGGTGTGACTCGATAAGATAAGTGCTGCTGTTATCATATCCTTGTTTCAGTGACAGAGACCTTGCTGTATAATTCGCGCCTTTAATTCCGTTTGGTACTTTATTCTGTTTGGTACTTTAGACCCAGTGAAGCGAAGTGTGTTATGAAATTTATAGTTAAACCACATCCAGAGATTTTTGTTAAAAGTGATTCAGTACGTAAGCGTTTTATCAAAATTCTTGAATCTAACCTGCGCATTATTTTAAAGCGTCAGTCTGAGTCTGTTAGTGTTTACAATCGCCGCTTCTCATTAGAAGTGAACGAACCTGATGAAACTAAACGTGACATGGTGCTTGCTGCTCTAACGCAAACCCCTGGTATTCACCACACACTTGAAGTTCAGCAGACGGAATTTACAGATCTTCATAATATCTTTGAGCAAACTCTTGCACTTGTGGGTGAGAGCCTTGAAGGTAAGACATTCTGTGTACGCGCTAAACGTGTTGGCCAACATGATTTTACTTCAATTGAAGCTGAACGTTATGTCGGCGGCGGTCTTAATCAAGCAATTGAATCTGCAAAAGTAAGACTGAAAAAGCCTGATGTTACGGTTAATATCGAGATTGAGCATAATTTGCTTAACCAAGTATTATTCCGCCATAAAGGCTTAGGTGGCTTCCCTCTAGGAACACAAGAAGACGTATTAAGCCTTATTTCAGGTGGTTTTGACTCTGGCGTTTCAAGCTATCTGCATATTAAACGCGGCAGTAAAGTACATTACTGTTTCTTTAATCTTGGTGGTCCTGTACATGAGATCGGTGTTAAGCAAGTTGCTCACTTCTTATGGCAAAAATACGGTTCATCTGCCAAAGTTAAATTTATCGCGGTTGATTTTGATCCCGTTGTAGGTGAGATCTTAGAAAAAGTCGATGATGGCCAAATGGGTGTGATCCTAAAACGTATGTTTATGCGTGCTGCGGGTCGTATTGCTGATAAATTTGGTATTCAAGCATTAGTGACAGGTGAGGCGTTAGGCCAAGTTTCTAGCCAAACACTGACTAACCTGCGCATGATTGATAACGTGACTGATTCGTTAATTCTGCGTCCGCTAATTAACTGGGATAAAGAAGACATTATCGATTTATCTCGCCAGATTGGTACTGAAGATTTTGCGGCAACAATGCCTGAATTCTGTGGTGTGATCTCAAAGAGCCCGACCGTTAAAGCTGTAAAATCAAAGCTTGAGATTGAAGAAGCGAAGTTTGATTTTACTATTCTGGATCGCGTTATAGACGAGGCACGAGTGATGGATATTCGTGAAATCGAAAAGCAGAGCCAAGAACAAGCGCCTGAAGTTGAACTGGTTGAACAAATCTCAACGGATGCTATTGTGCTTGATATTCGTAGCCCAGATGAAGAAGATGAAAACCCACTTGAGTTAGATGGCGTAGAAGTGAAGCATATTCCATTCTATAAGCTAGCGACTCAGTTTGGCGACTTACCAAAAGAAAAGACTTACTTACTTTACTGTGCACACGGTGTGATGAGTCGTTTACAAGCCTTATACTTGAAAGAGAATGGCTTTGACAACGTGAAAGTCTATCGCCCACGCTAATTTAAGCAAACGAGTAGTGCTATTGTTTTAAGCGACACTAAGCTATTCGCTGCACTAAAAAAGCCCTCAATATGATGATTTCAATTGAGGGCTTTTTTTATGTCGGCTTTATTTTAAAACTGACGTTAGCGCTCAGGCATGACGTCGTAATGCATGTTTGGCCATACCACCATTGATTCAGCAATCGTGGCTGTTGTGGCTTTGTTAGTCAGTTGGGTAACAATATCTAATGCAAATTCTTGGGCTGTACCTGGGCCTTGGCTGGTCAATAATCGAGCTTGTTTGTCATACACCACCCGCTTAGGACGTAATTGTGCCGCTGGAATTTGGTGATGAAAAGCAGGATGACAAGTCATCAATGCGTTAGGGAACATATCATTAGCAGCAAACATAATCGCAGGCGTAGCACAAATAGCGGCGATTAATTTACCGTCATAGTGGTGCTGTTTAACAAACTCGACCACCAATGGGCTATCACGAAAATGTTCAGCGCCCGCAACGCCACCGGGTAATACCACTGCATCAAATTGTTCATCGGCAATAGCGATCAATGCGGTATCTGCCACCAACTTAATGCCGCGAGAACCATCAACAATTAATGCGCCGTCTTCAGCAGCGCTGGCAACCGTTACATCAAATTGAGCCCGTTTTAAAATAGCGATAGTGTTGATTGCTTCCATTTCTTCTGTGCCGGGAGCAATACAAACGACGATACGAGGACATAATTCATTCATGGTCTTGTGACTCCATGTGTTTAATCGCCAGCCACAATTGTTTATTGACTGGAGTGTCAATGTGATGGCGTTGAGCTTGTTGGACTAAATAACCGTTAATATAATCGATTTCGGTTAAGCGGTGATGGAAAATATCACGATTCATTGAGGAATAATTAGCAGAGGTTGCAGCAATAACGCTATCGACTTGGTGCCGTAATTGTTGTGACGTCGTACTAACGCCTTCAGCAATCATAACTTGGGCAACTTCTATGCAAATAGCGTCAAGTTGGGCTTGATAACAGCTTTGGGCTAAGTCACCGTTAGGGCATTGGTTAAGCGCTGTTAATGGGTTGATTGCACAATTAATAGCCAGTTTTTGCCACAGTGGTTGATAGATATTAGTATGCCATTGGCTAGGGGATAATGCACTGTTAAACATCTCTGCAATATGGGCTTGAGATTGGGCTTGCTGATTAATTGCACCCAGCCATGTTTGTCCTAATCCGGTATGGTGAATCGTTGTCGGGGTGGGTTTGAAAGCCGCTTGAGAAGTGGTGGCATAGATAATTGGATTATGGGGTAACAGCTGTTGAACTTGTTGCTGGCTACCAATGCCATTATGCATGATAACCACTACACAATTGGTATTTAAATAAGGCAATATAGGCGTCAGGGCGGCAGTAACTTGAAATGCTTTTACAGTAATGATAACCATGTCACTGGTAGTGAGAGCATGCGAGTCATTGCAACTAAAAGTGTAATCAGTAGTGAGTGTTGGTGAGTTTAATTCACTAAAATGCACCGTTGTTTCTGGCGTTGAATCTTTGGTCCATAATTGCACATTATGCTGCTGTTGGGTTAATTTTACCGCCCATAATGTGCCAATAGCACCAGCACCTACCAAGGTTATGTTCACAGTTGAATCCGTTATTAGCCTAATTTAGGACATCATAACATTGTGGTTAATTGCGACGATCAAAAAAGGCGCTAAGAGCGCCTTTTTATGGTGTTATAGCGTCAGCTTAGAATTTGTAAGATAGGCTGAAGTATTGTGAAACACCTGTTGATTTAAGACCCGCAGAGTCTTTAATACCGTATACATTGTAGTAAGCTTTTAGGCCGTAACCAACCGCATAGCGATCTGTATGCCATACAAGACCGTTGTACATTACACCACCATTACTTGCTGATGCGTATTCTTTTTTCATACCAAATTGGTAATCAAGGTAACCTTGGTAAGAGATGAAAGTGCCATTTTCAAAAGTATAAACAGGTTTGAACCAGTTAGTTGATACTTGGTAACCATTCCAATCTTTTTTGTTCATGTCATACAATGAGTAAACATTGAAGCCCATTTTACCTAACCATGGCATTTCAATGTCAGAACCTAGACCAACGAAGTAGTTATTAACGCCGCCGTTATTACCACCATAGTTAAATAGTGTCGCAACATACAATTCTTTTACAGGACCGAAAGATAAATCTTTACCAGTTAATGCATCAAGTGAAATACGTGGTGCAAATTTCATGAACATTTTATCTGGTGAAGATGCTTTATCGCTGCTATCAGAATTTGTTAGGTTAAATACATCAACGTAGCCATAAAGGTCAAAAATTCCTGAGCGACCGCCAAATTCCATTTCCAAGTAGTCGTGACCTGAATGTGCATCTGCAGGGCGAGGTAATTCTTTTAGCGCGTACATTAAGTTGAATTGCATCCACTTGAAATCATTTTTATGGATGTTGTCAGAGTAATCTGCTGCATTAGCTAACGAAGGTAGTGCTGTTGCTGCTAAAACGCTTAATGCTACTAGTGATTTGCGCATCTTGATATCTCGCTCATGTTGATCTAGATGGTGGGAGTTTGGCCGCCCCGTTTTGTTGGCGCTGATTCTAGTGTTTTATTTCACGTTTGGGAATGAAACGATTGCGCAATCCTTTGCTATTTGTGATCGCGATCTGATGTAATCGATTGCAGTGAGCGGTAAGTGTGATCTTGATCCATTAATGAATTACTAATCTGAACTTTATATTGCTTGAATAGACTAAGATTGCCGCAATATTAGACAGATTTTTTAGACAGGAATGAAAAGGAAGTTAGCAATTAGTCGCCAACTTCCTTAGAAGGTGTTTTATAAAATAGCAGTTAAGGCTGGTGGGTTGGAGTAGCAACAATATTCAGTGCAGAATTATTTGCTAACAGACGAATTAATATCAGTACCGGAATACCCATTAACGCGGTGGTGAAGAAAAACACATTATAGCCAAAGTGATCAATATAAACCCCAGAAAACCCAGCAATAAATTTAGGGAATAGCACCATTATCGAGCTAAAGAGTGCGTATTGAGTGGCAGAGAAAGCAACATTGGTTAAGCTTGACATAAAAGTAATAAATGCTGCTGTCGCAATGCCCGCGCCAAGGTTGTCTGCTGATATAACCACGGTTAGCATTTCGATATTATTACCAACATAGCTAAAGACGATAAACAGTAAATTGGTAATCGCTGACAATACCGCGCCAAGTGCTAATATTTTAAGGGTGCCAAATTTACTGACGAGAATTCCGCCTAGACCTGCGCCAGCAATGGTCATTATAACCCCGAAAATTTTTGAAACGGAAGCTACTTCATTTTTAGTGAAGCCCATATCGACGTAAAACACATTGGCCATCACGCCCATAACAATATCGGATATACGGTAACAGCTGATCAACAGTAATATAAGTAGTGCATTTTTACCGTAGCGTTGAAAGAAATCTCGAAACGGCATAATAACCGCAGTGTAAAACCATGCGCTTAAATTAGCGTAATGCTTGTTATAGCCTTTGCCGATAAGTTGCTGTTTATATTCTTTTTCAATGGTGTTTATAGCGCTATTATCAATGGTCGGTTCTTTGACGATAAGTGTTGTCACTACACCAATCAGCATCATTGCAGCCATAATGAAGTAGGCACTTTTCCAGCCACTAGGATCATAACCGGTGTCTGATCCAAACCATGCTGCAAAGGCTAATGCGCCAGCGCCCGCCATAATCATCGCTAATCGATAACCGGCTAAGTAAGTTGCCGATAACGCCGCTTGCATTCTTTCTGTTGCTAGTTCAATACGAAAAGCATCAATGACGATATCTTGAGTTGCAGAGGCAAAAGCGACCATGATGGCAAAAATGGCAAACTTGAATAAATCGGTTTGCGGATTACTTAATGCCATACCGCACAACGATAAAATAATCACAATTTGTGAAAATAACATCCAGCCACGGCGGCGACCAAATAAGCGTGAAAAAATCGGTAATGGAAACCGATCAACCAGAGGTGACCATGCCCATTTAAAGCCATAGGCTAAGGCGACCCAGCTAAAAAAGCCAATACTGGTTTTACTAACATCAGCCTCACGTAGCCAAAATGATAAGGTACCAAATACTAATAAGATCGGTAATCCGGATGAAAATCCAAGTGCTAACATGATCAAAGCTTTTGGATTGGCGTAAACGCGCCAGCCTTGTGGATGTTGTTGAGGTGTTGCTGTATCCATATCTTCCTCTGAAAACCAACTACCAATACCCATCGCTAGCGTACTGAATATTTGAGATTTTTTACTATAAAATTCAAGCTTAGCAGCTCTAAATAGGGGCTGCTATTAAAAACAATAATGTTAATATCGACGTGATGGTTATCAGACAAATTTTTTACTATTTAATTCTGTTTTATCGCAGATTTATATAAATAAATAACACTAGGGGCGACTTATCGCTGCTACGTTAGGGGATGGCCCTATATTGAGTAAATAACAACTGAGGCTGGCGACTTTATGGCGAATAAAACGATCGCCAAGTAATTGGTAATCACTAATCCCACTGACTGTTTGTACTAAAGACCAATAACTGGCTTCATAATGATTGGCTGGTAATAGGTTGTCGTGGGGAAGTAGCCACCATTGTGCGAGTTGATGATTAACTAAGTTTTGTAGCTGGGCGTAGGTAATATCACCATGGCTAGCTGCAATGGCTTTGAGTGCTAAAACGGGCGCATTATCGACAACAAATTGTTGCAAATATTGTTCTTGTTCTGATATCGCTGGACGATTATAAGCAAGTGTTAACATAGATGTCACCTGTAACGTGAGTGATTACGTACAGGTGACGTAACCACATTATTTAATGACTTTCATCGCTTCAATAATAATCGGCTGCTGTGGAATATCACTCATACCTGTGCGGGGATCTTTGGCTGTTGGTATCGTTGCCATTTTTTCTACCACAGGAAAGCCTTTTATTACCTTACCAAATACAGCATAGCCTGTTCGGCTACCTTGAGTATTTAAGAAATCATTATTTGCGAGGTTGATATAGAACTGGCGTGTGGCTGAATTTGGGTTTTGAGTACGTGCCATTGCAATAGTTGCAATATTATTTGGCAAGCCGTTATCCGCTTCGTTTTTAATCGGTGGATAGCTTGGACGTTGTTTTAAGGCTTGATCAAAGCCACCCCCTTGCGCCATAAAACCAGGAATAACGCGATGGAAAATAGTACCGACATAACTACCATCATCAACGTAGCGTAAAAAGTTTTTAGTAGTTATAGGGGCTTTGGCTTCATTTAATTCAATCGTAAATGGGCCTAAATTGGTGGTAACCAGTACTTTTGTGGCGGCGCTAACGGGTAATGCAACCAGTAAGCAAAGTGCTAATAAAAAACGTGACATTATACATTCTCCATAAGGTATTTATTTAATTCATTGTCATGGGCAATTTCATTAAGTACTGAATCCATGAGCTTATTCATGCTGATCGCAATATCACTATCAGACGCTTTTAATGCATCTTCACGGCTAGAACGGCCAGCGTAACGTTTAATAAACTGACCGTCAGGGGTATTGATAGTGAGCTGTAATTGTAACTCACTGTGCATATTGTATTTCACCAACCCTTGTTTAACGGTAACTAAGGCTTTTTCAACGGTAATCGCCATGGTTGATGTTGCGCTGTCAGTAATACTAAACCCTTGCCCTGCGAGTTGTTGCGCTAGAGCTTGGCGTAGTGTTGTTGAAACAGGCTCTTGGGGTTGAATTATTTGTACATTTTCAGTGCCACTATCAATCGCTGCAATATAACTGTTTGGTGCTTTATCTGCGCTGCTGAGGTTGATTGCTTTATGGTTTGCCCACGGTTGTGCGGTAAATACAGCTGTTGGCGTTAATGCCAATGGTGGTGGCGGTTGTGAAGCGGCACAAGCAGTGAGTATTAATGTTGATGCTAGAATAACGTATTTTTTAATCATAAAGCATTCCCTTTGCTTATCTGTGAGTATCAGTCATTATTGCCGTTTAAATATCTATTTGAACGACAATAATAATGGGTTTATTTTGTTGCTCTTAACACAACAAATTTATCGTTATTACCAATAGTATCTACTTTAGTAAAAATACGATTTAACTTTTCGTGATATTTTAGTTGGCGGTTACCAATAATGATTAACTCACCATTTGGACGTAAAACCCGCTGTGCGTCACAAAACATTTGCCAAGCAATGTGGTCGGTAATAGTATTATTTTGATGAAACGGTGGATTGCACAATACTAAATCAGCACTTTGATTCGTAAAGTTATCTAAGCAGTTAGCCACCATTACGTCAAATTTATCCATGCTGGAAAGGTTTATTTGTGCATTCTCTCGACAAGATGCCGCCGCCATAAAACTTTCATCGACACAGGTAACATTCGCTTGTGGGTTTAAACGTGCAGCTTTAATGCCAATAACGCCATTACCACAGCCTAGATCGATAATGTCTTGATATTGAGGTTTTGATGGAATGAAATCTAATAAAAAGCGGCCGCCAATATCTAAACTATCACTTGAAAAAACATTAGCGTAGTTTGTGATAGTTAAATCATGTTCTGGCACTGTCCACGTTGTTGGTTGCGGCATCGGTGCTGCTAATGATTTATTAACGCCAGTAAAAATTAACCGCGCTTTTTTAACGGCTAGTGATGTCTTGGTCTCACCTAAGTATTTTTCAAAGAGTTTTAACGTCGAAGAGTGAATGTCTTTTACTTTACCCGCACTAATAACAACACAATCTGCTGGCAATAAATGACACAATTGTTGGAGTTGCCAACTGAGTAAGCGATTATTTTTAGGTTGCTTAATTAACACTAATTGTGGATTCGCGGGCAAATCTGCGAGGCAATCAATAATAGTGACTGCAGGTAAATTATTGTCATTGAGATTATTGATAATCGCTTGCTGAGTGATGAATGAGTCAGTGACGGTTGTGACTTGCCCTTGTTCTGCAAACCAACAACTTAATGCACCAAAATTATCATTAAGGATCAATATTGGGCGTTGAGGTTCAAACGCCATTGAATGACAATGATTGATCAAATATTCATCTGCGGCATCCCATGCTTGCAGGGTTTCATTTTTACGTACAGGAAAGCGGGTTAGCGTTAACGTACGTTGGTGCAAGGTTAGCTCTGGTTTCATTAATAATAACTTTCAAGTATGTTGGCGAAATAAGAAAGCATTTTCGCAGAACAGTGAAACGCTTGAAAGGAAATCTATCAAGTTAACGCCATAATAATGACTCATTGGTGGCGTTAATAGTAAAAAACGCTTTTTTAGCTGAGGATATTATGATTCAACCCCAAATTGAAGCCAAGTTAGCCGATACCTTTGAGCCTGTTTATCTTAAGGTAATCAATGAAAGTTACATGCACAATGTACCACCAGGCTCTGAAAGTCATTTCAAAGTTGTGATTGTCAGTGCGCAATTTGAAGGCCAACGTCTTATTACACGCCATCGCGCTGTAAATCAGTGTTTGGCTGACGAGTTAGCAAATCATATTCATGCACTTGCAATTCATACTTATACTGAGCCAGAGTGGCAACAGCAATTGAATGCGCCAGCATCGCCACAATGCCATGGTGGCTCAACACTCGATAAGTGATAAGCGTAGCTATTTGACAAAGCCGTTAACAAAACGGTTTTTTTTATGTCATTTTGAAAGGCTTACAATGTTAACTGTGATTGATATGGCTTATGGGTATAATGTTAACAACATAATCTAAATAATACCGACTTTCCTATGGTTGATAATAAGTTTGTCATTATGTTGAAAACATGTGTTGATGAGTGGTGTTTTTTACAGCATTGTTAATGAAATGATTGTTTTTTAAAATTCATATTTATGTAAAAATATTCTGTAAATGTGCAGTTGATCATATTTATCAGCTAATAAATCTATTGCGTCTTATTTGTTGCTTGGTTTTCACTCGGAATCGCGTGGATTACCATAGAAAAAACGACTTAATTAATGGTAGAATCGCGGGTTGAAAAATTACTCGTTTATTAGTGTTTGTAGCGAGATAGTTAACTGGATGTTGCGATACAGAGTCGTTTAGTGATTGTTGTCACTGCCTGTTCATTGATATCAGGCCAAGGAACGTAGTGTCTTAATTACGCAATATGAAAATTCTTTTTTCCCTTTAATGTAGTGCAAGTGCGTATGATTACAATAAAAAAGGGTTTGGATATCCCAATCTCAGGGACTCCAGCCCAGGCGATACACGATGGCAATGCCATTTCTAAAGTCGCCTTGCTTGGCGAAGAATATGTTGGTATGCGTCCTACAATGCATACTCGCGTAGGGGATGTAGTGAAAAAAGGTCAGGTTCTTTTTGAAGATAAAAAGAATCCGGGTGTTAAATTCACTGCTCCAGCTAGCGGCAAGGTAGTTGAAGTTAACCGTGGCGCTAAGCGCATTCTACAATCAGTTGTTATTGATGTAGAAGGTAATGAGCAGATCACGTTTAACAAATATGAATCGACGCAATTAGCACAATTAGATCGTGCTGTTGTGGTTGATCAATTAGTTGAATCAGGTATGTGGACAGCGCTTCGTACGCGCCCGTTCAGTAAAGTACCTGCTGTTGGCTCAGAATCGAAAGCAATTTTTGTTACTGCGATGGATACTAATCCGCTAGCAGCTAACCCAGAAATTATCATCAATGAGCAAAGTGATGCATTCATTGCTGGTTTAACTGTGCTTTCTCGTTTGACTAGTGGCAAAGTTTACGTGTGTAAATCAGGTGCAAGCCTGCCTCGTTCTGCGCAAGCAAATGTTGAAGAGCACGTATTTAACGGCCCACACCCAGCAGGTTTAGCCGGTACACATATTCATATGCTGTTCGGTGCTGATGCAAATAATATTGCATGGAATATCAATTACCAAGACGTGATTGCGTTTGGTCAGTTATTCCTTACTGGTGAAATTTTCACTGATCGTGTGGTTGCGCTTGCTGGTCCTGTTGTGACCAACCCACGTTTAGTGCGTACGCAAATCGGTGCCTCTATTACTGATCTAACAGATTCAGAAATGATGCCTGGTCAATTACGTGTACTATCAGGTTCAGTGCTTAATGGTGTTAAAGCGGAAGGTGTTCATGGATACCTTGGTCGTTACCATCTACAAGTTTCTGCACTACGTGAAGGCTATGAAAAAGAA
Organism: Photobacterium sp. Alg240-V54; assembly: GCF_900537155.1. Lineage (NCBI taxonomy): Bacteria > Pseudomonadati > Pseudomonadota > Gammaproteobacteria > Vibrionales > Vibrionaceae > Photobacterium > Photobacterium sp. Alg240-V54. Next base: position 117,916 of record NZ_UNRL01000002.1, read on the forward strand.
TTCTTAGGTTGGATTGCTCCTGGTAAGAATAAGTTTTCTGTTACTCGCGCCTTTATGAGCCAGTTCTTCCCTGGTCAGTTGTTCAATATGACAACAACGACTAACGGTAGTGAGCGTGCAATGGTACCAATCGGTAATTACGAAAAAGTAATGCCACTTGATATTGAGCCAACATTGCTACTGCGTGATTTATGCGCTGGCGATATTGACAGTGCACAACAGTTGGGCTTACTAGAATTAGATGAAGAAGATCTAGCTCTATGTACGTTCGTGTGTCCTGGTAAATATGAGTTTGGTCCAATGCTGCGTGAGTGTTTGGACAAAATTGAGAAGGAAGGGTAATTCATGGGTTTCAAGAATTTCCTCGAAGATATCGAGCACCACTTTGAACCAGGTGGTAAGCATGAGCGTTGGTTTGCGTTATATGAAGCGTTTGCCACTCTTATGTATACGCCAGGGCAAGTGACGCGTTCATCTGCGCACGTGCGTGACAGTATCGATCTAAAACGTATCATGATCATGGTATGGTTTGCGGTTTTCCCAGCAATGTTCTGGGGTATGTACAACGTGGGTGATCAAGCAATTGCTGGTCTTAACCACTTATACACTGCAGACAAACTAACAGCAGTGATTGCTGCTGACTGGCATTACTGGTTTACCCAGATGCTAGGCGGTACGCTATCAGCGACTGCTGGTTGGGGCAGCAAGATGCTCCTAGGTGCAACATATTTCCTTCCAATCTACGCAGTAGTATTTGCGGTAGGTGGTTTCTGGGAAGTATTGTTCTGTATGGTACGTAAGCATGAAGTTAACGAAGGTTTCTTCGTAACATCAATCTTATTTGCTTTGATCGTTCCGCCAACACTACCACTTTGGCAAGCAGCTTTAGGTATTACCTTTGGTGTCGTTGTCGCAAAAGAAATTTTTGGTGGTACCGGTCGTAACTTCCTTAACCCAGCACTTGCTGGTCGTGCTTTCCTATTCTTCGCATACCCAGGTCAGATTTCTGGCGACCTAGTATGGAATGCGGCGGATGGTTTCTCTGGCGCGACACCGCTAAGTCAGTGGTCTCAAGGTGGTCAAGCAGACGTAGTTAACACTATTACTGGTCAATCAATCACTTGGATGGACGCTTTCGTTGGTCATCTTCCAGGTTCAATTGGTGAAGTATCAACACTTGCTATCCTTATTGGTGGCGCATTTATTGTTATTATGGGCATTGCTTCATGGCGTATTATTGCCGGTACAATGATCGGTATGATCGTTGCTGCAACTCTATTTAACATTATTGGTTCAGATACTAACCCAATGTTCAACATGCCTTGGCAGTGGCACCTAGTTCTTGGTGGCTTCGCGTTTGGTATGATGTTTATGGCGACAGATCCAGTATCAGCTGCGTTCACCAATAAAGCAAAATGGTGGTATGGCGCATTGATCGGTGCAATGGCTGTAATGGTACGTGTAGTTAACCCTGCATATCCAGAAGGTATGATGCTAGCGATTCTATTTGCTAACCTATTTGCACCTCTATTTGACAACCTAGTTGTTCAAGGCAACATCAAACGGAGACTGGCTCGTCATGGCAAGTAATAAGGATAGCTTCTCAAGAACGCTGATTTTTGTAGTGGTATTGAGCCTTGTGTGTTCAATCATCGTATCTACAGCAGCTGTTGTTTTACGCCCTAAGCAACAAGAAAATGCGGTACTTGACGTACAACGCAATATTCTTGCTGTTGCAGGTCTGCTAAACAAAGACACTAACATCAAGCAAACGTACAACCAGTTTATTGAGCCTAAGCTTGTAAACATTGATACGGGCAACTATGTTGCTGAAGTTGCTGGTGAAAATGCAGCTCAATACAATCAACGTGACGCGGCGAAGAATGATAAAGAATCTATCAAACTTCCAGCAAACGAAGATTTAGCAAAGATCATTCGTCGTGCAAACGTTGCGACTGTTTATCTTGTTAAAGATGCTGCTGGCACGCTAACTAAAGTAATTTTACCTATTCACGGTAACGGTTTATGGTCAATGATGTATGCATTCGTTGCGGTTGCAACTGATGGTAACACTATTGACGGCATCACTTACTACGATCAGGCGGAAACTCCTGGACTAGGTGGTGAAGTTGAAAACCCAACATGGCGTGAGCAGTTTGTTGGTAAGAAGTTGTACGATATGAACTTCAAGCCTGCAATTAAAATCCTTAAAGGTGGTGCGCCTGTAGGTACTGATCACCAAGTTGATGGTCTTTCTGGTGCAACGCTAACAAGTAACGGCGTACAGCATACCTTCGATTTCTGGTTCGGTGCACAGGGCTTTGGTCCTTACCTTGCTAAGTTACGTGCAGGAGATCTGAATAATGGCTGATACTAAAGAAATGAAAAAGATCCTGTTTGGACCTTTTATCAGCAATAACCCAATTGCATTACAAATTCTTGGTGTTTGTTCAGCGTTAGCAGTAACTACTAAGTTAGAAACTGCGTTTGTAATGACAATTGCTGTAACACTGGTAACTGCATTTTCGAACTTTTTTGTATCATTAGTTCGTAATCAAATTCCAAACAGCGTGCGTATTATTGCGCAAATGGCGATTATCGCATCATTGGTAATCGTGGTTGACGAAGTTTTACGTGCATACCTTTACGATGTATCAAAGCAACTGTCTGTATTCGTTGGTTTGATCATTACTAACTGTATCGTAATGGGTCGTGCGGAAGCATACGCAATGAAATCAGCACCAGTACCAGCATTTATTGATGGTATCGGTAACGGTTTAGGTTACGGTTTTGTACTTATTACTGTAGCTTTCTTCCGTGAGCTTTTAGGCTCAGGTAAGTTATTTGGTATGCAGGTATTGCCACTGGCTTCTGATGGCGGTTGGTATCACCCGAACGGTCTAATGCTATTGGCTCCTTCTGCGTTCTTCCTAATTGGTTTCATGATCTGGATTATTCGTACTTTCCGTCCAGAACAAGTAGAAGCGAAGGAGTAAGAGGAATATGGAACATTATATTAGCCTATTGATTCGCTCGATCTTTATCGAGAACATGGCATTATCTTTCTTCTTGGGTATGTGTACTTTCCTAGCGGTGTCTAAGAAAGTTAAGACCTCTTTTGGTCTAGGTGTTGCGGTAATCGTAGTACTTACATTATCTGTGCCGTTAAACAATCTTGTGTACAACTATGTACTTAAAGATGGTGCAATTTTCCCAGGTGTTGACCTTAGCTTCTTGAACTTTATTACGTTCATTGGTGTGATCGCAGCATTGGTTCAGATCCTTGAAATGGTTCTTGATCGCTTCTTCCCGCCACTATACAACGCACTAGGTATTTTCTTACCGTTGATCACAGTTAACTGTGCAATCTTCGGTGGTGTGTCTTTCATGGTGCAACGTGATTACAACTTCACAGAATCAATCGTCTATGGCTTCGGCTCTGGTGTTGGTTGGATGTTGGCAATTGTTGCGCTTGCGGGTATCCGTGAGAAGATGAAATACTCAGATGTACCTGCGGGTCTTCGTGGTTTAGGTATTACCTTTATCACTGTTGGTCTTATGGCGTTAGGCTTTATGTCTTTCTCTGGCGTACAGCTGTAATCAGGATAAGGAAGGAATAGTCAATGGATATTATTCTTGGCGTAGGCATGTTTACCTTGATTATCCTGGCTCTAGTTTTAGTGATTTTATTCGCTAAATCTAAGCTAGTACCATCAGGTGACATTACTATCTCAGTAAACGGCGATCCAGAAAAAGCGATCACCACAGGTGCGGGCGGTAAACTACTGAATGCACTTTCTGCTAACGGTATTTTCGTATCATCAGCATGTGGTGGCGGTGGCTCTTGTGGTCAGTGCCGTGTAAAAATCAAATCTGGCGGTGGTGATATTCTACCAACAGAACTTGATCACATTTCTAAAGGTGAAGCACGTGAAGGCGAACGTCTAGCGTGTCAGGTTAACGTTAAATCTGACATGGACATCGAGCTTCCTGAAGAAATTTTTGGTGTGAAGAAGTGGGAATGTTCTGTTATTTCTAACGATAACAAAGCAACCTTCATCAAAGAGCTTAAGCTTCAGATTCCTGATGGCGAAACAGTACCTTTCCGTGCTGGTGGTTACATTCAGATTGAAGCACCTGCTCACCACATCAAATACTCAGACTTTGATGTACCAGAAGAGTACCGTGGCGACTGGGATAAGTTTAACTTGTTCCGCTACGAGTCTAAGGTTGATGAAGATATCATCCGTGCTTACTCAATGGCTAACTACCCAGAAGAGTTCGGTATTATTATGCTAAACGTGCGTATTGCTACGCCGCCGCCTAATAATCCAGATGTTGCTCCTGGTCAAATGTCATCATTCATCTGGTCACTTAAAGAAGGTGACAAGTGTACTATTTCTGGTCCTTTCGGTGAGTTCTTCGCGAAAGACACTGAAAATGAAATGGTATTCGTAGGTGGTGGTGCAGGTATGGCGCCAATGCGTTCACATATCTTTGACCAACTTAAGCGTCTACACTCTAAGCGTAAGATGTCTTACTGGTACGGCGCACGTTCTAAGCGCGAAATGTTCTATGAAGAAGATTTCGATAGTTTAGCGGCCGAAAACCCTAACTTCGTGTGGCATTGTGCATTGTCTGATCCACAGCCTGAAGATAACTGGGATGGCTACACGGGCTTTATTCACAACGTTCTTTATGAAAACTACTTACGTGATCATGAAGCACCAGAAGATTGTGAGTACTACATGTGTGGTCCACCAATGATGAACGCAGCTGTTATCAGCATGCTAAAAGATCTTGGTGTTGAAGATGAAAACATCCTATTGGATGATTTCGGTGGCTAATCGTTAGCCCTTCACCTTTAAAGAAGGCTGGCCTTTAAGGTCAGCCTTTTTCATTATTAATGATAAGTAATGTTATTTTTATTGTGGTTATTATCAGTTAGTAATGACTCACTATGGTTACTAGAGTAAAAATTACCTTTATTTCATTGGAGTAGTTGAATGAAAATGTTCTTTATTCGAGCTGTAGTTGTAATAGCAGCATTGTTAGCGCTTGCTGGCTGCAGTGATCAGCGTCAGCAAATCACTATTAATGGCTCGACGATGGGAACCTATTATTCAATTAAAATAATAGATCAAGCAGGGTTACCGTCAGCAAAAGAGATTCAACAAGAGATCGATCGTCGTTTAGAGCTGGTTAATGATCAAATGTCGACTTACCGTCCACAATCTGAATTGAGTTTATTTAACAAAGCGCCGGCAAATAAACCGTTTCCTGTATCAGCAGCAACCGCTAAAGTGATCGCTGAAGCGTTACGTATATCTAAAGTCAGCAATGGTGCTTATGATGTAACTGTTGGCCCAGTGGTTAATTTATGGAGCTTTGGCCCTGAGGCACGCCCAGAATCAATTCCAACCGATAAAGACATTGAAACCCGTCTGTCAGAAGTGGGTTATCATCATTTACAAGTGTTAGCCGGTAATAAGCTGGTCAAAGATGAAGCTAAACTGTATGTTGATTTATCTTCTATCGCCAAAGGCTATGGCGTCGATGTGGTTGCTGATTACTTAAAAGATGACTTACACGTTAAAAACTTCATGGTTGATGTTGGTGGTGAGCTGCGTCTGCAAGGTAAAAATCAAGCCAATGTGTTATGGCGTATTGCCGTTGAAAAGCCGGTTGAAAACGAACGGGCAGTGCAAGAGATTCTGCAAGCAGGTAATATGGCGATAGCAACATCGGGTGATTACCGTAATTACTTTGATGAGAATGGGGTTCGTTACTCGCATCTGATTAATCCTAAAACCGGTCGTCCAATTGATAACCATGTGGTGTCAGTAACGGTTATTGCGCCGTCATGTATGACAGCTGATGCTTACGCAACGACATTCTCTGTCATGGGAGAGGATGAGTCAATTGCATTAGCAAACCAAGAAAATATTCCTGTAATGTTGATTGTAAAAACCAAAGACGGCTTTGTTGAATACAAATCAAATACTTTTGAGCAATACGTAGATAAAAAATAATAGAGGCATCTATGGCAACTTATTTAGTAACATTTGCTGTTTTTCTACTGGTTATTATCGCAATGGCCGTAGGGTATATTTTCCAACGTAAATCAGTAAGTGGCAGTTGTGGTGGTTTAGATGGGATTGGGATCGCCAAAGAGTGTGATTGTCCTGAACCTTGTGACGCGCGTAAAAAGCGTGAAGCACGTGCCGCACGTCAAGCTGAATGGAAAAAGAATCAGATTATTTAATCGAATTTACTACTATTAGGTAAGTCATTACTTACCTTAAAGCCTAAGTATGACGATAGAAGTTATACTTAGGCTTTTTTATACCATGTTATTGAACCAAACAATTACGCCCCTGTTGTTTGGCTAAATAGAGTTTATCATCGGCCTGTTTGATGAGATGATCGGGTGAGTTACACGCATAAGTAACGCCAATACTGATCGTGACTTTAATATGCGTCTGTTGGTAAGGAATAGTTAGCGTTTCAATGCGAGTGCGCACTAACTCTAATGTTTGTAAAAAAACATCAGGATCACCATGATAATAAATACAAAATTCTTCTCCGCCAAAGCGAGCCACTATCGCTTCTGAAAAATGAGCTGCAATAATCTTGCTAATAGTCACCAGCACCGCATCACCACCATCATGACCATAGGTATCATTGACGGTTTTAAAATGGTCAATATCAATCATAGCGATATTTTTCCAAGTTTTAGCCGTGGGCGTATGGGCAAAAAAATAACGCCGATTCCAAAGTCCTGTGAGGGTATCTTGATTGGCCATTTTGTAGAGCTGTTTAGCATTGTCTTTGATATTTAACATATGATGAATTCGACAATAAAATTCTTCTTGGTTAAATGGTTTATATAAAAAATCGTTAGCACCCGCTTTGAGAAACTGTGCGGTTAAGGTGTGATCATTACTAGCAGATAAGCCTAATATCGCAATATCATCCCGGTTATATTGATGGCGAATTTCTTGGATCATGCTGATCCCATCTTTTTTGGGCATATCATTATCAGTAATAATTAAACTGATATTGTCTGTTGTTGTTAATAGTGCCAGTGCTTGCTCACCATTCTCAGCCTCAATAACAGTAAGGTTTTGTTTTTTCAGTAATTGACAGATATAGCGCCTGATTGTCGGAGAGTCTTCGACTACTAAAGCTTTATGACCGATATTGGCCTTTAACCGTTGTAGTAATGGAATCAGGTAGGCCACAGACGTCGCATTGTCTTTTAATAAGTAATCTAAAACACCTGTGGTTAAGACTTGTTCTTTAATATGATCATTATATTCTGCGGTTAGCACGATGGATTTTAGACCGTAACTTAATACCATATCGATAACCTCACCATTTGGAGCGTCAGGTAAGCAATAATCTAAAACTGCACAAAAGAAAGTGTGTGGCTGTATTAGCAAGGTTTGTGCTTGTTGTTGTGTTGTAGCAAAAACGGCCTCAAACCCTGCTTGTTGAAGTTGATCTTTTAGGTAATGACGGAATGTACGACTGTCTTCAACAACCAGCACTTGGTAGGGCACATTGAACTCCCAAAAAGCCAAAAAAACGCTTTTATTGATAATAGTAATAATATAGCAATGATTTTAATCATAACTATTGGTTAATACCATTGGTTTTGTTAATTATTTTGTACATTATTGTTTGTTTATGTATATAAAATTGAACCTTGAGATAGTTACAGTACGGACTTAAATTGGCGTATAATAGCTGTATATAAAAACAGTTATTTGCTGTGTTCATTGATGAGTATTTGCTGTGATCAATCCATTGCCAAGCCAACGTAAGATCATCCATGTCGATATGGATTGCTTTTACGCAGCTGTTGAAATGCGTGATAACCCTGCTTTACGTGATATTCCGATTGCTATCGGTGGCCGTTCAGAACAGCGGGGGGTAGTGAGTACCTGTAATTATTTAGCCCGTAAATATGGTATTCATTCAGCGATGCCGACAGCACAAGCAATGAAATTATGTCCACATTTAACTTTAGTGCGTGGACGGATGGAGGTTTATCGTCAAGTTTCACAGCAAATACGGGCTATTTTTGCGCGTTATACTGATAAAATAGAACCATTGTCATTGGATGAAGCTTATTTAGATGTCAGCGATTGTGAGATGTTACACGGCTCTGCAACTCTAATTGCGTTAGATATTCGTAAAGCGATTGAGCGTGAACTTAACCTTACCGCCTCAGCAGGGATTGCGCCGGTAAAGTTTATTGCAAAAGTGGCGTCTGATCTCAATAAGCCTAATGGTCAATATGTGGTAACGCCTGAGCAAGTCGATGACTTTGTTGCAGATTTGAAACTTGAAAAAATCCCTGGTGTTGGAAAAGTCACCATTCAAAAATTGCATCAGCAAGGTCTGTATGTTGGTCGAGATGTTCAAAATTATGAACAGCAACAGTTATTACAACAGTTTGGCAAGTTTGGTCAATCACTGTGGCTGCGTGCGCATGGGATTGACGATCGTGAAGTGATTGTTGAACGACAACGTAAGTCTGTTGGTGTTGAGCGAACATTTCATAAAAATATTGCTAGCTACGATGAATGTTGGCAAGTGATTGAGCACTTACATTCAGAATTAGAGCAGCGATTACGTAAGGTGCGACCACAGCTAAATATTGCTAAGCAAGGGATAAAATTAAAATTTGCTGATTTTCAACAAACAACGGTGGAACACAGTTGCCCAACACTTGATAAACAACAATTTGTGCCGCTATTAACGGAAGCACTTACGCGTCAACAAGGGCGAGAAATTCGTCTAATCGGATTAAGTGTTGGTTTAGAGCAAGGATTAAAGGCGCAGCAGTTATCATTTGGTTTTTGATGGTAAGTAAGATAATGGTGGATAATTAAAAACGGACGCAAGGTCCGTTTTTTAATAGGTTATTAAGCTAATTCAGTGAATTATTTTTTAACCGGAATATTTTTTAGAATCGCTAGCATTTGATCCCAGAACATTTGTACGGTATCAATTTTTACTTTCTCATCAGGTGAGTGTGGGAATTTGATTGTTGGACCAAATGATAACATATCCATTTCTGGGTAAGGTTCTTTAAATAAACCACACTCAAGACCTGCATGGATCACCATGATATTAGGTTTGTTACCGTACATTTGTTGATAAGTATCACGGAAAACGTGCATGATTTCAGAATCAGCATCAGGTTTCCAGCCAGGGTATGCGCCAGCAACTTCACATTTAGCACCTGCAAGCGCAGCTAGTGATTGCAACATGCCTTCAACGTAGCTACGGCCTGAGTCGATCAATGAACGAATAAGGCATAGGATCGTGATTTTGTCTGCTTCTGTGGTGATCACACCCATGTTTAACGAGGTTTCAACCACGCCTTCAATATCATCGCTCATGCGAATAACACCGTTTGGACAAACGTTTAAAATATTCATTAAACGGGTTTGATCAGCAGTAACGATGACATCAGCAGGAGTGGCACATGCTTCAGTAAAGAAAGTTAGATCCGTTTCAACATGGCCTAATTCAGCTGTAGCCATTTGAAGGTATTCAGCAAATAAAGCATTAAGTTTGTCGACATTTGCTGCTGGTAACGTTGCAATAACTGTCGCTTCACGAGGTAAAGCATTGCGCAGGCTACCACCAGTGAAGTTATTGATGCGTAGACCAAGCTCGTCGGCATGACCAACAAAGAAACGCGCCATTAATTTGTTAGCATTACCACGGCCTGTGTGAATATCACAGCCAGAGTGACCGCCTTTTAGGCCTTTAACAACCAGTTTAATCGCTTGGTGATCTGCTGGAATGGCTTCGCGTTGAATATCAACGGTTAATGCAGCGTCAACACCGCCAGCACAACCCATGTAAACTTCGCCTTCTTGCTCGGAATCGGTATTTAAAAGAATATCGCCTTCAAGCCAGCCCGCTTCTAAGCCAAAGGCACCGGTCATGCCAGCTTCTTCATCAATCGTTAGTAATACTTCTAACGGGCCGTGTTCGATATCTTTAGCCGCTAAAATTGCCAGACATGTTGCCATGCCCATGCCGTTATCAGCACCTAATGTTGTGCCAGTTGCTGTAACCCATTCACCATCGATGAAAGGTACGATTGGATCTTGAGTGAAGTCGTGAACGGTATCTTCATTTTTTTGTGGCACCATATCAATGTGCGCTTGAAGTACAACCCCTTTACGGTTTTCCATGCCGGCGGTTGCTGGTTTTTTGATAATCACATTACCAGTATTATCACGACGAACATCAAGTCCTTCAGCTTGTGCAAAAGAGACAATGTATTGCGCTAGCTGCTCTTCATATTTAGAAGGGTGAGGGATTGAACAAATCTTATCAAAGAAATGCCAAACAGCTTTTGGTGATAGTTGAGTAATTTCAGACACGGTAGCCTTCCTTTTATATATGAGACTGGGCTAGTGTCATTTTGTAGGGTTTTAGCCGTAAAATGACAAAATTAGAGAGCGAGTATTATTACCGCTTTGGTTTTAGCATATCACTCTGTGTTTAGGGGAGATAGGGCAAATAATAAAATCTTATACCACTGATTTCTGTAGTTATAGTGTCAATGATGGAGGGTTTACTAACCATAGCCATTGTTATGCATGTAATGTAAACAAATGCACCAAAAAACAATCAAGATGCAACGTGTTGTATTATAAGATAATAAGGATGTAATAAAGTTACATTAAATCCATTCTCTCAAGCATAATATTTAGAAAGTGTGAGCTAGTTAAAATAAATATTGTAAGTTTATTACTTTTTGGTTATAGTTTAATCAAGCCGCGTTGAGTGGCACAATAATTAACACGACATGTTCAGGATGAACCCGAGATATCGCCTCCAAGGAACCGAGAATAAGTGGGCCATAACGGCAACTCGCCAGCAACGATATGTTGGTGTACTTATGATTAAGGTGATTTAAATGAAAATTTTTTCTTCAATGACACATTTTTGGAATAACCGTTCGGTATATACCAGTAATTTCCATTACCCAACGCCGTACCGTTATTAATAAGTTTTAATTGTTTGGTTGTTATTCAACGAGACAAACTGCAATTTTGTTCACACCCCCTTAAATTAAGAATTTCTTGATAGCGCTATAGCGTTATTTATAACATTCTGCCGCCACTTCATTTTTGAAGTGGCGTTTTTTTATCTGCTTTTCTGCTATTACCGTTATTAAGTTTTATTATCGGTCTTTATTAACCCGTATTGTATTGGTTAATAAAGTAAATGATTAAAAAATAACCGTCACGAAGAATCCTTTAATTACTTGAATTTTAATGTTTTATTCTCACTATCGGGGGTGGTGTAAATCGCCCTAGTTATTGTTTTGCGCTTTTCAACGATAAAATCTGGAAATTGCGTGATCGCATGATTATAATCAGCGCCGAAATGGATTGCGCAAACGTTTTCTATTTCTTAACGTGTTTGTTAGTTTATTGCCTATCTCTAAGGAATCGAGAAGCATGCTAGAAAAGTTGTTTAAACTCAAAGAACATGGCACCACAGTACGCACTGAAATTATGGCCGGTGTGACCACTTTCCTGACAATGGCTTATATTATTTTTGTAAACCCCACTATGTTAGCCAGTACAGGAATGGATCAAGGCTCAGTGTTTGTTGCTACTTGTTTAGCAGCAATGATTGGCTGCTTTGTGATGGGTTTTTATGCTAATTATCCAGTAGCACAAGCACCCGGTATGGGACTTAACGCCTTTTTTACTTATACCGTTGTTTTAGGTATGGGTCATACGTGGCAGGTCGCGTTAGCTGCTGTATTCTTATCTGGTTTATGTTTTATCGCGCTGAGTGTTATGCGAGTGCGTGAGTGGATCATTAACTCTATTCCTCATTCATTACGGATTGGTATTTCGGCGGGTATTGGTCTGTTTTTAGCCTTTATCGCATTGCAAACATCCGGCATTGTGGTGGCAAGTCCTGCGACATTAGTTAAAGCCGGCGATTTAACCAGTTTTCCAGCAATAATGGCAGGACTTGGGTTTGTGTTAACCATTGGCTTAGTTCAGCGTGGTTTTAAAGCCGCAGTATTGATCGCCATTTTAATTGTTACCGCAATCAGTATTATCGTGGGTGAAGTTGAGTACAACGGCATCATGTCTATGCCACCAAGTATTGCACCTACTTTTATGCAGCTTGATTTCTCTGGTGCAATGGAAGTTGGTTTAATTTCAATTGTATTTGCATTTTTGTTTGTCGATTTATTTGATACCGCGGGTACATTAGTTGGGGTCGCGACCAAAGCTAACCTGATTGGTGAAGATGGTAAATTACCGCGTTTAAACCGTGCATTATTAGCTGATAGTACTGCAACTTCTATTGGTGCATTACTGGGAACCTCAAATACCACATCTTTTGTTGAGAGTGTGTCGGGTGTCGCAGTTGGTGGTCGTACAGGCCTAACAGCCGTTACGGTAGGCATGTTATTCTTACTGGCGTTATTTTTTGCACCATTAGCTGGAATGGTTCCAGTATACGCTACCGCAGGCGCATTATTTTACGTTGCTATTTTGATGATGTCAGGTCTGGTATCTATTGATTGGCGCGACCTAACAGAAGCTGCACCTGTCGTCGTTGTGTGTTTACTGATGCCGTTAACCTACTCAATTGCAGAAGGTATTGGTCTTGGTTTCATTACGTTTGCGGTAGTTAAAGCATTAAGTGGCAAGGGACGTGAAGTTAATATCAGTGTTTGGGTTATTTCTGCGTTATTCCTTGCGAAGATTATTTTCTTATAAGTGTAATGTTATTTACGCTTACATAAATTTATGCGGTTTTCGAATCGCTGTTTCAGAGGTTGTTTTACTATGAGTAATAAATTCGTCATCACTTGGGATAACATGCAAATGTACACACGCCAGCTAGCAGAGAAATTGCTACCGGCTGAACAGTGGACAGGGATCATTGCTGTTAGCCGTGGCGGTTTAGTGCCAGCGGCTATTTTGGCGCGAGAGTTAGGCATTCGTCATATTGATACTGTATGTATTGCTAGCTATGATCATGATCATCAGCGTGATATGAATGTAATCAAGCAAGCTGATGGTGATGGTGAAGGCTTTATCGTTGTTGATGATTTAGTTGATACTGGTGGTACTGCGGAAAAAATTCGTGAACTGTACCCACGTGCTAAATTTGTAACGGTATGTGCAAAACCTGCTGGCCAACATTTAGTTGATGATTTTGTGGTTAACATTCCTCAAGATACATGGATTGAACAGCCTTGGGATATGGCAGTTACTTACGTTGATCCGATTGCTAAAAAATAAATCTGTTAGTGAAAACTGATTCATCGAGGTAACGATAGTGTGTTGATGATCAGTTTTGAAAACTAAGTTTTATTAAAGACGCCACCTTGTTGGCGTCTTTTTTTATCGATTTTAGTTATTGAGAGTGGTTTAGGTATATTATCTAAGCCTATTAAAATACGTGTTATACGTTGGAGGATGCCGTGTCTGAACAACCATCAAAACAAAATCTATCAGAGAAGCTATTTGCACCCCGCCAAACCAGCAAAGAAACCTCAAATATTGTAAAAATTGCACATGTTCGTAGTGGTGATGTAAACAATGCGCTTGATGGTGAAAGTCAGCTTGGTTGGTATCGTGTTTTACGGCGTCCACAATGGATATGGCAAGGTGTTGATCCGATTGAGCAAGAAGCGGTATTAGCACGGATTGCAGGCTCTGATGCTCCTCGAACAACAGCACATTTATTAGATACTGTTATTGGTTATCGTTCGGGTAACTGGACTTATGAATGGTCACAATTAGCATCTAACTATCAGCAATTAGCCCGTATAGCTGTTAATAATGGCGATAAGTTAGCGGCATCAGAATTATTGTTAAAAGCCAGTACTCATTACAGTATTGCTGCATATCCTTATATAAAAGGTGATCAGTTGGCTGATCAGGCCGAATTACAAGCCAATCAAAGTTACCGTGAGGCGATTGAGCTACGTCCACATGATATGCGTAAGATCGATGTTAAATATGAAAATAAGACCTTTGAGGCCTTTATTCACCTGCCGCGTACCGATAAATTATTACCCACGGTGATTGTTAGTGGTGGCTTAGCGACGTTGCAAAGTGATCTGTGGCGGTTATATAAAGATTACTTAGGCCCTGCTGGGTATGCGATGGTGACCTTAGATATGCCATCTGTTGGTCATAGTGATCGTTGGAACTTAACCGAAGATACCAGCCGTTTACACCAAGCATTATTACAACAAATTCGAGATGTGCCGTGGGTTGATAATCGCAACGTTGCGATGGTGGGGTTAAGAATGGGGGGTAATGCTGCGATTCGACTTGGATTTATGGAGCCTACCCGCTTAAAAACCTGTGTCAGCATTGGTGGTGCTATCAATAGTTTTCTTACTCAGCCTAAACTATTAGATCAAATGCCACGTATGTATCTCGATGTTCTAGCGTCTCGAATGGGTAAAAATGGTCAAGCAGAAGCCAGTATTAAATCGCATTTACCCGCATGGTCATTAAAAAATCAAGGAATTTTAGGTCGCCGTCGAGTGGATATTCCGATGCTGGGTATTGGACTTAAAAACGACCCTATTTGCCCTGAAATAGATAATCAATTGATTGCATTATCAAGTTATGGCGGTAAGGCGGTGACGTTACCTGAAAAACCAATTTATGACGGCTATCATCGCGTAATGACAGAAGTGGTTAAATGGCTCGATGATAAAATGCAGTAATTATTATACTGAGAAATAGCATCATTATTAGCGGAATTGCACCACAGTGCGATTCCGTTTTTTTATGACTAAAATATATTGTCATGATATTGTTAGCAAATTTAGCTGCTATGGTTTGTTATTTTGTTAATATTTATCCATACTATAAGAAATTATTATTATGTTGAGCGCATTTTTACGTTGGCATAGATAATAACAGGACAGTAAGTCTTACTCGTGTATCAAATACCGCTGACTATGGATGGATAATACAATGACAACAGCAACAATCTTTCCACCACATGGACGTTTAATGTCTAAATTGACCGCAATTGGTCCTTATCTTCGTGAAAAAAAATCGCAACCGCAACGATTCTTTTTTGATTGTTTAGCAAGCTGTGTTAATGCTGAAAAAGATCCTGAGCTACGTGAGTTTTGGGGCTGGTGGTTGGTGATGACGGCGACAGATAGCGGCTATGAATATGAGTATGATTTTGGTCGCTATAACGCTGCAGGCGAGTGGGTGAATGGTAAATTACCCGCTAAACATCATGATGCAGTCTTAAAAACATTGGTTGATTTCTACCCTAAACTGACACCTTTTATCGTTGATGAATGCCAATTAACCCTGGTTCCAGCCGCAACATTAACCCAAACCCCACTGGCTGAGTTGTCGATTAAGTAACCTTAATCTTGGCTGAAAATGTAGACTACCACCACTGGTGACATTACATTGCGATTTTATGAAATTATCATAAAGATGCATTTGTTTGGTTGCCATGTGGTGCCATCACTCTTACTTTATGGCCATTAATGTTCAAACAAGCGACTAAAGCCCGTTAATATTGATTTTGTGATTGTTTTTTTCTTGTGCTTTTCGATAGGGATTGATACAACAAAGAACATTTATTATTTCAATCTATTGTTTGATCTCATGGCTGATTCAAAAAAATCTAATGCTCAAAAGCAAGACGTTGCTGCCGCTGCTGCAACCCATACTATCGTCGTCAAACTAGGTACTAGTGTACTCACTGGTGGTACATTAAAACTTGATCGTGCCCATATGGTTGAGTTAGTGCGTCAATGCGCTATGTTACGTAGTCAAGGCCATAAAATTATTATTGTTACTTCTGGCGCGATTGCTGCTGGTCGTGAGCATTTAGGTTACCCCGAACTACCCAAAACCATGGCAAGTAAGCAACTGCTTGCTGCCGTTGGCCAAGGACGCTTAATTCAAGAGTGGGAAACCTTGTTTGGTATCTATGGGATCAACATTGGTCAAATGTTATTAACCCGCGCAGATTTAAACGATCGCGAGCGTTATTTAAATGCACGCGATATGTTAGTGGCGCTATTAGATAACGGTATTGTACCCGTTGTAAACGAGAACGATGCCGTTGCCACCACAGAAATTAAAGTCGGTGATAACGATAATCTCTCTGCATTAGTGGGTATTTTGGGTGGTGCTGATAAGTTACTGCTGATGACTGATCAGGCGGGATTATTTACCGCCGATCCGCGTAGTAATCCAAATGCTGAGTTGATTCATGAAGTCGTGACCATTGACGATAAATTACGTAAATTAGCTGGTGGCACTGTTGGTGGTTTAGGCACCGGTGGTATGGCAACCAAATTACAAGCTGCAGAAGTTGCTTGTCGTGCAGGTATTGAAGTGATTATTGCTGCTGGACGTCGCGTTGACGTGATTGTCGATCTGGCTGCAGGTAAGGCTGTTGGCACGCGTTTTCTGCCACTAAAGTCATCGCTTGAAGGACGTAAGCAATGGATCCTTGCCGGGCCTCCGCCAGCAGGTGATATTGTGATTGATGATGGTGCTGTGACTGCGGTACAACAAAAAGGCAGCAGTTTGCTTGCGAAAGGTATTACGCAGGTAAAAGGATCGTTTGAACGTGGTGAAGTCGTTCGAATTTTTGATAGTAATAATGTCTTACTTGCACGTGGTATTAGCCGTTACTCAAGTGATGATATGACTAAAATTGCCGGTAAGCACAGCCATGATATTCATCATGTCTTAGGTTATGAATACGGTCATGCTGCAATCCATCGTGATGATATGGTTGTTATTTAATAGCAGTGGTCAGTCACATCGATAACTGACTCATTTAGTGCATTTAATTTAAGTAAGGAATTACTGTGAATCTTGAAAAAATGGGACAAGCAGCACAACTGGCTGCGTTTGAATTAGCCACCACTGCTACAGCTGTAAAAAACACCGCGTTGGCGATTATTGCAGATGAGCTAGAAGCCAATCAAGTAGCTATACTAGCCGCTAACAAACAAGATATTAATGCCGCGATTGCAAGCGGTATGTCAGAAGCATTGATTGACCGTCTATTACTAAATGAAGCACGCATTAGTGCCATTGCCAGTGATGTGCGCAATGTGATCAATTTACAGGATCCTGTTGGTGCTGAGCTTGATAGCCGAGTGCTAGAAAACGGCATGCGCTTAAGCCGTCGTCGTGTGCCATTAGGTGTTGTCGGTGTGATTTATGAAGCACGTCCTAATGTAACCATTGATATTGCTGCGCTATGCCTTAAAACCGGTAATGCGAGCATTTTGCGTGGTGGTCGTGAGACATTCCATTCAAATATGGCGTTAGTGAAAGTGATTCAGGCTGCATTAGCAAAAGCAAGTTTACCTGCGGCATCGGTACAATATATTGAACAGCCAGATCGTGAATACGTATCACAGCTGCTAAAACTAGATCAATATGTTGATATGATCATTCCACGTGGCGGTGCGGGTTTGCACCAAATGTGTAAAGAAAACAGCACTATTCCAGTGATCATTGGTGGTTTTGGGATTAGCCATATGTATGTTGATGAGAGTGCTGATTTATCACGCTCATTAGATGTGGTTGAAAATGCCAAGGTGCAACGTCCTTCTGCATGTAATTCATTAGATACGTTATTAGTGAATGAGAACATTGCTGCGACGTTCTTATCGCGTTTAGTTGAGCGTATGAATAAAGCCAAAGTAACGTTAGTTGCTGATGATGCTGCGTTTAGCTTATTGGAAGGTAAAGCAAGCCTGTTACGTAAAGCTGAAGCGGGTGATTTTGATACTGAATGGCTAAGTTATACCTTAGGCGTAAAAGTCGTTGCTGATGTTGATGAAGCTATTTTTCATATGCGTAAACATAATGCTAGTCACTCAGATTCGATCTTAACCAATAATCTACAAGCTGCTGAGCGATTTGTTAATGCTGCAGGTTCAGCTGCGGTATACGTTAATGCCTCAACCCGTTTTACTGATGGCGCACAATTTGGCTTAGGTGCTGAAGTTGCGGTATCAACTCAGAAACTGCATGCTCGAGGCCCAATGGGGTTAGAAGAGCTAACCAGTTATAAGTGGGTGGGTGTGGCAGATTACCTAAGCCGTTCTTAGTAATTAAACTGCGCTGCAATGCAAATTAAAAGATAATATCCATCAAAAAAGCTGCCACTAAAAAGGCAGCTTTTTTATTGGTTTAGATTAACGTTTTAGCACTTAGATCGCTTGTTTTAATTTTGCGAGTCCATAAGCCGCAATCGTCACACTATCTTTTAATTCACCGTTGATGATCATTGCTTCAAACTCTGCAATGGTAAAAGATTGGCTAATTAAATCTTCTTCTTCGAGATCTCGTTGCTGTTGTGGCGCGGAATGTAGTTGCGTTGCTAAGTAGATATGGCAGGTTTGGTTCAAAAATCCATAAGCGATAAATTGGCTACCTAAGTAGGTCATTTTATCAGCCACTAAGCCGGTTTCTTCTTGTAATTCACCCTTGGCAAGATCGAGATGATCAGCGTTAGGATTTGCTTCCCAAGCACCTTGCGGTATTTCCCAACAGCGTTGCTGAATGCTATAGCGAAACTGTTGCACTAAATGAATATACCCATTATCAATCGCTAAAATTGCCGCACAATCAGGTTTTTCAACCACGCCATAAATGCCTTCGGCACCACTTTGACGCTGGATTTTATCTTCTCGTACTGTCATCCATTTATTTTGATAAACAATACGGCTATCTAATGTTTTTATATCAGTCATTTTTATCCTGCGAGTGGTTGCTGGTGTCAGAGTGATGAGTATTTGTCGTGGGTGATGACTGAGGATCATCGAGTGATGTTGATGGTGATTGTCTTTTTTTAAGTCCTGTTCGCATATAAGCGGTGTACTTTAAAGCGGCAATATTACTGGCGATCACTGCAATAATAATCACACAGATAACCCAAGGATTAAAAAACCATTCCATATTCACCTCACTCGATAATCTCGATTTAATCTATCAACTACCATTAATCAATAATGATCACTGAATAAACACGATACCAATAATAGCGATTGGTTGCGATGAGTTCATCATCACAGCAATGCATAATTAGCTATCAAATATCGCATGATTAGCTGTTCAGTCATCAAACCTGAACAGCGTTAATGATAGATAAATAGAGCGGTAATTATAAAATCTTGTGGAGGATCTGCTGATACATATCCGTTAGGGTTTCAAGGTCGGCGACTTTCACACATTCATTAACTTTGTGAATGGTGGCATTTACCGGCCCAAGCTCAACCACTTGTGCACCTGTACGGGCGATAAATCGACCATCAGAGGTACCACCTGTGGTGAGCAGTTGCGGCGGAGTGTGATTGATCTCTGTAATAGCAGCGACTACTGCATCAACCAATGTTCCACTATCAGTTAAGAATGGATGACCACTGAGGGTCCATTTTAAATCGTACTCTAGCTCATGAGCATCCAATATTGTGTGCACTCGATGTTTAATATCAGCATCGGTTAATTCTGTGCTGAAGCGGAAATTAAATTGGACTTCAAATTGACCCGGAATAACATTTGATGCGCCAGTTCCTGCAGCAATATTGGGAATTTGAAAGCTGGTGGGTGGAAAGAAATCATTACCATTATCCCAATGGGTAGTAGCAAGTTCTGCTAAAGCGGGCAGTGCTTGATGGATTGGGTTATTGGCTAAATGTGGGTAGGCAACATGACCTTGAATACCTTTAACAATCAGATCGCCAGTGATTGAGCCGCGACGGCCATTTTTAACAATATCCCCGATAGTAGCGGTGCTTGATGGTTCACCGACAATGCACATATCTATTTTTTCATTACGTGCTTCTAAGGTGTCAATGACTCGCGTGGTACCATTAATGAAAGGCCCTTCCTCATCAGAGGTGATGAGTAGTGCAATCGAGCCATTATGATGGGGGTTCTGAGCAATAAAACGTTCAATTGCCACCACCATACACGCCAGTGAACCTTTCATATCAGCGGCACCACGTCCATGTAAGTAGCCATCAATAATAGTTGGTTCAAAAGGCGGAGTATGCCATTGTTCTACGGGGCCTGAAGGAACAACATCAGTATGGCCTGCAAACACAAACAGCGGTGCTTGGTTGCCACGGCGAGCCCATAGGTTGGTGGTATCTTCAAATACCATTGTTTCAATTGTGAATCCTAGCGCTTGGAGACGTTCGATCATTAACGGTTGGCAACCCGCATCTTCAGGGGTGACTGAAGGGCGGCTCATTAGATCTTTTGCAAGTGCAATAACGGGACTGTCAGACATCCTTGTATCCTTGTTATTTAGTAAGAAAAATAGCCTGATATTGGTCAGGTTTAAAGCCTAAGTAGTAATGGTTATTATGTTGTAATAATGGTCGCTTAATCATTGCAGGTTGCTCTAACATTAATTGCAATGCGGTTTCACGGTTGAGGCTCGCTTTTTGTTCAGCGGTTAATTGACGGAAAGTTGTACCCCGTTTATTGACCATCGCTTCCCAGCCTAACGCCGCTTCAAAGGTTTCTAGCAAGCTAAGATCGATACCATCGACACGGTAGTCATGAAATTTATAATCAATATTTTCGGCTGCGAGCCAGTGTTTCATTTTTTTGATGGTGTCGCAGTTTTTTATACCGTAAGCAATTGTATTCATATTTGGCTGACTTTTTATAATAAATTAATTATCTTTTATAGCGAGATTACAAGCTTATCGCAACAGTTACACTTTGTTGGTGATGATTTTGCATTATTGTTTATGACGATAGTTTTCATAAAAATGAGATCAAACTCGCTTTTATTATGATAGATAGCCATTAAACCACTGACCTCGTTGATCAAACGCAACATCCTCATTTGAGAACGGGCAATAATAGACACAGTATATTATGGAGGCCCCAATGGAACTGAATCCAGTTTTTGCCCGCAGACTTTATTTGGCATTACTTGTTGAACACACCGAACGCCCTAATGTTCCTCGTTTAATTGAACAAACAGGTTGGCCACGACGGACGATTCAAGATGTATTAAAAGCCCTACCCGGGTTAGGTATTGAATTGACTTTTATTCAAGATGGGCGTCGTCATAATGATGGCTATTATAAATTAAGTGACTGGGGACCGTTTGATTTGCAGTGGGTCGAGTCGCGAGAGCAGGATTTAATGGCGTCTTTAGCGGTGTAATTCACCATAATCGTGTCAGAATCATCAACCGCAGGTGTTTATTCACGCTGCGGTTTTTTATGGCAAGTTGATTATTTAATCGTAGCCATTAGCTAGTAAGCTAATGTTAGTAACCTAAGGTTTGTAAATACAGTACTGTTGCTGCTGTGCGTGACTTCACTTGCAACTTGCGCAATAAGCTTTTCATATGCACTTTGACTGTTGCTTCTGAAATAAACAATGACTCAGCAATCACTCGATTAGTATGTCCTTTAGCAACCTCTTGTAATATTTGGTTTTCTCTATCAGTTAGAGTTGAGAAAAGGGTATTATCAGTGCTGTTATTAGTTAAAAAAGCAGTCACAACCTCACTGTATGCTTTGCCTCCGTTTAAGGCCGTTTTTAATAACCTAATCAGTTCATCAGGCTCGGTATCTTTGAGTAAATAGCCATCAGCACCAGCATCGATGAGTGTTTTTATATCTGCATGATTATCTGATACGGTTAAAATCACAATACAAGCATCAATCCCTTCATTACGTAATGTAATTAGAGTGTCTAAACCTGACATGCCTTTCATATTGAGGTCTAATAAAATTAGATCGACGGGCATTTTATGGGCAAGCGCAATGGCTTCATTACCATTGCTGGCTTCACCAATAACATCAAATTCATTTTCAAAACTGAGTAACTGCCCAATACCTCTGCGCATTAACGGATGATCATCGACGATCATAACTTTCCAAGCCGACATATTTTTATCCTTCTGATAATGCAAATTGCAGTTTAACTTGGCTACCTTTGCCAATTTGGGAATCAATGATTAATTGTCCTTTTAAACATGAAGCCCGTTCTTGCATGATATTTAAGCCATAGTGATTGAGTTTTGATTGCGAAGGATCAAACCCTATTCCATCATCGGTTATTTCAACGTTAATCATCTGCTGCTGTTGATGACAACTAACACTAATATGACTCGCATTGGCATGCTTGATCGCATTGAGTATGGCTTCGCGAATAATCTGCAATAAATGCACTTGATTATGAGCAATCAAAGCCATTGATGGTAATTGGTTATCAACTTCAAATTGTGCAGATGTCTGTTGTTGTAATGGTGCCAATAATTGATTAAGTGCTTCATTAAAATTGGCTTCTTTGATGGTTAATCTAAACGTACTTAATAATTCACGTAATTGGGTATAAGCATTAGATAGCTCTTCATCAATCGTTTGTACTGTTTGCCTCTGGTGCTCATTGGCATCAGGGGTGAGGTTCAGTTGCCGCTTTAAGAGCGTCAATTGAATTTTTAAATATGATAATGATTGAGCCAGTGAATCATGCAGTTCACGGGCAATGGTGGCACGCTCTTCCATTAACAGTAATTGTTCGGTTTGCTTTTGCGCGCGATTGTAATAAATCCCGCGACTTATAATATTGGCGATATTTTCAATCAAAGCAAGATCAGGGCAAGGGAGTTGGTATTGCCACCATAGTTGACCCATGATTTCGCCATCAATGAGTAATGATTGCTGATGCCAAGCTGTTGACTGGTGGTTACCAACCGTAATTTCGGTGGTGGTGTCATTCGGCTCTACAATAATAAGTTTCGCTGCGGTTAAACCATCAATGGCAATTAACGTTTCGAGCATATGTTGAAAATGCTGGTGGGTTAGGCGGCTTACTGATAGCTGTTGTGAGCAGTTATATAACACTTTCAATGACTCATTAGCATGGCGTAAACGGTGGGTTTTTTCATTAACGCTCTGTTCTAAATCTGTATAGAAGTTATTTAGATCTGCGGCCATTTGAGTAAATGTTCGCGCCAGAATACCCAATTCATTATCACTGTTATTATTGATTATTAATGAAAATTGATGCTGCTTTATTTTTTTACATCCTGCCATTAATTGATTGAGCGGTGTGACTATTTGACGCTGAGTAAATTGAATCGTAAATAACACCACCATTAAGATAAGTAATAATCCTATCGCACTGATTAAAGCTAACAGGTGCAATTTATTTTCAGATGATTGTTGTAACTCAAATACAAATTGATCGATACGCTCAACAAAAGGAGCGACTTGAGTTAAATAGCCATCTTTATCCATTTGATCTAACTGTGAACGCACTGCTCTCCAAGTGAGAAGTAACTCAGTGTAATGATCCTGTATTTTCTGAGGAACATACCAGTGGTGCAATGCTTGCATGGTTGGTGATGTTAACGATTGTTCAAACTCCACGGTATGAGTACTAAGCAATGGTGATTGAGTTTCGATATCAAATGCCAGTCGATAACTCTGCATTCGTAATGATCCTGCTGTATTTATGGCGGCAGCATCGTTTAAGCTCGAAACCAACATACACAACGCTAAGCTGATAGTGGTTGAGACTAAAAATAGAATGGCCACCATCGAACGGCCAATAGTGGTGGTGACAGAATTTACTTTATGTTGGTGCATGAATGATAGATGGCCTATTTATATGAAGATTTGTTAATAGTAAAACGTTGCTGTTATTGATTGCTAGACGGACATTAAGACGTTTTATCTTTTATCTGTCGGAGTATGCGACAAAATCGTCAAATAATAGTTATTTTATCGTTATTTTTATTGATCTAGCACAAGGTGTAGGGGTAATTACCCCCTAAGGGGTATGTTCGTGGTTATGACGATATTTAAAAATAACGTAAAAGATAATGAATAGAAAGTGAATGGTGATGCGGTTCACCTCTCACAGTTAACTATGAGGTGAAGGTTGTGATTAATCGTTCTCGTCGAAGTTTATTTACTCGCCAACAGTCGTCTCAACAGCAACGTTTACCTTGGTTAAAGGATGAGAACACCTTTATAGAACAGTGTCAGCGCTGCAATGCATGTGTTGATGGTTGTCAAACCAATATTATTGTTAAAGGTGATGGCGGGTTTCCAGTTATAGATTTTCATCATGGTGAGGGGGAATGCAGTTTTTGTTATCAATGTGCAGAGGTATGCCCCGAACCGTTGTTTGAATTACAACATCAATCACCATGGACGCAGATTGCGACAATAAATTCATCTTGCATGGCAGTTAATAATATTGAATGTCGTAGTTGCAGCGATCAATGTGAAACTCAAGCTATTCGCTTTACTTTGCAAATAGGAAAGGTTGCACAGCCTATGATAAACAGCGCTGATTGTAGTGGCTGTGGTGGATGTATCAGTGGCTGTCCAGTAGCTGCGATAGAAATGATAACGCCTTAAAAGTTTAAAATAATAGAGAGTAAACATGACATTACATGAAGTGCATACCTCAAGCCTTATCGTTCACGTTAAGCCACAATATCTGACAGCGATTAGCCAACAAATTTTAGCAATACCAAATACTGAAATTCCTGCGACAAGTGAAGAAGGTAAAATTATCGTAGTACTTGAGACAGAGAACCAAGGCTATGTAACTGATACAATTGACAAAATTAATAATTTAGACCATGTGTTGATCACTTTTTTGGTCTATCACCATATTGAGCACTACGATTCACACGCTGAGGGTAAGCTATGAAAATGACAAGAAGAGCATTTGTGAAAGCAAATGCTGCAGCGTCTGCTGCTGCAGTGGCGGGTATTTCTTTACCTGCATCTGCAACGAATTTAATTGTGAGTTCTGATGAAACCAAAATTAAATGGGATAAAGCACCGTGTCGTTTTTGTGGCACTGGCTGTTCAGTTTTAGTTGGTACTAAAAATGGACGGGTGGTTGCAACTCAAGGCGATCCGCAAGCTCCGGTAAATAAAGGCCTTAACTGTATTAAAGGCTATTTTTTATCGAAAATAATGTACGGCAAAGATCGTTTACAAACGCCGTTATTACGGATGAAGAATGGTCAATATCATAAAGATGGTGAGTTTACGCCGGTTTCATGGGATCAGGCCTTTGATGTAATGGCTGAAAAGTGGAAAGCGGCGCTGAAAAAACAAGGTCCATCTGGTGTGGGCATGTTTGGTTCGGGTCAATGGACGGTGATGGAAGGCTATGCTGCATCTAAGATGATGAAAGCGGGTTTTCGTTCTAATAACATCGATCCTAATGCTCGCCATTGTATGGCCTCGGCGGTAGTTGGGTTTATTCGTACTTTTGGTATTGATGAACCGATGGGATGTTATGACGATCTGGAACATGCTGATGTGTTTGTGCTGTGGGGTTCAAACATGGCAGAAATGCATCCAGTATTATGGACGCGCTTAACTGATCGCCGTTTGAGTCATCCTCACGTTAAAGTTAACGTACTCTCGACCTATGAGCATCGTTCGTTTGAGCTCGCTGATAACGGTATGATTTTTCACCCTCAAACTGATTTAGCGATTGCTAACTATATTGCTAACTACATTATTGAAAATGATGCGGTTAATTGGGATTTTGTTAATAAACATACCCATTTTAAACGTGCTCAAACCGATATTGGTTACGGTTTACGTGATGATAATCCATTACAAAAACAAGCAGCTAACCCTAACTCGGGTGAGTTATTCCCAATGACGTTTGAAGAATATAAAGCGTCAGTGGCTGATTATACTCTTGAAAAAGCCTCCCAAATGTCAGGTGTTGAGCCTGAAAAGCTGGAGCAGTTAGCCAAATATTATGCCGATCCTAAGCTGAAGGTAATGTCATTGTGGACCATGGGTATGAACCAACATACTCGTGGTGTATGGATGCAAAGTTTGGTTTATAACCTACATTTATTAACCGGTAAAATATCGACACCAGGCAATAGTCCGTTTTCATTAACAGGCCAGCCATCGGCATGTGGTACTGCGCGTGAAGTGGGTACCTTTGCTCACCGTTTACCGGCTGATTTATTGGTCGCTAATCCTAAACATCGCGCCATTGCTGAAAAAATTTGGAAATTGCCTGAAGGTACTATTCCACCTAAACCGGGTTATCACGCGGTGCAGCAAGATCGAATGCTAAATGACGGTAAATTGAATGCTTACTGGGTGATGTGTAACAACAATATGCAGGCGGGTCCAAATATTAATGAGGAGCGTCTGCCTGGTTACCGTAACCCTGACAATTTCATTGTGTGTTCAGATCCTTATCCAACAGTAACGGCGCAAGCATCTGATTTGATTCTACCTACTGCAATGTGGGTTGAAAAAGAAGGCGCTTACGGCAATGCTGAGCGTCGTACTCAAGCTTGGTATCAGCAAGTTAAAGCACCGGGTGAAGCTAAATCAGACTTATGGCAGATCATGGAGTTCTCTAAGCGGTTTAAGGTTGAAGAAATCTGGGATGAGGCACTGCTTAATAAAATGCCGCAATACCGTGGCAAAACCATGTATGACATTTTGTTCCGTAATGCTCAGGTTGATAAATACCCATTAACCGAAGCCCAGCCATTAAATGATGATGCACAAGCGCAAGGTTATTACGTTCAAAAAGGGCTGTTTGAAGAGTATGCCAGTTTTGGCCGTGGTCATGGGCATGATTTAGCACCTTATGATACTTACCATAAAGTGCGTGGTTTACGTTGGCCAGTTGTTGATGGCAAAGAAACCCAGTGGCGGTTTAAGGAAGGGTCTGATCCGTATGCTAAAAAAGGTTCGGGTTGGGATTTTTATGGCAAGCCTGACGGTAAGGCACTTATTATTTCAGCGCCTTATGAAGCGCCGCCAGAAGTGCCAGATCAAGATTATGATATGTGGCTGTGTACTGGGCGCGTGTTAGAGCATTGGCATACTGGCACTATGACTCGCCGTGTACCTGAGTTATATAAAGCGGTACCTGATGCGTGGTGTTATATCAACCCTCAAGATGCTAAAGCCCGCAACCTTCGTCGTGGTGATGAAGTGTTACTTGCTTCTCGTCGTGGAGAAGTACGTTGTCGAGTGGAAACGCGTGGTCGAAATCGCCCTCCGGTTGGATTGGTTTTCGTGCCGTTTTTTGATGCAAATATTCTCGTCAATAAATTGATTTTGGATGCAACAGATCCATTGTCGAAACAGACAGATTTCAAAAAGTGCCCAATTAAGATCACCAAGATCTAATCAATCAATTCAGCGAACGTAGACAGTCGTTCGCTGTAACTAGAATATGCCTAGTAACGGAGAACAGCATGAAACGATTATTTTTTGCAGTATTAGTCGCAGGGCTGATGCTTACAGGTATCGCGCATAGTGATGATAGTGATTCGGCTGCAGCAACCACAACCGCCGCAAATATTGCAGTGGCAGCTAAACTCGATAACCCTGGTGGTATCGGCGGCGTTGAGTCGTTACGCGGCATGGTTGAGTTAGAGACAACACGCCCAGCAGATCCAATGAAACACTACCCTAAAGATCAAGGTCTTATTGATAGTGACTATGTGTATCAGCCACCATTGATCCCTCATAGCATTCGTCATTATGAAGTGTCGTTAAATGCCAATAAATGTTTAGCCTGCCATAGCTGGAAAAATGCTAAACAAATGGACGCCACTAAAATCAGTGTGACTCATTATGTCTCACCACAGCAGGGGCAAGTGTTGTCAGATGTCTCACCAAGTCGCTATTTTTGCTTGCAGTGTCATGTACCTCAAGCGGATGCTAAGCCACTGGTTGAAAATGATTTTAAACGCGTAAACGCATTACGTTAATTGTGACTGAATAGTAAAAGGGTTTATCTATGAAGTTGTTAAAAACATTTTGGCTACGGCTAAAAACACCCAGTAAAGTTGCGGTTGGTTTAGTGCTGTTTATGGGATTTATGGGGGGGTTATTATTCTGGGGCGGATTTAATACCGTGATGGAAAAGACTAACTCTGAAGAATTCTGTGCAGGCTGTCATGCGCCAATCGTTAAAGAGATTCAAGAAACAATTCACTTTTCAAACCGTTCTGGAGTTCGAGCGATTTGTTCAGATTGTCATGTGCCGCATAATTGGACTGATAAAATTGTGCGCAAGGTGCAGGCATCAAAAGAAATTGTTGCACATATGATGGGCACTATTGATACCCCTGAAAAATTCAATGCTCGTCGTGGGCATCTTGCTGAGCGCGAGTGGCAGCGAATGAAAAATAATGATTCTCAAGAATGCCGTAATTGCCATCAGTTCAATTATATGGATTTTTCTGAGCAAGCTCCGCGGAGTGCAAAGCAGCACTCAACCGCACTAGCATCAGGTGATAAAACCTGTGTTGATTGTCATAAGGGGATTGCCCATAAGTTACCTGACATGAAAGATGTGGCAGGGTGGCAATAAACCAAAGGAGAAATAATGAGTACGCTAGAATCTGTTATTTGGCATGTACTGGGTTATGCTGCGATGCCAATGATTATTTTATCAGGCTTTATCGCCGTTGCTGCTGTGTGTGTCGGGCTATTATCATTAGGTAAAGATAAAACCCTTGATTAAATAGTTATCACAATATGATCGTTAAGCCATGGTTACTTGAGTGAATACTCAAGTAGGCATGGCTTTTTAGTTTGTTCATGGCGTCAGCAATCAGTCGCTGGTGGTTGTATCATGTATTAATTGCTGATCGATCAATAACGTTCTAAATTGCTGAGCCCGTTTACGATTAACGCCAAAATCAGAATAACCACTGCGAGAAATTGATCTTACCTGTAGTTGTTGGGCTTGTTGTTTGACTTCAAAATCATCAATGAATCCAAACACTGCACTTTGAACTTCAATATGAAAATAATGGTCATCATGTTCAATAAGTTTTGCGCCAGGTAGGGTTTGTGCTAGCGCAATAATTTCACTCCAGCTTTGTATACCTTTAGGTGTCAACATAAAAGGGGCTAGCTGGTATTTTTCGCGTTGTTCAAGCGTTGATACACAATGGGATTTATTATCGCAAGGCGTATCAATTTGACGCTGCCACGGTACTGATTGAGGGTCAGCACAGCCACTGATTAGGCCACTTAATACACTAATAAAGCCAACAATCTTCATATTCACTCTCATCATAGTGTGCGGGTGTAAACGAAATAAAGACCAAAGCCAATCCAAGAAGCAATGGTGATTGTCCATGGTAGCCAATGTTGCTTATAGATGATATTCGGATTCGCATTAGCCGTAGTCGTTGCTGCTATCTCTGGTGATGTATTTTTAGATTGGGCATGTTTCTTTTTTAATTTATCACGCTCGCGTGCTTTGGCTTTTTGTTGTTTTTTATATTGTTCAATACCTTTTTGAATACCTTGTGCAATCAGTTTTGTTTGTTCTTTAGTTTGGCCTTCTTTTTGGGTTGCTTTCGCGACTCGTAATGCTTCTATTTGTGTTTCTGCAGAAGGTGTTGTGTGCTTTTTTATGGTCGTCATGCTTAGTATTGACCTTACTTATAAATGATAAGGGATGATGATTATATCTGATTAGTTAATCTTAGCAGTAGTACTGTTATATGTGTGATTGTTGGCATATGTGTCGATATTTATATATTTAAGCTTTTCTGTATGAAAATTCCAGTTTTAGATGAATATGGTGTTAATACCATATTCATATTGTAACTTTATGATTAGAAAGAATTTAGAGGCTATTTTTGTAGTGACGGTTGGTTAATAAATAACCACTAGTTGTTGGTTTTAGATCAAAAAACGTGACTTGCTAGGCAATATAAATAAATGAAAAGTGCGGTGTTCCACAAAAACAACCCTTAAATAGTACTTATTATACGTTGATCGATTAGAGTCGAAACTAAGCCGTAATGTGCTGATGTTATCGATATTGATGCGTGTTGAGTTGAACAAGTGTGAGGAAAGTTGTTTGCTTTATCCTATCAATGCCTACGATGAACATGGGCAACTAAAATTAAATAACATGTTATGGCTAGCGCTGATTTTTAATGCGAAAGCATGGGTAATTTTTGTGATGGCGGGAGTAAGTCGAACTCAAGGGGGACAACTACTTGAATTGATTTATCCGCTGCGCGACACATTGTATATCGGCATGGTGTTAGGAAGCCCTGCTTTAGTATTAATGTGGTTATCAGGTCAGCGCAGTAGCAACAATAAAGTTATACATTATCTGTGGCAGCATGGAAAAAAATTATTAATAGCTGCTTACAGTATCGATTTTGCTTTGCAAATATATCACCTCGTGTTGAATCAAGGTGCGTTTTCTTGGGTACGCGCATTAACCTTGTTATTAACCGTTTGGCTTGGATTGTATTTAATTCGAAGTTCACGAGTAAAAGATGTATTTGCAGATTAGCTTTTTAGAGGTAGTCGTAATGGAAAAGTTATCTATGGGTAAAGGACAATTATTTCTCAGCACATTATTGAGCCCACTAGCGATGGCTGATTGGTTACTTGATGTTAGTTTTGAAATGCACAGTGCCTGCCGTTTGCGTCAAATGGTTAATACATCGTTATCATTATTACCAGGCGAAGAAACTATTTTCTTTGAAGGATTGAGTCAAGATAACCATCACTCATACCGTGAAGTCGTAGGCAGTGCACAATTGTTAGATGTTTCTGCTGATAGCGTCAGTATTGCATTGCAAGTACAAGAGCGATTAGATGATGGTGGTTGGCGCACTATTTTAGCTCAAACATTATCAACAGGATTAAATATGCCAATGCTATTTGAATCTGGTGAGTCAAGTTGTGAACACGTCAAATTACAAGTTGAAGTGATGACCGCATAAACTCTGATGATTGATTAAGATTATGCTGAAGAAGCGCGACTATTTTATGGTCGCGTTTTTTATTGGTATATTAAAGCGTCTGTGCCGCTATGAGAGCGTTTTAAAATAACAATCCAGATTCTATAGCCATAAAAAAACGCAGCTATAAAAGCTGCGTTTTTTATTAAGATATCAACAATCTTATTTCTTGATGCGTAGTACTGGTGTTTCACCAACGTTTACAGCACCAGATAGCTTGATCAACTCTTTGATCTCATCCATGTTAGAGATAACAACTGGCGTCAGTGTAGACTTAGCTTTCTCTTCTAGGATTGCAAGATCGAATTCGATGATAGTGTCGCCAACTTTAACAGTTTGGCCTTCTTCAGCGATGCGAGTAAAACCTTCGCCTTTAAGTTCAACAGTATCGATACCGAAGTGAACAAAAAGCTCGATGCCATCGTCAGACTCAATAGAGAAAGCGTGGTTAGTTTCGAAAATCTTACCGATAGTACCGTTTACTGGTGCAACCATTTTGTTGCCAGTTGGTTTGATAGCAATACCATCACCAACGATTTTTTCAGCAAATACTACATCAGGCACATCTTCGATGTTAACGATTTCACCAGAAAGAGGTGCAATAATTTCAATTACACCAGCTTCGCTGCTGTCGTCAGAAACCATTTTCTTTAATTTGTCAAACAGACCCATATCGTTGCTCCTAAGCGTTGTTATTCTATCTGCTATATTATTAGCAGATGGTCTTTTCTGCGATGAATTTTTCTACGTGCTCTTCAATCTCAGCAGCAGTCGGAAGAGTTAATGCGTACTCTGCCATTGCTTTTACGTCAGCAAAGTTAGCATTACGGATAACTTTCTTAACGCGAGGGATAGAAATCGCACTCATGCTGAACTCGTCAAGACCCATACCTAATAGCAGTAGGGTAGCACGTTCGTCACCAGCAAGCTCGCCACACATACCAGTCCACTTACCTTCAGCGTGAGAAGCATCGATAACTTGCTTGATCACAGTAAGTACAGCTGGTGATAGCGGGTTGTAGAGATGAGAAATAAGCTCATTACCACGGTCAACTGCTAGAGTATACTGGGTTAAATCGTTGGTACCAATACTAAAGAAAGAAACTTCTTTCGCTAAATGGTGCGCAATTGCTGCAGCTGCTGGTGTTTCAACCATAACACCGATTTCGATGTTAGCGTCAAATGCCAAGCCTTCTGCTGTTAATTCAACCTTAAACTCTTCAATTGCTGCTTTTAATGTACGTACTTCTTCAACCGAAATAATCATCGGGAACATGATACGAACTTTACCGTGAGCTGATGCACGTAAGATAGCACGGAATTGGTCACGAAGAATTTCACGACGATCTAGGCTAATGCGAATTGCACGCCAACCCAAGAATGGGTTCATTTCCTTAGGAAGATCTAAATAAGGTAGATCTTTATCACCACCGATATCCATAGTACGGATAATCACTGGCTCGCCATGCATTGCTTCAGCAACTTCTTTGTATGCTTGGTACTGTTCTTCTTCTGTAGGCAGAGAATCACGGTCCATAAACAAGAATTCAGTACGGTATAGACCAACGCCTTCACCGCCATTACGGTTAACGCCGTTACAGTCTTTTACTGTACCGATGTTGCCGCATACTTCAACTTGTTTACCATCAAGTGTGATAGCAGGAAGATCTTTTAGCTTAGCTAATTCTTCTTGCTCTGCTTTATCAGCATCACGGATAGCTTTAAATTTGTTTAGTTCATCTTCAGTTGGATTGATAACAATCTGGTTATTGATTGCATCTAGAACGAGCATATCGCCGTTCTTAACTTGAGATGTAATAGTATTTGTTCCCACAATAGCAGGAATCTCTAGCGAACGTGCCATGATAGAGGTGTGCGAAGTACGACCACCGATATCAGTAATAAAGCCAAGAACGAACTCTAGGTTAATTTGTGCAGTCTCTGATGGTGTTAGGTCATTAGCGACCAAAATCACTTGCTCATCAATAGCACTTAAATTAATAACGTTAATACCTAATGCATTCTTAACAAAACGGCTACCGATATCGCGGATATCACTTGCACGTTCTTTTAAGTATTCATCATCAAGAGATTCAAGCGTTTGTGCTTGCTCTTCAATGATCGAATAAATAGCATAATCAGCAGAATGCTTATCTTTAATAAGGGCTATAATTTCTTCTTCTAGCTCCTCATCTTCAAGCAACATGATGTGGCCTTCAAAGATGGCTTCTTTCTCTTCACCAAAGGTGACACGTGCTTTTTCTTTGATAACTTCAAGTTGCTCTGCAGATTTTTTTCGAGCGTCGAAGAAACGTTGAATTTCGTTATCGATCTGGTCTGCAGCGATTGGAGTTTTGTTTAGAACAATCTCTTCTTCTTGCAATAGCAATGCTTTACCGAAAGCAATACCAGGAGATGCCAGGATACCTGAAATCATAGCCTTACCTTTAATTAACTAAAAACTGGAACTCGTTTGTATACAAACTTTGCTTAGATTTCGCGGAACATTGCGATATCAGCACCGTCATGTAGCTCTGTAAGAGTTACTAGCTTATCAACAGCTTCTTGAGCTTGTGCACCTTCAGCGGCGATAGTAATAACAGCACCTTTAACTAGGCCAAGCGTTTGAAGCTTAAATAGGCTTTTAGCACTTGCGCTTTTACCATTTGAAGTTACTGTGATATCAGCATCAAATGATTTTGCGTCTTTAACGAATTGTGCTGCTGGACGAGTGTGTAGGCCGTTTGGTGCTGTGATTTCAACTTGCTTCTGATACATATTTCACCCCGATTTAGATATAGTCGTTATATTAATAGTTTGCTTTAATGAGCTATAACCTATGCGATTATAAATCTCAGCATATTGTTCAAGCAGTATAAACTACCTAATAATATGTTGTCTTAGCTTTAATCCATATCAAAGTTTTATGAGAAACTTTTTTTTGAATTAATCAAAATTGACTAATAGTTGTCCTTTTATTTTGATGCTAAAAATAAAGCGCATCAGCTTTATAGTAAAGCTGAGAATAAAATGCAACAAAAAAGCCCACAAAGGGCCTTTTTGAGTCAGGATATACCTATAAAGCATCACAAAGTGTGATCACTGTTGGGTTTCTTTTTCTGTAAAAATACCTGCAAAAAGTGCTGTTGAGAGGTAACGCTCACCGGAGCTGGGTAAAATAACAACAATATTTTTATCGGCAAACTCTGGTCGAGAAGCAATATTATTTGCTGCAACCACAGCAGCGCCTGATGAAATACCCGCCAGAATACCTTCTTCATCCATTAAGCGACGTGCCATTTCAATGGCATCATCAGAACTGACTTGTTCAATTTCATCGATAAGGGCTAAATCAAGGTTACCAGGAATAAAGCCAGCGCCGATACCTTGAATTTTATGTGGTGCTGGTTGAACGGTATCGCCATTTACTGTTTGAGTGATCACTGGCGATTCTGCAGGCTCAACGGCAACAACAGTAATGGCTTTACCTTGTTGTTGTTTAATATAGCGACTCACACCGGTAATGGTACCACCGGTGCCAACACCTGAGACAAATACGTCAATCTCGCCATCAGTGGCATCCCAGATTTCAGGGCCAGTTGTTTTTTCATGGATAGCAGGGTTGGCTGGATTATTAAATTGTTGTAACAGGAGATATTTACTTGGATTTGAGTTAACGATCTCTTCTGCTTTATCAATTGCGCCTTTCATGCCTTTAGCTGCTTCAGTTAACACTAGATTTGCGCCAAGTGCTTTTAATAATTTACGGCGCTCAAGGCTCATACTTTCTGGCATCGTTAATGTTAATTTATAGCCACGAGCAGCAGCAACAAAAGCAAGGGCGACACCAGTATTACCACTGGTTGGCTCTACAAGTTCAACCCCTTCTTTTAGAAGACCATTTTTCTCTGCTTCCCATACCATATTGGCGCCGATACGGCATTTAACACTAAAGCTAGGGTTACGTGCTTCAATTTTTGCAATCACCTTGCCATTGCTGACACGATTAAGACGTACCAGCGGTGTGTTACCAATAGTGAGAGAGTTATCTTCATATATTTTGCTCATACTTCGTTCCTTCGTGACAAATTAGACTCAATGTTGAATAGATTAAGCATATACCTGTCTCAATATTTGCAAAGTAATTAATTGTTATATCTTATTGTTATTATGTGATAGTTGCTACTGTTATTAATTAATTGTTTGTATTTTGTTGCGACAATATGCGATTTAAATAGCACTTTTTTATGAGGAAAAATAAAAAAAGACCAACAGCATAAATACCATTGGCCTTAAAATAAGCGGTTATCTTATGATCAGTAGCGCTTAAATTGGCTACGATAATGATCAACCCACATTGCTGTTGCGCCACAAACGGCAATTGGCATCACAAATAAATTAACAATCGGCACCATAGTTAATAGCATCACCACCGCACCAAAACTGAGTGCCTGACCTCGCTTTTGTTTTAGCGCATCTCTCATTTCGGGAAACGGTACTTTATGGTTATCAAATGGATAGTCAACATATTGAATCGTCATCATCCAAGCATTGAATAAGAACCATAATATTGGAGCAACCGTTTGGCCGATAGCTGGAATCCACATTAAAATCAGTAATCCAATCGCTTTAGGTAGATAATACTTGAGCTTGGTCCATTCACGTCCCATGGTGCGAGGTAAATCGGTTATCAAGGCTTTAAAGCTATCATCCGGTGGTGTTTGCCCTGTGAGTTTAGCTTCAAGATATTCGGCTAATAAACCATTAAACGGGGCTGCTATCCAATTAGCAATAGTACTAAAGAAATATGAAAACGAGACTAAAGCCGCAACCGCTAATAATGGCCATAAAATATAGGACAACCACTCTAGCCAGCTAGGTAAATAGCTCAACCAATTGTCAATCCAACCACTAAGGTGAGTCAATAATGTTGCAAAAGCGCTACCAAGCAACACCATATTTATCACTAGTGGAATAAGAACAAAGCGGCGCGTGCCTGGCTGGAAGGCAAGCTGTAGGCCTTGAAAAAAATAACCAGCACCACTGGTTGCTGGGGATGTATTATGCTGTTGTGGCATTTCTTTCTCCTGAACAAGCATTTTTTAGCGTTTTACTGTTCATCTGTTTAGATTTCTTTATAGATTTTAATTGCCGAGGTAGGATGGAATCAATTCATAAAATTGTTGTCACTACGTTGACGATAAATAAAAATGATGAGTAACAATACAAAAATGATTTAAATTTGTACAAAAATTACTAAGCTTACACTATCTTGATGGAATCTCGATATTCATGTTCTCATTGTCAAGTGAGTTTTGGTACAGTAAGTCATTCGGTGAGAAATTCTAACTAGATACTAAGTTTCCTAGTAGATTTTTTTCTATTATTAACCCCGTAAAGGGATAACGAGTTAATTTAGAGTATTCATATGCAGGAATTGCGTCTGGTTCTTATTATTGTTGGTGCGTTGGCAATTGCTGCGCTTCTTTTTCATGGTCTATGGACAAGTAGAAAAGAAAAACCAGCTAAATTTGGTGAGAAGCCACTAAGTAAAATAGATGAAGCAAATCTTGAGAGTCAAGATGTTGCTCAAGAGAGTGTTAGTGACGTTCGCGTTGTGAATAGTGCACCGGAAGTGACACCAACCAAACCAACTCAAGCTGAGGTTAACGACACTCAGCCAGCTCCTAAACGTAAAGAGCCTGGTTTTAGTTTTGGTGAGCGTCCTCAGTATGATCCATTATTAGGTGAAACTGCGCCTCAAACGGCTAATGCATCAGCCAAAGTGGCGACACATGAGCGTATTGAGCCACAGATGAATATTGGTTCTACCGCTCAACCAACCGTTGCGGTTCAACCAACCGTTGCGGCTCAACCAACCGTTGCTGCTCAACCAACTGTTGCCGTTCAACCAACCGTTGCTGCTCAACCAACCGTTGCTGCTCAACCAACCGTTGCGGCTCAACCAACCGTTGCGGCTCAACCGACCGTTGCTGCTCAACCTACCGTTGCCGCTCAACCGACCGTTGCCGCTCAACCGACCGTTGCCGCTCAACCAAGCGTTGCTGCTCAACCGACCGTTGCTACTCAACCGACCGTTGCTACTCAACCGACCGTTGCCGCTCAACCGACCGTTGCCGCTCAACCAACTGTTGCTGCTCAACCGACCGTTGCTGCTCAACCGACCGTTGCTGCTCAACCAAGCGTTGCTGCTCAACCAAGCGTTGCTGCTCAACCAAGCGTTGCTGCTCAACCGACTGTTGCTGCTGAAGCTATCACAACGCCAGCGCCTATTTTTACACCTGTCGTTGAAGAAGAGAACAAGCCGCAAGATCGCGCTGTTGAGCGTGTTGCAACAGAAACTGTTGCTGATAAAGCACCTAAGCCTGAAATTACGCCAGAGCCTGAAATTGAGGATATTGTTGAGCCAGATATATTACCTGAGCCCGAACCTTTGCCTCCAAGCTATTTATCTTTGTGTGTGCATGCTCGTAAAGGTAAAGTATTACGCGGCCCATCATTGTTTGCATGCTTAGAGCGTAATGGTCTGATTTTTGGTGAAAACTCAGTGTTTCATCGCCATGCAGATTTAGCGGGAACTGAACCTGTTATCTTCTCTGTAACCAACTTGCTTAATCCTGGTACGTTTCCTGAAACCAATTACCAGCATTTTGAAACCCCAGGTATTGGATTTTTCTTAATGTTGCCTTGTCATGGAAAAGCATCAAGTAACTTTAATATGATGCTTCAAACAGCACAGCAAATTGCCGATCAACTTAATGCTGATGTGATGGACCAAGATCGGGTTATGATCACCCCTAATCGTATTGCTGCATACCGAGAAAAATCAGTAAAATATAATCAATGTTAATCCAATAGATTATTATTATTGTTTAAAATTCAGGCTCCTTCGGGGGCCTGAATTTTATTGTATCTATAGTCATCGCTCTAATGATTTGAAGTCTTGTTATCAGAGTCATTAATCAACATTTTCTTCAGATAGGAATTGAAATGAACACCGACCCTCAGCAACAACTTGCCAGCTTAAAACAACAACTTGATTATCATGGCCATCGTTATTACGTTGAAGATAACCCTGAGATACCAGATGCTGAATATGATCGTCTAATGCAACAATTATTGACGATTGAAGCTAAGCATCCAGAGTGGATCACTAATGACTCACCAAGCCAGCGTGTGGGCGGAGCAGCGCTTGAAGGGTTTACCCAAGTTACCCATGAGATTGCGATGTTGTCATTAGGTAATGCATTTAATGATGATGATTTACGTGACTTTCAAAAGCGACTTCAAGATCGATTGCGCGACAACAGCAGCATCAGCTATTGCTGTGAGCCCAAATTGGATGGTTTAGCTGTTAGCTTAATGTATGAGAATGGAGTACTGGTTCAAGCTGCAACTCGAGGCGATGGTGCGACGGGAGAAAATATCACCCATAACGTGCGTACTATTGGTGCAATTCCACTACGTTTACGTGGCGATGATTGGCCGCAGCGATTAGAAGTGCGCGGTGAAGTGTTCATGCCTAAAAAAGGCTTTGATGAGCTTAATGCTAAAGCGTTGAAAAAAGGCCTTAAAACCTTTGCTAATCCACGTAATGCTGCTGCTGGTAGTTTGCGACAACTCGATCCTAAAATTACTGCGACCCGTCCATTAAGCTTCTATGCCTATGCGGTTGGTGTGGTAGAGGGGCGAGAGTTAGCAGATACCCAATATCAACGTTTATGTCAGTTAAAGGCATGGGGCTTACCTATGTGCCCTGAGATCCGTTGTGTTGATAGTATTGAGTCGGTAATTGAGTATCATCAAATGATCGGTGCAAAACGCCAATCGTTGGGCTATGAAATTGACGGTGTGGTGATCAAGGTTGATCAACTGGATCTACAATTACAGCTTGGTTTTGTTGCTCGAGCACCACGCTGGGCAATTGCCTATAAGTTTCCAGCTCAAGAAGAAATGACCATTTTAAACAATGTTGAATTTCAGGTTGGACGCACAGGCGCAATCACGCCGGTTGCTAAACTGGAGCCAGTATTTGTGGGCGGAGTTACCGTTAGTAATGCGACGTTGCATAATGCTGATGAAGTGTCACGTTTAGGGGTAATGATTGGTGATACCGTTATTATTCGCCGCGCAGGTGATGTAATTCCTCAAATTGCAGCAGTGGTTGAATCTCGCCGTCCTGTTAACGCGACTGCGATTGTATTTCCGACTGAGTGTCCAGTGTGCCAGTCTAAAGTTGAGCGAGTTGAAGGTGAAGCTGTTGCGCGTTGTTCTGGTGGCTTATTCTGCCAAGCACAACGTAAAGAAGCACTAAAGCATTTTGTTTCACGTAAAGCGTTAGATGTTGATGGCTGTGGTGAAAAAGTCATTGAGCAATTAGTTGATCGTGAAATGGTGATGACGCCCGCTGATTTATTTAAGTTCAGTGCTGGCGAGGTAACGGTATTAGAGCGCATGGGGCCTAAGTCTGCGCAAAAATTAGTAGACGCTTTATCTGCGTCGAAGCAAACCACGTTAGCACGATTTATCTATTCATTAGGCATTCGTGAAGTCGGCGAAGCAACAGCAGCGAATGTGGCCAATTATTTTGAAACTTTAGAAGCAATCAGTCAGGCATCTAAAGAACAATTAATTAAAGTGCCAGATGTTGGTGAGGTGGTAGCTGCACATTTGTTCAATTTCTTCCGTGAACCACATAATACTGCAGTTATTGATGATTTATTGGCGCAAGGTATTCATTGGCCTGCGATTGAGAAGCCTCAAGCAGGAGTTGAATTGCCGTTAGAAGGCAAAGTAGTGGTGCTTACGGGGTCGCTATCCCAATTGACCCGTGGTGATGCAAAAGCGGCATTACAAGCACTTGGTGCTAAAGTAACCGGTAGCGTATCAAAGAAAACCGATTTACTCGTTGCGGGTGAAGCCGCAGGTTCAAAGTTAACCAAAGCCCAAGAGCTGAATATTGAAATTTGGGATGAACAGCAGTTGGTTGATTTGATCAATAACAGCTAACAAATAATTCGATTTTAGATTGAAGCCTCACACAAGTGAGGCTTTTTTTTGGTCGTTATTTCATCAATATTAGCGAGTTGCTAGTGTGAAGAAACTTAATTTTTAGTGTTTATTTAATGGTGGTAATGAAAAATATTTGTGGTTGACATCCATAGTTTACTATTTATGAAACTGCTAATAGCACTATGTTAGAAATACGACACTGTTCACAATAATAGTTTATGGTTGGTTTAAGTGTTTGTTTTTGATAGTTATATTTTTAATTTTTTGTTGGTGGTGAAAACATATGACATTGATCACGATAGTGCCAAAAGTTTGCACTCAATCATATTTTCACTATTAAAAAGTAAGTTCTTATTGATGTTTTGCGCTGCGAAAGTAGTCTTAATACCGAAGTTACTTAAAAGTTCAATTTAAAACGAAAAAATATGAATCGGTTGAAATGATTCGACTGACATATAGGAGATTTACTTGCCACCTTCGGCGGCCAACCTTTCAGGGGCAAGTAAACAGCTAATATCTTTTAGGAGTTATTCCATGGAAAACATGTTCAAACGTACGCTACTATGTGCTGCAATTTCAGCTGCGGCAATGGCTTCAACGGGTGCAAACGCTGCAATCGATCTACTTGACGGCAAAGTACAGATGTACGGCCAGGCAGCTGGTGGTCTTATTATTGCGAATCCAGATGGTGGTGATTCAACAGTTACTGCTGATATCGAGTCTCGTATCGGTTTCCGTGGCCGTGTAGAATTTGATAATCTAGCTCCTGCGTTTATTTGGCAGATGGAAGGCGGTAATGCGAATAATGGTACGAATACTGGTGGTTTAGGTGCGCGTGACACATTCCTTGGTTTAGATTTTGATGGTGTTGGTTCTATCAAGTTTGGTCGTCAGTTAGTTGCTGCATATAACTACGTTGACTGGCCACACTCAAACCCAGGTATTGGTGGTGTATTTGACTGGAATAACGATATCGGCGCTGCATATGAAGATCGTGCAGACAACACAATTCGTTTTGATTCAACAAACTTCGGCGGCTTTAATTTCCAAGCAACAGCTAGTGGCATGAAAGCTAATGCAGATCAAGTCGCACTATCTTTTGGTACATCTTACACAGCAGATATGTTTACTGTTCATGGCGGTTACTACACGCGTAGTAACTTAGAAAATGCTTATGATGCTGGTGATCATGTGACAGGTATGATTGTGACAGATAATTCATACGGAATTGTCGGTGGTGCATTATATCTTGGTGATATCACATTAACAGCTGCTGCGAAATACATGATGACAGAAACTGAAAAACATGGTGATATGAACCAGATGGCTTATTCAGCAACTGCTCAATATATTGCTGGTGGTACTTGGTTATACAAATTAGGTGTTTCTTATGCTGAAACGCCAGATCTTGACTCTCGCAACACGTTGAAGAGTTTTGAAGATGAAATGCATGATCTAGCAGTAACTGGCCGTATTGGTTACTTACTACCAAGTGCAATTCTATATGCAGATATTCGTTACTCTGACCATAATCGTTTTGCATCTAAAGCACTACCTGATAATGATACCAATAGCAACGGTGTTTATTCTAAACCAGGTAAAGCAACTAACGTGCACCTAGGTGTGGAATACTACTTCTAATTTATACTTAAATTAGATATTTTAGAACGAGCATTGAACTTCAATGCTCGTTTTTTATAGGGAGATAAAAATGAAATTAGGCAAAAAACTATTATTAGCAAGCGCGATGATGATGGCACATAGTGCAAATGCCGCTGTTGAAGTATCATTTGCTCCAGATGTTGAAACTGTGATTGTTAATGGCAATAAAACCCTTAATCTCCTAGAAAAAACCGAAGATTTAACACTCAATAATGGTCTAAACCAAATTGTTGTTAGGGTTTCAAAATTAATTCAAGGTCAAGGTGATTTAGAAAAATACCGTTCAGAACCTATGGTGATCACTTTTACTGCGAATGATCAAACGTTTCATATTAAGCCTGATGGGCGAATTATAAATTTTGTTGATGCTAAAAATT
The DNA here is from genome assembly GCF_900537155.1 of Photobacterium sp. Alg240-V54. Taxonomy (NCBI): domain Bacteria; kingdom Pseudomonadati; phylum Pseudomonadota; class Gammaproteobacteria; order Vibrionales; family Vibrionaceae; genus Photobacterium; species Photobacterium sp. Alg240-V54. The sequence continues at coordinate 159,822 of NZ_UNRL01000002.1, forward strand.
TCAATGACAATCCATCAATGGAAATAATTACTGCCAGTGGTAGTATTTTTGATGCAAAAGTTGACGCACTTCCAAGAAATAACAGTGGCGATTCGTCAGTAATTTTCGGTCGTGATTATTTAAAAGATCTTGCCTATTACAATCAGTCACAAGGCTATGCTTTTGCAGGACAAGCTCCAATTATTGAGCCTAAGAAAAAGCCTAAACAGTTGGTTAAAATCGAGTCTCCAGCAACGGTAGATGAGCCCGTTGCTATTGTTCAACCTGCAAAAATGGTTGCCGCAGAGCAAGAGCTTAAAAATATTTATTCACAATTAACGCCACAGCAGCGTAAAGCATTTTTAGGCTGGGCGGTAACACAATAATTTACTCTGTAGTCAATTATTGATAAATCTTATTAGAAGCGTAGGAAGAAAGTGATTCCTACGCTTTAATTTTATCTGTCATCATTTAATAATGATATTTACCTTTCTTTATCTCGCAAAACATAGCTGGCATAAATTCAATATTACCATTTTGCAGTTGGCACTCAACGAAAGGACCTGTGGGATTATTTCCAGCGCCATGACTTTCTGCCTGTAAAGTAAATGGCATCATTAAAAGTGCTCCAGCGCAAAGTCCTAAAATCTTTTTCATCTTTAGTTCCTTTTTTTGTGAGGTTGATAGCAAATTTACACTCTTATTTTGGTTTAGCTATTGCATTTTCGCAAGTTAAACGATTTATTTTTCATTGTTAAAAAAGTGTAATACCACTTCTGCTTGTTGTTATTTATCCGTGATCCAACCTCATGAGTTCACTTTTACTAGCCACTTCTTTATTGTTCATTAGTGCTAAGGTAATAATTATATTGATATTGGCTTGTGAAACAGATCAAAGATTGTAGATCTTGGTTACAGTGCTAAAATACTCCACAATAGATTTAGCACAGTAGTTTTTACTGTGTCATCCATCATTCATAAGGTAATCTCAATGACGGTTAAAACTCGCTTTGCACCAAGCCCAACTGGCTTTTTGCACGTTGGTGGTGCGCGTACAGCATTGTATTCATGGCTATTTGCTAAGCATATGGGTGGCGAATTCGTATTACGTATCGAAGACACTGATATCGAACGCTCAACGCAAGAAGCGATTGATGCGATCATGGAAGGCATGGAATGGTTGGAGCTAAACTGGGATGAAGGTCCTTACTACCAGACTAAGCGTTTTGATCGTTACAATGAAGTGGTTGATCAATTACTAGCAGAAGATAAAGCTTACAAGTGTTACTGTCCAAAAGAGCTACTTGACGAAATCCGTGAACAGCAAATGGCTGACGGTGTTAAGCCGCGTTATGATGCTAACCATCCAAAAATTATTGCAGCTAATGCAGCAGCAACAGCGGATTCACCATTTTGTATTCGCTTCCGTAATCCAAAAGAAGGCACAGTGATCTTTGATGATAAGATCCGTGGTCATATTGAGATTGCTAACAGCGAGTTGGATGATTTAATCATTCGCCGTACTGATGGTAGCCCAACTTACAACTTCTGTGTTGTGATTGATGATTGGGATATGGGGATCACTCAAGTTGTTCGTGGTGAAGATCATATCAACAATACGCCACGTCAAATCAACATTTATAAAGCATTAGGTGCACCAGTACCTGAATTTGCTCACTGTGCAATGATCTTAGGTGATGATGGTGCTAAGCTTTCTAAGCGTCATGGTGCTGTAGGTGTTATGCAGTACCGTGATGACGGTTTCTTACCACATGCATTACTTAACTATCTAGTACGTTTAGGTTGGTCTCATGGCGACCAAGAAATCTTCTCATTACAAGAGATGATTGATTTATTTACGCTTGAGTCAGTAAGTAAGTCAGCATCAGCATTTAATACCGATAAGTTGCTATGGTTAAACAATCATTACATCAAAACTGCTGAGCCTGAATATGTTGCTAAATATCTGCAATGGCATTTAGAACAAAAGCAGATCTCAGTAGAAAATGGTCCGGCAATCACTGAAGTGATCACACTTGTTGGTGAGCGTTGTAATACCCTAATTGAGTTAGCTGAGCAATCACGTTACTTCTATCAAGACTTTAGTGAGTTTGAAGCTGGCGCGGCTAAAAAGCACTTACGTCCAGTGGCTAAAGATGCATTAGCACTTGCACTTGCAAAAGTTGAAGCACTTGATGAGTGGACAACTGAAAATTTACATGCTGTAACGACCCAAGTTTGTGAAGAGCTTGAGTTAGGTATGGGTAAGGTTGGTATGCCATTACGTGTTGCTGTTACAGGTCAAGGCCAGTCACCATCAGTTGATGCCGTAATGCAATTGATCGGTAAAGAGCGTGTAGTTGCTCGTATTAAAATGGCATTAGATTATATTGCTGCGCGTGAAGCTAACGCGTAACTATTAGTTGATTCCAAATAAACACCAAACGGAAATGTCATTGATGTTTCCGTTTTTTTATAGCTAACGTAAACCGTATCACACTTTTAGCCCTACGATAGTGACATTATTTTAATATATCAATATTATAAATAGGTACTTTGGGGCTATAGCTCAGCTGGGAGAGCGCTTCGCTGGCAGCGAAGAGGTCATCGGTTCGATCCCGTTTAGCTCCACCAAATTTAAAAACCTCGTCAGTTAACGCTGACGAGGTTTTTTTGCATTTATTTGCGATTAAAAACGCGCATTGATGATCGGAAATACGGGTAAATTTTTACTGACGAAAGTACCTGATTTGTCATAGTTAATTAGACCAATCTGCACACCCTTATTAATGTGATCGGTAGCATTGACTAAACCAAACTGAAGTCCATTTAAAGAGCCTGCGTAGTTAAAGGTACCAAATTGGGCTCCTGTGAAATTACTACCAGTGTAGTTAACTAAACCAAAGTCTGCACCAGTAGCATTACCTTCGTTCCAGTTGGCTAAACCAAACTCTAAGCCTTTCATCGTTGATTTGGTGTGGTTAACACCAAAAGTTAAACCAAGGTTAAGGCCAGTAAAGTTATCAATTGTTGATAAACCAAGTAGTGAGAAGTTCACCCCTGTTACTTGACTTGTTTGCCCATAAAGTAAGTTTAAACGTACGCCAGAAACATTGCCAGCAGGTAAGTTAACGCCAGGTAGTGAAAGCTGAACTGGGGTTGCTGCCATAGCCATTGGCGATAAAATTGCCGTTGCTAATGTGATAGTTGCTAAAGTTAATTTCATATAATATCTCAGTTTTTTGTTATTAATATTTTCAAAAAGCTTATATCAAATATAAGAATATGCATATGGAAATCTCGTTTAAATAAATAAAGGTAAGCTTTAAAATTGACAGAATAATTACAAACTAGCTATTGGTGAGTGGTTTAATGTTATTAATATAAGTAAAAGTATTATTAAGTATTAATGACAAATAATTGATATAAATATTTATTGTTGATGATATATGTATTTCTTTTATTTTGATGCAGAATAAATGTAATTTACTCGCCAGAATCATTCCCCTGGTGAATTAAAGTGGATTAACATATACTAAAATTATTACTTGTTGGTTTTTTTGGTGCTTAAAAAGCTTTTTTTATTTTAATATTCTTTTTGATATTAATTTATTGTTAGTGTTTGCTAACTTTTATCTTTTTGTTTTTATTGTGTTTTTATTTTTTATATTGTATTTTTGGGTTAATTCAAAAGTTTTAAATGGTGTTGGTTTATTATTTTCTTTACTGTAGTTATGTTTAAAAACAATTGTATGGATGGAAATTAATTAACCATTAAACATTTATTGGTTAATGAATTTTATTATTTAATGTAATTGTCAAATAAGTACCATATATATTCGAAATTTCGCTGGTTTTTATATGGTCATAAATAGATTTAACGCGGAAAAATAAAGATGAGAGTAAGATAAAGCAAATGAGGGGCTGTAACCTTAGGGCGGTAGCGTATTTAATCATTAGTATATATCTTATTTATTTGTCGATATGACAGCTCATCACTCAAGTAAGTACCACCCAGGGGCGCAGCTAACTGTCTCTATTATTTACTCAAAAAAATTTTTAATTTCCTTTTAGTTAACCATATCGGATTGAAACCATTCATGACTGTCATTAGTAATAAAAAAGTAAGACCCTCTTCGACGGCAAATGAAGAAATCGACTTAGGTAAAATTTTTGGTGTGTTGCGAGATAGTAAAAAATCTATTCTAGCGATTACATTTGTCTTTACTTTGTTAGGTCTGATTTATTCTGTTTTAGCTACTCCTATTTATAGATCTGATGTCTTGATTCAAGTTGATTCTAAAGCTGATGGTTCTCCTACTTTTGGAGAGGCGATGGCGACAGAGTTCTCTACTGAATCATCAGCTGTAACTGAAATAGAGTTAATTAAATCTCGACGAGTTATCGGTAAAGCAGTAGATAAGTTAAACTTAACCACATCTGTTGCTCCAGATTACCTACCAATTATTGGTAAAGGACTTGCACGCTTAACAAATAGCCAAAGCAGTGCAACAGTTGCGCATTTTACTATGCCAGAAAATGCACAAAAAAATATTTATCAGTTGAAAATTACCAATGTAGATACTGGTGAGTTTGTTGTCACTGATGAAGATAATAGTAATATCGAGCTGAAGGGCTTTGTGGGACAACCGATTAAAGAGCAAGGTTACAGTTTATTAGTAACAGCGTTAGCCGGTGCTAATAATGATACCTTTACGGTGAAAAAGCTACCTCGCTTTGATGTTATTGCTTACTACCAAAAATCGTTAGCAGTGGTAGAAGAAGGTAAAGATACTGGTATCATTGAGGTATCATTACAAGGCCAGAATCGACTAAATACTCAAAATATTCTAAATAGTATCAGTGAAAGTTACTACAAAATGAATGCTGATCGTGCAGCAGCAAGCGCAGATAAGAGCTTAGAGTTTTTAAATGCACGATTACCTAAAATTAAAGCTGAATTGACCAGTGCCGAAGATAAGCTTAATAAGTACCGTGAAGCTAATCAATCAGTAAATATGGAAATGCAAGCGAAGTCATCGCTTGACGAGTTAGTTGCTTTAAATGGTCAAATTAATGAATTAAGCTTCCAAGAAGCTGATATTTCACGTAGCTATACCAAACAAAATCCACTTTACAAGACATTAATTGCAAAACGTAATGATTTACTGGCTCAAAAATCACGCTTAACGCGTAAAATTGATCAAATGCCAGAAACGCAACGTGAAATTATTCGTCTAACGCGCCATGTCGATGTTAGCCAACAAACATACATGCAAATTCTGAATAAGATTCAGGAGCTTGATATTGTTAAAGCGAGTAGTTCTGCTAGCGTACAGATCATTGATACTGCTTCTAGCAGTGTAAAACCAATTGCACCTAACCGCATTATGTTGGTTATTGCTCCTGCAATCCTTGGCTTTATTTTAGGCGCATTAATCGCATTATTCCGCGTTATTATAAATAATACCGTTGTAGAGCCACAACAGTTAAGAGCAATGGGTCTGCCTGTATTTACTTCAGTGCCAAAAACACCGAAAGCAAAGAAAGTATCAAATGCTATTTTGGCTGAAATTGAGCCAAATGATATTTCTGTTGAAGCACTACGTACATTACGTAACCGTCTATTTTTAGCAATGGATAACGCCGATAATAATACCGTGTTAATAGCCAGTACTAGCTCAGCGACTAAATCAGGTAAAAACTTTGTTATTACTAACGTTGCAGCGTTGATAGCTGAAGCGGGTAAGCGAGTGTTAATTATTGATGCGGATATGCGCAAAGGTAAAATTGCATCAGTACTTAATGGCCAACAAGCAAATGGTTTAGCTGAGTTACTTAGTGGTAAAACTGAGATTAAAACAGTCGTAAAAGCATCAAAAATCACTAACCTAGATTATATTTCTAGTGGTGAGAATGCACATTCACCAGCTGAGTTATTGATGCATAATCAATTTAAAACATTGTTAGCATGGGCCGCTGAACATTACGATGCTGTCATTGTAAATACACCACCAGTACTTGCTGTTGTTGATGCTACGATTGTGGGTGCTGCTGTTGGCACGACAGTCATGGTTGGTTGTTATGGTACAGATACACTAAAAGATATCGAACAAGCAAAACAAAAATTTGAAGATAATGGTGTTGAGGTTAATGGTTTTGTGTTGAACAATGTCATTAAGAAAACCAGCAACGAAGCACTATTTAAGCAATATTGATGCTTTAGCTAAAAATAATTATGGCAATTCAATTGCCATAATTATCTCTCTCCTTTTATATGATGAAATAAATAATGAGAAAAATAATTAATCTAATTTGTAATAAAAGTAAATTAGCTCGTGAATTGAGATTTAATGTTAGTTTTATACGTGAAACTGGTTATATACCATCATTTAAAAACCCAAAAACATATAATGAAAAAATAAATTATCGCAAGAATAATCCAAAAAATGAATTATTTAGTATTTGTGCTGATAAGATTAAATCTAAAGAATATGTAGCAGAGAAATTGTCATCAGATTATATTATTGAAAACTATTATGTTGGCGATAGTATTAGTGTAGCCAAAATTAAAGAAATACTTGCAGAGAAAGGTGATTTACTATTAAAAGCAAATCATAATTCTGGACCTGTTTATTTAATTACAACTGAAGCGACTGATGAAGAAATTACTCGTAAAGTTGATGATGTAAATAATCAATTAAAAGTTGATTATGGTAAGCAGCTAAATGAACCTTGGTACAGTGATATAAAGCCAGGTGTATTAGTTGAAAAAAGATTATCTCCTCAAGAAGGAGAAACGGATATTCGTGACTATAAATTCCATGTTTTTAAACAAAAAGATGGCGATTTTAAAATTATAGTACAAATAGATTTTGATCGTAGTGGCAACCATACTCGTTCTTTCTTTGATGATGAATTGAATTGGCTTCCATTCTATACATTATATGCAGATACTGGTGTTTGTATTAAAACATCAATTGAAATGCCTAAAAATTACGATCAAATGTTAACAGCTGCTAAAACATTGGCAGAACCATTTAGTTATGTTCGTGTTGATTTCTATAATGTTGATGGTGCAATTTATTTTGGTGAATTGACGTTTGCTCAAGGAAGTGGTCGTTCTGGACTTACAAATAAAGCATATGATCTTTGGCTAGGTAATTTATGGCAAGGCGATCCATCATACTAAGGTTTATAGTTAATAAATATAAAGTTAAAATGACATAGTTATTTTTTTGTTATATTTTTAATTGTAAAGATAAATAACATATAGCCATATTAAATAATTGATATGGCTATATATTATGCCAGTTAACTTTATACTGTGATTAATTTAATATGATGACAAATACTAAAATAAACCAAGTTGTTTTTTGGTTATCTGTCGCAATTATTTCCATTGGATTTATGGAAAATATTGAGGCATTAAGATATGACCTAATGATTCCTTTATTAGGAATTGGATGGGTGTTGCACTTTTTAGATTCTAATAACAAAATTGATAGTCAAAGTACGCAGTCATTTATTTGGGTATCATTACTTGTAGCGCTTATTGCTTTACCTTCTTTCTTTAAAATATACCCACATATGCATAATTTAGTAAAATATACTTACTATAGTTTTGTTGTTGGTATGCTGGTGAAGATATTTTCTGCTTATAGCACCTTTGTTTTTCTTAAAGGAGACATTAATAAATTAGAAAAAATGATCAAATATGTAATCATTTTTAATTTATCAATGTTTTTTCTACAATTTATTGTCGTCTTCCCTACTGGATATTACATTGACCCATTAAGAGCTATAACGGGTGAACCATCACGTTATGGTGGTATGGTTGTTCCTGTTATTGGTCAAGTTTATCGTTGTACTGGTTTTTATGAAGAACCATCAACTTATGCTGGATTTATTGTTGTTCTTTTAGCATCCAAACTCTATCTAAATCCAAAACTTGATAAGTTAGTGATTATTACAGCAATATCAGTCGTTATGTCATTTTCGGTGGCTGCGATTGCTTATGGTCTTATTATTCTTGGCTATTTCTTATTAAGAAGTAAGGGCAGTTACTTAAAGTATATTATATATTTATTATCTCCTTTACTGGTTGCTGCAGTGATAGGCATTGCTCTTGAACGCTTAATGTCGCAAGGCGGTAATGCCCAAGATATACGTGATAATCTCAATGCAATGGTTTTTGCCCAGCCATTGCCTGTCTTGATTTTTGGTAATGGTGCACTTGGTATTATGTCTGCGGCTGCTGATGTAATGAATACTACTGGTGCTATTTATCGACTCGGTATCGCTTCACTTAATGATAATGGTATGTGGTTATTCTTTATTATTAAATTTGGCTATGCTGGACTTGCTGTTATTGGCGGATATTTATTTTTCAAAACCAAATCGACGCTAAATAGAATTATTTTATTTGTTATCTTTTTAACTAAGTTAAGTTTTTTATACTTTGGTTTTGTATTTTATTTCTTCTTGGTATTCAACAATAAACCAGTATTGGAATCTGACAGTGAAGATGAAGATGAAGATGAAGATGAAGATGACGCCACTAACGATGAAGGCAATCAAAAAAATGTCGATTAAACAAAGGAATCTATTCTTGTGAATATTCGAGAGTTCAAAGCTTTTTTTTGGAGCTTTGTTGATGGTGTTGGCTCTCAAGGTAGTCAATTAATCATTACTATCATGTTAGCCCGCTTACTTACGCCGGCTGATTTTGGTGTCATTGGTTTAATTTCAGTTGTTGTTTATTTATCTAATGTTATCGGTAATGGTGGTTTAAATAGTAGTTTAATACGTAAGACAAAAGCGTCTGCTGATGATTTTACATCGGTATTTGTGTTTAATGTTACTATTGGTATCGTACTTTACGCGATTATATTTTTCTCATCAGGATTCTTGGCGAATTTTTTAAATTTACCACAAGCTGAAATCTATCTAAAAATATATGCGTTAAGTATTATATTTACCGCTTTTGAGCAAATCCAGCGAGTAACATTAACGCTAGATCTAAACTTTAGAACACAGGCTAAGATTACATTATTCTCTGTGATTTTTAGTGGTATTGTGGCGTTGTTACTTGCTCATAATGGATTTGGCGTTTGGGCGCTAATTATTCAAACTGTGATCTTATCAGTAGTAAGATGTATCATATTTTGGTGTGTGGTTCGCTGGAGACCTACAGGGCATTTTAAAATGCCATTATTGCTAGAGCATTTAAACTTTGGTTATAAATTGCTACTTGGTAATATTGTTGATGTCGCATATCGATATATGTTTAATTTAGGTATTGGTAAGTTTTATTCTGTTACTGATTTGGGTTTTTATAACCAAGCAACTAAACTGACAGAAGTACCATCGATGACAATAACATCGGTTGTTCGCCGAGTTAATTATCCTATTATTAGTAAGTTAAGAAATAATGATAAATGTTATTTTGGTAATTTAATCAATATTTCATCTTATATTGTTAGTGTTTATTTACCTGTGTCATTATGGTTATCATTAAATTCACATGATATTATTATAAAGTTACTTGGTGAACGCTGGGTTGGTGCAAGTTTATTCCTTTCAATATTATCTATAGCTTTCTTTGTTGTACCGTTATCTAATTTGTTTGGTAACATATTATCAGTTGAAGGACGTACAGACCTATATTTAAAAATAAGATTAGCGGTTAAATTAATTATTGGTGTTATTTTTGTTTTAATCCATTCTTATGGTATTCATACAGTTTTGTACTTCATGATTTTTGCAACTGTATTTGAATGGTTTGTTAATGTCATAATTGCTCAGAAATATTTCAAGTTTCCTGTTTTAAAATATTTCAATAGATTGATTTTCATTATGGTGCCTATCGTAATTTCAAGCTTGTTAGTTAATTATTATATTAATATCGATTCAATTATCATCGATCTAGCAGTGAAGTTAATGGTAAGTATGATAGTACCTGCTGGTATATTATTAATTTTATCAAAAGAAAAAGTGTAATTACTGCGTTATTAATTGTTTTTGTTATTTGATCTGGTTTTATTATGACACAAAAAAGTATAGATTTATTTATTGATGCAATAAGGAAAGGCGGCGCTGAACGTGTTTGCGTTAATTATGCAAATTATTTAGCGGACAATAATTATAAAGTACGTATTGTTCTTTTTAGAGAATATGAAGATTCTTATATTAATCTTTTAGATGATCGAATTGAATTGGTTTATTTGCATTGCCATAATGCATCTTCAATGCTTAAAAAGATAAAAGCAACAAACTTTACGTTTGCCAGTACAGTCATTACATTTAATCATCAAATATCGATTGCATTATGGTTTTATCGTCGATTTCTTGATAAGACTAAATTTAAGTTAATTGCTCGTAATGTGAATTATCTTAGTCGAGATTTACATATTCGTAAAAATTCGATTAAGAAGTTCGTTACAATTTTATTAACAAAATTAGTTTATAGAAATATCGATTATTTTATTGCTCAATGTAATGATATGAAAGATGACATGGTAAGTTATCTATCTATTCCTGAGAGTAAGATAACGGTTATATATAATCCTGTATCAACTAGCATTTTTAAACAGCCAAATGTTGAAAAAGATATTGATCTATTATTCGTTGGCCGTATAAAAAAACAAAAAGGTCTTGATTACCTTGCAAATGTAATTGATCTTGTTTCTCAGAAGCGACAGATTAACGTATCTATAATTGGTACTGGTGATCTTGAAACAGAGCTTCAGCATAATTTAGATGATATTAAACAGCGTAATAATATTGAAGTTGAACGTATTTTAGCAACTGACGATGTGAATAATTATTATAATCGTTCTCGTATTACGATTTTAACCTCTTTATATGAGGGTTTTCCTAATGTTTTAGCTGAATCATTAACGGCAGGAACACCTGTTGTTTCTTTTGATTGCCCAAGTGGTCCTGCTGAAATCATTGAGAATGGTATTAATGGATATTTAGTACCTTGCTTTGATTGCAATGAATTTGCGCAAAAAGTTATCTCACTTCTAGATGATAATCAATTGTCTGATATTAGGTACTTTAATAGTGATAAGAGCTTTAATTTGCTTGAACAAGTTATAAAAGACTAACTCCATATTCAAATTAAGACGTTATATAAATATAATCTTAAATAAATGAGAATAACATGAAGAAAGTTGTAATATTTGAGTTTTTTACAGGCAATATCGCAGGCGCGCAAAAAGTAACATTAAATATCATTCCGATATTGAAGAAGAAATATGATGTTGTCATCTTTCAAAGACTTAATAATACTTTGTACAGTAATAGTTTAAAAGAGTTTGGCAGTAACAAAAAAATACCATGCGAGTCGCTATTTACTAAAGTTTTTGGTACCGGCCGATTTGAGGGGACTAAAAAAACACTAATGGATAAAGTTTATTTTATCCTTAATGTTTTATTTTTTAATGTGTTCTCTCTTTTTCAAGTTATTAAAGAAAAACCTGATTACACTTATACTTATGATCCTCGTGGCTTAGTATTATCCTGTTTATTGCTTAAGTTAACTAAAACTAAAGTAATTTGGCATTTGCATAGTAAGTTAAGTTGTTCTGATAAAGTATCTAAAATAATGATGTCTTTTGTTGATGAAATTATTGTTCCATCTCAAAACATTAAAGATTCTTTACCTTTAGATGATAAGGTTAAAGTTATTTATAATGGCTTTGAACTTAAGCGAGAGATAGAGAAAAACCCAATTGATGATATGTTAAATTTATCATTTGTTGGTAGCTTAGTTGCCCATAAGGGGCTTCATAATATATTATTGGCTTTAAAAGATATAAACCATTCAAATGTTAAACTTCACGTTTATGGTACATATGCTCATTCTAATCCAGTATTGAATTATGAAGACTATATTAATAGCATTGTTACTGAACACTCTCTACAAGATAAAGTTATATTTCATGGTTGGTGTTCAAATGTTATTCCTGAAATAATGAAATCAGATTTATTAATTTTCCCATCAGTGATAAGTCAAAAATTATCATTTAATGGGAATACAATGAATGTTAATTCTAGTGAAGCATTACCAACAATTGTAATTGAAGCACTTAGTGTTGAAACTCCTGTTGTTGCAGTAAATACACCAGGAGTTTCTGAGATTATAGTTGAAAAATCAGATGGTATAATTATTGATGAATCCGAGCCAGTATTAATTGCTAAAGCTGTTAATGAAATTATTTCTAATCAAGAAATGTATCATCCTGATAGCAGACAAATCATTAATAAATTCAGTTTAGAAGAAATGCAACAAGAGATATACAATACGTTTAACTAATGCTATCTGCTTTGCTATAAATATATTAGCTAATTATTGAGTTAATTAAAAACACACTGCACTTTAATATAAGCAGTAATAATTCAATAATATGCAGTTGCATGATTTTTTTAATTTATTATATTTAATCAGTATTTAGAAGGAACTTAAGTACTGATTATTTTTAATCATATATAACTTTATTTTTTTCGATTTTCGAAATTAATAAAGGAAGGGTTTTAAATGAAAAATAGCTTTTTACGACGTCGCATATTTGAGATTCGTGCTGGAGTCAAAGATTTAGTATGGGGAATAAAAAACCCAGAGTCTTTTAAGCGTAAAAATACACTTAGTCCAATAATGGGTAGGTTCTCATCTTATAAATTCGAGTTGCTTTCTGGTATTAAATCAGAAGACTATCTTTCTGATGCTTTTTATTTCAACCAGCTAGAAGGAAAAATAAACAACTTTGAGTTAAGTGATTATTTCAATCATAAAGGTTATTTACCTTCTATTTTGCAATCAAATGCGATTCCATTATTGATCAATAACATTGCCGGTATTGTTTATGATGCTGACGATAATATTATCGATGCTAGCCTTGTTGCTGAAAAATTACGTAACGACCCTGTAAATGATGAGTTTGTCATTAAAAGGAGCGTTGGCACAGGTGGCGGTGAAAGCGTTGAAATCGGTAATGCAGAGAAAATTATTCCTTTTTTTAACCTTTATCGTAAAAAGAAATATGATTTTGTTATTCAGCCTCTGGTTAAACAACATGACAAATTAGCTGAGTTTAATCCATCATCACTCAATACAGTGCGGATTATGACACTGGCATATGACGACGAAGTTCATCATGTTTCAAGTATGGTGAAAATGGGCGGCCCTGGTGGCAGAATTGATAATGTCAGTGCGGGTGGTTTATGTATTGGTATTAAAAATGATGGTTCATTAACAACTTTTGGTTTTGACTGTTATCTTAATAAAACCACTCAGCACCCACAAACTCAGCTTGAATTTCCTGATAATTATGAAGTGCCTTACTTTAATGAAATGGTTGAAGTAGTGAAAGAAAAGCATCAACTATTTAAGAGTCATGGCATTATTTCATGGGATGTGAGTGTTGATAACAATGGTCACGTTACTATTGTTGAATGCAATACAGCATGGAGTGGGTTAGAGTCACATCAAGCATTTCATGGACCTGTATTTGAACAACACATGTCATATATAAAGAATATTAATTTATAATATTAAATACAATTATCGAATGATGAATAAATTATGTTTTTTGATAAACATTTAGGCTTATCATTGTTTATTTATCCTGAATTTAGAAAATAGCTCAAATTATTAGTTAATTTATTGGCAGGTAAATGCTTATAATGGCCACACTTAATGCTGAGTCGTAATTGTATTTGTTGATAATTGATGACATCAAATAATTACTGTAAATATATATAATAGGTTTGATACTTATTATTCGTATTTCATATGTTTTGTTGGTGTCATTATTTTCATACATTAATCCAATCATGACTTTGTGATATTAATTAAATATGACCTGTGTATAATGCAAAACTTTTCATTACACTAATAATACTGTTACATAAGGCTTATAAATGAAAAATAGCTTTGCACGTCGCTTTGCTTATGAGATTTTGGCTAATGCTAGATATATTAAATATGGTATAAAAAATCCCAAATCTTTAAAGAGTAAAAATATGCTAAGTCCTTTGACGGGACGTTTTTGGAGTCACCGTTATCAGGCTGCTTGTGGTATTGAGTCAGATCTTTATTTATCTGAACCTTATTTTTACAATAATCTAGAAGCAAAGGTTAACGATTTTGGTCTAAATAAATTTTTTGACCATAAAGGTTATATCTCAAATATCCTTAATAGTAATACAGTGTTAACAATTGCAAATTGTATTGCAGGTACTATTTATGATAGTAACAATGACGTTATTAAGTTTAATGATTTAGTTTCATATCTTGAACAATCACCAGTTGGTACTGAGTTTGTGATTAAACGCAGTATTGGTACCGGTGGCGGAAATGGTGTTGAAATCGGTGTTGCAAATCATATTGTCCCTTTTTTGAAAACGTATTTTAATGATAAATATGACTTCGTAATTCAACCAGTTATAACGCAACATGATGATCTGGCTATTTTTAATCCTTCATCGATTAATACTGTGAGGGTGATGAGTTTTGCTTACCAAGGCTCTGTATATCCAGTTTCAACAGTATTAAGAATGGGTAATGGTGGCCGTATCGATAATTCTGCTGCTGGTGGTATATCGATTGGCGTTGATAGTAGTGGTAAATTGCGTGATTTTGCAATTGATCATGATTTTAAAAAGTATTATCAGCATCCAAGAACATCGATTAAATTTTCAGATGGTTATAGCATTCCTTATTTTAATGAGTTATTGGAACTGGTTAAAGATAAGCATAAATGTTTAAAAAGCCACGGTATAGTTTCATGGGACTTAACCGTTGATAATGACGGCAGAATGTCCGTTATTGAATATAATGCAGGTTGGGGGGAAATTAATTTCCACCAAGCAAATAATGGTCCCATATTTAAAAATCATATTAAATATATAAAAAGTATTAATAAGTGAGGGTGTAAAGTGGAAAGTCTAGAATTTAGATTGTTCTCAAAGATCATCTCTAAAATACCAATTAAGACTCGATTACAGATATTATTTTTCCGAAAATTTAAGCGATTTATCAATTTTGATAATCCTCGGACATATAATGAAAAAATTCAGTGTAAAAAGATAGCCGATCGAAATGAACTATTAACGATTGGTGCGGATAAAATAAAAGCGAAGGATTTCGTTAAAGATATTGTCCCTGAATTATATCTACCAAAAATGTTATGGGTAGGTGATTCACCCGAGTCGCTTGATGATTTAGATTTATCTACATTACCAAAAGATTACGTATATAAAGCAAACCATACTAGTCAGACGATTGAAATTATTCGTCATGGTAATCATCTTAGTAAAGATAAGATGAAATCGTTAGCAAAGGATTGGCTTAAAAAAGATCAATCTGGTGCGCTTGGCGAGTGGGCATATGAAAATATTCCACCAAGAGTCTTCATTGAAGAATATCTTGAATTTAATGGTCATGAACCTGATGACTATAAATTGTATGTATTTAATGGCAAAGTTGGCTTCATTCAGTTAGATTCTGGTCGTTTTACAAGCATGACCCGTAATCTATATGACGCTAATTGGGAAGAGCTAGGGTTTGAATATCATCACCCTCGTCGCCATCCTGCGCCACCTAAACCAGAATTTATAGATGAGATGATCCGTATTGCGGAAAAAATTGGTCAACATTACGATTTTGTTCGAGTCGATTTATATTTCTACGAAGGAAAAGTAACGTTCAGTGAGCTGACAATGTATTCAGCATCTGGATTTTTAACGATGCCTGATGATTGGGATTTAAAAATCGGCGATCTGTGGACACAAAATTATAAGGTGAAATAATGAAATATTTAGTGACTGGTGCTGCTGGCTTTATTGGCGCAAAAGTAAGTGAAGAATTATTAAAGAAAGGCCATGATGTTGTTGGTCTTGATATTGTTAATGATTATTATGACGTTGCGTTAAAAGAATCACGCTTAGCACCGCTGCTAAAAGACAGTAAATTTGTCTTCAAGAAAATTGATATTGCGCATTCTCAAGATGTATTAGATTTATTTGCTGCCGAAAAATTTGATCGTGTTGTTCACCTTGCAGCTCAAGCTGGTGTTCGTTATTCGATTGAAAACCCAATGGCGTATGCTGATAGTAACCTTGTAGGCCACCTTAATATTTTAGAAGGTTGTCGTCATAATAACGTTGCTCACCTTGTTTATGCATCATCAAGCTCTGTATATGGTCTGAATGCAAAAACACCGTTCTCAACTTCAGATACTGTTGATCACCCAGTATCACTTTACGCAGCAACTAAAAAATCTAACGAGTTAATGGCTCACTCGTACTCACATTTGTACAACATGCCAACCACTGGATTACGTTTCTTTACTGTTTATGGTCCTTGTGGTCGTCCAGATATGGCACCTTTTATTTTCACTAAGAAAATTCTAGATGGCGAAACAATTGATATTAACAACAACGGTGATATGTGGCGTGATTTCACTTACATCGATGATATTGTTGAAGGTGTTATTCGTATTGCTGATGTGATCCCTGCGCGTAATGATGATTGGACTGTTGAAGAAGGCACGCCAGCATCAAGCTCTGCACCATACAGTGTTTATAATATCGGCCACGGTAGCCCAATTAATTTAATGGACTTTATTAAAGCGATTGAAGCTGAATTAGGCATTGAAGCAACTAAGAATTTCCGTGGTATGCAACCTGGTGATGTTTACCAAACGTATGCAGATACGCAAGATTTATTCAAAGCTACCGGCTATACCCCTAAAGTCGGCGTGAAAGAAGGCGTTGCGAACCTCGTTCGTTGGTATAAAGAATTTTATAATAAGTGATCCCATGGCAAAGATAGCTATATCAGCCAATACAAGTTGGTATTTATATAACTTTAGAAAGAACACTATATTATCGTTAATCGAAGCCGGCCACGTTGTTACGGCGATTGCACCTCGAGATGATTATTCAACAAAGCTTGAACAATTAGGGGCGCGATTTATTCACATTGATATTGATCAAGGTGGTACAAATCCGATTAATGATGCAAAAACGTTTTTTGCTTTTAATACTATTTTTAAAGCTGAAAAGTTTGATGTTGTTTTAAACTTTACACCTAAAAATAATATTTATGGCACAGTTGCGGCATCAAAAAATGGTACCAAAGTCATTAATAATATCGCTGGTTTAGGTATTATTTTCATTGACGAAAATATGACTGCCAAAATAGCGCGCCGATTATATAAATTTAGTCAGCGTCGTGCTGATAAAATCTTCTTCCAAAACGAAGATGATCGCGGGTTATTTATCGACAATAAGCTGGCGGATATTTCAAAGACGGATCGCTTACCAGGCTCTGGTGCTGATCTCTCGCGTTTTGCAATATCACCAGCCGCAGATGATGGCGTAGTGAGCTTTTTATTAGTGGCACGTATGCTTTATGACAAAGGTATCGGTCATTATGTTGAAGCTGCTCGTGAATTGAAACAACGTTACGGCGACAAAGTACAATTTAATTTACTTGGCTTTCTAGATGTGAATAATCCTTCTGCTGTATCACGCGCAGAGATGCAAGTATGGGTTGATGAAGGTATTGTTAATTATCTTGGTTTTTCAGACACTGTTGAGGAAGAAATCGCGAAAGTTGATTGTATGGTATTGCCATCTTTCTATCGTGAAGGTGTCCCTAAATCATTACTTGAAGCCGGTGCAATGGGTAAACCAATAGTGACGACAGACAATGTTGGTTGTCGCGAAACGGTTGACCATGGCGTTAATGGCTACCTTTGCCAGACACGTTCAACAGCAAGCCTTGTAGAAATGCTCACTAAAATGATTGAGCATTCTCATCAAGAACGTCTTGATATGGGGCTAGCAAGTCGCCAAAAAATCGAAAATGAATTCGATGAAAAAATCATAATTAATAAATATCTAACGGCTATTGAAAGCATTATCTAAGAGAGATTTCATGAAAATTACTATTGCAGGTACAGGCTACGTAGGTCTGTCAAATGCCATGCTATTGGCACAAAACAACGATGTTATTGCTGTCGACATTATCGAAGAAAAAGTAAATCTTCTTAATAATAAAAAATCACCGATTGTTGACCGTGAAATTGAATATTTCTTAGAAAACAAAGATCTGAGTTTTGTTGCAACGCTTGATAAGCAAATGGCTTATCAAGATGCTGAATACGTTATCATCGCAACACCAACTGATTATGATAGCGTTAACAACTACTTTAACACTTCTTCTGTAGAAGCGGTGATTAAAGATGTGTTAGCGATTAACCCTGATGCAGTAATGATTATTAAATCAACTGTACCAGTAGGTTATACTAAAGAAGTTAAAGAAAAGTTTGGCTGTGACAATATTATTTTCTCACCTGAATTCTTACGTGAAGGCCGTGCATTGTACGATAACCTTTATCCATCACGTATCATCGTTGGTGAACAAAGTGAGCGCGCAACAGTTTTTGCTAGCCTATTACAGCAAGGCGCTATTAAAGAAGATATCGAAGTATTGTTCACAGATTCAACAGAAGCTGAAGCTGTTAAATTATTCTCAAACACATATTTAGCGATGCGTGTTGCTTACTTCAACGAGTTAGATACTTACGCAGAAACTAACAACTTGAATGCACGTCAAATTATTGAAGGTGTTGGCTTAGACCCACGTATTGGTAATCACTACAATAACCCATCATTTGGTTACGGTGGTTACTGCTTACCAAAAGATACCAAGCAATTACGTGCTAACTATAAAAATGTACCAAATAGCATTATTGGTGCGATTGTAGATGCTAACACAACACGTAAAGACTTTATTGCTGACTCTATTATTAGCCGTAATCCAAAGCGTGTAGGTATCTACCGTCTTATCATGAAGTCTGGCTCTGATAATTTCCGTGCTTCAAGTATTCAAGGTATTATGAAGCGCATTAAAGCTAAAGGTATTGAGGTTGTTATTTACGAACCAGTACTTGAAGAAGCTGAATTCTTCCACTCTAAAGTGGTTAAAGATTTGAATCAATTTAAGCAAGATTGTGATGTAATTGTTTCTAATCGCATGGCTGAAGAATTAAGTGATGTAGCTGATAAAGTTTATACTCGCGATATATTCCAAGAAGATTAATAACAACGTTCAATGAGTTTTAATTTTATTATTAACTCAATTAATTAATGAGCGCAAATAATGAAACAATAGGGGAGTAATAGTTCGCTATTATATTCTCTATTGTTTCTTTTTATATGCGAATGTATCCAATTTAAAAAAGTGTTTGTTATGTTTACTGGATATTGTTTTATCTTTATCTCATCATTAATATTTTTATTTATAATGAGAGTTGTAGCGAAAAGTGTTGGTTTAGTTGATAAACCCAATGCTCGAAAGCATCATAAAGGCGCAATTCCTTTGGTGGGCGGAATTTCTATTTTTGCTGCTATTTGTGTTACCTTTTTGTCATTTCTTCCTCATTCCCGTGATTTATATTTATATTTAAGCTGTGCTCTAGTACTGATTATTCTTGGTGCATTTGATGATCGTTTAGATATAAGTTTTAAAATACGCTTAATTGTTCAAGCTGCTATTTCTATTGCAATGATAGTGATTGGCGGTCATAGCCTACATAATCTTGGCTTTTTAATGGGCAGTGAAACAATTCAACTGTCTGTATTTACAAGCTATGTTATTACTATTATCGGTGTTATTGGTGCAATTAACGCATTTAACATGGTTGATGGTATTGATGGTTTATTAGGTGGATTAGCGGCAGTAACGATCGGTTCGATGGGCGTTGTGTTTTTCTTATCAGGTAATACTTATTTAGGCACTGTGTGTGGTTTGATTGTTACGGCAATTATACCTTACATTATGCTTAACTTAGGCATTCCATTTGGCTCTAAAGCAAAAGTCTTTATGGGTGATGCCGGCAGTATGTTTATCGGCTTTACCGTTGTATGGTTATTGATCAAAGCAACACAAGATCCTGAATCATATGCTTTTAAACCAGTAACAGCATTATGGTTGATTGCGATTCCATTGATGGATATGGCGACAATTATGATTCGCCGTATTCGTAAAGGGCAGTCACCGTTTAAGCCAGACCGTGAACACTTACACCATATATTCCAACGCCTTGGATTATCATCCCGTCAGACGTTACTGACTATCTGTGCGATGGCATTAAGTTGTTCTATTATTGGCCTGTGGAGTGATTACGCAGGTGTTGCTGAGTCAACCATGTTCGTTGCTTTCTTAGTGATGTTCGTTTGTTACTTTGCTGCGATTAGCCATATTTTCCGTATTGTTGCCTTTGTGCGTAACATCCTCGGTCTGAAGACACATAAATCGATATCTAAATAACAAAATACTGTTGTAAAAACAAAAAAGGCCGAGTAATCAACGATTACTCGGCCTTTTTTTATGCTGTTTATCCACTTTTTCGTATAACTTAACTCATAACTGGACTATAAACAGCAGATATAAAAACGCCTCAGCAAAATAAATTGCTAAGGCGTTGATAAATATGGCGCTCCCTGCTGGAGTCGAACCAGCGGCCTTCCCCTTAGGAGGGGGACGCTCTATCCATCTGAGCTAAGGAAGCATGAGCATAGTATACGCGAAAATGCACAGAGGTTAAGAAAATAGTATTATTGATTCAACTGCTTGGTCAGTAAATCGCCAGGTTGAATGCTTGAAGCCAATTGCGGCTGGTTAACACGCAGTTCTGCTGATTTTTCATAGACACGATCGACTGTGAGTGTAATCGCTGTTGCAACCATTCGGTTGCGTGGAATCCCTTTCTGATCGATAAAACCCGCGCTATGCCATAACTTAAGTTGATCACCATTACGCACTCCGTGTACACGACCAACATTGATTTGCGCCACTCCCTGATGAATATTAATGATTTCAGGTAAGCTTGCTCGACACGACAACGCACTTTCAATATCAAGCATCATATTTTGAGTAATACGCTGAATGCTTTGTCCATAAGGTGATACCCAAAAGCGAGCAGTTTTAGTATCAACATGACTGGTGCGTGCAAACGGCCATAAGCCAATATCTCGATAACTATTTTGATAAATCATCTCACCGGTTTTGCCATCCATAATATCTAAGTTGACTGCAAACTGGCGATTAATAGTATCAGCTTGTAATGCGTGATCATCGACAGTGGCTGAAAGATCGGTGATCTCGCCACTGATCAAATATTGGGCGTCATTATCTTCCGCAAGCATCATCATCGCATCAGCATGATTGGCACTAAAAGGAACTTGTGTCATCCCCGTGACTAAAAAACTTTGCGAACGTTGCTGAATATTTTTTTTCAGCACTTTTGAGAAATCATCACCTAATTGATAAATACTGCCCATTGCTGCTTGTTGAGGCTCTGCCAGTGAAAATCTACCCAGTAATAATCCTTTCTTATATTGTACCTTGTGGCAACTTTTTGCCGATGGGTAAATATCTATTCTGGCAGTGACATACATTTTGCCGCCCGCCTGTTTTTGTTCCAGCACGCTAATATGCCGAATCTCATTGCCACTAAAGCGGTATTGTTGTCGATCTTCTTGCAAATAACTTTTGAGTAACGGTAAGCTGGCTATCTCACCACCAGTGAAGGTCATTGCTTGAAATACGGCGTTCTCTAAGGCATTAACACGTGCTGTCGCCTTACTTTCAAGGACCGTTGCCTCACCTGTTATTTGTACCCATTGCGCATGACTAGCGTTTGAGAACAATAACCACAGGCCACTCAAACAGATTGCTATTTTTTTATTCATAAAAGACCAGTTTAGGTATGTTTTTTGCTTTAATCGAGACATAGCTGCAAAGGAATGCAAAGAGTGTTCCCAATTGGTGGTTATTATTAAAGAAATTGTGTTCGTGAACGATATCTTCTTTATCACGCGTATCGAGAGTGGCAAAAAATGAACAATATTATACTGGTGATGTGCGCGCTGTTAGTTACAGCCTGTGCAGCTCCGCAAGTTTATAACGGCAAACAACAATTTTCCTCAGTAGGGTACTCATTAACAACAACGCCACGTCATACCGTTGATTATTTTGTTGAAGGCCTGACAAATCAGTTAATTGAATCGAATCAATATTTAACTGCAAGCACTCCTTTAGCTGTAACATCATTTGTTGATCTGCAAGATATGGGAGCAACTAACTGGCTTGGTAATGTTGTCAGTGAAAACTTCATGTTTCAGATGCAGCAGCGCGGCTTTACGGTGGTTGATTACAAATCAACGGGAGTGATTAAGGTTACCCGCAATGGCGATTTTAGTATTAGCCGTAATTGGCAAGAATTATCAGGTCAACAACCGGTTGATTATGTGCTTACCGGCACCATGTTACGTCAAAGTGGTGGCGTATTAGTAAATGCGCGTATTATTGGCATGCGCTCGCACGTCGTGATTGCCACAGCTCAAGGTTTTTTACCTGCAGATCGTATTGGACGTGACTTAGATTTCATGAATAAGATTCAACTTCGAAATGGTGTGATTATGCGCACTGAACAACAACAGACCACGACTAATAATGTGGTATTACGACCTTAAGGATAAGCGCGATGACGAAATGGCTAACAGTAATGTTATTGGTCGTAGTATCAGGATGTTCAACCTCAAATAATGGCCTTAATTCAAATTTAACCCATAGTAATGAGCTAGTCTCTGCGGTTGGTTATGCATCTATCAGTGAGCAAAATGGTCGTACTCAAGAAGAAAAAAGTTTACGTGCCATGCGTGCATCAAAGCTTGATGCTTACCGTGAACTATCTGAGCAAATATATGGTCTTCGCATATCGGCGACCACGTCACTTTCTAACCAACAATTAGGCCCTGAAGTCACTGATGGAGCGGTTGATGGCATTATTCGTGGTGCAAAGGTGATCCGCAGTTACCCTGTGGGCGATAGCTACGTCACTGAAATGGAATTGAATTTAGGTTTAATGGAACGTATGAAGCAACACGGTGAAGTGTTTCATGTGCCTAATAATCAGCAAGTCATGTTTTAATCTTTATGCTTTTAGGTTGGTGCCTAATGAGCGTACATTTTGCGCCTTACCATCACAATTATAAGTCATTTGATGACGGCCGCGACTTTGCTGAAATAGGTTATTAAGCTTATGAAAACTTAATTGCGCCCGTTGTAAGACTTCACCATTGATATCGTTACGCTGCTTACATAAGGTCACTAATTGTTGAATGTGTTCAACCTGTTGACTGAGTAAAGCATCCTCTTGCAATTGCTGGCGCTGAGGATGATTGGCAATCAGGTAATCGTGTTGTTGAACACTATTAATGATCGCAAGTTTTTCTTTGGCAAACTGTTCTATTTCTAATGCGCGTCGATGCGCAATCGCTGTTTTCTCTTGGTTGAGTAATTCAGCAAGTGATACCAAAGCTGTTTGTTGTAGCTCAAGCAATTGCTCAATAGTGTGTTTCATGACCAAGATCCTTACAGTGAATACGCAATAATATTAATTGTTTTAAAGACCATTAAGTTCATCTTCAAATTTAATCATATTGTTGGCAAGTTTATCGGCATCAATAGTATAACTGCCATTAGCGATGGCTTGTTTGATTTGATCCACTTTTGCAGAATCAAAACTGGTTTCAGCTGCTAATTGTTGATGAATTTGACCAACAGCTTTGCCTTGAGAGCTTAATGAGACCGCATCGTGTTGTGGTTCAATAGCTGTTGGAGCGGTACTTTCTGTTGCCGTTTTCTGAGTATTAACTGTACGGCTAGTATTCAGTGGTTGCCCACCACGTAAATGATCAATGCTTGTCATAATATTGTACCTGTCGATGTCAATGGTTATAGTCAGTTATCGACGTATAGACTTCAAACTTTAGCTTTTTTTGTGCGTTAACGCCAAAATTTTATGGCGTTGGATATTGAGGTGAATGGTCATCAGTTGATGGTTGACTTAATACTTCACGGAGACTTCACCAACAGCAGTAATGACGCCATCAATAATGCGTTTTGATTTAGTGTTTTGGACTCGAATCTCATCACCTATTGCACCATCAGATAATGCTTTTCCCGCTGTAACAATCGCTAACCCTGACTGACCGGCACGAATTAAAACACTGTCATTACGGCATACTAGGCAAATATCGTTAGCTTGAATCACATCACCCGCTTTTACCGTTCGCTTTACTTTAGAACCAATAATTTGCTGCGGATCAGTAAAGCTAATGCCACGCTGAAAGCGGCTCTCTACCATGGCAATTTTGAGGTTAGCGGCACTGAGTAGTGCGCCACGGCCTAAATGGGCAGTGGCAATCACTTGTGGCAAGGTTTGTTGAACACTAACGGGAACATATAATTGCCAATTTTCAGTTTTGCAGCGCACTAAAACGGTGACATTACCCGCTAATGTTTGTTTACCTGGCGTCGATGCTTGCAGTTGGCTACTACAAACCGGAAACCGTAATCGTGAATCGAGTTTTGCTGCGGTGACCTTAATACTGCCAAATTCGGGCTGTATTAAGGTCTGTTTTATATGGCTGACAGCGGTTTGTTGAATAAGTGCTTGCTGAGAGAGTGGTGTCGCATGAATATTTCCACTAAAGCTCAGCAGTAAACTGCCGATAATCATGCAAACTAGATCTAAATATCGATGAGTGATCACGGTGTCATATTCTCTGTCGGTGTTAGAAAATCAGTAGTTAGACGACATATCATAAGTAATTATTCATAAAATTGCTTGTATTGGTCAGATTAATATTCTTGAGCAGGGAGCTATTTCACATGTCAGGTCTTTTAGATTCCGTTAATCAACGTACTCAGTTGGTTGGCCAAAATCGATTAGAGTTACTTACGTTTCGGCTCAATCGACGCCAGCGCTATGGCATTAACGTCTTTAAAGTAAAAGAAGTTTTACAGTGCCCGAAATTAACCGCAATGCCGAATTTACACCCGTTTGTAAAAGGGGTGGCTTATATTCGTGGCCAAACCATTTCAGTGATCGATATTAGCCTTGCTATTGGCGGTCGACCTGTTGAAGACATCAGTAAGTGCTTTATTATTATTTCGGAATTTAACCGTTCGGTGCAGGGATTTTTAGTCTCAGCGGTTGAGCGGATTGTTAATATCAATTGGGAAGCTATTTTACCGCCGCCACAAGGGGCTGGGCGAAGTAATTACCTTACCGCGGTCACTGAGATTGACAACGAGCTGGTGGAAATTCTTGATGTTGAAAAGATCCTTGACCAAATATCTCCGGCAGATACCCGTTTATCAACTGAGCTCCTTGATGAAATTAATCTGATAACTCCAGCAGTAAAAACCGTGCTAATTGCGGATGATTCCATGGTTGCACGTAAGCAAGTTCAGCGGGCAATTGAATCTATCGGCTGTGATTGTATTTGTGTCAAAGATGGCAAGGAAGCGCTGAATACACTACAAGCTATGGCAGCTAAGGGCAGTATTTATCAACAGTTGGCACTGGTTATTTCTGATATCGAAATGCCAGAAATGGATGGTTATACCTTAACTGCGGCTATTCGTGGCGATCAAGCCTTAAAAGATTTGCATATTATTTTGCATACCTCTCTTAGTGGTGTCTTTAATCAAGCAATGATTGAACGAGTAGGAGCTAATGCTTTTATTCCTAAATTTAATCCTGATGAACTCGGACAAGCGGTCAAAAATGCCATGGTACCTATTGTTAACACACCAGCTTAACCATCAATAAAATTCGACGTGTAGTAATAATATAAAAATAATAAAGAGCAATTAATGACAACATTAACGGTAAATGATCAAGATTATCATGACTTTTGTCATTATCTTGAAGCGCAGTGTGGCATTGTTTTGGGGGACAATAAACAGTACTTAGTTCGTAGTCGTTTAAGCCCATTAATTAAACGTTTTGGTATGGAGTCTTTATCTGCGCTGTTGCAACTGACACTCAGTGGACGCAATCGTGAAGTGCGAGTGGCTGTGGTGGATGCAATGACAACCAATGAAACGTTATGGTTTCGTGACGGCTATCCTTATACGGTGTTAGCTGACAAGGTGTTGCCAGAATTAGCTGCCAAAAGAAGACCATTTAAAATATGGTCAGCGGCAAGTTCGTCAGGTCAAGAACCATATTCAATTGCGATGACCATTTTAGAACAACAGCAAAAACGGCCGGGACTATTGCCTAACATTCAGATCACAGCTACAGATATTTCCCAAACTATGCTCGATATGTGCCGTGAAGGGGTGTATGACCAGCTAGCGTTAAGTCGAGGCTTGTCTACTGCGCGTAGAAAACTGTTTTTTGAACCTCATGCTAGTGGCGGCATGATGGTCAATCCGCGAGTGAAGCAATTGGTTAGTTTTCGTACGCAGAACTTAAAAGAAAGCTATGTTTTATTGGGTAAATTTGACGTGATATTTTGCCGCAATGTATTAATTTATTTTTCTGCAGAAACCAAAATCAAAGTGCTTAATCAATTAGCGGCGAGTTTAAACCCAGGCGGATATTTATTCTTAGGGGCATCAGAATCGTTAACCGGATTGTGCGATAAGTTTGAAATGGTACGCTGTAACCCGGGTATCATTTATAAATTAAAATAAGAGTAAGAGTGGGGGAGGTTTGAGAGTTTGAGTTTTCGAGTTTCGAGAGTTTGAGTTTTCGAGGATTTGAGTTTTCGAGGTTCGAGTTTTCAATATCTAAACTCAGTTGGAAAGGTTGCTACTATATTATTAGCGATTAAGCTTTTCTCGCCACTCGTTCCTTTCTCCTACTTCCCCTCGCCCCTTTTTCCTACCCTCTTTTCCATCTTGGCATTGTCCTTGCTTTACATCTGTTGTCATTGTGACTGTGAACAACACCGTAGAGGCAAAATATGTCGATTTCTTTTGATAAAGCATTAGGTATTCATCAACATACCGTTGGTGCTCGCGCAACCCGCGCCGAAACGTTGGCGAGCAACTTAGCCAATGTCAACACACCAGGCTTTAAAGCAAAAGATGTCGACTTTAGCCGCGTCTTACAATCGGCAACCGCAGGGGCAAACGTTGGCCTTAATCGTACCAATGGGCGGCATATTACTGCCTCTGGTGGTGCTAGCGGTGAACAGTTATATCGCGTACCTACCCAACCTGACAGCGGTGATGGCAATACAGTCGATGCGCAATTAGAACAAAACTTATTTATGCAAAATAGCATTGAATATCAAGCATCGTTAGACTTTTTAGGTTCTAAATTTAAGAATCTCACCAAGGCATTGAAAGGGGAATAATGGATGAGTTTATTTAATATTTTTAATGTTACCGGCTCTGCCATGAGTGCCGAGTCAGTACGACTCAATACCACCTCAAGTAACCTTGCCAATGCCAACAGTGTCAGTAGTTCTGCGCAAGAAACTTATAAAGCGCGTCATCCTATTTTTGCCGCAGCACTTGATAGCGCGTCTTATCAAGGCAGTGCCAGTGTACCAGTACAACTGCAAGGTATCGTTGAAAGCAACGAGCCATTAAATGCTGAATATAATCCAGAGCATCCATTGGCAAACAGTGCGGGCTATATTTATAAACCGAACGTTAATGTGATGGAAGAAATGGCCAATATGATCTCAGCATCACGCTCTTACCAAAATAACGTTCAAGTTGCAGATGCCAGTAAGCAAATGCTAATGAAAACATTGCAGATGGGCAAATAAGCAAAGGAGCGAGTGTTATGACAACCATTAATGGCGCAGGGCAATCCCTTTCTTATCTTGACCAATTAAAAGGCATGCAAGATAAAAAAATTGCTGAAGAGCAACCGACAACGGGCACTAATCAATTAAAGCAAGATGATTTTTTATCGTTGTTAACCAAACAATTAGCGCAACAAGATCCGTTTAAGCCCGTAGGTAATGATCAGATGATCGCCCAAATGGCGTCTTTTGCTACTGTTGATGGCATCAATAAAATGAATGAGCAATTTGGCTCACTCAATAGTGCTATGACATCTAACCAAGCACTGCAAGCATCATCGCTAGTCGGCCAAGATGTACTTATTCCAAGTGCGTCGGCGCTAAAAAGCCATGATGGTGAAATGGCGGGTATGGTGCGCATGCAACAAGGAGTCGATAACGCCATTCTACGAGTTGAAAATGAGCAAGGCGTATTAGTGAAAACCGTTACGCTTGGCGCAAAATCAGCCGGAGAGCATCCGTTTGCATGGGATGGCAAAGACGATGCTGGCAATGTGATGCCACAGGGTAAATATAACTTCTCGGTATCAGGTAATGTTGGTGGTGAAAGCCAACAATTTGAAGTATTAACTCACGCTAATGTAAATAGCGTTTTACTGGGTAACAGCGACGGTAAAGTGATGTTAAACCTCGCTGGTGTGACAAAACCTGTCAACCTCGCTGAAGTCTTACAAATTGGTAAAAGCGCCCAATCTGCGGCACCACTTAGTACACAACAAGGATAATTGAACTCATGAGCATGAATATCGCATTAAGTGGCTTGGGTGCTGCGCAAAAGGACTTAAATACCACCAGTAATAACATTGCCAACGCCAATACCTTTGGCTTTAAAGAGTCGCGGGCAGAGTTTGGCGATGTGTATTCAAATTCTATTTTCTCAAATTCTAAGACCACCACGGGTGGCGGTGTTCAAACCTCAACGGTGGCACAACAGTTCCATGAAGGTTCAAGTATTTATACCAATAACCCGTTAGATTTACGGGTATCTGGTGCCGGTTTTTTTGCGGTGGCAGATAACAAAAATGAAGCCGCCAACAGTAATCTAACCCGTAATGGTGCGTTTCAATTAAACAATGAAAATGAACTGGTTAACTCTGAAGGTAAATTCTTATTAGGTTATCCAGTGAACCAAGATACTAATACGGTGGCTTCTTATGAGGCCAAATCACTCAAAATTGATGATGTGTTTGGACAGCCAACGGCCTCTAAAAATATCAAAGTCTCTCTTAATTTACCTAATAGTGAGACGAAACCTAAAAGTCAGCCGTTTGATTTTAAGGATCCAGATTCATTTAGCCGTTCGACCTCATCAACCATTTATGATTCATTGGGTAAGCCATACAAAATGACCACTTATTATGTGGCAAAGTATGATCCTAATGCAGCGACTCCTGCGCTGCAGCAAGCCAATACATGGGAAGTTTATCAAACCGTGACCAATAACAATGGTGACGAAGTGGCGTTGGACGTAAAACCGTGGTCATTATCTGATGAGTATATGACGGATCCAAAAGTGAGTCCGCATATTGGCTACATCATGAAATTTGATGCTAATGGGCAACTTCAGGCGGGTTCTCCAAATGAGATACCAATGGAAAGCTTTGCCGATGCCAAGATCGATGTTGGTGGTGCTGATATTAATCAGGCACTAACCATGAAATATGATGATCCAACCCAGTACGCCTCAGCATTTGAAGTACGTAAGTTTCAAGATGTTGATGGTGCAACAACGGGCTATTTATCCAAAGTTGATATCGATCCTGATGGCAATATCATGGCGTCTTACTCCAATGGTAAAGATTTAATCGTCGGTCGCGTGGCAATGGCACGGGTTGCCAATGAGCAAGGGCTGACACAACTTGGTGGATCGCTATGGAATGCAACCCAAGAGTCAGGTGAAGTGGTATGGGGGGATGCATCCCAAGGTTCATTTGGTGCTATCAAAAGCGGTACTCTAGAGCAATCAAACATTGATATGACTCAAGAGCTGGTGGATTTGATCAGTGCTCAGCGTAACTTCCAAGCCAGTTCTCGTGCTTTGGATGTTAATAACCAACTTCAGCAAAATATTCTTCAAATTCGTTAATTTCAAATACGTTCATTATTATTAATTGCTCAACGCCACCGCTATCGGTGGCGTTTTTGTATGTTCAGCTCTCAGTTTCTGAACGTTGCTATTTTTTATTTATATCTTGGCGTAATTTTTGCTTTAAATCCGCTATTGAACAGAGGAGTGTCAAAAAAATGGATCGGGCGCTGTTTCTCGCCATGAGCGGGGCAAAACAAGATATGCAAGGTATGCGAGTCCATGCCAATAACCTTGCTAACGTCAGTACAACGGGCTTTCGAGCTGACTTACAACAAGCACGTAGTATGCAGGTGTTTGGTGAAGGCGTACCAAGCCGCGTGTTTACCATGGCTGAGCGTACTGGTAATGATTTTGCGCAAGGTTCAGTGATCAATACTGGGCGTGATCTTGATGTGGCTATTCAAGGTGATGGCTGGTTAGCTGTTCAAGATGCCAATGGTCAAGAAGGCTATACCCGTGCTGGGCATTTGAAAGTTGATCAAATGGGCATGCTGCAAAACAGCAATGGTCAGTTGGTACTGGGACGTAACGACAGCCCTATTTTTATTCCTCTACCGATCAATAAAATTGAAATAAGTAAAGATGGCACAGTGGCGGTATTACCCAAAGGCGCGCCGCCCGATACCATGGTGACGGTTGATCGCATTAAACTTGTAAAGCCTGATAATCGCAGTTTATTTAAAGATACTGATGGCTTATTTAAAGTGATTGGTAATCGTGATCCTTTAGATGCCGATGCTAGCGTCAATTTAGCCAAAGGCATGCTTGAAGGCAGTAATGTTAACGCCGTCGCTGAAATGACCAGCATGATTGATTTACAGCGTCACTTTGAAATGCAAGTGAAGTTAATGAAATCAGCCGAAGAAATGGATAAGTCTTCTTCTTCACTGATGCGTATCAGCTAATTACTAAAGGACGATCAGCATGCATCCAGCATTATGGGTCAGTAAAACAGGTTTAGATGCCCAACAAACCAATATCTCAACCATTTCTAATAACTTAGCTAACGCCTCGACAATTGGTTTTAAGAAAAGTCGTGCTGTTTTTGAAGATTTATTCTATCAAAATATTAACCAACCTGGCGGTAAATCAACTCAAGACACCACTCTGCCAAGTGGCTTAATGTTGGGTGCGGGCTCAAAAGTGGTTGCTACTCAAAAAGTGTTTACTCAAGGTAATACTCAAACGACCAATAACGCTATGGATATGATGATCGAAGGCGACGGTTTTTTCCAAGTATTACTGCCTGATGGCAATATCGGTTATACCCGTAATGGTCAATTTACGATTAATGATCAAGGTATTTTCGTCACTAGCGGCAGTGGCTACCCTGTGCAGCCTGAAATTGTGGTACCTGATAATGCAGTAGGTATTACTGTTGGTACTGATGGTGAAGTCTCAGCACGTATTCGTGATCAACAGGAAAACGAAGTTCTGGGGCAAATAACCACCGCTGATTTTATTAATCCCGCGGGTATGGAGCCGATCGGGCAAAACTTATTCTTACCAACGGGTGCTAGTGGCGATCCACAAGAAGGCACGCCGGGTTTAGAAGGTTTTGGTTCTATTCGTCAATCGATGCTTGAAACCTCCAATGTTAATGTGACCGAAGAGCTAGTGAACATGATTGAAGCACAACGGGTTTATGAAATGAACTCAAAAGTGATCTCAACTGTTGACCAAATGCTAAGTTACGTTAATCAGCAATTATAACTCGATTGGTAAGGAGCTTGCGGTGAAAACACACCAAAATCGTTATTGGCGTTGGAGCATTATTGCGCTGATTTGTGGATTAAGTGGTTGT
This sequence comes from Photobacterium sp. Alg240-V54, assembly GCF_900537155.1. Lineage (NCBI taxonomy): Bacteria > Pseudomonadati > Pseudomonadota > Gammaproteobacteria > Vibrionales > Vibrionaceae > Photobacterium > Photobacterium sp. Alg240-V54. The sequence continues at coordinate 191,399 of NZ_UNRL01000002.1, forward strand.
ATGTCGACCCCTGATACGGTTGGCAGTGATATCGAAAAAGCCACCACCAATGTTGATGCTGTTGAAGGTAAGCAGCCGCAGTCCAAAAGCTTGATTGAGCGCTTGCGTGGCCGTGAAGATGCACAAATGAACGATCCGGCGTGGAACCCAGTACGACCACAACCTAAACCAGAGCACTATGCTACTGCAACCGGATCGTTATTTAATCAAGCTCAGGCGCAAGATTTATATGATGACACTAAGCCGCGTGGAATTGGCGATATTGTGACAATTTTGCTGGAAGAGAAAACGGCGGCTAAGAAAAGCGCCAGCTCTGATCTCGATAAAAAAACCGATCTTAATATGAAGCCGATTGATCTTGGTGGTAAGCCTGTCACTTTGCATGATTACACTTTGTCTTATGAGATGGCGAATAATAACTCTTTTGCCGGTTCAACTTCTGCCGATCAAAGTAACAGTATTAAAGGCTCGATCTCGGTTGAAGTGGTCGATGTGCTCAGTAATGGAAACTTGGTGATCCGGGGTGAAAAGTGGTTAATGCTCAATACTGGCGAAGAATATATTCGTGTTAGCGGCAATATTCGTCCCGATGACATAGATCAAGATAACACTATCGCCTCGACCCGTATTTCTAATGCACGGATTCAATATTCAGGCACTGGTGATAGACAAGATATTCAGCAGCAAAACTGGCTATCACGCTTTTTTAATGTCGCTTTCTAAGCCTCACCTTAATTCGCAGCGGAGAATCGCTTGAAAATTTCGTCAATATGTATGCTAGCCTTGGCTTTATTTACCACCACTGCGCAAGCAGCACGGATCAAAGATGTCGCCGCCGTTGCAGGCGTGCGTAGTAACCAATTAGTCGGTTATGGATTAGTGGTCGGTTTACCCGGCACAGGTGAAACCACCCCGTTTACCGAGCAAACTTTTAATGCGATGTTGCAAAACTTTGGTATTCAATTGCCTGTCGGTACTAAACCGAAAACCAAAAATGTCGCCGCCGTTGCGGTGAATGCGACTTTGCCTGCGTTTACCAAGCAAGGTCAGACGATTGATATTACTGTGTCTTCGATTGGCTCTGCCAAAAGTTTACGTGGCGGCACATTATTACAAACGTTTCTTAAAGGTCTTGACGGTAAAGTGTATGCGATTGCTCAAGGCAGTTTAGTGGTCGGAGGCTTTAGTGCTGAAGGTGCTGATGGCTCTAAAGTGGTGGGTAATACCCCAACAGTGGGACGAATCACCAATGGTGCGATGGTTGAACAAGAAGTATCAAACCCGTTTGGGCGTGGCGATTATTTAACCTTTAACTTGTACGAATCTGATTTTACTACCGCGCAACGAATGTCTGATGCGATTAATCAGTTTTTAGGCCCACAAATGGCATCAGCTGTGGATGCAACCTCGATTCGTGTCCGTGCGCCGCGTGATGTTAGTCAGCGAGTGGCTTTTTTATCAACGGTTGAAAATTTAGAGTTTGATCCCGCTGAAGGCTCGGCAAAAATCATTGTTAACTCACGCACTGGCACTATTGTTATCGGCCAGCATGTTAAGTTACGTCCAGCAGCAATTACTCATGGTGGCATGACGGTATCCATTAAAGAAAATGCGCAAGTGAGTCAGCCCAATGCCTTTGCTGGTGGTGAAACCGTGGTCGTGCCTAATTCACAAATAACTGTTAATGAATCCGATGCACGCATGTTCAAATTTGAGCCGGGAGTGACCTTGGATGAATTAGTACGAGCGGTCAATCAAGTCGGCGCAGCGCCATCAGATTTAATGGCGATTTTACAAGCGTTAAAGCAAGCTGGTGCGATTGAAGGTCAGTTAATCATTATCTAATCAGTTAGTGCATCATTACTATAAAGGGAGCCGCAATGAAGCAAATAGAGCCGGGTTTTATTCATGACTTAAGTAATCTTGATCGCTTACGTGCAGGAATTAATAATGATAAACAAGGCTCTTTGCGCGAAGCGGCAACCCAGTTTGAATCTATTTTTACGCAGATGTTATTTAAATCGATGCGTGAAGCCAATAGCGCCTTTGAATCAGATTTAATGAGTAGCAATAACGGTAAGTTTTACCAGCAAATGCACGATGAACAACTCTCTTCGCAGCTTAGTACCACTGGTAGTTTAGGGCTGGCGGATATGATAGTTAAACAGCTCGGTGGTGAGCAACAAGATTTGAGTCAACACCAGCCGACAACCGAACTTCGACCTCAGCAGCAACCGCAGCCATTTACGATTCGGCCAATTAATGCCGATGCGCCGGCTTTAGCTTTAGCCACAGCGACTGCCACAACATCACCGTTAGCCGCACCAGCACCATTAGCACCAGCGCCTATTGCGGTAAAATCAAGCGCGGTTAATCCGGTTGAAGCGCTGCCTGCTGCGGTCGCTAAACCGACAAGTTTTGCCTCGGCAGCGGAATTTGTTGATCACATGAAACCTTATGCGCAGCAAGCGGCACGTGCATTAGGCACCGATCCTGCGTTATTGATTGCTCAAGCAGCATTAGAAACTGGCTGGGGTAAAAAAGTGATCAATAATGCGCTTGGTTCAAGCAATAATTTATTTAATATTAAAGCCGATCCACGCTGGCAGGGGCAAAAGGTTGCCACTAAAACATTAGAATTTCATGATGGTATTGCCGTTCAAGAACAAGCCGCATTTCGTGCTTATGATTCTTATCAGCACAGTTTTGATGATTTTGTTAATTTCTTACAGCATAATCCGCGCTATTCAAAAGCACTGACGCACAGTACTCAGCCGCAACAATTTATTCGTGAAATTCATCAAGCAGGTTACGCCACTGATCCTAATTACAGCAACAAAGTGTTAGCGGTAATGAAAAAAGTGCAGAGCTTATTGTGATCAGGATGATCGGGGCGATCAAAGAATAAAGTAACTAAAAAGCTGGTGTATCGAGGGAGTTGTGAACAATGAAAGCAACAACAATCTTATACCACAATATCAACTAAGCTTGAGACCATTTTAATCAGATCGTTACTCTCAAATAATGCCCCTTCGACTTCCTTATCAGACACTTGTTTTGATTGTTGCTGATCATCGTTACTGTCAGTAATCAGCGGCACAACCACTTCTTTTATCGCGTAACCAATTAATCCAGAAAGTAAAACATTCATTAGCGCGATCCTTTGTTATGACGTTAGTTTTGTTAAGTGTTGATCTGTATCGGCAGCTTTGGCAAAAGTATAAGTAAATAAATGCCAATTAACAGTATTTATTTAAACATCGATGTCAGTGCGTTATTTATTTAAAAGTGGTTCAGTTCTTGCTTATTAGTTACAGCGTTATCGCAATACATTGACGGTAATGGTTTAATTTTCAGTGAGGGCAGTGGGCAATGGCGGTAGATTTGATGCAAATTGGGGTGAGTGGCTTACGCACATCTCAAAAACAATTGGATGTGGCAAGTCATAACATTACCAATGTCAACACGCCTGGATATAGCCGTCAAGTTGTTGAGCAAAAAGCAGATAATGCGCATTGGAATGGTAATAATTACTATGGTACTGGCGCTTATATTGATAACGTCAGTCGTGCCTATGATCAATTTGCAGCCCGCGAACTGACGCTATCAACCACTCAGCTTGAAGAAGCGAACGTTAAACAACAGCATTTAGCGATGTTAGATGACTTCACCTCTAAAAGCGCGGTTAATAGCGTGAACAGTATTAATGATTTTTATCACTCGGTGCGTTCATTAGCGGATAACCCAAGCGATCTCGGTAGCCGTCAAACGGTGCTAGAACATGCTAATCAAGCGGCGGTTAATCTTAATAATGCCCACGAAACCCTCACCAATATTCGTACTGATGTTAATCAGCAACTTGAGGTCTCACTTGAACGCGTCAATGCGCTAGGGCAAGAACTTGCCGCCGTTAATACCAGCCTGCAACAACAATCAACTAGTGATGGCAGTAACGATTTGTTTGATCAACAACGAACGCTGATCAACGAATTAGCCAAATATACGCAAGTGACAGTGTTAGCGGATAAAGGCAGCTTAGCCAATACGGTTATTATTGGCAGCGGTGATACTTTAGTTTCAGGCGTGAGTGCATCGCAGTTGAAACTCGTCGATGGCGATCCTGATGTTGCCAATAAACAAATCGCGTTAATCAATGGCAATAATAGCAAACCGATTAAGAGCGATACTATTGGCGGCAGCTTAGGGGCGATGCTAACGGTACGTGATGATGTGATTGATAAAAGTTTGGATCAACTCGGACAAATGGCAATTGGCTTTGGGTCCCAAATGAATGAGTTGCAACAGCAGGGCGTTGATCTTAATGGTCAGCAAGGACAAGCATTATTTAACGATATTAATAGTACCGAAGCGATGTCACAACGGGCGCTTAAACCCTTTGGTAGCAGCAGTGATATTAGCGTTAAAATTGATGATATTAACCAGCTTAAATTAGGTGATTATCAATTAGTCAGTGAGGCCGAGGAAGGAATAGATAAAAAAATATCTATTAGTCATACGGTTATTGATCAGCAAGGTAACAAAACTAAACTTGAAGCCGATGCTGATGCTGATGGCAAGTTTGTTGCTAAGGTTGATGGTCTCGAAATTACCATTAATACGCCACCAACATTAATAACGGCTGGTGAGACTGAAACTACCATTATTCAACCTTTACGCCGTGGTGCAGCGGATATTTCACTGGCAATGACCGATCCGCGTGGCTTGGCAGGTCACCGTCAGTTTACAGCTATTGCCGCGGAATCCAATCTCGGCTCAGCAACCATCACTAAAGCAGAGAATGTGCCTGATAACGCCGCTGGGCGTTATCAACTAAAATTGAATTCAGTTGATGAGAAGATGACGGTAACTGTCACTGATTTAAAAACTAATGACGAAGTTGAATTAGTCGATAATAGTTATTCCGTTGATGATGGCGCAACTATTGTGTTTAAAACCAGTGATACCACATCAATCCCAGTGATGACTTTATCAGCAGGTGCAAAAGCCAATGATAGTTTTGAGATTGAACTTGGCGCGCAAAATGCCCAAGGCGGCAACGGTAACTTTTTAGCGATGCAGCAAGTTCAGCATCAAAAGACCATGGCGAATGGTAAATCCAGTGTGATTGATGTTTTTGAAGGCTTAGCGACAGATATTGGCATGCTTAAAAAAAATGCCGATAAATTAACTGAAGTAAATCAGCTTGATTTTGATTCCGCCTCAGAGCGAGTATCGAATTTATCAGGGGTCAACCTTGATGAAGAAGCCGCTAATCTAATGAAGTTTCAACAATCGTACATGGCGTCATCACGAATTATGTCGGTGGCAAAAGAAACCTTTGATACCTTAATGCGCGCAGTATAACCAGGAGTTGTCATGATCAATCGCGTCTCAACCGCCAGCCAATACCAAAACCTGACCTCCAACTTAATGCGTAAGCAAGGCGAACTGAATCAAACTAACGGCCAATTATCTAGCGGTAAACGGGTCGAAACCGCTGGTGATGATCCGGTGTCATCGGTAACGATTCAAAACTATCGCCAACAGCTGACTCAAATCGATCAATATAATAGTGCCATCACCCTTGCCAATAATCGTCTGCAAACCATGGAAACCGCGATAGCTGGGGTTGAAGATAACCTTGGCGCAACCAAACAAAAAGTGCTGGGAATGATCAATGGCGCGATGGCAAGTAACGACCGCACCGCATTTAAAGATGAATTAATCAGCCTCCGTGATGGGTTACTAGAATTAGCCAATAGCCGTGATGAAGCGGGTAACTATGTGTTTGCGGGTAATCAATCTGACACTAAGCCGTTTATGGAAGCCACTGATGGCAGCATGAACTATCACGGTGATAACCAGTCGCGTTATGCGCAAATTGATAAATCGGTTAATGTAAAAACCAGCTTGCCTGGCGATCAGCTATTTACTGATGTGCCTAATAGTTACGGTGATTTTCGACCTGTATTTAGTGATAAAACTGCCACAACGGATGGCTTAACCGATGGCTCTAAACTGCATTTACTTTCAGCGACGACCAGTGATTTTGCGAGTGCTGAAACGATTGAAGTGAGTTTTAATGAAGTTGATGTGGTCGCTGATGGTAAAACCACCAAAGAGATGCAATATAGTCTTAAAATTGGTGAAAATGTAGTTGCAGAAAATCAGCCGTATAATGAACAAATAGGTATTGTTTATCCGCCGCGCTCAAAGCCACTTGAACCTGTCGAACCAGCAGCTGCCGTTGCAGACAGAGAGGCTGAAATTAAGCTTAAATTTGATGGCATCAGCAGTGGCGATAGCATTACTTTAGAGCCTGCGCAAACCATCAATATTTTTGATTCGATTCAGAGTGCGATTGATAACGCAGAGCGTCCAACTTCATCGCCTGCGGCAGAAGCAAACTTACAGCGAGTGATTGATGATCTCGATAGTGGCTTTGTGCATATGAACCAGCAGCGTTCAGAAGTCGGCACTATTATGCAGCAGGTCGATCGCCAGTTAGAACAACATCTGGATTTTGAATTAACCCTAAATCAGGCTCAAAGTGGCTTAGAAGATCTTGATTACAGCAAAGCCATTATGGATATGAATCAACAAATGATGGCGCTGCAAGCCTCGCAGCAAGCGTTTGGGCAAACCAAGCAATTGTCATTGTTTAATTATATTTAAGGGAAGAGCAGGGGCGAGTTTCGAGGAAGAGCAGAAGATAGGGGTGAGTTTCGAGTAAAAGCAGAAGAGAGATAAGAGCAACCCTGTAAATAATTCTGTGTAATTGCTCTGGGTTACAAGTATTCAGTCAATCGATCTTCAAATTTATTTTTGATACTTGACTATAAGTTGAGGATATTGCTCGCCACTCGCCACTCGCCACTCGCCACTCGCCACTCGCCAACTATTCTCCCTATTTATCAATTGTTAAATAAATATACAAAATACTAAAAATAATTCTAAAGCTTCTTAAAACGGTGCCGTTAACTTTAGCACAACAGATAAAACTGTCTTCGCCCGGGATTGCTGGGTATCAAATTAAGGAGCAACAACTATGGCTGTTACAGTTAATACTAACGTTTCTGCAATGACCGCCCAGCGTTACCTAAATGGTGCAAGCAATGGCGTCGCAAGCAGCATGGAAAAACTATCATCAGGTCTTCGCATTAACTCTGCAAAAGATGATGCTGCAGGTCTGCAAATCTCAAACCGTTTAACCAGCCAAACAAATGGTTTGAACGTAGCAATGCGTAATGCTAACGACGGCATCTCAATGGCGCAAACGGCTGAAGGCGCGATGTCAGAAAGTACTAATATGCTTCAACGTATGCGTGATTTGGCACTACAGTCAGCCAATGGTTCTAACTCAGATGATGATCGTATTGCTATTCAAAAAGAAGTCACAGCCTTAACGACTGAATTAACGCGAATTGCAGATACGACTACTTTTGGTGGCCAGAGTTTGTTAGATGGATCTTTTGGCACTAAACAATTCCAGATTGGATCTAATGCAAATGAGACCATTGGTGTGTCTTTAGGTAATATATCTGCTGATGCTATGGGGAATCATGCAGCTGGCGGTACTGCTGGTACATTATTTGGTGCCACAACAGCAGCAGCAGCAGCAGCTAATTTCAAAGTTGGTGTAGATGCATCTAAAGATTTAAATTTAGTTGGTCCAAATGGTACAAAAGCATTAGATATTACTGGTAAAAAGTTAACTGAAGTTGCTGATGAAATTAATAAATCTGGTACTGGTATCAAAGCAGAAACGTCAATTTCTACAACAATATCAGAGCTTGCACAAGATGAAACTGGTACTTTAAATATTGGTGGTGATAGCTTTGATTTAAGCACATATAAAGGAGATACTAAAAAATTAGCAGAAGACCTTAGTAAAAAAGGTTATAGCGCAGAGTTATCTGAAGATAATAAATCTATTGTCTTAAGCGCAAAAGATGTTGAGGGAGTAACTATCTCTGGAGCAAAAGTTGCGGGTACTAAGCTTGATGGTGTAGCAGCTACTGCAGATGCTACAAATATTGTTGCTAATGCAAAGTTAAATTTATCTTCAAGTGATTCTTTCACAATGAGTGGAACGGCAGCAGCAGCTCTTACTGATAAAGCTAATAGTGGATTAAATTCAGTTGATAAAGTGGATTTAACTACAGCTCAAGGCTCACAAGATGCATTAGAAGTTATTGACGCAGCAATCGCTGGTATTGATGCGCAACGAGCTGATTTAGGTGCGGTGCAAAACCGTTTTAACCATACATTGAGCAACCTTGCTAACATCAATGAAAACGTAACCGCATCAAACAGCCGTATTAAAGATGTCGATTTCGCCTCTGAAACGACTAACATGACTAAGAATCAGATCCTGCAGCAGGCAAGTACATCTATTCTGGCACAAGCAAAACAAATTCCACAATCTGCGCTTAGCCTACTAGGTTAATTCGTAATCGTGTCGTGCCCTGCTTGGTATATCAAGCAGGGCATTATTGTATTTTAATCGCTAACAAATATGCTCAAGGAACTGGCTATGGCGATCAATCCTCTACCACCTTCATCATTATATAACTCTCACGATGTTCAAGCTGGCGTTGATGATATTCAACCGTCAAAAATTCTTGGCAATAACGCGTCATTAAATCAAACCGTCAATAAAACCGAAGCCATTAAAAAAGATGACAATCCGCTTAATTCATTCAATCTTGATAATCAACAAGAGCAAGAACGAATTAAGCAGATTGAACAACTATTACAACAGGTTAATCGCAGTTTACAGTTTCATATTGATGATGAAACGGGTAAACAAATAGCGACCATTGTCGATAAAGAAAGCGGCGATATTATTCGCCAAGTTCCGGCACAAGAATTGCTAGAGTTAAACGAAAATTTAGCCAAGCATAGCTTGAGTTCTTTAAGCCGTACTGTGTAGTTAAAGAGGCAAATTATGGGATTAAGTGCAGGTGGTTTAGCGTCTGGGTTAGATGTTGCCGGAATGACGCAACAATTAGTTGCCGCTGAGCGTGCGCCAAAAGAACAGCGGATTAAAGAACAGCAGCAAAAGCTAGAAGTTCAATTGAGCGGCTATGGGCAAATTAAATCTGCGGTTTCTGGCTTAGAAGATATGGTCAAAAAGTTTGCCGAAGATAAAGTGTTTGCTGGTCAATCGGCAACCTCATCAGAGAGTGGTTTTGTTGGTGTTGAAGCCTCTGCTGATGCACAAAATGGTAGCTATAACATTGAAGTGCTTGCGTTAGCGAAATCTCATAAAGTGATGTCAAATAACTCGTTTGACTCTGATCCCAAAGCGGAACTTGGATCGGGCACCCTAGATATTACCATTGATGGCAAAACCTTATCATTGGATATTAATAAAGAAAAAAGTAGCCTTAAAGATATCGTTAACGCGATAAATAATGCTGAAGATAACCCTGGTGTTACCGCTACCGTTATCAATGATGATAATGGCGCTAAAATTGTTTTTTCAAGTTCAGAAACAGGCAAAGATCATCAGATATCGATCGATGCTTCGAAGATGAGTGGCGATCTTGCTAAGTTAAGCTTTGATCCTGCCAACTCAACTGCTAATACTGAAATGGTACAAATGCAGGCGGGTGAGGATGCTCAAATACGAATAGATAACCACACTGTTATTAGTAGTGGAAGTAATAAGATTGAGAATGCGATTGAAGGCGTAACACTTGATCTGAAAAAGTTGACCGACACTGATGATGTTAAACACGTCACGATTGATATTACAGATAATACCAAAGATGCAAAGTCGTCACTTGAAGGATTTATCGAAGCCTATAACGGCTTGATTGATACTGCTAATAATCTAAGTAAATACGATGTAGAGAAGAAAACCAGTGGGCCGTTAAACGGCGATAGCCTAACCCGTTCGATCAGTAGTCAAATGCGTAATTTGATGAATAAAACCATAGAGGTTGATGGTCAGAGTTATAACTTAAGTGATCTTGGAATTACCACCGATCGTTATGGCAAAGTTGAAATTGATGATGAAAAGTTTGATGAGGCATTAAAAGATAATTTTAAAGCTTTTAATGCATTTTTTCATACTGAAGATGATGGTTTTCTCGATCAAGCTGAAGATATTTTTAAATCTTTTACCAGCTCAACTGACGGTGTATTAACCAATAAAGAAAAAACCATTAAAGAGCAACAAACTCGACTTGAAGATGATATGACCTCACTTAATGAGCGTATGAAAGCCTATGAAGAGCGTACTTATCAGCAATTTACTGCGATGGATGCTGCAATAGGAAAAATGAATAATCAACTTAATACCATGATGAGCTTGATGGTTTTTTAAAATGGATAACCAATGCAACAAGTAATCACATTAGAGCCACTAACCCAGCTTGAACACCAAATCGAGCAGTTATTGTTGGCGGAAGAGTACCCTGATGATTTTCCGCAGCAATTAGAAAACTTAGTCGCGTTGCGCCATCAACAAGTGGAGTTAGTGCTTAAACAGCCAGATTTATCACGACCAGTATTTGATGATGTGGTAGCACGTACGCAAGCGATGAAAGGGTTACTACAACAGCATAAAGATCGTATTGGCGCGCAGTTAGTACGCTCGAAAAAAAGTCAAAAATCATTATCGCTCTACAGCAATATTCAACAACACGGACAATAACCATTAGCGTTAACGCTAGCAATAATGTTCCAGCTATTTAAAGGATAATAACATGCGTGGTTCTCTTCAGGCATATAAGCAAGTTTCAGTGAATGCACAACTCGCCAGCGCATCACCACACCGTATCATTCAAATGTTATACGCAGGGGCAATCGAACGCCTTATTCAAGGCAAGGCAGCGATGGAACAGGGCAATATCGCAGTTAAGTGTGAGCGGTTAGCTAAAGCATTAGATATTGTATTAAGTTTGCGTGATTGCTTATCAATGGAAGACGGCGGTGACATCGCGAAAAACCTTGATGCATTGTATGATTTTATGGGCAGCGAAATTTCACGTGCCAATGCAGAAAACGTCACTCAGCCCATTGATGATGTGATCGGTATGTTACGTGAAATAAAATCAGCATGGGATCAAATTCCAACCCAATATCACCACCTTACTGAAACAAATTAACCGTTATTGATTGTCGGCAACCACAAATTTGGTTGCCGATAAGCAGTATTTTTATGGTTTTTAAGCTAAAAATGGAATAAAAGCATCTCAATTGCATTGTAATTTGTATTGGTATCACAGCTTTTATATGTCAAATCTTGCCTTATGGTGCACATTAATTACAATGTAGCTACTATCTTCTTGATTGTTGTTCTCTTTATTATATTGAATCTTCCGTCAAAGTGTCCTCATATAAAGGCAATATCCATTTTATGCTCGGTTTAGTAAATACGCTTGTTATTGATGACGATTCACAGCAACGTCATGATTTAGGTGTCATCCTTAATTTTATGGGTGAGCATCATAGTGCGCTATCATCACAAGATCTTACCGTGTCATTATGGGAGCAGCCATGGAGTGTTTGCTTATTAGGTACGATCACCAATGCTAAGCGCTTAAATAGTATTATCAATATGCTTAAAATGTACCCACAGATCCCTGTGGTTGCTTTAGCAAATCATCATGAAGCATTGGTTGAGTTACCTAATTATATTGGTGATCTAAAACTCCCGTTACATTACAACCAATTAGCTGATGCCTTTCGTCATTGCCAAGAATATTTAGGCAAACGTACTCATCAAGTGCCGTCTTTAGGGCGTAAGAACATGCTGTTTAGAAGTATGGTCGGTCGCAGTGAAGCCATCAGTGATATTCGTCGGTTGGTTGAACAAGTGGCAGCTTGTGATGCCAGTGTGTTGATTTTAGGTGAATCAGGTACTGGTAAAGAGGTGGTTGCGCGTAATGTGCACTATCACTCAGAGCGTGGCAAAGGCCCATTTGTGCCGGTTAACTGTGGTGCCATTCCTGCAGATTTACTTGAAAGTGAATTATTTGGTCATGAAAAAGGTGCCTTTACTGGCGCAATTTCAACCCGTAAAGGGCGATTTGAATTGGCTGAAGGTGGCACTTTATTCTTAGACGAGATTGGTGATATGCCAATGTCGATGCAGGTTAAATTATTACGGGTGTTACAAGAGCGTAGTTTTGAACGGGTGGGTGGCACTCAAACCATTAAAGCCAATGTTCGTATTGTGGCTGCAACCCATCGTGATCTGGATAAAATGATCGCTGATAGAAGCTTCCGCGAAGATTTATACTACCGCTTAAATGTATTCCCAATTGATATGCCAGCGCTACGGGATCGAATTGAAGATATTCCGTTACTATTGCAAGAGTTGCTAACGCGTATGGAAGCTGAAGGCGCGAAACGCATTCACTTCACCCCGCGCGCAATTGCATCATTAATGCTGCATGATTGGCCGGGAAATATTCGTGAACTTGCTAATCTTGTTGAACGATTAACGATTCTTTATCCAGGCGAAATGGTGGATGTGAACCATTTACCAGTGAAATACCGTTATGGTCATTTACCAGATTTTGTACCGGAGTTAAATACCACTTCGATTGAAGAACAAGAGCAGCAGGCATTAGCTGACATGTTCGCAGCAGAAGAGACAGAAGCCACATCTTTAGGTAATGATTTACCACCAGAGGGGCTAAACCTTAAAGAAATGTTAGCTGAGCTAGAGGTCGAAATGATCCGTCAAGCATTGGATGCGCAGTCAAATGTGGTCGCGCGTGCCGCAGATATGTTAGGAATGCGTCGTACTACCTTGGTTGAAAAAATGCGTAAATACGGATTATCTAAAGATAGCTAATTGATACTAACGATGGTTGTCAAACAATTCAAAAAGCCACTGCCAGTAATTTGGCGGTGGTTTTTTTTATGTGTTTTATACACCGAGCTGTGTCAAAACTAGTCACAAAATATAGCTAGCAACGATATTTTACCAGTGGCTGTGAGCATAAATTCATCACTATGGCTAAACAATATTAATCACTGTGATTACATGGCGACGAGTGTCATAAAAGTGACACTATTTTGAATGTGGTGTCTTTGTTAAGTTATTGATAAATAGTAATTAATAGTGGTATGCAACTTGCATTTAGTTGTAGGGTGGTGTTTGTTTTAGGGTAATCATGAGTGACTCATCGGTAGCAGTATTGGCATTGAACCAACAAGTTGAGCGTTATCGGCAAGTATTACAAGTGATGCCTGTTGCGGTGATTTTGTTGGATGAAAAAGGGCTGATCACAGAAGCCAATCAAGAAGCATTGCGGTTGTTAGGTGAGCCATTAATAGGCCAACGCTGGGGAGAGATTATTCAGCGTAGTTTCGCTCCTCAAGATGATGATGGTCATGAGGTTTCATTGCGCAGTGGTCGTAAAGTCAAGCTTGCCATTTCAGCGTCTGCGGCAGGGCAGCTTATTGTGATCACTGATCTAACCGAAACTCGGCAGTTACAGTCACGGTTAAGTGAAATGCAGCGGTTATCATCATTAGGGCGAATGGTGGCGTCATTGGCGCATCAAGTTCGAACACCGCTTGCCAGCGCATTATTATATGCAGAAAACCTAGCGTCATCAGGGTTAACAGCAATCACCCGTAACCGCTTTCAAACGAAATTGGTTGATCGCCTCTACGATCTTGAAAAACAAGTTAATGACATGCTGCTATTTGCTAAAGGTGGCGATAATAAAGTCGTGAGTGAGTTTAATGTCGAAAGTTTACTCAACCGTTTAGAAACCCTTATTGAAACTCAGCTAATGAGTGAGGATGTTGACTTTAGTATTGATTGTGACGATGAAACATTACTGCTGTTAGGTAATGAAAATGCGTTAGCCAGTGCAGTGGGAAATTTGATCACCAATGCGATTCAAATGTCAGGTAAAGGCTGCCGAGTTGCGGTGCGTTGCCAGCAACAAGGGCAAATGTTATTGCTCAGTGTTAGCGATAATGGCCCTGGTATTGCGGCGCAAGATCATCAAAAAGTGTTAGAGCCTTTTTACACCACCCGTCAACAAGGCACTGGATTAGGTTTAGCCGTGGTGCAAATGGTCGTCGCTGCGCATAAAGGCCAGTTGCAATTACAGTCACAGCTTGGGTATGGGGCAACCTTTACCTTGCTACTCCCACTCGCTGCATCACTACAAGCAGCATAACGATTCAAGTTTACTATGGAGAGTACAACATGACTCAAACACGAGTATTAATCGTCGAAGATGACACCGGTTTGCGTGAAGCGTTAGTCGATACTCTGGCATTAGCGGGTTATCAGTGGTTAGAAGCAGAAAGCGCAGAGCAGGCATTAGTGCTACTGAAATCAGAGCCGATTGATATTGTGGTGTCTGATGTCCAAATGGCGGGAATGGACGGCTTAGCTTTGTTACGCAGCATCAAGTTGCAATGGCCCAAAATGCCGGTGCTATTGATGACAGCATACGCCAATATTGAAGATGCGGTTGCTGCCATGAAAGAAGGGGCGATTGATTACATGTCGAAGCCGTTTGCACCGCAAGTATTGCTTAATATGGTCGAGCGCTATGCACCAGTTAAACGCTATTTGACCGATACCGTCGTGGCTGATCCTAAAAGTTTGCATTTATTGGCGATGGCAGAAAAAGTCGCTAAAACCGATGCCAGTGTGATGGTATTAGGCCCAAGTGGTTCAGGCAAAGAAGTGCTCTCACGCTATATTCATCAGCATTCATTACGCAGTGATGGCCCTTTTGTGGCAATTAACTGTGCTGCCATTCCTGAGAATATGTTGGAAGCGATGTTATTTGGCTATGAAAAGGGCGCGTTTACTGGCGCAGTGCAAGCGTGTTCAGGGAAATTTGAACAAGCGCAAAATGGCACTATTTTACTGGATGAAATCAGTGAAATGGACATCAACTTGCAAGCTAAATTATTGCGAGTATTACAAGAGCGTGAAGTTGAACGCTTAGGTGGCCGTAAAAGTATTAAATTAAATGTGCGCATTATAGCGACCAGTAATCGAGATTTAAAAAGCCATGTTACCGCTGGTCATTTTCGTGAAGATTTATATTACCGCTTAAATGTTTTTCCAATCACTTGGCCAGCATTAGCTGAACGCAGCGGCGATATTTTGCCATTGGCGCAATTATTTCTCCAGCGTCATGCCAGCCAACAAGGGCTTGCCGTGCCAACGCTGAGCGAATGTGCGCAGCACAAATTATTACAATATTCATGGCCAGGAAATGTTCGTGAGCTTGATAACGTGATTCAACGCGCGTTAATCATTCACGATAACCTTATGATAAATGAGCAACATATTCTGATAGAAGGACTTGATTGGTTGCAGATGGCTGATTGTACTACTGCGGCTAACACTGTTGCGGCAACCGTTATATCACCAGCTACCGCGACCGAGAGTTTAGGCAATGAATTACGTGGACAAGAGTTCACCATCATCCTTGATACTTTAGTTGCTTGCCAAGGTAACCGTAAACATATGGCAGATAAATTAGGGATTAGCCCACGAACGTTACGCTATAAGTTAGCTAAAATGCGCGATGCAGGAATTCAGTTACCTGCGTAAACCGATTGATCTTTTAGCCGCTGCTTAGTGGTAGCGGTAAATAACCTTGTGAGATTATGCAATGAAAGTTAATGGATTAGCGACTGAAATGCAGACCATGCGTTTAGAAGCACAAAACACGATTCGTCCGCCAACAGGCCAGCAAGTAAGTGCTGATTTTGGCAATTTACTTAACGATGCTATTAAGTCAGTAAATACCCTACAAGGTCAATCAAGTGATTTAGCCACCCGTTTTGATCAAGGTGATCGAAGTGTGTCGTTATCGGATGTGATGATTGCACGTAATAAATCCAGTGTAGCGTTTGAAGCGACAGTGCAAGTGCGTAATAAAATGGTTCAAGCCTACAAAGAATTAATGAATATGCCGGTATAAATACCGTGGTTATTGTGGATGTGATAACGCATCATTTGATGATATGTGTGAGTAATAAATAGTGTCAGATCAAACTGTTAATCAACAAGTTGCGGTTGCAAATAATAATACCTCGCCGGTGTTACGTGATGCCTCTCAAGATCCGGATCTTGCCGAGAAAAAAGCATCACGTACCGACAGTATTTTAGGCAACCTTGATCTGTTACGGCAGGTTATTTTAGTGTTATCGGTTGCCATCTGTGTGGCGTTAATTGTGATGGTGGTGGTATGGATAAAAGAACCCGAAATGCGGCCACTCGGTAGCTATGAAACCGAAGAGTTAATTCCTATCTTAGATCACTTCGATCAAAAGCAGGTTGATTACCAACTTGATGGCAACACCATTCGTGTTCCTGCCGATAAATACAGCAGCATAAAATTAGATTTAACCCGCAGTGGTTTAAACAGTCGCACCGCTGAAGGTGATGATATTTTATTGCAAGACATGGGATTTGGTGTATCACAACGGCTTGAAAACGAACGCTTAAAATTAAGCCGTGAACGCCAATTAGCACGTGCGATTGAACAAATTAGCCAAGTGCGCAAGGCACAAGTGTTATTAGCCATGCCCAAGCAAAGTGTGTTTGTGCGCCATAATCAAGACGCGACCGCAACGGTTTTTTTAACCTTAGCCTCTGGTAGTGCCTTGGGTCAGCAAGAAGTGGATTCAATTGTTGATATGGTAGCAACCGCGGTGCCGGGATTACGTCCGACACGCGTTACCGTTACCGATCAACATGGGCGCTTATTAAGTTCGGGTACCGAAGATCCTGGTTCAAGCGCGAAACGTAAAGAATATGAATTAGAGCGTAAACAAGAACAATCACTACGTGAAAAAATTGACGCGATTTTAATGCCAGTTTTAGGGTTAGGAAATTACACCTCGCAAGTTGATATTGCGATGGATTTCTCTGCCTTAGAAGAAACTCATAAACGTTATAACCCTGCCACAGCTGCAACACGAAGTGAGTTTACCCGTGAAGATAGCAATGGTGGTCAAGTGGTGGCGGGTATTCCTGGCGCATTAAGCAATCAGCCGCCTGTGAGTAGTTCTATTCCTGAAAATATCAAAGATATGCAAGCGGGAACGAGCAGCGGTAACGGCCGTATGCACCGTGAATCGACGCGTAATTATGAGTTAGATACCACCATTAGTCATAAGCGTGCCCAAACAGGAGTGATTGATCGCCAAACGGTTTCGGTGGCAATTGACTATAAAACCATTGTCGATCCTAAAACCGGTGAAATTACGCGCGTGCCAGTCTCGGAAGCTGAAATTGTTAAAATTCGCCGCTTACTAATGGGAGGGATTGGTTTTTCAGCCGCCCGTGGCGATTTATTAGAAGTATTATCAGTGCCATTTGCGTTACCAGAAGAGCAATTATTAGCTGAGGTGCCAATTTGGGAGAACCCGAACTTTAGCAGTTGGGTGCGTTGGCTAGCGGCGGCATTAGTGATTATTGTCATTGTGATAGTACTGGTGCGTCCAGCAATGAAGAAGCTGCTCTATCCAAATCAAACCGCAGACGGTACACCGTTAGATGAAAATGGAATGCCGATACTGACTCACAGTAGCAGCGATGGTACTGATTTGATTGGCGGCGATGTCGATGGTCATGAAAGTTTTGAATTAAGTAGCAGTAGTTTAGATCTGCCTAATTTACATAAAGATGAAGATTTACTCAAAGCAGTACGAGCATTGGTTGCCAATGAACCCGATCTTGCTGCTCAAGTAGTGAAAAGCTGGATGAATGAAGATGGCTAATGAAGTAGCAACAGTTGACAATAAATTTGATATTAAAAGCCTTAATGGCGCTGAAAAAGCTGCGATTTTATTATTAAGTCTTAATGAACAAGATGCTGCCAGCATTATTCGTCACCTCGATCCTAAGCAAGTGCAGCGGGTCGGTGGCACCATGGCAAGCATGAAAAATTTAAATCAAGATAAAGTCTCTAGCGTTCATCGGTTATTTTTAGAAGAGATTCAAAAATACACCAGCATTGGTATGGGCAGTGAGGATTTTGTGCGTAATGCGTTAGTGGCAGCATTAGGCGAAGACAAAGCCAATAACTTAGTTGATCAAATACTGATGGGCAGTGGCTCGCGTGGACTTGATTCTTTGAAATGGATGGATCCACGCCAAGTTGCCAGCATTATTCTTAATGAGCACCCACAAATTCAAACCATTGTTTTATCGTATTTAGAGCCGGAACAGTCGGCTGAAATTTTATCGCAATTTCCTGAGCGAGTGCGGTTAGATTTGATGATGCGTATTGCTAACTTAGAAGAAGTACAGCCTGCGGCATTGCATGAATTAAACGATATCATGGAAAAACAATTTGCAGGTCAAGCGGGGGCGCAAGCGGCCAAGATTGGTGGCCTTAAAGCGGCGGCTGAGATCATGAACTACCTCGATAATAACGTTGAAGGGCTGTTGATGGATCAAATTCGTGAAAACGATGAAGAGACAGCTACTCAAATTCAAGATTTGATGTTTGTATTTGATAATTTGATTGAAGTCGATGATCGCGGTATTCAAATATTACTGCGTGATGTCCCCCAAGATTTACTACAAAAAGCCCTTAAAGGTGCTGATGACATGTTGCGTGATAAGTTTTATAGCAATATGTCTAAGCGTGCCGGTGAAATGCTGCAAGAAGATTTAGAAGCAATGGGACCGATTCGAGTCGCAGATGTTGAAGCGGCTCAGAAAGAAATCTTATCTATCGCGCGCCGTTTATCTGATTTAGGTGAGTTAGTGCTAACCGGCAATGGCGGTACCGATGAGTTCTTATAAGAGAATGATTAACGCTGTGGTTGAGCATGGGAGTGGCATTTAGCATGAGTAATGAACGTCGCCGTGGTTTTATGCGCGTACCTGAGCATCAAGCGCAAGAGCTTGAGCGTTGGTCTTATCCTGATTACAGCAATGATGGTGAGCATGAATCTAACAATGCGCTTAATTATGATCATCAATATCATCTTCAGCAGTTGCCGCCAGATCCTGAACCTGAATCAGAGCCAGCACCGTCACCATTAACGGCGGCAGAACTTGAAGCAATGCAGCAATCAGCTTATGACGAAGGTGTTGAGCAAGGTCGTCAAGCAGGACATAGCGAAGGTTTTGCTCAGGGCCATGCTGAAGGTGTTAGCGCAGGCCATGCGGAAGGGTTAGCGCAAGGATTACAGCAAGGACTTGAACAAGCCCAAGCTCAAATTGCTCAACAAGTGGCGTTATTGACTGCGGTGATGGATAAATTTTCCGATCCGATTGCGCAAGTCAATGCCGAGGTTGAGCAACAACTATTGTTATTAGTTAATGGCTTAACTAAGGCGCTAATTCGAGTTGAAGTAAAAACCAATCCGCAAGTATTACTTAATACGTTACGTGAAGTGGTGGCAACTTTGCCTATTGCCGAGCGGGCGATAAAAATGCATCTTCATCCTGAGGATGTAGCATTAGTGCATACCCATTTTGATGAGGCAGATTTACAGCAACGTCAATGGTCTCTGATTGCCGAGCCAAGTTTACAGCGTGGTGATTTGCAATTGGAGTGTGGCAGTTCTAGCGTTGATTATTTAATCGATGATCGAATTTTGCATTCATTGACCACCTTTAATGAACTCAACAGTAACTTGCAAGAGCCAACGTTATGACCCTTGCACAGCGCTTAAGTCGCTACCAAACCGCGAATACCGCCTGTAAACCTGTGGCTTCTGGGCGGTTAGATCGCGTGGTTGGCTTAACCCTTGAAGCCATTGGTTGTCGCGCCCCTGTAGGCAGTGTTTGTAAGGTAGAAACCGTCACTGGTGAATTAGAAGCAGAAGTGGTTGGTTTTGCGGGGGAAACCTTATTTTTAATGCCCAGCGAGCAGCTATCAGGTGTGATGCCGGGCGCTAAAGTAACCCCTATATTACATAACAGTGGTATTCCCGTTGGCCCTGAATTATTAGGCCGAGTCATTGATGGTATTGGTAATCCGTTAGATGGCTTAGGGCCTATTTTTACGGAACAGCGGGCAGCATTTACTTCAGTACCAATAAATCCGTTATCGCGTAAACCAATTAAAGAACCGTTAGATGTTGGTATTAAAGCCATTAATGGTTTATTGACGGTTGGTAAAGGTCAGCGGATCGGCCTATTTGCAGGCTCTGGTGTCGGTAAATCGGTGACATTAGGCATGATGACTCGTGGTACCAGTGCCCAAATTGTGGTGGTGGGATTAATCGGTGAGCGTGGCCGAGAAGTAAAAGAATTTATTGATGAAATATTAGGCAAAGAAGGCCGTGAACGGGCGGTGGTGATTGCCGCGCCTGCCGATGCTTCGCCATTAATGCGCTTAAAAGGTTGCCAAACCTCACTGACGATCGCTGAGTACTTTCGTGATCAAGGCTTTGATGTGTTGCTGCTGATGGATTCATTGACTCGTTTTGCTCAGGCACAGCGTGAAATTGCGTTATCCGTTGGTGAGCCGCCAGCGACCAAAGGTTACCCGCCATCGGTATTTGCTAAGTTACCTGCGCTGGTGGAACGTGCTGGTAATGGCAATGAAAACCAAGGCTCAATCACCGCTTTTTTTACGGTGCTAAGTGAAGGTGATGATCTGCAAGATCCGATAGCTGATGCCTCACGGGCGATCCTTGATGGTCACATTGTGCTATCACGTGAAATGGCAGATGCTGGTCATTATCCGGCGATTGATGTTGAGCGTTCAGTGAGCCGGGTTATGCCAGCCATTGTTAGTGATGAGCATATGTTGATGTCAAAAGCGGTCCGCCAAATTTTATCTATTTGCCGTAAAAATCAAGATTTGGTTGCGATTGGTGCTTATAAGCCCGGCACCGATGCCACCATTGATCAGGCGTTTAATTTTAAACCTAAATTAGATGATTATTTACAACAAGAAATGAAACAAGCAGTGCCCTATGAAATGTGCGTCAATATGTTGCGTTCCACATTGGGAGGCTAATGGTATCTGCAAATAAGGTAATCAAAGACAAGGTCATTATAGTATGCCATTAAGAACATTTGAATTATTGATAGAACAAGCCCAACAACAAGAACATCAAGCCAGTTTAGCCCTTAACCAAGCCCAACTTGAACAACAAAACTATTTGCAGCAATTAGCCCAAATTGAGCAGTATCGCTTAGATTATTGTCGCCAGCTTTCTGAGCGCGGGCAGCAAGGACTCACTGCTAGTCAATATAGCCATTTACAAAAATTCTTAACCCAGCTTGATACCACGCTTGAGAAACAAAAACAGGCCGGGGGCTACTTTGCTAATCAAATTGAGCAATGCCGTCAACATTGGCAAGCGATGCAACAAAAGAAACGCGGTATTGAATGGTTATTAGAGAAAAAGCAGCGTGAGCGACGACTTTTTTTGGATAAACAAGAGCAAAAAATGATGGATGAATTTGTCACGTTACAGTTTGCTCGACGTCAACAACGCTAGAATTTAAAAACTGGTTTGCTTTTTGCATTAACATAGAACATCAGCTTGGAATCAAACGTTTTTTTGACGCTTTATTTCAAACAGTTATTCATTTATCTGTCGTTTGTAGCGACACGTATTAAAAGAGTTGCTATGAATCTATTTAATGTGTCATCAGCGCAAACACCAAAATCAGTGGTTTCATCAGCAACAACGGCTGCTGAATCTGAAACTACCACACCAAGTGATGATGATTTTTCACAACAATATCAACAAGCACTGGATGATAACCAGCCACTATTAGTTCGCAATAATAGTGAGTTAGTTTCTGGTGATGATAGCGTCAGTATTGATGCTAAAACCAGCGTCACTGATGCTATCGCCGCTCAAGAGCAAAATATTATTGCTCAAGATATTAGTAGCGACACTAATGGCGACACAGTAACGGTTGATGACAATGCAGATATATTAACTGATGTATCAATGACGGGCGTTGTTGTTACTGACGATGCAGCAACCGATACCGATATTGTTGTAACAAATGCCGCAACTGCAACTGATACAAAGGATACCATTACACCAACTGCCGCTGACGATATTAGTCAGTTAATGGCTGCTGGGAATGTGTTTCTACAACAGCTTACTCAATCAAATCAGCAGCTTAATAATACCTCGTCAGCAGAGGCGAGTATGATTGATAGTAGCGGCAAAAGCTTGCCCCCTACGACTACAGCTTTACAAACTTCAATGGCTGCAGCAACAGCGGTTGAGAGCCAAAAAGCTGACGTCAGCATTGATGATGGTGTCAATAATTTGCCACCATCAACAGTTGCGACGTCAGTGACAGCAATTGTCACCACACCAACCTCAGATATACTGCAGAGCATGGAAAACGTCGAAGTTGGCGATTTATTAGCATCGAAGAGTCGTCTTTCTCAACCAACAACGATGAATGCTAATAGTGAGTCTTTAGCGCAACAACTTGCAGGATTAACAACACCCTTAGCGACAGCATTGAAACCAGAACCCGCACTGGCGATGACACCGGCTCAATCACCATTATTGCTCACCCGTGAACAAGCGGGTGAACAAGTGCATGAGCGAATTAATATGATGATGGCGAAAAATCTTAAACAGGTTGATATTCGCTTAGATCCGCCAGAGCTCGGAAAAATTCAAATTAAACTGAATATCACTCAAGATCAGGCTTCAGTGCAATTTACGGTTAATAACTCGCAAACCCGTGACATGGTTGAACAAGCGATGCCAAGGCTACGAGAAATGCTGCAACAGCAGGGATTACAATTAGCACAAAGTTCAGTTCAGCAAGAAACACCGCAGCAATTTTCAGGGCAGCACAATAATCATGCCGCGGATTCACAATCAGGTAAGCAATCACCATCAAGAGCAGCGGCGACTGAGGGGCAATCACAGTCTGAAGTTGATCAGCCCCAGATCCAGACTCAACTATTGGTAACAGACAATAAAGATCACGTCGATTACTACGCATAGTGTGTTGTGGATATTGGTAATAAATATTTAATCGGTAATAAAAAATAGTAACCAAGGACGAGTAATGTTTGGCGGAAAAAGAAAAAAAATAACCGTTATTAGTGTGGTAAGCATAATGGTTGCAGCAATGATAGCTGGCGCGGTGTGGCTTTATTCTTCAGTTTCAATCGCGTCTCAAACGACGGTTGAGCCATCAGCAACATCAACCGCTGCACCATTACAAATGTCGGCCTATTACATCGTATTGCCTGAGCCATTTATTTTTAATGTCATCGGTGAAGAGCGAGATAGATTAGTACAAATAAAAGTTCAGTTGATGGTGCGTGGTGAAACCAATGAAGGGTTAGCCAACAAACACATTCCATTAATTGAAAGTCGATTGTTGCAAACTTTTTCCGCAACCACTGTTGAACAATTACGTCAACCGCTAGGGCGAGAGCAATTACGTCAACAAGCATTGACCGCGCTACAAGCAACAATGAACAAGATGACTGACATGCCTGTGATAGAACGGGTGTTATTTACCGGCTTTGTGATGCAATAGGTGCACTGTGAGTGATTTATTAACCCAAGATGAAATTGATGCACTATTACATGGGGTCGATGAGCCAGAAGAGACCAATGATAGTGAGCAAGGTTCAGGCATAACAACATTTGATTTTTCATCGCAAGATCGCATTGTTCGTGGACGGATGCCGACTCTTGAATTGATCAATGAACGCTTTGCACGGCATATGCGGATCAGCTTATTTAATATGCTGCGTAAAACCGCTGAAGTGTCGATCAATGGTGTTCAGATGATTAAGTTTGGCGAATACCAAAACACACTTTATGTGCCAACCAGTTTAAATATGGTGCGCTTTAGGCCGTTAAAAGGAACGGCGTTGATCACCATGGAAGCACGATTAGTATTTATTTTAGTTGAGAACTTTTTTGGTGGCGATGGTCGTTTTCACGCCAAGATTGAAGGACGTGAATTTACTCCGACCGAGCGCCGAATTGTACAAATGCTGCTTAAACTGGTGTTTGAAGATTACCGTGAAGCATGGTCGCCAGTAATGTCGGTTGAATTTGAATATATCGACTCCGAAGTTAACCCAACCATGGCCAATATTGTCAGCCCAACCGAAGTTATTGTGGTGAGCTCATTTCACATTGAAATTGATGGCGGTGGCGGTGATTTTCATGTGGTAATGCCTTATTCGATGGTTGAGCCAATTCGAGAATTACTGGATGCGGGTGTTCAAAGCGACAAGATGGACACCGATGTACGTTGGAGCCATGCATTACGTGATGAAATCATGGATGTGCCAGTGAATTTACGTGCAAAACTATTGGATATTGATATTTCATTACGCGATTTAATGGAGCTTCAAACTGGCGATGTTATTCCGATCACGATGCCAGAATCAGCAACGATTTTTGTTGAAGACTTGCCAACTTATCGCGCCAAAATGGGCCGTAGTGGTGATAATGTTGCCCTTAAAATTACCGATAAATTAAAACGTCCAGATATGGTGAAAACGGATTTGGCTTTCTTAGATCGTGAACTATTAAGCTCGACATTATTAGAGATGAATAGTGACGATGAAACGCATTGATAATAAATAAGCAGGAATAACAATGTCTCAAAATGATCAACAAATGGCAGATGACTGGGCAGCTGCATTAGCAGAGCAACAAGATACGGTTCAGACTGCACCGTTAGAAGAATTAACCGATGATACCGCCCCAATCTCTGATGATGAGCGCCGTAAGCTTGATACCATCATGGATATTCCGGTGACGATTTCAATGGAAGTTGGACGGACGCAAATCAGTATTCGTAATCTGCTGCAACTTAACCAAGGCTCAGTGGTTGAGCTTGATCGTATTGCGGGCGAGTCACTGGATGTGATGGTCAATGGTACTTTGATCGCTCACGGTGAAGTAGTGGTGGTAAATGATAAATTCGGTATTCGTTTAACCGATGTGATCAGTCAAACCGAACGCATTAAAAAGTTACGTTAAGAGTCAGTGATGGATCAATCTGTACCATTAGGGCAAGCGCCCGATTTAAATTTAGCTACCACGCTAGCGTCATTAGTGCTGGTGATTGTGATTATTCTATTTTTAGCGTGGCTGCTGAAAAAAATGCGTTTGGTTGGCGTGCACAGTAATGATCAACGTTTGACGATTGTAAAACAATTGACACTTGGTCAACGGGAACGGATTGCATTAATTCAAGTCGGTGACGAACAATTATTAGTTGGCATCACTCAGCATAATATTTCGTTACTTACCAAACTTGAGCAGCCCTTAATCATGGAAGATATGCCAGCGACAGATTTTGCGTCTCAGCTGAGCCGATTGATAACCACTAATGATAAAAAATAACGTTTTACCGTATTTAAACAGACTGCTGTTGATGGTGTTTATTGGTAGCTGGTTGATGGCTATGCCAGCGTCAGCAACCGAAAGCATTACTCAAGCTGCAATGGCAACAGAAAGCGCAGCAGGACATTTAACGGCGAGTAAGGGCAGTAGTGGTATTCCTGCATTGTCAGTGACCATGAACCCTGATGGCAGCGAAGATTACTCAATCACGCTGCAAATATTAGCCCTGATGACTGCGCTGGGATTTTTGCCTGCAGTGGTGATCCTAATGACATCGTTTACCCGTATTGTGGTAGTGATGTCGATTTTGCGCCAAGCAATGGGATTGCAACAAACGCCCTCTAATCAGGTGATTATTGGCATTGCAATGTTTTTAACTTTTTTTGTGATGTCACCTGTCATCGATAAAATTAATACCGATGCGGTGCAGCCTTATATCAATGAACAAATCAGTGCTCAGCAGGCATTAGCCAAAGCAGAAGATCCGATGCGACAATTTATGTTGAAGCAAACGCGAGTGAAAGATCTTGAAACCTTTGTCAATATGTCGGGCTCTAACGCCACGGATCCTCAAACCGTACCGTTAACAGTATTAGTGCCAGCGTTTATTACCTCAGAACTTAAAACTGCATTTCAAATTGGCTTTATGTTGTTTTTACCGTTTCTCATTATCGATTTAGTGGTGGCTTCGGTATTAATGGCAATGGGTATGATGATGCTATCGCCGATGATCGTATCGCTACCGTTTAAGTTAATGTTGTTTGTCTTGGTCGATGGTTGGAATTTAATATTGTCGACGTTAGCGGCCAGCTTTGGCACTTTATAAAACAGCGAAAATGGCAAGGATAAATAGCAAATGACCCCAGAAGCGTTTGTCGATATTTTTCAAGAAGCGTTATACATGGTGTTAATCATGGTGTGCGCGATCATCATTCCGGGTTTATTAATTGGTCTGGTGGTGGCAGTATTTCAAGCAGCAACCTCGATTAACGAACAAACATTAAGTTTTTTACCGCGCTTAATCGTGACGCTATTAGCTTTGATGTTTTTTGGCCACATGATGACGCGAATGTTGATGGATTATTTCTTTCGTATTGTCGATCAAATACCGCAGTTGTTGTATTAGCACAATGATGACAATTGCGAATACAGCGTCATTTGTGAGTCATGAGTAACCACGGTTTATGCACTATACCTCAAGCGTATTATTAGACTGGATTGCCAATTATTTTTGGCCGTTCACGCGTATTTCTTCAATGATGATGGCGATGACTTTTTTTGGGGCCCGTTTTGTGTCGCCAAAGATTCGACTTTATCTCGCATTAACCATCACTTTTGCGGTGATGCCGATGTTGCCTAAAGTGCCGACGGATATTGAACTGCTTTCGTTAGCAGGATTTATAGTGACGACCCAACAAATTATTATTGGGGTTGCAATGGGATTAGTGACCCAGTTTATTACTCAAACCTTTGTATTGTTAGGGCAAATATTAGGTATGCAATCGAGCTTAGGTTTTGCTTCTATGGTCGATCCTGCCAATGGTCAAAATACCCCAGTACTGGGGCAGTTTTATATGTTTCTGGCAATATTGCTGTTTTTAGCCACTGATGGGCATTTAACCATGCTTAATGTGGTGGTGCTGAGTTTTACCACTTTGCCTGTGGGAAGTAGCATGTTGGTTGGCGCTGATTATTATCAATTAGCCGGTTGGTTTGGGCATATTTTTAAAGCTGGGGTGGATATGGCATTGGCGGGAGTGATTGCATTATTAACCGTTAATCTGTCGTTTGGGGTTATGACGCGTGCCGCACCACAGTTAAATATTTTCTCGTTAGGTTTTTCATTTGCACTGTTACTTGGCTTAGCGATCAGTTGGTTTATTGTGCTCGGGATCGTGCCGCAATATGAGGCGATTTGGCAACTGGGTTTGGACCAGGTGTGTCGCTTAGCAAGGCTTGATTGTTAACTGTTGATTGTTATTTTATAGCGATGTATTTCGCAGATCATTCTTCTTCAAATTCACCATGGACGTACCATTATGTCGGATGCTGACGGTCAAGAACGTACCGAAGACGCCACCGCGCGAAAACGCGAGCAGGCGCGAGAAAAAGGTCAAGTACCGCGCTCAAGAGAATTAGCCTCCGTGGCAGTATTGGTTTCCGGTGCTGTCGGTTTAATGTGGTTTGGTGAAGGGCTAAGCAGTGCTTTAGGTCGCATAATGACGCGCATGTTTACCCTTAGCCGTGAAGAAGTATTTGATGTGCATTTGTTATTAACGGTGATTACGAATGCGATATGGGAAGTATTTTTACCGTTAGTGATTATTTTGGTGTTTTTATTTACTGCCGCGTTAATCGGCGCGGCAGGGTTAGGTGGAGTACGCTTTTCTTCTGAAGCGGCGATGCCAAAATTGTCTAAAATGAACCCTCTAAGTGGCCTTAAACGGATGTTTGGTAGCCAAAGTTGGGTCGAACTTATTAAATCAATCCTTAAAGTTGGCTTAGTGGCAAGTGTGGCGGGGTATCTGATTTATTCAAGTTTGGATGATTTTTTTCAACTTAGTATTGAAACCTTTCCAGCTAATTACTTTCATGCTTTGGATATTTTGCTCAACTTTGTGCTATTGATCTGTTGTTCATTGCTGGTGGTAGTGGCGATTGATGTGCCTTATCAGATTTGGCATTTTAGTGATCAATTGAAAATGACCAAGCAAGAAATTAAAGATGAATATAAAGATTCTGAAGGTAAGCCTGAAGTAAAGGGCCGTATTCGTATGCTGCAACGTGAAATGGCGCAGCGACGAATGATGGCTGATGTTCCACAAGCCGATGTGGTGATCACCAACCCTGAACACTATTCAGTGGCATTGCGTTATGATCCTAAACTGGACGCTGCGCCGATTGTGATTGCCAAAGGTGGTGATCACTTAGCACTTAAAATTCGAGAAATTGCCAACAAACATAACATTGATATTGTGCCTGCTGCACCATTAGCGCGTGCGATCTATTACACCACCGAATTAGAGCAGCAAGTGCCCGATGGTTTATTTGTCGCAGTAGCACAAGTATTGGCTTATGTTTTCCAATTAAAAGCTTATCGCCGTGGTAAAGGGCAGAAACCAATATTGTCCGCTGCCGCAACGGATATTCCTCAAGAATTACAGCATTAATCAGTTCATCATAATTAGTATAAAAGCATAAATTTACCGTCAAAATAATGGCAGAATTATGCGGCATGATACTTGCTATAAGCGATTGTATCTGTGAAGAATTATGGCTAATTTTTAGTTTAGAAAGCAGTCGTCTTCATACCAATAAATCGTGATTTGATGAAAATACAATGAAGCTTTCAATTCCTGCGGCTGCGCGCCTACCGTTAGCGCGTTTACAAAATATGCC
Source organism: Photobacterium sp. Alg240-V54 (assembly GCF_900537155.1). Taxonomy (NCBI): domain Bacteria; kingdom Pseudomonadati; phylum Pseudomonadota; class Gammaproteobacteria; order Vibrionales; family Vibrionaceae; genus Photobacterium; species Photobacterium sp. Alg240-V54. The sequence goes on from NZ_UNRL01000002.1 coordinate 220,097, forward strand.
TGCAATCGGTGCGCCGGTAATGGTATTGGCGACCTTGGCAATGATCATTCTGCCAATACCGCCATTAATGCTAGACATGGTTTTTACTTTTAATATTGCGTTGGCTTTAGTGGTGTTGTTAGTCACTGTTTACACTCGTCGCCCTCTCGATTTTGCTGCTTTTCCAACTGTATTGCTTATCGCGACCTTATTACGTCTAGCACTTAACGTTGCCTCAACACGGATCGTGTTACTCCATGGTCATGAAGGACCAGAGGCTGCTGGTGAGGTCATTCACGCCTTTGGTGCGGTTGTGATTGGCGGTAATTATGCGGTCGGTTTGGTAGTGTTCATTATCCTGATGATCATTAACTTCATGGTAGTAACCAAAGGTGCTGGTCGTATTTCTGAAGTTAGTGCTCGCTTTACCCTTGATGCCTTACCTGGTAAGCAAATGGCGATTGATGCCGATTTAAATGCAGGTCTAATTGATCAAGAGCAAGCCCGTACTCGTCGTTTTGAAGTTACCAAAGAAGCTGATTTTTATGGTTCGATGGATGGTGCGTCTAAGTTTGTAAAAGGGGATGCGATTGCCGGTATTCTGATTTTATTTCTTAATATTATCGGTGGCTTAATCATCGGTATGACTCAGCATGGGTTAGCGTTTGTTGAAGCGCTGGAAATATATAGCTTGCTAACCATTGGTGATGGATTGGTTGCACAGATACCGTCGTTATTATTGTCCATTGGTGCAGCAATGCTGGTAACTCGTCAAAATACTGACGAGGATATGGGCCAGCAAATGTACTTTCAAATGTTTAATAATCCGCAGGCGCTGATCATTACCGGTTCGATCTTATTTGTAATGGGTATTGTGCCAGGCATGCCCCATGTGCCGTTTTTATTATTAGCAGCACTGATTGGTGGCGTCGCTTATTGGCGCTACAAAAAAGATCAGACCGCTGCAGTGGTTGAAAAAGAACTACCAACTCATGATATGGCTCCAACTCTGCCGCTTAAAGAGCTGTCATGGGATGATGTGCAGCCAGTCGATACTATTGGTTTAGAAGTTGGTTATCGGCTTATTTCTATGGTCGATAAAGATCAAGGCGGAGAACTGTTAGAGCGCGTTAAAGGTGTACGTAAAAAACTTTCCCAAGATTTTGGTTTCCTTGTACCGCCAGTTCATATTCGCGACAATTTAGAATTACCACCAAATAGTTACCGCATTAGCCTTATGGGGGTGACCTGTGGTGAAGCGAATATTCATCCCAATATGGATTTAGCCATTAACCCAGGCCAAGTGTTTGGCAGTATTGATGGCGAACGCACTTTTGATCCTGCATTTGGTTTAGAAGCAGTATGGATTCAAGTCTCTCAACGTGAACATGCTCAAGCATTAGGTTATACCGTGGTTGATTCAGCTACCGTATTAGCGACCCATCTAAGTCAACTATTGACCAATCATGCCGCACAATTATTAGGTCATGAAGAAGTTCAAAACTTACTTGAAATGTTAGGTCAATCAACACCTAAATTGGTGGATGGTTTTGTACCTGATCAATTACCACTTGGTGTGGTAGTGAAAGTAATGCAGAACCTACTTAACGAAGCTATTCCATTACGGGATATTCGAACCATCGTTCAAACCTTGTCTGAGTATTCAACCAAGAGTCAAGATCCTGACATTCTCACCGCCGCGGCGCGGATTGGCTTGAAACGATTAATTTGTCAGGAAATCAATGGAATAGAGTCAGAGCTGCCTGTGATAACCTTGGTTCCTGAGTTGGAACAAATATTGCATCAGACGATGCAGTCTGCTGGTGGGGAGTCTTCTGGAATTGAACCAGGACTTGCTGAGCGTCTGCAACGTTCGCTTACTGAGGCAACCCAGCAACAAGAATTAAAAGGTGAGCCAGCAGTATTACTCACATCCGGTGTTTTGCGTTCTACTTTGGCAAAGTTTGTCAAAAATACCATACCAACATTGAGGGTACTGTCTTATCAGGAAGTACCAGATGAAAAGCAAATTCGCATTGTTAATGCGGTTGGTCATTAATAATGATGAAACTCAATATTCATTTAAGCACGTGCTGATAGGGAATTAAGTTTGAAAATAAAACGATTTTTTGCCAAGGACATGAGAACAGCACTTAGCGAAGTCAAAGAAGAACTTGGCCCTGACGCAGTGATTATGTCCAATAAAAAAGTCTCTGGTGGTGTAGAAATTGTCGCTGCGGTTGATACTGATACTCAGCCTATGATGGCTAAAACCAATCATGATGTGCGTGATGAGTTAGCCCAAGGCTTAGGACAAGCACGGCGTAAACTTGCTGATGATAAAGTCAATGTGACGCCATCAGCATCAAAGCAGTTTGCCAGTGTGCTCCAAAATTATGCCGCGACCACAGAAACGCCAGACAATATGGCCTCTGTTGATTCATTAACGGCATTATTGCAGCGCCAATCAAAGCATCAAGATCAGTTGCAATCACAGTCTAATCATTCAAATGATGGCAGCCGAGAGCAGGCGCGTCAGCATTATTACCACAGTGATACCCATGAGCAGCATCGGCAGCAACATGGTATTGATCGCCAACCCGCATCATTACGATCGCAACCTAAACGTCGTTACGATGAGCAATCACATGATCTCAATGTGGGTGAGTATAACCGTCCAGCGTCGAAACAATTTGAACGTGAAGTGGCTGTTGGTCGAAATGATTATGGTACGCCACCACGTAAGCCTCGGTTAGATCCAAGTCGCTATGAAGCCAAAGGGGCACGTAAAGACGATGACTTAGAGACGATGCGTGCTGAAATTATCTCAATTCGACGTTTATTAGAACATCAATTATCCGGGCTGATGTGGCAAGAAGTTGAACGCCAGGAGCCAATGCGAGCAATGATGATTAAGCGACTGGAAAAAATGGGTCTATCAGACCAACTCGCAGATCAATTAGCCTGTTATATTCCTGAAGATTTACCGACCAATGAAGCATGGCCGGCATTACTTGATTTATTGGCTGATCAAATACTGACCACTGATGATTGTATTTTAGAAACGGGTGGCGTGGTGGCCTTACTTGGGCCAACTGGTGTTGGTAAAACAACCACCGTTGCTAAATTGGCCGCACGAGCGGCGATGGAGTTTGGCCCTAGTCAAATTGCATTAGTGACCACGGATAATTACCGTATTGGTGCTCATGAGCAGCTTGCTACTTATGGCCGAATTATGGGGTGTCCTGTCAGAGTGGCTAAAGATGCCCAAGAACTGGCCGATATACTTCATCAGTTACGCCATCGACGATTAGTGTTACTTGATACAGCTGGCATGGGTCAGCGTGATATTCGTTTGACCGAACAGTTAGATACCTTAATGCAAAATAGCGGCGCTAAAATTCGCAGTTATTTGGTGATGCCAGCAACATCACAACGACGGGTGCTTGAGGAGACGATTGAGCATTTTCGTCGTATTCCATTATCAGGCTGTGTATTAACCAAACTTGATGAATCATTAAGTTTGGGTGAAATAATCTGTGTTGCTATTCAAAATGCCTTACCCATTGCATATTTAGCGGATGGTCAGCGGGTTCCTGAAGATTTGAAAGTAGCAACGGGAAATTACCTAGTTTCGCGTGCCAATGAGTTGTTAGAACGAGAGTTGTCACAGCAATCTCATGTCTGGGCTAGTGATAGTTCAGATAACAAAACGGCCGATTTTTATGACTGAGAACATCATGTACGATCAAGCGAGTGGTTTACGTCGAATGACCCAATTAACGTCGACAAAAGTCATTACGGTTACTGGCGGTAAAGGTGGCGTAGGTAAAACCAATGTCACACTTAATATGGCAATTTCAATGGCGCGCCAAGGCAAACGTGTCATGGTGCTTGATGCAGATCTTGGGTTAGCTAATGTCGATGTGATGTTGGGTTTACGTGCTGGACGAAATCTATCACATGTGCTGGCTGGGTTGTGCGAACTTAAAGATATTATTATCGAAGGCCCTTATGGCGTAAAAATCATTCCATCGGCTTCGGGTACTCAGAATATGGCGGAATTAACCCCTGCACAGCATGCTGGCTTAATTCGCGCGTTTGGTAATTTACAAGACGAGATCGATTTTTTTATTGTCGACACCGCTGCTGGTATTTCTGACATGGTGCTCAGTTTTGCTCGTGCAGCTCAAGATATTGTTATTGTGGTATGCGATGAACCGACGTCGATCACAGATGCGTACGCATTAATGAAAATTTTGAGTCGTGAGTATGATATTCAACGATTTAAGATTGTTGCCAACATGGTTCGTAGTTATCGTGAAGGGCGCGATTTATTCATTAAACTAACGCGAGTAACGGAACGTTTTCTAGATGCCAACCTTGAACTTGCCGCCTGTATTCCTCTTGATGATAACGTTCGCCAAGCGGTTAAACGTCAAAAATTAGTGGTTGAGGCATTTCCGCATACACCTGCAGCGTTAGCATTGAACTCATTAGCATCAAAAGCGATGACATGGCCTATTCCTCATCATCCTGGTGGGCATTTGGAGTTTTTTGTTGAACGATTGTTAGTGCATAAACCGCGAGCCATGGAGGCGCCAATTTGTGAATAAAACTTTAACTTATAGTCGTTACCAACAAAGTCCGCAGGCGTTTATTGAGCGCTATTCGACGTTGGTAAAGCGGATTGCACATCATTTAATGGCGCGTTTACCACCGAGTGTATTAGTCGAAGATTTGATTCAATCGGGCATGATCGGATTGTTAGAAGCACAGCAAAATTACGATCCTAGCAAAGGGGCGAGTTTTGAAACCTTCGCGGGGATTCGTATTCGTGGCGCGATGCTCGATGATATTCGTCGTGGTGATTGGGTACCGCGTTCGGTGTATAAAAATAATCGGCTTATTAGTGATGCGATTGCACACCTTGAACATAGCCTTGGTCGCGATCCGACGGATAATGAAATATCGACCTATCTTGATATGCCATTAGAGCAATACCATCAAGCGTTGAACGATGTCAATTGTGGTCGTATCGTTGGCATTGCGGATCTTGCGGGTGGTGAAGACACAATGGTTAATGATGAAGATATTAATCAAAATCTGCCATTCCAAGGTGTGGTTGATGATAGTTTTCGTCATAGCTTAGCGGCAGCGATTAAAACGCTGCCAGAGCGAGAAGCATTAGTGCTGTCACTGTATTACGACGAAGAAATGAATTTAAAAGAAATAGGTGCCGTTATTGGTGTGAGTGAATCGCGTATTTGTCAGATTCATAGCCAAGCGATGCAGCGATTACGGGCTAAATTACATGCTTGGGCTGCGTGATTTCAATAATAGTGCTGACATTATTTATAACTTACAACACAGTTTACTGTGGAGGCAATTTTGAATACTAATATGAAAATTCTTATTGTTGATGATTTTTCAACAATGCGCCGTATCGTTAAAAATTTACTGCGTGATTTAGGATTTAACAATACTGTTGAAGCCGATGATGGTGTCACAGCATTGCCGTTATTAAAACGTGGTGATTTTGATTTCGTGGTAACTGATTGGAATATGCCTGGAATGCAAGGTATTGATTTATTACGCCATATTCGTTCTGATGAGCAATTAAAGCATTTACCGGTGTTGATGATCACCGCGGAAGCTAAGCGTGAACAAATCATTGAAGCTGCTCAAGCTGGTGTGAATGGCTATATTGTAAAACCGTTTAATGCGGCGACATTGAAAGAAAAACTCGCGAAGATTTTTGAACGGTTACAGTAGTTATTGCGTTTTGGCATAGGGAAAGTTAACCATGATTTCATTAGAGCAAGCGCAGCAATTAGTGGTGTTGCTTGAGCAAGGACAGCAACAACAAGCTAATACGTTAGTGCAAACTTTAGTTGAACATCAACGTTCACCTGTGTACGAAGAAGTGGGAAAAATGACGCGCCAGCTACATGATTCCTTAGTCAGTTTTCGGCTTGATCCGCGTTGGAATGATTTGGCTAAAACCGACATTCCAGATGCGCGCGACAGTTTATCTTATGTGATTGATAAAACTGAAGCTGCCGCTAACCGTACCATGGACGCCGTTGAAATAACCTTACCGATTGCCGAACAACTACAGCAAACACTGCAGCACCTTCAGCCGCAATGGCAGCAATTAATGGCGGGTCAAATTGCGTTGGCTGATTTTAAACAACTTTGCCACGATATTAATCAGTTATTAAGTCAAGTTAATCAAGATAGCGCTCTTTTACGTGAGCATTTAACTGATATTTTAATGGCGCAAGATTTTCAGGATCTGACTGGCCAAGTGATACGACGGGTGATCACCTTAGTTCACGAAATTGAACAGCGAATGCTTGATATTCTGCAAGCATTTGGTATCGAGCAAGCAGTACTGACTGAGGTGGAAATAAAGCCCTCAGCGGTGACTGCTGAAGGACCAATTATTAACCCCCAGCAACGTAAAGATGCACTTTCATCACAGGATGATGTTGATGACTTACTTTCAAGTCTCGGATTTTAGAGGGAATTTATGAGTTTTGATTTAGATGAAGATATCCTACAAGACTTTTTAATTGAAGCTGGGGAAATCCTTGAATTATTGTCTGAGCAATTAGTTGAACTTGAACGTCGTCCTGACGATAGTGAATTATTAAATGCTATCTTTCGTGGTTTCCATACCGTTAAAGGGGGGGCTGGTTTTTTATCTTTGGCTGAGCTAGTTGATGCTTGCCACGGTGCTGAAAACGTATTTGATTTATTACGTACTGGTAAGCGTAGCGTCACATCAGATCTTATGGATGTGATTTTAACAGCGTTAGATTGTATCAACGTGATGTTTACTCAAGTACAAGCGCATCAGCCCCTCACTAAAGCTGATCAAACATTATTGGATCAATTGCATCATTACAGTTTACCACCTACCGCCGTTGAAACCGCAGTGGTTGAGCCTGAACCTGTTATTGCTCCGTCATCAACCAGTGCGATTAATGCAGATAGTATCGATGATATTACTCAAGATGAATTTGATCGCTTATTAGATGAGTTACACGGTGTTGGTAATTCTCCCTCTGCGGTAGCTGTACCACCTTCAGCAGTAACGACAACGGCTAATATTGCGAGTGGTGTTGAAAGTAGTGATATTACCGATGATGAGTTTGAACGGTTATTGGATGAATTACATGGCAGTGGTAAGGCTCCGGGGAGTGAGGCTGTAGCTGTAACTGCTGAATCAGCCATTGCCAATGACAATCTCGCGGTTGTTAATGATAATTTGATGACAGATGATGAGTTCGAAAACTTATTAGATCAATTACATGGTGTCGGTCGTGGACCTCTGGTTGAGCCTGTAACCCCGGCAGCGTCAATAGTGACGAAAGATAAACCTAAGCCTCAAGCAGAAACCACGGTACGTGTTGATACTTCAACCCTTGATATCATCATGAATATGGTCGGTGAGTTAGTGTTAGTACGCAACCGTCTAGTGAGTTTAGGCTTAAATACCACCGATGAAGAAATGTCAAAAGCGGTATCGACATTGGATGTTGTTACCGCCGATCTTCAAGGCGCGGTAATGAAAACTCGCATGCAGCCAATCAAAAAAGTCTTTGGTCGTTTTCCGCGAGTAGTACGTGATTTAGCTCGCAGTCTTAATAAAGAAATCGTACTGGAAATGGTAGGTGAAGATACTGATCTTGATAAAAACTTAGTGGAAGCCTTAGCCGATCCTTTAGTGCACTTAGTACGTAACTCGGTTGATCATGGTATTGAAATGCCAGCAGTGCGCGAGCAAGCTGGTAAGTCACCAACAGGTAAAGTGTTACTCTCAGCATCACAAGAAGGGGATCATATACGGTTAACCATTGAAGATGATGGTGGCGGTATGGATGCTAATAAATTGCGTCAAATCGCGATTGATCGCGGCATGATGGATCACGATGCCGCCTCACGCTTAAGTGATAATGATGCTTATAATTTGATTTTTGCCCCTGGTTTTTCCACTAAAAAACAGATTTCAGATATTTCAGGGCGCGGTGTTGGTATGGATGTGGTTAAAACCAGTATCAACCAACTCAATGGCTCGATAGCGATTAATTCGGTGTTAGGCAAAGGAACTCGAATTGATATTAAAGTACCACTCACATTAGCGATTTTACCGACATTAATGGTTGGCGTAGCGCAGCAGCCATTTGCGTTACCGTTAGCGAGTGTGAATGAGATTTTCCATTTAGATTTAACCAAGACCCATACCGTTGATGGCCAATTGACGATTGTGGTACGTGAGAAAGCGATTCCATTATTCTTCTTGCAAGATTGGTTATCGAAAAAATCATCGCGCCATCATCAACAACATAATAGTTATGGTCACGTGGTGATTGTTCAGACGGGTCACCAACGAGTTGGCTTTGTGGTTGATAGTCTGATCGGCCAAGAAGAAGTGGTAATTAAGCCGTTAGATAAACTTCTCAAAGGCACACCGGGGATGGCAGGAGCAACCATTACTAGCGATGGTCATATTGCGCTTATTTTAGATGTACCTAACCTGTTAAACCATTATGTAAGACGTTAATTACTAACAAAAATAACCGATTGAACGCCAGTGATTAGGCTGACGGTATTATTTAGGTAAAGGAATAAAAACAAATGGCAATAAAGGTGTTAGTGGTTGATGATTCAAGCTTTTTTCGTCGCCGTATGAGTGAGATTATTAATGCTGATCCTCGATTAACCGTTGTTGGTAATGCCACTAATGGTAAAGAAGCATGTGAGCTGGTGAAAGTGCTACAGCCTGATGTTATTACCATGGATATTGAAATGCCGGTGATGGATGGTATTAGTGCGGTACGTGAAATAATGAAAATAGCCCCGACGCCTATTTTGATGTTTTCTTCTTTAACCCAAGATGGTGCAAAAGCGACCTTAGATGCGCTTGATGCTGGTGCCCTCGATTTTTTACCGAAAAAGTTTGAAGATATTGCCCGTAATCGTGATGAAGCGGTCGATCTATTACAAAAGCGAGTGGCTGAATTAGCCGGGAAAAGATTTTATTTACGGCGTCATAATGGTTTATCAGCGCCGATAAAGAGGTTATCTACGCCTCCTGGGCGTAATATGTCAGCGATGACAGCTGAAGTACGCCCCGCTGTTACTGCAATAAACACTGGACGCGCTGGTAGTGAAGCGACACTGACGACCAAAATACCATTACGCTTTCGCGCTTCAGGTAAAAAATATCAGTTAGTCGCAATTGGAACCTCAACTGGCGGTCCGGTCGCATTACAAAAAATTCTGACTCAACTACCGGCGAGTTTTCCGTATCCGATTATTTTAGTGCAGCATATGCCTGCAACATTTACGGCGGCGTTTGCGGCTCGATTAAATAACCTGTGTCGCATTGAAGTAAAAGAAGCCCAAAATGGCGATATACTCCGTGCTGGTGTGGCGTATTTAGCCCCAGGCGGACAGCAGATGATGGTTGATGGACGGGCAGTTGGAGCTCGACTACGCATTATTGATGGTGGCGAACGCATGAATTACAAGCCTTGTGTTGATGTCAGTTTTGGATCGGCGGCGAAAGTGTTTAATGATCGGGTATTATCGATAGTGCTAACGGGCATGGGTGCCGATGGTCGCGAAGGTGCGCGGATGTTAAAAGCGAATGGCTCAACCGTGTGGGCACAAGATGAAGATAGCTGTGTGGTATATGGCATGCCACAAGCAGTTGCTAAAGCGGGCATTTCTAGTCATGATCTTCCCCTTGACCGCATTGCGGAATATATTTTAATTGAATTGGGTTTGTCGTGAGGAGTTAAAGGTGGTTGTTTGGAGTATTGCAAACCAAAAAGGTGGAGTAGGGAAAACGACCACTACCATAGCATTAGCAGGATTACTAAGTGAACAAAACCAGCGAGTATTAGTGGTTGATACCGATCCCCATGGATCATTAACAACCTATTTAAATTTTGATGCGGATTATGTACCTGCCAGTTTATTTGATTTATTTCAATTACCACAGATTGATTATGATGGTGTAAGAGAATTAATTTTAAGCACCACATTTAGTCATATTGATATTATTCCCGCCCATATGTCATTAGCGACTTTGGATCGCTCTATGGGTAACCGCAGTGGAATGGGATTAGTATTAAAAAAAGCATTAACCGCTGTTGCCGCAGATTATGACTATGTATTGATTGATTGCCCACCGATTCTTGGGGTGATGATGGTCAACGCACTGGCAGCCAGTGATCGGATTTTGATTCCAGTACAAACTGAGTTTTTAGCCATGAAAGGCCTCGAGCGCATGTTACGTACCTTGCAGATTATGCAGCGTTCTAAACCGGGTGGCTTTGATGTCACTATTGTGCCGACCATGTATGACAAGCGTACGCGAGCATCATTGCAAACCTTGCAAGATCTCAAAACCCGTTATCCTGATCAAGTGTGGGCCTCAGCGATTCCGATTGATACTAAATTTCGAGATGCCAGCATTAAACATATGCCGCCATCATTGTATGCCCATAATTGTCGCGGAGTATTTGCTTACAAAACGTTACTTAGTCATTTAACAAGGCTTACACACCATGAATAATAACCGTTTAACCAGTGAACAAGCATTGGATGATTATTTTGGTGATTTACTGTTAGATGCCGAGCCCGAGTCTATTAAGTCGCCAACGTTTTGTGAGCCGTCATCATCACAACAATTACAACAGTTATTAGATCAAGTACCACTAACGGTTGCAACCGAGCCACAAGTGGTGGTTGTCACTGATGCAGAACCAGAACCAGAACCAGAACCAGAACCAGAACCAGAACCAGAACCAGAACCAGAATATGTTACCTGGCAGCATCATGGCCAGCAGCAGCCATTTCAAGCATTGTTTTTTGAAGTCAATGGCATGATGTTTGCGGTGGCGTTAACAGAGTTAGGCTCAATTCATCGATTGGGAGCATTAAACCAGATTGTTAGTCGCCCAAATTGGTATTTAGGCTTAGCACCATTAGCTCAATATAATGTTGATGTTGTAGATACGGCCCGCTGGGTGATGGCTGATAAGTTAACCAATGATTGTTATCGTGCTAATTATCGTTACATGGTGATGTTAGGTAATAGTCAGTGGGGATTAGCGTGCGATATTTTACATGGTACGCAAACATTATTGACGACAGATATTCGTTGGCGTCAACAAGCAGGTAAGCGACCGTGGTTAGCGGGAATGGTCAAACAAAAAATGTGTGCACTGATCCATGTTGATGCATTAATTCAAATGTTGAATAAAGGCTTAGATGTTAATAGTGACGCGAGTTGAGGCATTAAAGAGGAAATAATATGTCCCAAGTAAATATAACGGAAATTCAAAAAGATGGCGTTAACGATCAAGTACTACAGTGGGTTACATTTCAATTAGAAAATGAAACCTATGGTATTAATGTCATGCAAGTGCGTGAAGTATTACGTTATTCAGATATAGCACCTGTACCGGGCGCGCCTGATTACGTGATTGGTATTATTAATTTACGTGGTAATGTTGTTACTGTTATTGATACTCGTGCCCGTTTTGGCTTACAACATGGTGAAATTACAGACAGCACCCGTATTGTTATTATCGAAGCTGAAACCCAAGTGATTGGTATTTTAGTCGATAGTGTTGCTGAAGTGGTGTATTTACGTAGCTCTGAAATTGACAGTACGCCTTGTGTTGGCACCGAAGAAAGCGCCAAGTTTATTCAAGGGGTAAGTAACCGCGACGGGCAGCTATTAATTTTGGTCGATTTAAATAAACTGCTGTCGGAAGACGAGTGGGACGAGATGGCGTATTTGTAATGGATATCATACTTCAACAATGGTTACCGGTGGTGATCTCTGTGCTTATTGCGCTAATCGGCGCAGTGCTAATCCGTCGTGAGCGTCAAGCGCGGTTGGCATTAGAAGTCAAATTCACAGCCATTGAAACCGTATTAAAAAATGCGCGGTTGCAAAATGAAAGCTTAACTAAACAATTTCACGAATTACGTACAGGCAGCATCGGTATGAGTGATAAATTAGTTGATTTGATCGAGCAGATTGATCGGGTTGAAGTACGTCAAAATGAAGTGGCGATGAATGATTCCGGTGGGCGCTTATACAGTCGCGCCAGTAAAATGGTTGAACTAGGCGCTGATGTCGACGAATTAATGAAAGAATGTGATTTACCTAAAGCTGAAGCTGAATTGCTGCTGAGTTTACAAAGAAGTATGCCACAGCATTATCGACGTTAATGGCTTTAAACACCCATTACTATGCGGTGATGTCGATATTTTCAAACCCTTCCCAGCCCGGAGGGGTTTTGCCGTTTAGGTACCATGAAAAGGCAATTAACTCGGCTATAATTTGATATAACTCCTCGGGAATGTGATCGCCTAATTCAAAGCTATTAAGGTACTGTGCCAACACTGGGTCTTGATGGATTAATCCACCTTGCTGTTTTACTTGTTCAATAATATGTTGTGCTAATTGGTCGTAGCCTTTCGCCGCAATATAAGGGCTTTTATCGCCATCATAACGCAGGGCAATTGCTTGTTGTGGAGTTGAGGTTAGCTTTACCGTCATGGTTATTTTATCCTTATAATTAAACTGTGATTGATAGCCCTGATGGTGCTGGTGGCGTTTGCAGTGGTTGCTCTGTAAGCCGTTTATACTGGGGTGGCGTGCTATTAATGCCTAATTGCTGCAACCGTGAAATTAAATAGGGGGTTAGCCGTTCAATACGTAGTAATAATTGCTGATTCATGCATTCAAAACGAGTGCTTAATTGTTGTTGGTGCCAACAAGCAATAACATTTACTGTATCTATTGTACCAATAGGTAAACTCAATTTGACCGTCCAGCGGTTATTGTTATCCTTAGTAGTATTTTTTTTATTTTTGTGATGATCGTTAATTTGTAGCTCAATGGTTTGACCGTTGTCTTGCACCCATTGTAAGTGCAGTTGGTGACTGTCAGGAGAACGCTGGCTTTCAGGGCCGCGTTGTTCACTTGCAAGGCGAAGTAAAGCAGTAAACTCTTGTTGTTGCTCAGGACTCAATTGGCTTAACCACTGCTTTAGTGGGCTTGATGGTTGCGATAATTGCAGTAATAACGTTGCTAATGTTTGGTGACCAGTATTGTGTTGTAGCCAGTGAATTAAGCCAGCTTGATTATTGGGTAATAATAATTGGCTAAACAATTGTTGCAGTGATGATGGCATCGAGTGTGACGATTTAGCTGTACCTAAGTTTAACGGCAGCAATAAATTTGTAACTAATCGTTGCAAGCTATTCATAGATAATAATAATTGCGGCAGCTGAGAGATCAAATTTGATTGATTGTTAGCAGTGATTGTTGATGAGAGTAAATTGGAAGCCTTCGGTATTGTAGTAATTCTTTCTATTGTCGAAAGTTTTTCTATAAATGGCGCTGAATTTGGCAATAGTTTAGTTTGCATTTATTTCACAATTACTTACGTTAGTTAACGACTAAGAAGCTGAGCAGTTTAGCCAATTTGTTAGCCATTGTGGTACTATGCGGCTATTTTGTGGCACCTAGGATATAGCATTTTATGTTGTCAGTAGCAAATTTGAGCTGCGTTCGTGATGAGCGCGTCTTATTTGATGAATTAAATTTCACGATTTCAAGTGGTGAATTAGTTCAAATTGAAGGGCCAAACGGCGCGGGTAAAACGACCTTATTAAGAATAATAGCGGGCTTAGGCCATCCAGATAGTGGTGAGGTGCTGTGGTGTAATGAAAATATTACAACTGCACGTGAGGATTATCACCAATCACTGTTATTTTTAGGTCATCAAACAGGCGTAAAGCGCGAGCTTACGGCCTTTGAGAACTTGGCTTTTTTTCAGGCAATGCATACCTGCCAACAAGGCTCCGATCTCAAAGGAACACCCAAAGTAACCGGTGATGATGCATTGTGGCAAGCATTGGCCCATGTTGGTTTAGCTGGACGTGAAGATATTAGCGCAGGGCAGTTATCAGCAGGTCAGCAACGTCGAGTTGCATTAGCGCGTTTATGGTTAAGTAATCATAAACTGTGGGTGCTTGATGAACCGCTAACCGCGATTGATAAGCAAGGGGTTAAGGTGCTTGAGGCGCTATTTTTGGCACATGCTGAGCGTGGAGGAATGGTATTACTGACCACTCACCAAGATATGTTTGTTGATAGCGATCGGTTACGAAAAATTAAGTTAGGGCATACTAACCATGCTTAACACCCTTGTTCAAATTATTCGGCGTGAGTTATTAATCGCTTATCGTCGCCAAGCGGATATTTTTAATCCGCTATGGTTTTTTATTATTGTGATCACGCTGTTCCCATTAGGGATCGGACCTGAGCCTAATTTATTAGCTCGCATTGCTCCGGGTATTATTTGGGTAGCAGCGCTATTAGCGGCATTATTATCGATGGAGCGTTTGTTCCGCGATGACTACCTTGATGGTTCACTGGAGCAGATGCTGTTGATGCCAGTGCCATTGTCGGTGGCTGCATTTGCTAAAATGATCGCGCATTGGTTACTCACTGGATTACCATTGATTTTAATTAGCCCATTACTGGCTATTTTATTGTCGTTGAATTGGCATACATGGATCGCAGTGTTATTAACCTTGCTGATTGGCACACCAACATTAAGTTTTTTAGGTGCCATTGGTATGGCATTAACGGTTGGATTACGAAAAGGTGGCGTTTTATTGAGCTTGCTCATACTGCCTTTGTACATTCCTGTACTTATATTCGCGACCTCCGCCATTGAGGCGGCAAGTTTAGGCATGGCTTATGATGGTCAATTAGCCATTATGGGGGCGATGTTAGTTGGGTCATTGACTCTGGCACCGTTTGCTGTGGCAGCATCACTAAGGATCAGTGTTAATTAGCCGATGAATTTTTCTTTAATGCTCACCTCGTCAACGGTGAAGCGTTAAAGAAAGTGAGAGTAACAATTTTACTCTCAGTGACGTATTTACTATCTATTATAAGTTGAGAGCATTATGTGGAAGTGGTTACATCCCTACGCTAAAGCAGAAAACACCTACCGATTATGCGGTAAGTTGTTGCCTTGGTTTTCTATTATCGGATTGATATCCATTTTAGTAGGATCTGTATGGGGACTATTATTTGTTCCTGCAGATTACCAACAAGGCGATAGCTTTAGAATCATTTATATTCACGTACCATCAGCAATTTGGTCGATGAGTATTTATGTGACTATGGCTATTTCTTCTTTCATTGGCCTAGTGTGGCAGATTCGTATGTCAGATATGGCTGCGGCTGCGATGGCACCTATCGGCGCAGTATTTACCTTTATTGCCCTCATTACAGGGGCTATTTGGGGTAAACCTATGTGGGGCGCTTGGTGGGTTTGGGATGCTCGCTTAACCTCTGAATTGATTCTATTATTCTTATACCTTGGTGTGATTGCCTTGTATAACGCGTTTGATGATCACAAAACAGCGGCTAAAGCTGCCGGTATTTTGTCAATTGTTGGCGTGATTAATATTCCTATCATTCACTATTCAGTCGAATGGTGGAATACCCTTCACCAAGGTGCAACAATTTCTAAATTTGGCAAGCCATCGATGTCTAGCGATATGTTATGGCCATTGCTAGTGATGCTACTTGGTTTTGGTTGTTTCTTTGCCGCTGTCACTTTAGTACGGTTACGCAATGAAATTCTATCACGTGAGAGCCACCGCCCTTGGGTGCAGAAGTTGGTGAAGTGAGATGGTTATGTATTTTGATTCTATAAAAGATTTTTTTGCGATGGGTGGGTATGCAGGTTACGTTTGGAGTGCCTATGCTATTTCTTTTCTATCGATGTTATGGGTTTTATTTTCGAGCTTAACAACGAAACGCCGTTTGTTACGAGAAATAAAAAATAAAATGGCGCGTGAACAACGCATTAAAGAAGCAAAAACATTGGAGAACACACTATGACCCCAAGACGTCAAAAACGTTTAGTTATTGTACTGGCGTTAGTGCTTGGACTCGGTGCAACGGTTGGTTTAATTCTGTATGCGTTAAACCAAAATATGAACCTGTTTTATACGCCTTCAGAGTTAATTAATGGTAAAGCCGATACAGGCGCTAAACCTGAAGTAGGTCAACGGTTGCGTATTGGTGGCATGGTGGTAAAGGGATCGGTTAAGCGCGATCCTAAATCGTTACGAATTAGCTTTAAAGTGGCAGATGTTGGCCCATCAGTGACTGTTATTTATGATGGTATTTTGCCGGATCTGTTCCGTGAAGGGCAGGGCATTGTGGCGCAGGGTGTATTAATTAACCCAACCACAGTTAAAGCCAGTGAAGTGCTTGCAAAGCATGATGAAAAATACATGCCGCCAGAAGTGGCAGATGCAATGAAGATAAACCATAACCGACTTCAGTACACTGAAGAACAACTACAAGGTAAGTGATCAATGATCCCTGAATTAGGCCAATTTGCACTTATAGCCGCGCTTGCGCTATCGGTGCTGGCCAGCATTTACCCATTGTATGGTGCCACTGTTGGTAACCAAGCAATGATGCGTATGGCACGTCCACTGTCTTACGGAATATTCGGCATGCTTGCATTGTCGTTCGGTATTTTGAGCTGGTCGTTCTATAGCAACGATTTTACGGTAGCGTATGTTGCCAGTAACTCAACCAGCTTATTGCCATGGTATTACCGTTTAACCGCAGTATGGGGCGGCCATGAAGGTTCATTGATGCTATGGGTACTTATTCAAGCAGGTTGGGCAGCAGCTGTTGCTCGATTTAGCCGCGGTATGCCGATAGAAGCTGTGGCGCGTGTACTTTCAGTGATGGGCATGGTAGCAGTGGGTTTCTTACTGTTTATTATCGTTACGTCGAATCCATTTTTACGCACATTGCCAGATTTTCCGGTACAAGGTCGTGATCTAAACCCATTATTACAAGATCCGGGTTTGATTGTGCACCCACCAATGTTGTACATGGGTTATGTAGGTTTCTCAGTTGCATTCTCATTTGCTATTGCATCATTAATGACAGGCCGTTTAGATACTGCTTGGGCACGTTGGTCGCGTCCTTGGACAATTGCAGCATGGTCATTTCTAACCTTAGGTATCGCACTAGGCTCATGGTGGGCTTACTACGAACTTGGCTGGGGTGGCTGGTGGTTCTGGGATCCAGTAGAAAACGCCTCATTAATGCCATGGCTTGCGGGTACAGCATTAATGCACTCACTATCAGTGACTGAAAAACGCGGTACTTTTAAAGCGTGGACAGTATTGCTGGCAATTTCTGCATTCTCATTAAGTTTATTAGGTACGTTCTTAGTCCGTTCTGGTGTATTGGTTTCTGTGCACGCATTTGCGTCAGATCCATCACGCGGTATGTTTATTCTTGGCTTCTTAGTCGTGGTTATTGGTGGTTCATTACTGCTTTATGCACTACGTGGTGGTCAAATTCGTTCTCGTGGTAACTACGCACTATTCTCGCGTGAGAACTTCTTACTCGCTAACAACTTGTTATTAGTGGCTGCATTGTTGGTAGTACTGATTGGCACACTATTACCGTTAGTTCATAAACAATTAGGCTTAGGCTCGGTATCGATTGGCGAACCGTTCTTTAATACTTTGTTTACATGGTTAATGGTGCCATTCTCATTCTTAATGGGTATTGGTCCACTAGTACGCTGGAAACGCGATAATTTTGCCTCGATTGCTAAACCAATGATTTGGAGTGCGCTATTTACGGTGCCATTCTCATTCTTGGCAATTTACTTAACAGCAAGCGTTGTTGAACCATTAGCGGTTGTTGGCGTAATGATGGCAGTGTGGATCATTGTGCTTCACCTGGTTGAAATCTACCGTCGTGCGACTCACCGTCACTCTTTCCTTGAAGGTTTGGGTAAACTTGGACGCAGTCACTGGGCGATGATGTTAGGTCACCTAGGTTTAGCGATCGCTATTATTGGTATGACGTTAGTGTCTAATTACGGTATTGAGCGTGATTTACGTTTATCACCAGGACAATCAGTTAACGTTAAAGGTTATGACTTCCACTTTGCAGGTTTACGCGATGCAGACGGTCCTAACTATGATGGCTACGTGGCTGACTTTGAAATCAGTCGTCGTGGTATTGAAATTACTACTCTACATGCTGAAAAGCGTTTCTATACTGTTGCCGGCTCAATGATGACGGAAGCAGCAATTGATAGCGGCTTTACACGTGACCTTTATGTTGCGATGGGTGAGCGTTTAGGTAATGACGGTGCATGGGCTGTACGTATTTACTACAAGCCATTTGTTAACTGGATGTGGATGGGTGCGTTCTTAATGGCGCTTGGTGGTGCTTTCTCTATCAGTGATAAGCGTTATCGGTTCCGTAAGCCTGCTAATATTGCCGCAAATGACAAAAAATCAGAGGCGAAGCTAACTAATGAATAAGAAGCTATTATTTATTCCTTTAGTGCTGTTTTTAGGGTTAGTTGTGATGTTCATGATCCAACTAACTCGTAACGCAGCGGGTGACGATCCGACAAAACTTGAATCAGTATTGGTAGGTAAACCTGTACCTGCATTTAAGTTAGAAGATTTGTTTGAGCCAGGTAAGGAATACCAGCAAACGATTTTTAAAGGTCAACCACTGTTGCTGAATGTATGGGCAACTTGGTGTCCAACTTGCCAAGCTGAACACCAATACCTTAATACGCTTGCCGATCAAGGGGTGAAGATCATTGGTTTAGATTACAAAGATCAACGACCGAAAGCGATTCGATGGCTTAAAGAGCTGGGTAATCCTTATATGATCTCTTTGTTTGATGGCAATGGCATGTTAGGGATGGATCTTGGCGTTTACGGCGCACCAGAAACATTCTTAATTGATGCTAACGGTATTATTCGTTATCGCCATGTGGGTGATGTTAATCCAGAAAACTGGAATAAAACCCTCAAGCCTTTGTATGAAAAAATGCAAGCGGAAGCGAAAGCAAGCCATACTAACGCGGAGGTTAAAGCATAATGAAACGTTTATTTGCTTTAATATTTGCACTTGGACTGACGTTTTCGATGGTGGCACCCGCATTGGCTGCCATTGATGTGTATGATTTTAAAAATCCAGCACAAGAGAAAGCATTTCAAGAGTTAACCGAGACGTTACGTTGTCCTAAATGTCAAAATAACAGCATCGCCGATTCTAATGCGACGTTAGCAGAAGATATGCGTCTGAAAAGTTATGAGCTGTTAAAAGAAGGTAAAACTAAACAGCAAGTCATTGATTATATGATTGCACGTTACGGTAATTTCGTAACTTACGATCCAGCAGTGACGGCTTCAACAATAATCTTATGGGCTGGTCCTATTGGATTTATTGTGATTGGTTTTACTGTCTTGGTTTATCGTTCTCGCAAAAAAAGTGAGCTAGCTAAAGATAAGCCACTTGATGATGTTGAGTCGGAACGTTTGCAGGGGTTGTTAGCTGAAATGGCGCAGCAAGATACTGAAACAACCAATAACACAAAGGTAACTAAATGACCCTGTTTTGGATTTTAACCGCTGTTTTGGTTTTAATTTCTATCGCTATTTTTGTGATTCCGATGTATTTCGGTAAAGAGTATGACGATGAAGCTAGCCGAGATGAGCTCAATAAAGCCTTCTTTAAAGATCGTATTCATGAACTTGAAGAAGAATCGCAAGAAGGTTTAGTCGATAACCAACAAGAAATGGTGACCGATTTACAACAAACATTACTGGATGATTTGCCTGTTACTGAAAAGAAACAAGCGGCATATGTTAGTCCGGCAATGGTTGTACCTGGTCTGATTTTGATTGTCGGTATTTGTTACGGTGTTTATGGCGCAGTCGGTAGCAGTGCTAAAGTTGAAGCATGGCATCAAGCTGTGAATCGCTTACCAGAGCTAACCCAACGTTTAATGGGCGATAATGCGGCTAATGAACCGCTATCAGACCAAGATATGTCAGATCTTACTTTGGCATTAAGAACGAAATTGCACAAAGATGGTGATGATCCAATGGGATGGTTACTGTTAGGGCGTATTGCTATTGCTAACCGCGATGGTGCCACGGCTGAAATGGCAATGAAACGTGCTTATGATCTAAATCCCGTTGATACTGATATTCGCTTAGGTTACGCACAAACATTAATGTTAAGTGGTAAGCCTGGTCAAAGTGAACTTGCTCGCCAGCTTTTACGTCAAATTATCAAGAGTGATCATAGTAACGTTCAAGCATTATCATTATTAGCATTTGATGCGTTTGAGCAGAAAAATTATCAGCAAGCCGTTGATTATTGGACAATGATGAAAACTCTTATCGGTCCTAATGATTCTCGTACACCAATGCTGACGCGCAGTATCGAACGTGCACAAGCGCAGATCAGTGGCGGAAATGGTTCAAAGGTTGCACCCGATCCAACCGCAATCGATGAAACAACGACACAATCTGAAACGCAAAATGCCGATACAGAGAAGCAAGTAACTGCTACTATAGCGCTAGGTAAAAACGTTGTGTTGCCAAAGCAAGGTAATATTATTATTTCGGTGCATGATGCAGATGGTTCGCCAATGCCAATTGCAGCGGTAAAATTACCGTTATCGACTAAGTTTCCATTAACGATTACGTTAACGGATAAAGACAGCATGATTCCACAGCGTCAGCTATCATCACTATCAGAGATGATCATTCGAGCGCGTGTGGATAGCGATGGTAACGTGATGACCAAACAAGGCGATTGGTATGGTCAAAGTAGCCAAACGTCTCTGGGTGGAGAAACAGCGTTTGTCATTAATAAGCAATATTAATTAATTGCTAAAATGAATAAAGCAGGCTGAATATCAACGTTCAGCCTGTTTTTTATTAGGTGTATGTTTTGAATAAAAAGCTATTACTTATAATTTTTTTCAGCCTTGGTATGGTTGGTTGTGCGCAGTCACCCGATAAAACCACTGACCAAACAGTTTCAACCAATGTAACTGATCATATTGACGGTGATAATACGACCACAACGGCAGTGTATGATCCGTTTGAAGGTTTTAACCGCGCAATGTGGAATTTTAATTTTAATTATGTCGATCCGTATGTTGCGCGCCCAGTATCACTTGCTTATGTGAACTATACGCCTTCGTTTGCGCGTACTGGTATTACTAATTTCTTATCAAATCTCGATGAGCCAGCAGGAATGGTGAATAGCCTGTTAACACTGCATGGTAAAGATGCGCTAACCCATTTTAACCGCTTTTGGATTAATACTGTTTTTGGTTTAGCGGGTCTTATCGATATTGCATCAGCAGCTGATATTACTAAAGTTCAGGATCGTGATTTTGGCGATACACTAGGTTATTACGGTGTCGGTAATGGGCCATATTTAATGCTGCCTGTTTATGGGCCTATCACATTTAGAGGCTTTACAGACTCGGTTGATGGTTTGTACTTCCCGTTGAATTTACTTAATTTCTGGGAAGGATTAGGCAAGTGGGTCTTTGAAGGTATGGAAGATCGTGCAGCTTTAGTGAACCAAGAGTCAATGCTTAACAACTCACCAGATCCTTATCTGTTTACTCGTGATGCGTATATTCAGTATAAGAACTTCACTGCCAGTGACGGTAAAGTGAGTGAGCAAGCGACAGGTGATACATTTGATGATAGTTATTTAGATGAAATTGATAGTGATTAATTTTATTGATTAACTATGCGCTATAAAAAGACCGCCATAATCGGCGGTCT
This sequence comes from Photobacterium sp. Alg240-V54, assembly GCF_900537155.1. Taxonomy (NCBI): domain Bacteria; kingdom Pseudomonadati; phylum Pseudomonadota; class Gammaproteobacteria; order Vibrionales; family Vibrionaceae; genus Photobacterium; species Photobacterium sp. Alg240-V54. The sequence continues at coordinate 241,811 of NZ_UNRL01000002.1, forward strand.
TTTTGTGTATAGCTAATAGTAGATTAGAAACGGTAACTTGCCTGAACACCAGCTAGCCAAATGTGGCCTGATGTTTGACCGTCAAATTGACCTAGTATCTCACCGATAGCACCGCTGCCTTTTTCTTGCTCCAGCATATGGGCTTTTTTAGCAAAAATATAAGTAAAACCAGCATCTAAGGTTAGGTTTTCAGACCATGCGTAGCCAGCGCCAACACTTAACCAAGTACGATCAGTTTCAGGAATGGTTTGCGTACGGTTAGCTTCATCAACCGCTGAGGTGTCATAGGCAATACCTGAACGTAAAACTAGCTTATTGGTCGCTTGGTAAGTGGTACCAATAGCAAAGCGGTAGTTATCCTTCCAATTTTCATCTTTGATTTTTTTACTTCCGCCAAGTTGTGGAATATTGGCTTCGAGTTTTTCAAACGCACTCCAATCAGTCCAGTTAACACTCGCGTGCACAGCCCACTGATCATTTAACTGGTGGAAGCTTGCGATTTCAGCTGATGCGGGTAGCTCAATCGGTAATGAGCCAGTGTATGAACCCTTACCTGTACCATCAAAACCAATACCATTAGCATGGCCTTCAAGGTTAAGTTTAACCGCCGATTGGTAGCTAACACCGATGCGGTTATTGGCATCTATTTGCCATGCAGCACCGGCTTGCCAGCCCCAAGCATTATCTTCACCTTCCATGTATTTAAGCTTTTTTCCCGCAAGAGGTTGCAATATACCTAATGATGCATTTGTTGGCACAGCAGCACCAAAGTGACCACTTGCCATCACATAACGCACACCTGCACCAACGCTGAATTGGTCATTGATTTTATAGCCAAGGTTAGGGTTAATTTCAACTGTATGTACATCTGCTTGATTACCAAACATCGATGCTTTGAAATCAGTACCTAGATCGGTACGCATGCCAAAGTGAGTACCAACGGCTAAACCTATGGTGGCTTTATCGGTTAATGGACGAGAGAAATAAAAGTTAGGAATAACCGCACTGTTAGCAAAGTCACCTGAACCAGTTGCTCCTAAGCTTAATTTGTTATATTTAGGATTTGAGTGTGAACCTGCAATATCAATATTAGGATCAACATAAATCGCACCAGCAGAAACTTGAATGCCTTCTAAATACGTTAGCATCGCAGGGTTACGGAATTGGGCACTGGCATTATCGGCCATTGCTGCTTCACCGGCAAAAGCACGACCTAGACCTGTTGCTGAATATTCAGCTAACTGAAAACCTGCGGCAGAAGCTTGGCTGCTGATGCCGACAGTTGCGGTAATGGCTAAGGCTAGAGTGATTTTATTTTTATGCATGGTATAAAAAACTTATTGTTGATCGAAATAATAAGCTAAATGATACCCGTAGCAATAAAGTGCGTTAAAAATTATCTTATAAAAGCGAGTCATTAAGTACTTTATGCTTTTATTGTTTAATATTGAAGTTTTTTATCGGGTGTTGTTTGTGCAATAAATGACGAATACTTAAATTTGAGCGTACACTTGTACGAAAAATAAAGTAAATAAAATTGTTATAACTATGACTGATTGCTATTTTTTATACGAATTTTTAGGGCGTTAGTGCGTGGAAATATATTGATTGATGTTTTTTCGATATAAAAAAAGAAGCCACAGCGGCTTCTTTTTTAGAATCAGTAATTAGTGTACGCTCAAATTAGAATGAACGGCTGTACTGTAGACCGTATAACCATGCGTTAGCACGAGTAGTTGCAGCAACTGATGTGCTCACACCTGGCAGTAAGGGCTGAGTTTCATTTACCTTAACATCTTCACCAATTAGGTAGGTTAGACCAAAATCAATAGTTGATTTGCTGTCAAGGTGGTAACTAAAGCCGCCAGATAGCCAGTTACGATCAGAATCAGGTACTGAAATTGATGTTAGTTTACCTTGAGCACTGGTGTCATGCATGTAACCCGCACGTAATGTCCAATCGTTGTTGAGGTAATAAGTACCACCAACAGAATAGTGCCAGCTATCTTGCCATTGGTAAGCCTTAGTAAAAGAGTCACCCGTTGTGGCTAAGTTATCAAACTCACTCCAACGGATCCATTGCACACTGTAATGCACTGCAAATTTATCGTTAAGTTTGTTAAAGCCAGAAAACTCAATCATGTCAGGTAATGGCATGATGAGTTTTTCATTACTTAGGTTATCACCTTTATAATGAATATCGCCTTTTGCTTTTAGTGTTGGGCTATAACGGTAAGATAAACCAAAACGGTTATTTTGATTGTATTCATAAATAGCGCCAAGGTTGTAACCTAATGCAATACCATCTGCATCGATATTCAGTGCTTGTGAATTACCACGTTGTAGTTTACCACTACCGTGAATAATGTCTAAACCACCACCAACGCTAAAATGTTGGTTGATACGGTAAGCAGCACTTAGCCCTAAGTTAACGCTTTTAACATCAGTTAAACCACCGAAAAGATCGGCTTTATAACCTTCTTTAAACTCAGTTTTAGTACCAAAGTTTGAATACAGCGAAGCACCTACAGAAAATTTATCGTTAATTGGTTGAATATAGTAGATGTTTGGTGCATAGCTAGTACCACCAATAGATGCGTCAGCAATAGCAGTTGATGGCAATGTGTGCTTACCAATAGTCATTGCAGTTTCAGTGTTTTTAACATGCACATCGGTATTGATCGCAATTACACCTAACGATAATGCAGGGGCATCAAACAGTGCCATTGACGCTGGGTTTTTAGCCATGGTTGAGGCGTTATCTGCAATAACACCATCACCTGAGAATGCGCGACCTAATCCGGTAGCTGATTGAGCATTTAGCTGAAAGCCTGCCGCCATTGTTTGTGACGATGCAACAGCGATAGCAACAGTAATAACTGAACGAGTGAATATCTGCTTCTTATTCATTTATGATTCCTGATCATGTTTTTATATTTATTATTCCAGTCTATATATGACTGATTGGCGACGATTGTAGGGGGGGAAAGGGCACCAGCAAAGCTGACCAGTCCTTTAGACAGTAAAAAATACGTTATAGCGAACATTTGAGTTCATTTGGTATCATTTTACGCTGATTTATTGCAGTTTTCGTTACAATTGACACTATAAATCGCAGCTAAAAATCGATACTTAATTACCAATATCGAATTTTTAGCTGGATATCGAAGGGACTTATGGGGCTAGATTTGCCAATAGAGCTCAGATTTGAGTTTTTCGGCGATTGGCATCAGCTTTTCACCTTTGTCACCAACCACAATTAAGCTAGCATCTTGCAGGGGTAATAATAAACTTTGATTAGTACTGTCGCTATCTGTCGCCATTTTTGTACTTGTTTGTGGGACGATAAAGACTGTCATTTTTCCTTTATCAGTACCAACAACCATATGCAAAGCACGGTTGCCATCAAAACCACAATAATTTAGATAATAAATATGACCAGGTAGTTGATTCATACTGGTACCAAAAGGTTTCAATTTGGCATTCACTTGCTGCAAGGTAACCGCTTCATCGGTCTGGTTAACAAATTGCGCTTCAGCGTTGACGTGTTGTAAAGCGATACTAGACATTGATGCCGGAGTATAGACATGTTGTGTAGGCGACACCGACGAAAAAGGATGTTGTTGCCCCACCATAACTCCAACCATAAACATTACCGATGCTGCCAATCCGTAAGAAATATAGCGCTTATAATGAGATTGTTTTGGTGGCTGTGCCTGGCTGGATTGATGAAATAGGATCCTATCAGCAAGATTCGTTGGTATCTCAACATTCAAAGCTTGTTTTAATTGTTGATCTAGCTGCTGCAATTCATTTGAGAAATGGCGATTGGCAGTAGACTGATTTTTGGTTTTAATCAGATCAGGATCATTATCATTAGGATCAGCCAGTAAGCGGCGACGAAATTCTAGATCATCCATTATGATTCCCCCGTTGAGTCGGTTTTTTTTCAAGTTGTTCTTTTAATTGATTACGAGCACGAAATAGCCGTGTCATTACCGTATTACGATTTAGATTTAGAATCCCTGCGATTTCATCACCGTTAAATCCTGCCATCACTTGTAGAATCAGCGGTTCTCGATATTCAGGTGTCAGTTTCATGATTAATCGCTGTAATAAATATTGTTCGGTATCCATTTCAACGCTGGGATTGGTGTCTGCAATATGATGATCATCAATATCCACTAAATCAAATTGTTTACGTTCAAATCGACGTGCATTCTCTCGCCGTAGAATTGTGATTAGCCATGCTTTGGCGGCGTTATCATCTTGTAAGTTATCAAGTGATTTCCAGGCGCGCAGACATGTTTCTTGCACTAAATCTTCGGCAATATGAGGATCGTGGCATAGCCAATAAGCGTAGCGATATAAATCTTGATGCCAAGCTCTAACAAGCGCTTCGTAACGTTTTTGTTTGTTCATATTTAAACAGACCGAGGCAGAAGACTTTTTGTTTCTAAAAATATTTTTTATCATTGATGTGCCTGTTTAGCGTTATTGCATCAATAAACGATGCCACCTGATAACTTTTGAGTAATGACTGTGGTTTTTTGTGTGTTAGGTCCTATAAACAGCACTAAAATTGATCTGGTTCAAATTCTGATTTTAGCGGTAGGTTATAGTTGTCGCGTCATCTGATGGTTGAAATTATGATTAGGTCGTATGACTTAATGATAGTTAATGCCGTCTGTTGAGCAAGATGACAACTTCCTTTTGAAGGCTGACTTTACTTTCTCCTATCAGGATTTTCCTGATTTGCAATTGGCTTTATGTTAATTGATTATTTTATTACGTTGATTTGATTATTTTCGGCGTGAATTCTAACCATACCTACGGGTGTGGTTTTTTTTTACCTAAACATTGAGTTGCTATTATTCCCTAGCAACCAGCCCTTTGGATTACCAATCCCATATGGATATAGCATTGAATGTTTTTATACTACAACTGCTGTTAATGTCGATATCTTTTACTTAAAAAAACCAATTAACCAGCAAATTTAAACAAATGTTTTATTTTTATAACTTTGTAGTTACAATTGTGTGGTCTGACCTCAATTGAGAGGTTAATTATAATTGTGACAAGGAGTTGCGATGTCGGGTCTTCAAAATATCACCACACGTAACGGTGAACGTATTGCTATTGTTAGTGGGTTACGGACACCATTCGCACGGCAATCAACAGTCTTTGAACGTTTATCCGCGCTTGATTTAGGCAAAATAGTCGTTAATGAAATGCTGCAAGTTGCTGATTTTGATCCGCAGTTAATTGAACAAGTTGTATTTGGTCAGGTTGTACAAACACCTGAAGCACCGAATATTGCCCGTGAAATTGTGCTCGGTACAGGTATGAACGTTCATACTGATGCTTATAGTGTAACCCGTGCTTGTGCTACCAGTTTTCAGGCTGCAGTTAATGTCACTGAAAGTATCATGGCAGGTACGATTGATATTGGTATCGCAGGTGGTGCAGATTCAACCTCGTTGTTACCGATTGGCGTTAGCAAAAAAATGGCAGCAACGTTACTGGCATTAAGTAAAGCTAAAACCATGCCTGCTCGATTGAAGTTAATCAGTGCATTAGGTGTTAAGGATTTAATGCCCGTTCCTCCTGCCGTTGCCGAATATTCAACCGGCTTAAGCATGGGGCAAACCGCAGAACAAATGGCCAAAAGTCATGCTATCAGTCGTGAAGAACAAGATGCCTTTGCCCATCGTTCACATATGTTAGCAGCGCAAGCATGGCGTGATGGCTTACTGACTAATGAAGTTATGACCGCATTTCCAGCCCCTTACCAACAATGGCTTGCTCAAGATAATAACGTTCGTCAAGACTCTACATTGGCAGCATACGCAACACTTAATCCAGCTTTTGATCGTTTATATGGCAGTGTTACTGCTGCAAACTCAACCCCATTGACCGATGGTGCCGCGGCAATATTGCTCATGCGTGAAGGGCGAGCTAAAGCATTAGGCTTAACCCCGCTTGGTTACATTCGTTCTTATGCTTTTGCTGCGATTGATGTTGTTGAAGATATGCTAATGGGACCTGCTTATGCGAGCCCGCTGGCACTTGAACGGGCAGGGTTAACTCTGAGTGATTTAACCTTAATTGACATGCATGAAGCGTTTGCGGCACAAACCTTAGCCAACGTTAAAATGTTTGGTTCTAAACGCTTTGCAAAACAAAAATTAGGTCGAAATCATGCGATTGGTGATATTGATATGTATAAGTTCAATGTGCTTGGTGGCTCGATTGCTTATGGGCATCCCTTTGCGGCAACTGGCGCAAGAATGATCACTCAAACACTACATGAATTACAACGTCGTGGTGGTGGTTTTGCATTAAATACCGCTTGTGCAGCTGGTGGTCTTGGTGCAGCAATGATTTTGGAGGCAGAATAATGACCCAATCTGCATTTAGTTTATCGTTTGGTGATAATGGCATTGGCTGGCTTAAAATTGATGTTGCCAATGAAAAAATGAATACACTGCAAGCCGCTTTTGCTGATCAAATCAGTGCAGTGTTAACACAATTAAGTACCCATACTGATCTTAAAGGGTTAGTGGTGTACTCCGGTAAAGCCGACAATTTCATTGCAGGTGCTGATATTAAAATGTTGGCTAACTGCGAAACTGCCGCAGAAGCCGAAGTATTAGCCATTAAAGGCCAACAACTGTTTTCAGCATTAGAAGATTTACCGATTCATGTTGTGGCAGCTATTCACGGACCGTGTTTAGGCGGCGGATTAGAGCTTGCTTTAGCGTGTCATAGTCGTATTTGTAGCGATGATCCAATTACCCGCCTTGGATTACCAGAAGTGCAATTAGGCTTATTACCGGGGTCTGGTGGTACTCAACGTTTACCGCGCCTGATTGGTGTCGCACATAGTTTAGAGTTGATCCTAACCGGTAAACAACTTCGCGCTAAACAAGCCTTGAAAAAAGGTTTGGTTGATCAAATGGTTCCGCAAAGTATTTTATTATACGCCGCGGAGCAAGTAGCGTTAACGCCAAAACCGATACGTTCCCATTCATTTCAAGATTGGGCTATGGCGGGTAATGCTTTTGGTCGCAGTGTAGTGTTTGAGCAAGCAACTAAAAAAGCCCAACAAAAAGCGCGTGGTTGTTATCCTGCCATTGATGCGATTTTAGATACGGTAAAATACGGTTTAGAAAAAGGTATTGAGCAAGGGTTAGAGCAAGAAGCCAAGGTCTTTGGTGAGTTAGTGATGACCGCTGAATCGCGTGCATTACGGAATATCTTTTTTGCGACTACCGCAATGAAAAAAGAACCAGGCGCTGCGGCTACACCCAACCCTATTCATCGAATAGCGGTACTTGGTGGCGGCTTAATGGGCGGAGGTATTGCGCATGTATCAGCAATGAAAGCTGGCTATGCGGTGAGAATTAAAGATATTAATAATGATGGTATTCAACATGCATTAGCATACAACTACGCTATTTTAAATAAGCAACGTCAGCGCCGAATTATAAGTAAGCCACAATTACAACAGCAAATGTTACGTATTACAGGTGGTACGGATTATCGTGGCCTGAAGCATGCTGAGGTGGTGGTTGAAGCTGTGTTTGAAGATATTGCACTTAAACAGCAGATGGTTGCAGAAATCGAAGCCAATACTTCAGAAACGACCATTTTTGCCACTAACACATCGTCGATTCCGATTCATAAAATTGCAGCAAAGGCACAACGTCCTGAAAATGTGATTGGTTTGCATTATTTCAGTCCGGTTGAAAAAATGCCGTTAGTTGAAGTTATTCCTCATGCAACAACGTCAGATTCAACGATTGCTACCGTGGTTGCATTAGCCAAAAAACAAGGCAAAACGCCGATTGTAGTCGCAGATAAAGCCGGTTTTTATGTTAACCGTATTCTTGCGCCTTATATGAATGAAGCCGCGCAGCTATTATTGGCTGGTGAGCCGATTGAACATATTGATACCGCATTGTTGAATTTTGGTTTTCCTGTCGGACCAATAACCTTGCTTGATGAAGTTGGGGTCGATATCGGCGCCAAAATTAGTCCTATTTTGGTCGCAGAGCTAGGTGAGCGTTTTACAACGCCTGCAATGTTTGATGTATTACAACAAGATGGTCGTAAGGGGCGTAAAAGTGGTAAGGGCTTCTATTTGTATAACACCAAAAATAAAGAAGTTGATAAGTCGGTATATACCTTATTAGGGGTCGAGCCGCAGCAACAATTAACCGAAGTTGATATTGCGGTTCGTTGTACTCTAATGATGTTGAACGAAGCTGCACGCTGTTTAAATGAAGGGGTGATCAAATCAGCGCGAGATGGTGATATTGGCGCGATATTTGGTATCGGTTTTCCACCATTCCTTGGCGGGCCATTTAGTTATATGGATCATTTAGGCATCGATTTAGTGGTCGATATGATGCATGAATACAGTGATCTTTATGGTGAGCGTTTTGCACCTTGTGATTATTTGGTTGAGATGGCGCAAGCTCAGCAACGGTTTTATTAAGCCGCTATAATCAACATTAACCCAAAAGCCTGCTTTGATGCAGGCTTTTTTATGAGCGTCATTTGGCTGTAATGGAGAATGTTAAAAGGTACAGCGAATTAAACGGAAGCGAGACTCAAATAGCTTACCACGACAGAAACGATAGCTCACTGCAGCGACGACGAGGGCGATAAAGGTGTTAACGTGGCCAACAGTGATCAGTAGCAATGAGACTAATGCAATAAAGCAAAAGGCATAAAAAAAGATATCAATTTGGCTATGAGATAACGTAGCGGCGCAATGAGGACAAACAAAGTTATCTTCGTATGCATGTAGCTTGGGTGCATCTATTTCAATTTGGCAGTGCGGACATCGTTGAGTCACGGCGATCCTCTTCTAATCAATTTAATGCTATTTGCAATTAATGCCGTATGTCTCTGCAATAATGGCAATATGTTTATAATGATTATTATGCTTATGAGGACTGTTATTTAGCTACTGAAATGTTATGAAAGTGTTTTTTAGCATAATAAAACTACTTAAATGTTAGCTGTTAAAATAAAACCCCATTTATTCAATATAAATAGGGTTTTTTATTTAGTAAGCGTTTTTCTGGAAATCATCTATAGATTCAATCGGTTGGCCTATTGTTAGTGGCTCAGAACCTTGATGTGTTTTACCGGTGTAATACATTACCAATCGATTAGCAGTACGCGGCTTAACGGTATCGACAATGAATTTAATCATATCGGCGCGGCTTAATTTTTTAAGTTGCTCAATCACTAATTGGCGTTGATTAAAGTGCTCATCTTTATTACCAATGCTAACCCAGAATCGCTGTGCTCGCGCTCGAAGGTTAGTATCAGGCTCTGATATTTGTGCAATTAATCCTGTTTTACTGGCTTGCCATTGGGCTTCATTAAGCTCTAACAGCACCAATGCAAAGGCATTAGTAAAGTCATCAATAGCATCAGATAAATAACTTGGCTCAGCTACGGGTGATTGAATATATAAGATCAATCCAGGATGGCGATTTAACGGTAAATTACCGGTCCCTACCATATAACCGAGTTGTTGTTTAGTACGTAATTCATGGAAAAACGTGGTCGACATTAAATGGTTTGCAAGGGTATAAATCGCAATTTTTTTCGGTGTTGTTTGGCGTGATTGGTAATACATTAAGATAGCCGAATCTTCATGATTACAATCTAACTCATAGGTCAATGTGCCACTGTTTTCTATATGCACTAACGGCCGTTGTGATTCACCATAAAGTTGGTCGGTGACACGAAATGCATCTTTGAGGGTTTCAGCTAGCGCCAATGCATCTTTTTTGAGCCAGTTACCATACACGAAGGTATCAATATGCAGCTCTGCAAACATCGCTTCAACAAACGGCGGTAGTTGATCGATAGTAATGGTTTCTAGTGCTGCAATTAAATGCGGATAAGGCGGGTTATTAGGCTGTAATAAACCGGTTAATTGATTAAACAGCTGAGAAATAGGTTTATCTTCAGCTGCATTGCGCCAATTACGTAACATTTGCGCTTTGATATTATCAAACCGCTGTTGCGTAAAATTACGCTGCTTAAAACGCTCTAAAATCAATTGCATCAGTTGTGGCTGTTTTTCACTAAACCCTGAAAGTTGTAGCGTTACGCCGCCTTGATGGGCATAAAGGTTGTAAGACATACCTGCAATTTCAGCAGGGTAAGCTGACTCATTGATCGCCTCTAACAGTAACTCAACACACAACCGTGTTTTGACAATATTGGTGGTTGAACTGACGGCATGTGGGCTATCAATCGCGACATAAACAATGCCTTTTGGCACACGAAAATCATGTTCTTGTTTATGCCACAGTCTAAATCCGGGCAGATCTTGAATTAATTGTGGTGGTAATTCTGATCCAGCCTCAAGCGCTAACGGCTCAAATTTTTCGCACAAATAAATATTAGGCTCAGGTAATAGTAGCTCGGCATCAAGGCTAATATTGGTCCACATTTCCACTTGCTGTGCTGTAAATGGCGTTACTGAGTAAGGGGTATCATACCAAGCGGCTATGCGGTCGTAATGCCCCCCTTGTGCCACTAATGTCAGGCGCATATTACTGACGCTAAAATAGGCGAGTAATTGCTCAAGTAACTCTTGATCGTAGCCTTCCATCATATAGTCGCCATAGATAATATCTTCGGCGTTGTAATGCAGCAGGTTCATAACTAAATAACTAACGGTATCAAGTGGACGGCTTTTCTCTTGATAACGAAATGCCATCTCTAACACGGATTTCTTTTCTTGATAACGCCAGCTATTTAATCCTTGTTGCTTTATGAGCGCAATAAAGGCAAACACACACTGCACGATTTCATCGGTATGTTGCTGGCCTTTAGGGGTTAAATTTAAACCAATAGTAAATTCTCGAAAATTATTACCACTCACGCCACCGCCAGCAGTTAGGGTATTGATCAAGCCGCGTTGTTTCAAAATCGCCATTAAGCTACCGCTACCTTCATTACCCAATAAGTGGGCAAGATAGGATAACGGCTTGATTTGATAGTGCTCGTCAACCGAAGGCAGCGCAAATGATAATGTTAACTTACGCAATTCTTTAATAGGTTCAATTTGAATGAACTTCTGACACTCGTTTTCAGTAACAAATGGCACGTCAATTGCTAATTTTTTAGTGGTAGCATTAGGAATTTTACTAAAGAATTCTTGAGTGTAGTGTTCTAATTCATCTAGTGATTGTGGGCCTAATAGCACCAGTCCCATTACATCAGCTGAATAGTGTTGATGATAAAAAGCCAATAAATCGTCACGTACAGATTGGCCATTACGGTCATCAAGAGTGGTAAGATCACCAACCGAGAACTTGGCAAAAGGGTGGGCTTGATTGATGGTTTCTTTTTGAACTTGATATAAACGACGCACGTCGTCTTTTATTTTTAATTTGTATTCAGAATCAACAGCTTGACGTTCTTTATCGACCGCATCTTCATTAAATAATGGCGCGGTAAAAAATTGGCCAAAGCGATCTAAGCCCTCTTCAAAACCATGAGGACTTATTTCAAAGAAAAAGGTGGTGTTTTCAGTGCCAGTCCACGCATTATTACTACCACCATTACGGTTGATGAAGGTTTGGAATTCACCGACTCGTGGGTATTTTTCAGTGCCAAGAAAGAGCATATGCTCAAGAAAATGCGCCATACCTTGACGGTCGATGGGATCATCAAAGTGACCAATCTCGACAGACAATGCAGCTGCAGAGCGAGGCGCTTCAGCATCATGAACGAGCAGTACTCGAAGTTCGTTCGCTAAAGTGAGGTAGCGATACTGCTTATGATCGTTAGGGCTAGTATGCACAGGAAGAGCCTATTTTAGAGGGAATTAGAGTAAGTATGACGTTCAATATTGAGGCTGGCAAATTGAAGATGCGATTAGATGAAGTATAAGTCGCATTTTTGTTAACAAATTGATGAATTAGTCATTACTTAATCAATTAAGCCGTTAAATAGTAGGCTTAGCCACAGAATTAAAACTCTATGGTTATGCCAATAATCAAACCATGTAATAATGATCGACCCACTCCAACAAACTCCAGAGTGGTTATGGCGATTGTTTAACTGAGGTTATCGGAATATCTATGCAAATATATATTATGCGTCACGGCGAAGCCGAAAATTTTGCAGCCAGTGATGCTGAGCGCCCATTAACTGCGCGCGGTATTGCTCAATCACAGCAAATGGCGACATTACTTGCATCACATTTGAATGGCGAGTTAGATCACGTTTGGGTTAGTCCGTATTTACGTGCGCAACAAACATGGCAAGCAATGGCTGATAGCTTACCGTCACCAACGCAAGTAGATAGTGTTGAAGATATTACGCCTTACGGTGATGCTGAAACTGTGGCTGAATATATTCAGGCAATCATTGAGACTGAACAACCGCAATCACTATTATTGATTTCACACCTGCCATTAGTCGGCTATTTAACCGCAGAATTGGTCGCTGGTGTTCAACCGCCAATGTTTTTAACTTCTGCGATTGCCGCGATTGACTTTGATCCTCAAACAGGAACCAGCAGCTTGTTATGGCAACACCAGCCACATAAATAATGGATAACCACCATGACTAAATTAGCAATAGTTACCACTATAGGGCTATTATTTCTGACTGGCTGCAGTGTTGGCGAGCCAGTTCGACTGTCTGCTAACGGAATGGTGAAGTGGTCTGATGGACGTACAGAGGGGATGCATGTTTCGCAAACGGGCAGTAGCTTAACCTTTGTAAACCACTCCAATGAGGTTGGCGAACCGCCTTTGGTTATTTTTGCGCGTATTGATAGTGCCCGTAATGATAACTGTGAGTACTTTTACGTTGAAACCGCGGTTAAAAAACGTCTAAAAGTCTGCGAGACAGGAGAAGTGACGTTATTTAACCATGGTAAAGTAGTGAATGTAGGCCATATGGTAAAACCGAGATATTAGCGTTCAGGAATATCAATCAACACTAATAATGCGCCTGCGCCACCAAACTCTAGTGGCGCTTGGTGAAATGCCATCACATCTGGATGTTGGGCTAACCACATTGGCGCTTTTTGTTTGAGTATATGTTTACCGATACCATGCATAACGCAAGCACATGACACATGTTCTTTGATACACGCAGCAATCATTGCCGCAAGCTCACGTTTTGCTTCTAGTTGTGTCATTCCATGCATATCTAAGTAAATATCAGGAACATACACTCCACGGCGAAGCTTTTTCACTTCATATTTAGACACACCCGTGCGCGCATATTGCGTAGGGCCTGTGTCGCTAAGATGCGGCTCAAACTCATCTGAGAAATAAAACTCATGATTTTGGGTCTCTTTGCCCATCACTTTTGCTTTATCCGCTTTAGAGTTCTGTTGACGTGGCGCGATTATGGTATCATGCGTGAACTTTTTTACGCCTTTTACTTCTGCCTTGAAGAGATTGAAATCATCTTCAAGCTGTGAATCTTTATTACTCATAATGAAATTCCAACAATTGTATAGTGGTATTGTAGCGTTTATCGGAGGCTATTTTGGATAAGATTTTTGTCGACGAAGCTGTCAGCGAACTTCACACATTGCAGGACATGCTACGTTGGACGGTAAGCCGTTTTAATGCTGCTGGCCTATTTTACGGTCATGGTACAGACAATGCATGGGATGAAGCTGTGCAACTGGTACTACCGACAGTTTACTTACCGTTGGATGTTCCACCGGAAGTGCGTAATTCTCGTTTAACAAGCAGTGAGCGTCATCGCATTGTTGAACGTGTAATGCGTCGTATCAATGAACGTACACCTGTTTCATACTTAACGAATGTTGCCTACTTTTGCGGTATGGAGTTCTTTGTTGATGAGCGTGTACTTGTGCCACGTTCACCAATTGGCGAGCTCATTGAAAACCGCTTTGAACCCTTTTTACAACAAGAGCCAACACGGATCATGGATCTGTGTACGGGAAGTGGCTGCATTGGTATAGCTTGTGCGCACATGTTCCCTGAAGCAGAAGTCGATATCGTTGATATTTCGACAGATGCACTTGCTGTTGCTGAACAGAATATAACGGATCATGGTCTTGAGCAGCAAGTGATTCCGCTTCGTTCTGATCTTTTACGTGATATTCCAAAAGATAAATACGATCTTATCGTTACTAATCCGCCGTATGTTGATCAAGAAGATATGGACAGCCTACCAGAAGAGTTCCGTCATGAGCCAGAGCTAGGTTTAGCCGCAGGCAGTGATGGTCTAAAGTTGGTTCGCCGCATTCTTGCTAATGCGCCAGATTACTTGAAAGATAATGGTATTTTGATTTGTGAAGTTGGCAACTCAATGATCCACATGGAAGAGCAATACCCGCATATTCCATTTTTGTGGTTAGAGTTTGCTAATGGTGGTCACGGCGTGTTTATGTTAACCCGTGAACAGCTAGTTGATTGTGCTGAAGATTTTGCTCTTTACCGCGATTAATTAACACCAAGCTAAATCAATACTGGTAATAAAAAATCAGCCATAAGTTATGGCTGATTTTTTTTATGTGTGTGAGTTTAGAATTATTTTATTAACTCATCATCACTGCTGTCTTGTTCAAGCCATAAGGCATTAATTATCGCAAATGAACATGCGAGCAAAATACCTAAAAACCACGCTAAATACCACATTGTGTGTTTATTCCTTAGTACAGTGACGTCTTATTGTCTTCGATATATTTGGTATCAAGACGACCAAACATTTTGTAGTAACACCATGAGGTGTATGCCAAGATCACCGGTACCATTACAAACGCCACAATGGTCATGATATGTAATGTGTATTCTGATGAGGTCGCGTCCCAAAGAGTTAGACTTACATTTGGATCTAAACTTGACGGCATAATGAATGGGAAAGTCGCAAACCCAAACGTTAATACCACGCCTACAGCGGTTAAGCTTGAACATAAGAAGGCAAAGCCACCACGATCTGCACGTGAACAGATTGCTGTTAGTAATGGCATTACAACCGCCAATATTGGTGCAATCCATAAAATAGGGTGATTATGGTAGTTAGTGAATAACCCTCCCATTTGACGTGCAACTTCTTTGGTTAATGGATCGGATGCTGCATTGGGTAATACTTGTGATGTGATCACATAGCCATTAATGCCTTGAGCAACAAAACCGGCAATAACAAACAATATTGCCATTAATATCGCCGAAATGACGGCAACATTACGTGAACGAGCATGAATAGCCGCGGTTGTTTTCAATTGCAGGAATGTTGCACCCTGAGTGATGATCATCAGTAAACTAACACCGCCACACAGTAACGCAAATGGGTTTAATAATTGATAAAATGATCCGTGATAAGTCGAAATCATAAATTCATTCAGCTCAAACGGTACACCTTGCATCAGGTTACCAAACACGATACCAAAAACAATCGGTGGCACAATACTGCCGACGAAGATCGCTTTGTCCCACAAATTACGCCATTGGCTATTAGGCAGCTTAGAGCGGTAATCAAACCCTAATGGGCGTAACCATAACGATGCTAATGCCAAGATAAGTAACACATAAAAACCAGAGAACACTGTCGCGTAAACTAATGGCCATGCTGCAAATAAGCCACCACCGGCGGTGATAAGCCACACTTGGTTACCGTCCCAGTGCGGTGCAATGGCGTTAATCATTACGCGGCGTTCGGTATCGGTCTTACCAATAAATGGCGACAGCATACCAACACCCATATCAAAGCCATCAGTGATTGCAAAACCGATGCATAACACACCGATTAATACCCACCAGATAACTCGTAAGCTTTCATAATCAAACATTACTTTGTGTCTCCCTGCTTATGCTTCAACCTGATGTGTTAACGCATCTTTGGTATTATTCGGTTGTTCAAAATGATAACGACCGGTCTTTAAACTGCTTGGACCTAAACGGGCGAATTTCACCATCAAGTAAGCCTCTGCAATAAAGAACAAAGAATAAAGCACAATAATTACCGCCAGTGAGAACCACAATTGTGATGGTGCTAAGTGAGACGCCGCCATATTTACTGGTAGAATTTCACCAATAGCCCATGGTTGACGACCATATTCTGCCACAAACCAGCCCGTTTCAATCGCAATCCAAGGTAAAGGAATGCCATAAAGCGCCGCTTTAAGAATCCACTTATTAGACGTGATCTTATGCCGACATGATTGGAAAAATGCAGCAGCAACAATGGCAAACATTAAGAAGCCAGCACCAACCATAATTCTAAAACTAAAGAATAACGGCCATACACGCGGTATAGAGTCATTCGTCGCTTGTTGAATTTGCTCTGGTGTCGCATCAACGACATTCTTTGTGTAAGGCTTCAATAACAGCCCATAACCTAAATCACCTTTTACTTCATTAAAGGCGGCGATATCGGTTGGATTTTTATCACCTGAACGTAATTTTTGCAGTAACCCATAGGCAACCATACCGTTGCGAATGCGCACTTCATGTTGTTTTTTAAGATCACTAATGCCAGTTACTTGAGTATCTAGTGAACGGGTTGCGATAATCCCCATTAAATATGGAATCTTAATCGCGTATTCAGTTTCCATCTTATCTTGGTTAGGGAAACCAAAAGCAGTGAAAGCAGCGGGAGCAGGTTCGGTATGCCATTCCGCTTCAATCGCAGCAAGCTTGGTTTTTTGAACGGCACCTAGCTCATAACCTGATTCGTCACCTAATATCATTACCGCAATAATTGCCATTAATCCAAAAGAGGCTGCAATGGTAAATGAGCGACGCGCAAAGCCAAGATCACGGCCTTTAAGCATGTAAAAGGCACTCACACCCAGCACGAACATTGAGCCACAGACATAACCTGATGCGACAGTGTGAACGAATTTAACTTGTGCCACAGGGTTAAAGATAACCTCTGAGAAGCTGATCATTTCCATGCGCATGGTTTGATAATCAAAATGTGCACCAACTGGATTTTGCATCCAGCCATTGGCAACAAGGATCAACAATGCAGATAAGTTAGAACCTAAGGCAACTAGCCACGTCACTGTAAGGTGCTGGCGTTTTGAAAGACGATCCCAACCAAAAAAGAACATACCGATCATGGTTGATTCTAAGAAGAACGCCATCAAAGCTTCAATCGCTAATGGCACGCCAAAAATATCACCCACATAATGAGAATAATAAGCCCAGTTAGTACCAAACTGAAACTCAAAGGTTAAACCTGTCGCCACACCAAGTGCAAAGTTGATGGCAAAAAGTTTTCCCCAAAATTTAGTCATATCCTTATAAACTTGTTTACCGGTTATGACATAAATTGATTCCATTATTGCTAATAAGAACGTCATCCCTAGCGTTAATGGTACAAATATAAAGTGATACATTGCAGTAAATGCAAACTGAAATCGCGATAAATCAACGACATCGTGTAACATAATAATAAAGCCTTATTTATAATATTAATTTATAAAACTTTAAAAATTAATATTATATTACGAGGTGTTAAATTTATGCTTGGTCATTGTTTGTGAACAATAATTGTTATAAATATAACAGCCGTGATTAAATGGAAACGTATTATAAACAACAATTTTTCACTATTTAATTTTATTAAGTCGTGTATTTTGCAATCTAAAAATCGTGTTTTAGCGTTATTGTAATATATTGTATCGTTAGTGGCTGGTTGTGTTATCAATTAGAGTGACAAATGTAAATTGGCGACAATATATATTACGATCGGTGTTTATTACTATTTGATTTTTATTTATTAGGGGTTAAGAAAAACTGAAGTGTTATTAAAACAAGCGGGGAGAGCAGTAATATTTAATAAAGTAAGTGTTGTTGATATGTTATTTTGTTATTTGTTTCGCACAATATTATTTTAATACTCACTCCATAGAAAATATGGAGTGAGTTAATAAACGATGTTATTTTACGCTTTCTGTTGTGCTTGTTTTTCTTTTAATGCAGCCATCACTGTTGATTGGTGTTGTAAGTAATCTTCTAAACCAACACGACGTAAATCACACGATGGACAATCACCACAACCATCGCCGACGACACCATTATAACAAGTTAGAGTTTGCTCACGAACATAGTCTAATTTACCATACTGATCAGCCAGTGCCCATGTTTCAGCTTTATTAAGCCACATTAATGGGGTTGCGATAGTAAATGGACGATCCATACCTAGCACTAACGATTGATTAAGTGAGCGTACAAACTCATCGCGGCAATCAGGGTAGCCAGAAAAATCGGTTTCACAGACACCAGTGATCACCGTTTCAGCCCCGATTTGATAAGCATAAATACCAGCTAAGGTTAAAAATAAAATATTGCGCCCAGGCACAAAAGAGTTGGGTAAGCCATTGGCTTGTAATTCATGCGAAACAGCAATGTTATCACGGGTTAGTGAACTAATCGCAAGCTCGCCTAATAAACTCACATCCATAACTTTATGTGCTGTTACTCCAAGATCTTTGGCGATATGCTCAGCAATTTCGATCTCTAATTTATGGCGTTGACCATAATCAAACGTAATACAGTGCACTTCATCGTAGTGAGCTAATGCTTGAATTAGGCAAGTGGTTGAGTCTTGACCACCACTGAAAACAACAACAGCTTTTGTCATTATGAATATCCTTTTATAAGTGATTACCGATAAACAGTCGGTACAACAACATGCTAATAATGGTGTTATTAACATGAGGGGCTATGCTAACCCAGCTGTTAACGATAGAAAAGTAGCGATCACAAATAGCGTAGATAAAAAAAAGCCGCACCAAAAGAGGGCGGCATAAAAATAAACAAAATATGGTATCCATGTACAGTTAAGCAACCGAAGTGCAGAGGGTACTTAACGTGTACTCATATTTGTTTAAAGACACAAAATACTAAATAGGGGAGCTGGCGCTGTAGCTAACCAGCTCAAGGGGTTGTTTGTTGGCTATATTGCTTGCCATGTTCCCGTTTGTTGTAGCTGTTGTAATTGGGCAAAGTAAGCACTGGTATCACCAATATTGGCAGCGATCCATTCGTTATTGTAATAAGTATCTAAATAACGCTCGCCGCTATCGCACAATAACGTCACAATGGAACCCGTTTCACCACGTTGTTTCATTTCAGCCGCTAATTGCAATACGCCATACAGGTTAGTGCCTGTTGATGCGCCCGCCTTACGGCCAATAATATGTTGTAGCCAATGTACTGTTGCCACACTTGCAGCATCAGGAATTTTTCGCATTTCACTGATTACATTAGGAATAAAACTTGGTTCAACACGTGGTCGACCAATACCTTCGATACGGCTACCAGAATCTAAAGTAATCGTCGCATCTCGATTGATGAAATAGTCATAGAACACTGAGTTTTCAGGATCAACCACACACAATTGGGTTGGATGCATTTGGTAACGAATATAACGACCAATTGTTGCTGATGTACCGCCAGTGCCAGGACTCATCACTATCCATGTTGGAATAGGAAAGCGCTCAAATTTCATTTGGTTAAAAATGCTATTGGCAATGTTGTTGTTACCACGCCAGTCAGTAGCACGCTCAGCATAAGTAAATTGGTCCATATAGTGACCATTTAATTCTTTAGCTAAGCGGCGTGATTCATCATAAATAGCCGCCGAAGAATCAACAAAGTGGGCTTTACCACCATAAAATTCAATTTGTTCAATTTTTTTATGGGCTGTTTTACGTGGAACGACAGCAATAAAAGGCAGTCCGAGTAAACGTGCAAAGTAGGCTTCAGAGACAGCTGTACTGCCAGATGATGATTCAATCACGGTGGTATCTTGATTGATCCAACCATTACATAAGGCATATAAAAACAGTGAACGCGCTAAACGATGTTTGAGACTCCCGGTTGGGTGAGTACTTTCATCTTTTAGATAAAGATCGATACCTTCAAGGCTTGGAATATCTAATTTAATTAAATGGGTATCAGCAGAACGTTGATAGTCAGCCTCAATCACTTTTATTGCGTTACTGATCCAAGCATTTTGTTCTTGTACGGTATTTGCTGTCATAGTATTACCTCTTTGCTTAATTCAAATCCATCGAGTGTTTACTTAATCAACTCCCTTGAAGCAACTGGGTATATAGTAAACATAAATACGGGGGAAAACTTTACCTTGTTTGCTATTTTTTGATTATTTTGTAGGAATATTTGCTATTTTTCAGTTTATAATTGAAATTTAGTGCTACTTATTATTCATTTTATGGAATATAAATACCATTGTTTCCGAGGTGTATGATTAAATGTTACCACTTTATAGCGCAAATCAAAGCGCGTTTATTGTTAATTCGCCCCAATAAACTGACACTGATCGTCATAATGGATGATTTTTTTTGCCTCTCTGAGTAATAAGAGGTATTTTTTAGTAAGTATTTACCCTTTTGTTGTAATTGGTGGAATGAATGGCAGTTTTAGATAGTGTTGATAGAACGTTATTACGTTTGTTACAAGATGATGCAACCATGCCGTTGGCTGAGCTTGCAGACGCTGTGAATTTAACAACCACACCCTGTTGGAAACGACTAAAACGTCTTGAAGAAGATGGTATTTTACGCCAACGGGTTGCTTTGCTTGATCCGGTCAAATTAGGTATTGCATTTACTGCTTTCGTGCAAATAAAAACCAGCAATCACTCGCAAGATTGGTTTAATAATTTTGTTGCGACTGTGACAGACTTTCCTGAAGTGATGGAGTTTTATCGTATGGCGGGAGAGTATGACTATATGATGAAAGTACAAGTTGCGGATATGCAGGCTTTTGATAATTTATATAAAAAGTTAGTGGCTTCTGTTGCTGATCTGACCAATGTGACTTCCACCTTTGCTATGGAACCACTTAAATATACCACTGCCTTACCTGTTTAAATATTGTATTTATACTAAAAATAACCCCGAGTCGTTATCAATAGTGGCTCGGGGTTATTTTTAGGTAGTACGGCGAGTGTGCATTAACGCTGGCGAATCAGTCCTTCCTGTACTGCTGTTGCGACTAATTGCCCTTGTTGGTTATAAATCTCACCTCGCACAATACCGCGTGAACCGCTGGCTGATGGACTATCAATCACATACAGTAACCATTCATCGACGTTAAATGGACGATGAAACCACATTGAATGGTCAATAGTAGCAACCTGCATACGAGGGCTGAACAATGTCACGCCATGTGGGTGGAGTGAGGTAGTTAAAAATCCCCAATCAGAGGCATAAGCCAGCATATATTGGTGAATACTTAAGTCATTTGGCATCTCACCATTGGTTTTGATCCATAAATATTGTTTAGGATCTTCAATGGTCGGTTTTAATGGATTAACCACCGTGACTGGACGCACTTCAATTGGACGCTTGTGACCAAAGGTTTCAACAATCTTTGGCGGTAAATATTGGGCTACTGATTCAACCAATTCACTTTCAGAGGCTAAACCTTCAGGCCCTGCAACTGCTGGCATCACCGATTGGTGTTCAAATCCAGATTCATCAATTTGGTACGATGCGGTTAAGTAAAAGATAGGGCGACCATTTTGAATCGCTTTAACACGACGAGTACTAAAACTTTTGCCATCACGTAGGGTTTCTACGTCATAAATAATCGGCTTTTCTGGGTTGCCAGGTAACAGAAAGTAGCTATGAAAAGAATGTAAGTGGCGCTCTGGATCTACCGTTTGTTGTGCTGCAGACAAAGACTGACCAATAACTTGACCGCCATATACCTGTGGCAAACCTAAATTTTCACTTTGGCCTCGAAAGAGTTCACGTTCAATTTGCTCTAATTGCAGCAGAGTGAGTAGTTCATCTAATTGTTTGCTCATGGTATATCCTGAAAAATAAAAACTAAAACAATGGTAAGCCTATTTAACTTTAGTGCCAATATGCCTACGAGTGCCCTTGCCAACGATAATAGCGCAGTGATAGCCGTCCGCTATCGGATACTTCAACCTGTTCTGCTCGCAATGCAGCAATTTGTCTTGCGAGTGCTTCACCGGTTAATGATATACGACCTTGGCTGTTAATCACGCGATGCCAAGGAATTGTTGACCCTTCGGGTAAGGTTGCCATTAAGCGACCGACATGGCGAGCATAACCGGGATAACCGGCAAATTTTGCTATATCGCCATAGGTTGAAACTCGCCCAAATGGAATTTGATAGACTTGGCTATAGATTTGATTGGAAAAGTCGTCCATATTTATAAGTAGCCGTTAACAAATATACTCGGTAAATAGTAAATAATATGCTTGTTATATGATAGCGGCTCTATCTTTTTAGACAACAGGATAACGCAAGGAGGTGTTGCCATGTTGTATGCTGCTTCATTAGTTGCCGTTAGTTTAATTTTAACGGTGTTAGGTGTAAGTGCTCTTGGTCCAACGGCTGGAGAGCTGCCAGTGTTAGCACTTGCTATTCCTGCGTTGTGGTTATTACCGCAAAGTGGAGTTGCAGGGTGGTTGTTAGTATTTGGACTTGGTGCGTATGGCGCAGTGCTGCCAGAGCAACCATTGGCATTATCTATCAGTTTGTTCATGATGTTACCGATCCTGATGATCTGTACCTCGGCTAAAGGTTGTTGGCAACTTGGTGCTTTAATGGTGTCGATTGTGCTGTCTATGAACGTCGGTCTAATGGCATTACAAGGCGAAGGTAAGCTTGAAGGCAGTATTAGTGCTACCGTGATCCAAATTATAGCAATTGGTGTAATTTGGTATGCTGCCCGTTGTTGGCGTCCGATCACTGGTAATACGTGGTGGCCTTTACTTGCTGTTTTTCCACTATGGCTTGGCGGCATGGAAGCGGCAGCGTTAGTTGGATTATGTGTCACTGGCTTAATTGCCGCGCTGCAAAGCCTAGTTAAAATGCATCATCAAGATTGGATTCCGCGTTTAGCGTGTGTGTTACCTGCAATTGGATTTACAACCTTAGTGGTGTTGCCACAGTTCAGTGTTGCCAATCCAATTTTAGTGTCATGGTTGTTAGTGTTAGGTGGCGGCTTATTAGGGGAATCATTACTGGATGAACCTGAAGAGGAAGATGAATAACACCATCGCTAACAGTGACCAATAGGCTGACTTTATTACAATTTTGTTTTATTTTGCATAAATAATCAGCAGTTAAACAAAAGCGTAAGATAACGGCTTGCATTGTGGGCGAGGTTAATAGATAATCCTTCCCGTTCTCGAAAGAGACAAAGAATCTATGGAGGCCCCCATTGGTCCTCCCGCAACACTAACCTGTGAACTCGGCCAGGCCCGGAAGGGAGCAACCGCAGCAGGCGTCGTGTGTGCCGGGATGTGGCTGGTGGGGGCTTCCACCCATCTGAAATTGTAATCTGCACCATACCTCTGCATAATTCTACTTTTCCACTGCATAACTTGCACCATAGCTCTGCATAACCTATTTTTGTTGTAGTTTAACAACAAAAGAGCGTTGTTATGTACAGACGAAATCTAAAACATTCTCGTGTTAAAAATATCTTCAAATTTGTTAGTTCAAAGATGAACCAAGTCCTGACGGTTGAATCACGGTTGGAATTTGATACTTGTTTTCATTTCGAATATTCCACTGAAATTGAGCATTTTATCGCTCAACCAGAAGGTTTTTATTACTCATATCAAGATAAACAATATCCCTATACCCCTGATTTTCTAATTATTGATAAAGGTGTGAGAAAATTCGTTGAGGTGAAACCATGGGCAAAAGCACAATCGGTAGAGTTTCATCAGCGTTTTTTAGCTAAACAAAAGCAGGTGAATCAGCATAATATTCCCTTAATATTAGTGACTGATAAACAAATACGCGTGAACCCTGTTTTAAATAATCTCAAGTTATTACATCGTTATTCTGGCTTTCAAAGCCTAACGCCATTACATCAATCATTACTGGATATTGTTAGGCGTTCTAACCAAATTCAAATAAAAAATTTAGCGAAGTACCTTAGTATTGAATATGGTATTGCTATAAAAATGACATTAGGTCTTTTATCATCAGGATTGTTATATACCAACTTAACGGCGCAAGAACTTAATTTAGAATCATTTGTATGGTGTGATTCTGATGAGTAATAATACTTTTGGATCTTTTAATGATGAATTTCAACCAGATAATCAACCGTTAGATGATGAAAAGTGTTTTTCACCTGACAATATTGCAGTAAGAGATCTTGCGTCATATTCTGATAAAATTCAGAAAGATGTAATGAGAAAATATTACTTCTTGGAGTGGATGAGAAAGGAGTTAGTGGGTGGTTGGACACAGAAAAATCTAGAACCTTTACTTGATGAAGCCGCTCAACAGCTTAATTTACCTGCGCCTAAATGGCGAACTCTAGCTAAATGGTGGCAGCTTTATTCACAATCGAATTTTAGTCTTATTTCATTAATTCCTAGAACCGAACAAGTAGGAAATAGAGAGATTAAAGTGAAAGGTGAAATGGTGTTTTTTGATAAAGCCCTTGAGCGTTATTTAGTGCCTGAGCGCCCATCTATTGCTGCCATTTATCAGTATTATTCGGATTTAATTCGTATTGAAAACCAAACGCTCGTTGGCAATAAAATCAAAGCATTATCATATAAAGGTTTTTATAAAAGAATTAAGAAATTGCCTGCTTATGATGTAAAACTCGCTCGACACGGTAAATATTTAGCAGATATGGAGTTTAATAAAATAGATGCTCATTACCCTGCTAATCGGGTGCTTGAAAAGGTAGAAATTGATCATACTCCATTAGATCTCATCTTATTGGATGATGAATTGAATGTTCCTTTAGGACGGCCTTATTTAACGCTTCTTATTGATCAATTTAGTCGTAGTATCGTTGGCTTTTATTTTGGTTTTAAAGAGCCTAGTTATTTCTCTGTAATGAAAGCATTACTGAATGCTATTCGGCCTAAAGATTACATTGCTGATAAGTTTCCTACTATTGAAAATGAATGGTATTGCCATGGAAAAATGGAGTCGCTTGTCGTTGATAATGGGGCAGAATTTTGGGGTAAAAGCCTTGAACAATCCTGCTTAGAATTAGGGATTAATATTCAATATAACCCAGTAAGAAAACCATGGTTAAAGCCTCTTGTTGAAAGGATATTTCAAAGTATAAATAGTAAATTACTTATCAATATTCCGGGTAAAACATTTTCTAACATTATGGCGCGTGAAGAATATGATTCTAAAAAAGATGCTATTCTGCGTTTCTCTACATTTAATGAGATTCTTCATAAGTGGATTATTGATGTTTATCACCATGAATCTGATTCACGAAAACGCTCAATTCCATTTTTGAAATGGCAGGATGCCACGAGTAAGTTACCACCAATAAGCTATACAGCTGAAGATGAACAACAACTTGCTGTTATTCTTGGTATAAAAACAAAAAGAAAGCATCGTAGAGGGGGAATTCATTTACATAATCTTCGCTACGATAGTGATCAACTTGCTGATTATCGCCGAATGTACCCATCGAATATTGATGTACTAACAAAAACTGATCCTGAAGATATATCATCAATTTATGTTTATTTAGACAATGAACATCATTATCTCAAAGTACCTTGTATCGATCCTGTTGGCTATACTCAAGAATTGTCATTGTTTCAGCATCAAATCAATCTAAAATTACAACGAGATTTTGTAGATCAACACTTAGATTTAGATAGTTTAGCTAGAGTACGGCTTTATATTCATGATCGTATTGTTCAAGAAGCTGACGAGATAAAAAATATACATAAGCGAAAATCAATCAAAGGTATGAGTCGGTTAGCAAAACATTCAGGTATTGCTAATGATAAAAAAATAAGTATTGAACCTGATAAGTTACCATCATTAAATCTAGAAAATAAATCAGCTCCTGTAAAAAAAACATTACCGAATAATGATGATGATTGGGATGATTTCATGTCAGATTTGGATTCATATTAATGCAGACATTAAGCGAACAGCAGGAACAAGAGCTTAAGGCATTCATTAACGTTTTTATTGAATCGCCTGTTGCGACGATGGTGATGGATGATTTTGACCGTCTTCGCTATAACAAACGATTAGGTGGAGAGCAACAATGCATGTTGCTAACGGGAGATACGGGATCTGGAAAATCACGATTGATTCAAGAGTACCAGCAGCGTTTACAGCTAATAAAAAATCAATCTTCCTCGTTAGTCCTTGTTAGCCGTATTCCGAGTAAACCTACATTATCTTCAACTATTATTCAGTTATTAAAAGATTTAGGTCACTTTGGGAGTACCTATCGTAAAGGAAGAAGTGGCGATCAAAGTTTAACTGAATCTCTTATTCGGTGTGTACGAAGTCAGAAAACAGAACTGATTATAATTAATGAATTCCAAGAGTTAGTGGAATTTAAGTCGGGTAAGGCACTGAATGAGATAGCAAATAGATTAAAATATATCAGCGAAGAAGCGCAAATCCCTATTGTTTTGGTTGGTATGCCTTGGGCTAAAAAAATAGCCTCAGAACCACAATGGGCATCACGGTTAATGATTCGTCGTGAGTTAGGCTATTTTAAATTATCAGATGATCCTGCTCATTTTATTCGTTTTATTAAAGGACTGATTACACGAATGCCTGTAAGCACCTCTGCTGAGGTTAAAAGCAAGGTAGTTATATTAGCTTTGTTTTCTGTGTGTCGAGGGCAACTGAGAGCACTCAAGCGGTTTTTAGATGAAACAGTGAAGTATGTTATGTTGCAAAACAAGCATGAGTTAACACCACATTCATTTGCGGTTGTCTTTTCAATGTATTATCCCAATGAGATAAATCCTTTCAAACAATCATTAGATGAAATTATTGGTAGCGAAGTTGAATCTTATTCTCGATATGATTCTGGTGCTGATAATGAGTTTGATGCCATCATACCTACTCAATTCACCGATAAACTTACACTGTCACAAATTTTAAAAAAGTAATATATAACAACAGGCTACCATTAAACTAAGGACTCCTTAGTACATAAGTGGCTCATTTACTAAGAAACTCTTAGGTAAGCATTCTTTACCTGAGAGTTTTTCCATGGAAACACCGATCCCTGTACGTTTGAAGGCAGCAAGAAAAGCGGCTGGTTATACACAACAACAACTTGGAATGGCATTAGGAATGGATCCGAACACAGCTAGTGCTCGGATGAACCAGTATGAGAGGGGTAAACATACGCCTGACTATCAAACTATGCAGCGGATAGGTAAGGTACTTGGTGTACCTACGGCGTATTTTTATTGTGAAGATGATAAATTATCTAAAATTATTTTGAGAATTTATAAAGAAAAATATGAACATTAATTATTTGGTATGAATTTTTTCCTTATAAAGGTTTGTGTTTTTGATTTCATTAACCAGAAAATCAGGAGATTTGTCTTGTATCTTCATAGCTTTAACATTTAATCTTTGGATAATGTGGTTATATTTTAGTTTAAAGTCGCTAATAATTTGAGACCATTCTTTTACCCAAATTCTTATATTATTATTTTCACCAAATATTTGAACTAATCCTGGTTTTCCAAAATCTTTTGTACTTGAAAACCCTCGTGTAATTTCATAGCTTTTTTGAGGGTTATTAGAGATTTTGTTACCAACAAGAATAAAATCCCATTCTTCATCTTTGGTATTGAACTCTTCAGTACATTCTATGACGTTTGCGTATTCCTTTATTTGATTTAATTCTTTATTTGTTAGGTTAACACTTGGTCTTTTTAGTTCTAAAATTATATTCCTAAAACAACTCTCTCCATTATAATAATGAGCACCTTTTTGAGATGCGAAAATATCCATTTCTTTATATTTATGAGGGTGAACTACTGATGTATGTTTATCATAATGTTTTGGGTGGAATTTTTCTTCATTGGGGTTATCTAAAGCTGTTATATCTTCACTCTTAAATTCTAAATAATTTCTTAATGCTTTATCAAATTTATCTTCTTCTGCTGAGATTAAGTTATATTCTTCACCAAAAAGCCACATGTTATTTTCAATAATTACTTGAATATGAGCGACCTCATAAGACTCACCTTTATTTTTAAGAACATCTTCAAAAAGGTCAATTATTCTTAAGCGTTCCTCCAAGTGAGAAATCGTTTTAATGATATTTTGCATGGATATTTTATTTAATGAATTAGAGAAAGTTCTAATCTCTGTTTCTGATAAGGAAACAATACCATCTAAAACATCAAATAAACATTCTGGATTTTCTGAATTTACAATTTTATCTAGTAGTTTTATTAAAATCTTTTTTTGTTTATCATTAATGAGATCTGTAAATATAGCTGAATCAGCTTCATATATTACTCTAATCGTATCTTTTAATTGTTGATCTCTAAATTGATTCATTGCTCTGTTAGTTGTTTGATGTTTTGGCATGATATTTTTATCTTCATATTCAGAGATTAGTTGTTCGACAGCATCTTTTCTTAAATCTAAAAATAAAGATGTCAGTTTTTCTTTAGCTAATTTTTCTATTTCTATAAATTTAGTGGATTTTTTATCAAGAGAGATAGAAAGTTCATCTTCTTTATTTGAACAGGAGTTAAACCATTCAGATGATATAATGCATGAGCAAAAAAAAGATTTGTCATTTTTAACGAATTTTATTTTGTCAATAATATTAAACTGAGTGTCTGAAATGTATATATGAGAAGGTTCAGTTCTTATTTTATTTTCCCAAACGAAACAGTTATATTCAAATAAATCATCATGGACATATTCTGTACTTCTTTTATTTAAAATGTATCTTGGTTTTGGTATCACTTCGCCATTAATTGTTATATTTATGTTTGGTTTTATTATACTCATCCAGCTGATATTTTCTGTTATATATTTTGTTATTTTTCCATTAAATTCACTAATGGTTAAATGCATATTGTTAAAAAATACGCTTGTACCATTTTCTTGGCTGTGATTTTCTTTTTTATTTATTCTAAATTTATTTAAAGATCCTGATGTTATTTCAATTTCGTAACTATCTAGGCTATTTTTATGTTTGCTAATCCATCTTGCTGAATCACAGAATTTAAAAAAACTTAATCGCCCTCTTCCTTTTTTTCCTTGTACCAGTGGGTGGTTATTATTCTTTTTTTCTGAATCTTCAAAGCTATCAAAAGGAGATTTTAAGTCAGTAACTTCAATGCCAGAACCATTATCTTGAATACAAATATCAATTATTTGATCTAATTCATAGTTCATTTTAGCGGTTATTTGAATTCTAGTTGCACCAGAATCTAGTGCATTCCATATGTATTCAGCAAAAGCTTGTTCTTTGGTTGTGCTTCGAAATTTACTTTTCACACCACTTTCAGATGCTTTAAGTTGATGTTCAGCCATAATTATTCACTTATGATTAATAGCGATTTTATGAATGCATTTTTAATGCTTAAAATTTAAAATGTCAATATATATCAGTTTGTTATAGTTTTTTGTTTGAGGTTGTGTACTGATATTTGCAATATAATGAAAATAGCTCACACTTAAACTAAGTATTTCTTAGTTTGGGTTGGCTATGTTTCTCATTTCACCAGATAAAGCCATAGCAAATGAATCACTTGAAAGCTTTTTGATAAGGCTTTGCAAAGCTAATGGCTTTGAGTCATATCAAACTATGGCATTGGTGATTCGTGACTGGTTGCAAGATAATGATCATGAGGCGGCGGGTTCATGGCCTTTGACACTATCTTGCGCCAATATCTACCATGCAAATCATTCTAGTGGGTTTCGTGTAAGGGCTTTTAAGCTACTGGATGAGTTACTTGATACTAATTCACCATCAATGTTAGAACGCTGCTTACTGAACACTACGACAGCCTTCTCACCTAATTCGGCTTCGATATCACAGCGTAATATTATTATTCCCCTTAAATTTATTCGAACATCAATTATTCCAGTGTGTCCTCAATGCCTAACTGAACATCAATATATTCCTCAGCTTTGGCATATAAGCCCCTATGAAGCTTGCCATCATCATAAATGTGAATTGATAACACATTGCCCTTCATGTAATGAACAGTTGAATTATCTACAAGCAGAGCGAATTACACATTGTGAATGTGGTTATGATCTTCGGTTGATAAATACTATAAAAGCACCAACTGTCAAAAAGATTATATCTGAATATATTGCAGGTAAAGACGTTGATTGTTTACCACTTCGAGCTGATATGAGTGAACGATTTGGGATCATATTGTGGTATCAAAATCGCTATTTACACTCTAAAAGTGAAGATGAAAGTTCATTAATTTCTTTTTTTGAGCATTGGCCTCAATCATTTTTTGAAGAGCTAGATGATTTATCGAAAACAGCTTGTGATAAGCAATTAAAATCATTTAATAAGACGGATTTTTCTGTGGTATTTGGTGATGTATTAGCATCTTGTCAAAAGTTGCCTTTTCGAACACCACTGCAAAATATTGTTCTTGAGTCGGTTGTGGATTATTTGATATCACTCGTTGAGAAAAATCCCAAATGCAAAATGGCTAATTTAGGCGATTTGCAATTGAATATTATTGAAACAGCGGCTTTGCTATCAACATCAATAGAACAAGTTTATCGGCTGATAGAAGAAGGATATCTACAGTTAGCTATTAAACTAAAATTGCACTCTCGATTATCGCCCAATCAAGGTGCATTTTATCTACGGCAAGTGATTGAATTACGGCAATCACGTATTACGCCTACTTACAGTAATAATATGACTTATTTACCATCATGGTGATCAAATGGATTTAGCATCAATTCTTGAAATCGATGATAAAAAGCTACTTGATAAGGAACTTAGAAAAGCTTTCTCGCCTTATTCGCTACCAATAGCTGTTGATGGTGAAGAACTTACATGTCTGATAATACTTATTAATTCAACGATTCCTCGTAATAAGATAAAAGACATTATTGATAAACAGCAGGCTCAGGAATTATGGAAAGATTATGGTCATCTTGATAAATGTTTAACTGAAGTTGGCTGGTATCATACGCATAACCTTAAATATCCTGATGCTAGAGTGAGTCATCAAGTGTATCGAGGTGATTCCCCAGCGGTTTATCAAAACGTCTTGAGCAGTGCCAATTTACCTTATGGCTTAGGATGGGCAAATAACAGTGCAATGGTTAATTATGCCAAATTGTTTAGTGCTGAGTTTTTATGGCGTGGTGATGTATTAACGCTAGGTACTTTACTGACAGCGAAACAACCATTGTGGTTAGATAAGTTGGTATTGTTAGGTGTTAACAAAAACAAACTTGATTCGATGATTGCTTATTTAGATAACGAGTTAGGTCAAAAGCAAACGCCCCATGAGATAAGTGATTATTCAAAACAATTAAGATTTATGGTTACTGGAAAGCCCATAGCGGTGACACCAATAGTGAGTCATACCGTTCAAGCTAAAATACATAAGCTTGCTCCATCATTACGAACAACGACGATTAGCCATGGGCATCCTGCAAGTGTTAGTGGTTTAGTTGCTTCAGTTGGTGGTTTTTCTCGTGTTCTTAATTATTATCCGTCAGTTAAAAGAAACAGAACTAAAGATTTTATTACTGCACGTCGAGACAAAAGGGGTTGCTTTGATAATAGCGTATTGTCATCTAAATCTTTTGTTAATGCTTTGAAATGTATTGCGAAAGAAAATTTAGCCCCAACAGTAAGACAACGCCGTCAATTGCGAGTATCAGCATTACGATTTATTCGTAAACAACTCATTTTATGGTTAGCACCAATGATGGAGTGGCGTGATAGTGAACCAAATGCCAATTATGATACAGAGCCTAATGGTATTGAAAATAAGCTTATCGTTACGCCATTGGAACAACTGCCACAGTTAGTAGCAGAGTTAAACCTTAAGTTTCATCAAAGTATTCAGTTTAATAAATATGCTTCTCGTTATGCTTTTCACCCTGAATTAATCTTACCGATAAAGATGCAGTTATCATGGCTGTTACGTTACTTAGCGACACCGATGAGTACAACTGTTACTAGCAATTCTTATGTTTATTTGCATTTGCAGCAACTCAAAGTGAGTGATGCATCTTCATTATCAAACCCATATGTAGCAGGTATACCTTCTTTAACCGCCTTATGGGGATTTGTTGAACATTATCAATCACGGTTGAATAAACTAGCAGGAACATCAATTGATATGGAAAGTGTCGCGTGGTTTATTTCTGAATATCAAGAGATTCAGACGAAAAAGCTACCAGAGCCTTGTACTCCAGTTTCTAAGCGTAGTGTTAGTAATATCAAACGTTCAGGTATTATTGACGGTAAATACTGTGATTTGACGGTTGATTTAATTATAGCGTTACGTATTCCTGATGAAGATACAACACCGACTAAACAACTATTACAAGCGGCATTACCATCTAAATTTGCAGGGGGAACATTGTTACCTCCTGCGTTATATGAACAGCGTGACTGGCTAAATATCTATAGCAGCCGAAGTGAGCTATTTTCTGTTGTTTCACGTTTTCCTAAATCGGGATGTTGGATTTATTCAGATAGTGGAAAGCTTGATAGCTTTCAACAATTAGAGCAAAGATTAAAATTAGAGCCTGATTTAAAACCAGTAAATATGGGATTCATTGCGTTAGAAAAGCCTCAAGAACGAGTAAACTCTATAGCAGAACAACATTGTTTTGCAGAACCTTGCATTGGTGTAGTGCAATGTAAAAATGCAATAGAAGTGAGATTAGAAGGTGCAAAGCAATTTTTTGATTCGGCTTTTTGGCACTTCAGTTCAGAAAATACAGCTATGCTTATGAAAACACATCATAAGGATTGAGGCATGCAGATTTGTCGCCATTTAACTTATGTCAGATCGTTATCACCAGGAAAAGCTATTTTTTATTATCAAATGCGTGATTGTGATTTTGTACCATTGCAGTTAGAAACTAATAAAATTAGAGCACCTAAAAGTGGGTTTACTGAAGCGTTTGACAGTAAAGGTAAATTAAAAAACATTAGTCCTCATGATCTCGCTTACAGTAATCCTCAGTGTATTCAAGCATGCTATGTACCTCCTAACATTTCATCAATTCATTGCCGTTTCTCTTTGAGAGTTGAGGCTAATTCTTTAGAACCTGAAACGTGTGAAGATATAAAAGTTAAGCGTTACTTAACGAAATTATCTCATTTATATACACAGAAAAATGGTTATAAAGAATTAGCGATACGTTATTGCCGAAACTTGTTGATAGGAACATGGCTATGGCGGAACAATCATACATTAGGGACTCAAATTGAAGTGACGACTTCTGATAATGGTCATTATGTAATAGCGGATGCACGATTATTGTCATGGGATGGAGAATGGCCTGAGCAGGATCAAAAGACACTATTGGCGTTATCAGAAGAAATGGAACAAGCATTAACTAATCCTGATAAATATTGGTTTGCTGATGTTCATGCAGTGCTTATGACAGGTTTTTGCCAAGAGATACACCCGAGTCAAAAGTTTATTGAGCGTAAAGAAGGTGAAGCGTCAAAACAATACGCGACGACAAGCTGTGTTAATGGTGAGAAAGCCGTATGCTTCCATGCAGAGAAAGTTGGAGCAGCTTTACAGCTTATTGATGACTGGTGGGATGAGCGAGCTTATAAACCGTTAAGAGCACATGAATATGCGGCTGATAGGAAAAATCTAATTGCACGAAGGCATCCAATAAATAGTAACGACTTTTATTCATTATTAAAGCTGACTGCGGTTTATATTCGTTATTTGCGATCGGTGAAATCAGCTGATGGAATTCATCCTAATATACATTATGTAATGTCGATTTTATGTAAAGGCGGACTATTTCAACGAGGGAAAAGTTAATGAATCAACGTTATTTTGTTGTAATTCGCTATCTGGTTGATGATATTGATGTTGGTTTAGTTGCTGGACGGTGTATTAGTATCCTCCATGGGGTGCTTTGTTCTAAAGCTAATAAGTATAGTGGAATAGGGGTGGCTTTCCCTCAATGGAGTAACGATAGCCTTGGCAATGAAATTGCGTTCGTTTCTTCTGATAAATCAGCACTCCAGTTTCTTATTAATCAGCCATACTTTGAAATGATGGTGAGTGATAATATCTTTGCTATCTCTTGTGTTTGCATCGTACCTAATGATTTACCTGAAATAAGGTTTAAACGAAATCAAAATATAGCCAAATGTTTTTCTGGAGAAAAACGCAGACGGTTAGAACGTGCTAAACGTAGATCTAAAGAACGCGGGGAAATATTTGAACCTATTAATGATTATCAAAATCGAGAGGTTGGTATATTTCATCGTGTGTTTATGACCAGTAAACAATCAGGCCAACGGTATATTCTTCATATTCAAAAAGAACTCTCACAGGGTGCAACCGATACCTTTACTTCCTATGGTTTTGCAACCAATAAAGAGTATCAAGGTAGTGTTCCTGATTTATCCTCACAAGACCCTTTTTTATAGTTAAATTTTAAGTTCTATTAAATCAAATGGTTATATTTATTGGAGTAAAAAGAATAAATATAAGAAAGCTTTTCTAATTATATGAATAATCGATAGTTATCTTCTACACTTAACAGTGACCTGCCGCGTAGGCAGCTGAGAAAATGATTTAGCGTCACTACTTTTCAGTGAGAACGTGACCTGCCGCGTAGGCAGCTGAGAAAAAAAGTAAAAGCGTTAATTGAAGGCGCGGAATGTGACCTGCCGCGTAGGCAGTTGAGATTAGGCCAAGAAGTAAGCAATCGCATCAGGCTATATTAAACCTGCCGAAAAGGCAGAATTAGGAAATTATATCCCAGCATTTGCTGGGATATTTTTAATCGTATTCAAAAAGGTGTTCTTCAAGTTTATCTTCTAGTTCATGCACTTCCATCGCTTCTAATTTGGGCGCTATATTTTGATGCCCATTAAGATAATCAATGGCTATTGTTACGGGGTTGTTTTTTATTTGAGGTGATTATTTGTAAATTGTAATTCTCATTGAAGTAACCACCTTTACTTTATATAAAGATGGTTAACCAATATTGTTATTTACTAAAAGCTAGTTGTGCTTTTAATTTTTTCTCTAATCGATAGACTTTTTTGCGAACATCATCTTGATACTTTTTAATATCTCTTAGGTTCTTTGCATCATAGCCTGATATGTTTTCATGAAACTTCTCTGCAAGATTCAATAATTCCATTGATTTACCATACCATTCAAGAGAAACTTTAGGGTTAGTTTCTAATCTTGCTTTGTGCTGACGAGCTATTGCTTTTCTTAATAAAACAAAAGATTTTGGTCGACCTAATTTTTCAGATAGCTCAATATATTTATCACCTAATTCTAATTTATTGAGTCGATAATTAATTATTGCATAATTAACGATCGCATCGCAGTTGTCTGGGTTAAGGCTAACAGCTTTTTCTGATAGAGTACGTGCTTTTTCATACTCATTTGTTTTATTAAAAAGTATCCAAGCATATCTGTCATGTAATGCCGCATTAAGAGAATCTTCTTCTAAAGCAAGCTCGAATAATACAATAGCCTCATTAATATTATTTTTATCAACCTCCACTTTTGCAGCTTTAGCTAGTTCACTGCGAAAAGCTTCAGCGATTCTATCTTTTTTATATGCAGATTCAATTTCATTTCGTTGTACAACATATTTATCTATTTCATCTACAAATGAATTTATTCGAGCTTGAGTTTTAGATGACTTTTCATTTAGTTTTTTTATAAAAAATCGCTTAGCGAGTTCAACTAATTCAAGTATATAGTGTGAACCATAATCAATAACTGTTGCGAAATGTGTTTCTGATAAACTTGTTTGAAATTCACTATGTTGAATTTCTAATAATTGGCAAGTTCTACTAATCGAATATTGATCTAAAGGACAATGAAGAGAGGCTAATATAAAGAATGCTTCTTTCTGTAATCCCCCAATTCTTTCCCAAGCATCTTCATATAAAAACTCTAATAGTTCATCATTAGATTTACGATAAAGATTCTCCATAGCTTGTTCAATACCAACATTTGCACGACTTATGTAAATTACTAAAGCTTCTAACAAGATTGGTTTATACATTAACTTTTCTGAAATTTTTCTTAGTTTTGCATCGCCTGCTTGTATTATTGGTTTAGCTTTATGTTCATGAGCTAAAGACTGTAATAGATTAACTGAGTCAGTCATAGTAAGTCCTTGAACTAATAATTGTTTTGCTTCAATACTTTCTTGGCGTCTTGAAGTTACAATTACTCTGCCTATTACTCGTCCCATAAGGTCTATTTGTTGAGCTAATTCTTTTGTTTCTTGAGAAGTAGAAGCTAAAGTTTCTGTATTATCGAGTATAATTAAAATCTCATCTCGAGTAAATTTATTGGCTTTAAGTTCTTCTACTGCTTTATTTACTAATGCACGCCCACTTCGAGTATACCAATCTTTTGATAGCACATCGTGTAAGCAACCCATTAGCTCACGTACACTATCATCTAAAACAGGTTGTATGCTTGTGAAGTATGTTATTCCTTCTGACGTCCAACGTGTCATTTTTGCAGAGTAGTAACAAATAACTTCCGGTGGTTTTTTTGTTAGTTCTAAATTACTTTCAAGTAACTGATTTATAAATTCTAGTACAAGTGTTGTTTTACCATATCCACCGTCCCCGTATACTAAACATCTACGAGAATCGTCATCACTTAGCCAATCAGTTAATGCTTCTAATTCTTCAGTTCGACCTTCAAATGTATCTGTTTGTCTTACTGGGGAGTTATGTTGGATTATATAATCATTATTATTAGTTGTTATTTCTATTATTTTATATGATTCATATGCATTGCTTTTTGTTGCGAAAATATTGGATTCAGAAAGATCTAAGATTACTTCATCAGAACAACCATAATTCAATGGCTGGACACTCATCTTCCAACCAGTTTTTTTCTGAGTTATTCTTGAAATTACTGTAGCGTTACCATTTATTAATAATGGAGATTCTATGATTCGCTCTTTGCCTGCAATTTTTATTGTAAGTAATTTTTTATCTTTTACCTTTGGTATCGCTAAATCAAAAATTTTTAAACAACGTTCAATTAATTGAATTGTTTTATTTGCCCAAAGTCTTGTTTTTTCTTGGTCTAGTACACCATGAGCCTGTATTTTATTTCTAAATTGCACCCATAGAAGTAAATCTTTGCATAATGAATTATCAAAGCCATTAGTTGCTTCAAACCACCCGTTACAATATTTTTTTTCATTTGAACGTATGATTGGAATTAATTGATCTAAAAGAGTTATAGGCATGCCATCTGACGGTGTTAAAAATCGTTCAATATTTTCGTCAAGATTAGGATCTTCTACTGGAATTGACTCTTTTACATATTCAAGTGAAGTAATTGTAGCGAGTTGCATTAAAGATCTTAAAATTGATGATTGAAAATTAAGTTGCGCGCTCGGGTCACTTAATGTCTTAGCTACATCTATTTGTTTTTCAAATATTTTTTTCATTTATTTTAGAAGCCTCCTCGCTATGAAATTTGAATAATGATATTTTCAATTATCACTTCTATATGTTTTTGAGCTTTATATTCAATAATATCATAGTGTAACTTCAATATGAAACATACAGTATATTAGTAGTAGGAACTTTTGGATGTATGAAACTTTCTTTCAGTTAGCAGAAAGAGTTGTGCAAATACGTAAATGTTATGCAGGACTATGGTTCCACTCTATGCAGAGGTATGGTGCAGATTGGGTAGTAAGTTATTGAGTGTTATGCAGAGGTATGGTGCAAGCGACAGAAATTCAGAAAATCCCCATACTATCAAATAGTTAATTTAATTATAACTTTCTATAGTGTAGTTCAATATTAGCTTGTCGCTGTTGTTTTTTAAGATCTCTTTGTTGTAATCTTCAAACTCTCAAACTCTCAAACTCTCAAACTCTCAAACTCTCAAACTCTCAAACTCTCAAACTCTCAAACTCTCAAACTCTCAAACTCTCAGCGCTGTAGCGTGAAAACATTTAAGCTAAAAAAAACCGACATGGTATTAGCATATCGGCTTTTTTGATTTGAGCTTACTGGTTGTGGTGGCGCTAGTGAATACGGCCAATACGGTGGAAGCGAACCCCATCAGGTAACCAGTGTGGCCACATTGAATTTGGATTATGGTTGAACGTAAAACTGATCCAAATAAAGGTCGCCTTGCCGACTAAGTTTTGTTCTGGCATAAAGCCCCAGTAACGGCTATCTAAACTATTATCTCGATTATCACCCATCGCAAAGTAATGACCTTTTGGTACAACCCATTCGCCCATTGGTGAACCTGGCTGTTGGTAATAACGGTAAAGTTGTTCAGGCAATGCAGGATCACGCAAAATGTGATGATTCACTGTGCCTAGTTGCTCGTTGTATTCATCTAACCGCACCCCTTGCTCTGTAAAGTTAGTTAAGCCCACATATTGTTTAGGCACTTCTTGCGCGACAGGACAGACTTTTTGACCATTACAAGCAGGTTTAATATACAGGGTTTTGTTTTGGTAAATAACGGTATCACCCGGTAAACCAACAATACGTTTGATTAAATCGATCTTTGGGTTAGATGGATCAATAAATACGGTAATGTCACCACGTTGCGGCTTGCCTGTGGGAATTAAGGTTTTGTGGAAAATAGGATCACGGAGTCCGTAAGCGAATTTTTCTACCCCAATAAAATCACCCGGCAGCAAGGTTGGTTGCATTGAGCCACTTGGAATTTGAAAAGGTTCGATAATAAAAGATCGAATAATCAAAATGGCAAACAACACCGGAAACAGTGAGCGTGCTTGATCAACCCAACCAGATCGACTCTGCTGTGGCTGCTCTTTACGTTTTGGTTGCCAAACGAACTTATCTAACGCGAACACAATACCTGTTATTAAGGTCGCGAGAGTAAGAATGAGTGAGAACAATTCTGCGGCGTTGAATACTGAAAGCATGTGCAATCTCAAAAATGTGTAAATAGAATAATCTATAAATAATAGTACTGCTTATTGAACATGATTCAGCGGCTAAATAAAATGGTCAGATTTTGTAAACTATGATCTCACTAAACTCTTAAGTTAGTCTGATAGTGTTATTTTTAGCTGTAAGGTTTGAGTGGGATAGGGGCTTGGCATGCCTCAGTCCATTATTCGTCATCTCGGAAGTTGAGGAACGAAGCTATCCGTGATCTATTCAAAGCGTGCTTGAGCCTTAAAGAAGCCAATGAATTTAATTGGTGGGGTGACACCAAGGATAACTCTCGATTTATTTTGAGAATCACCCTTGATGATATTGGCAATATTTATATAAGGTGGATTTGGCTACCTGATATTTCAAATAGGTGTCGGCTGCGCGGTGCATATTTTTATCTGTTAGTTGTCCCTTATTTATTACTATTATTTGGCAGTGGTATTTCCTGAATCACCAGATTTCATCAAGCCAATGATATCCTTTAATTTATCTAGTGTTTGTGGCTGAAAATCCACTTGCTTTATGTCTTTGAATGCACTTTGACTTTCCATGTTCCAATTTTCAAAAATAGACTTCATGTCTTCTTTACTTACATCATTGCCATATATTTCTAGATATAATTTCCCGAAACTAATCGCATGTGTTCTCTCTGTTCGTTTTAGTGCCTCGTGCATATACGCATTTGATTGGTTATATGCGTGCTTAGCCCACGCTCCAAACAGACCAATCACAATCAAGCCCTTTAACATCAAGTAACCAAAAAATAACCAGCTAATGTCAGTTTTTGGAGTGTTACTAAATTCATAAGCTCCGTAACCTAATGCCAATAGTGCAGCTCCAATTGCGCAAGCCAACGCAATATTGCCTTTATCACTCCAATCTTTAGCTTTAGTCTTATATTCATTCTCTTTAGTCTCTAGCGCAGAAATTGCGTTAGCAACATATTCAGGAACCTTAATGTCAATTCGATTTTGAATTTGCTTTTCATGCTCATCTCGCAACTTAAGTAACCTATTTGATAAGTCATTCTCACGCTTCTTAAGTATGTCATGTTCTTTTTGAGCTCTAATCTGCTGATCATGCAGCTGTTTCTCAGACTGCGCGATTTGCTGCTGTACCATTGATAACTTAAGGTCAGATTGTTGAAGCCTAGCTTCAGCTTGCTCTTGCCTTAGCTGTACTTGGTGCTCTAGCGAGCGAATTCTATCTATTGCTTCCTTTTCCAAAGAATTATCGATACGGTTTGTTGTAATCAAACTCAACTCTCGATTCAAAAGACTCTCTTCATTGATCAAATGTTTCCATTCTTCACGCGATTTTGCCGGAAGAGTGCTTAGTAATTTAGTCCTTAAGCTTGATGAAGAGCCTGATAGCACTCTAAACTTCGCATCATTTGACAAACTAATTACTATTTTTCGTATATTAGCTTCTGATGCTAGCAACAAATACTTATTAATTCTATTTTGAGGTATTCGCTCAAAAACCGCATTAATTGCCCGTTGTGACTGAGATGCGAAAAGCTCGTTTAACTGACGCTCACTCAAATGAGATAGCAATCTATTGATTTCCTGACCACTACTCTTTATTAGCAATATGTCTAACTCATCAGTTTCCATCGAATGATAAAGGTTTACCAATTTAGTTTTTGGCATATTACCTATTCTTACTTCTTCCAATTTCTTTCCTCGTATTTTCCAATGTTCGCGGGGTAACTAATTACTTATATATTAACAATATGCCCTTTTAACATGCACACGTATTTATCTCTTCATAATATAAAAACCATTATAAATCAGATACATTTTTAGTTATTAATCCCGAGAGCAATCACAAAATAGGGCAGTAATATATTTAGTTTAAAAACCCTACGCGCTGTGAGTAGATACCCTATTCCGTTGGTAACCTCACTGTAGGGAATGACGGGATTTGGTTTGGTAATCATTGTTGGCAATGATGGGGCTTAGTATGCACTCAGCCCATTATTCGTCATCTCGGAAGTTGAGGAACGAAGCTATCTGTGATCTATTCAAAGCGTGCTTGAGCCTTAAAGAAGCCAATGAATTTAATTGATGGTTCATGGCAAGGATAACGTTCGACTTCTTTTCAGCATCACTCTTAAGCAACTTGTTATACCGCTTGGTTGAGGCTAAGATGACCAATATAAAGACTGTTTAAGAGACCTGTTATATGACCACTAGAATTTTAGCCGATGTTGCTGCAAGCATTACTGAGTTGAAAGCTAATCCTATGAAAGTTGCAACGAGTGCTTACGGCGAACCTGTTGCTGTACTAAACCGAAATGAGCCAGTCTTTTATTGTATACCTGCCGAAGCGTACGAAATGATGATGGACAGACTCGAAGATCTTGAACTACTAGCTATCGCTAAAGAGCGTGAATCTGAAGAGAGTATTTCGGTAAATATTGATGACCTATAAGCTTGATTTTAAAAAGAGCGCACTTAAAGAATAGCAAAAGCTTGGCTCTACTCTGCAACAACAATTTAAGAAAAAGCTAATCGAGCGCTTAGATAACCCACATGTTCCGGCTTCAAAACTTTCTGGAGCTGACAACATGTATAAAATTAAACTGCGTCAATCGGGCTACCGTCTCGTCTACAAAGTTGAAGACGATGTCATCATTGTAACCGTCTTAGCTGTTGGAAAACGCGAACGTAGCGATGTTTACCGCAAAGCGATGAAAAGGTTAGACGATTGATTGCGGTATAAATATAAAAACCATTATAAATCAGATACATTTTTAGTTATTAATCCCGAGAGCAATCACAAAATAGGGCAGTAATATATTTAGTTTGAAAACCCAGCACGCTGTGAGTAGATTCCCTATTCCGTTGGTAACCTCACTGTAGGGAATGACGGGGTTTGGTTTGGCATTCACTGTTGGCAATGACGGGAGAATTGACATTTACTGGCGGTAATGACGGTGGTTGCTTATATGAATGAGTTTATTTACTCGGTGATGGTTGTTGATATCAATAACAGTCGGGGGGAGTGCTTACTATAATGGGGCGTAAATTATGATGAAATTAGCCACTAACAAAAACACTCGACATCTATAATGTCGAGTGAATATGGTCGTATTGATGACTTATTATATACGGCTTATATCAGATGACTTTGCCTGATCTTGAGCTATTTCAATTACCGCATGGCCTAGTTGCACTAACGTACCAAAACTTGGTGATGTTTCAGGTTTTAATGATTTATAAGCACTGGTACGGCTTTTTATTCCTGCGCGTTCAACGACCTGACTGTGACCGAAAAATTCAACATATGACCGAATGGCTGCTTGAAGAATATCAACACGCCCCTCTTTCATTGAATCCCAAGCGGCTTGTTTAATAACTTGTTCCATCTCTTGAACATTAATAAGGTTGAGAGGCGAATCAATATAACGACCGACAGCGAGTTCTCGAAGGACGCTTGCTGGAAGATCAACGCCTTCCCAATCTAATGAACCGTCGCTACGTAAGGCAAAGCGCTTAAAATCACGCACTAATTTAAAAGCAGGTTTCTGGAAAATATCTTTGAGGTCTACTTCACCACAAAAGCCATCACTAAATGTTAACTCAAGTTTGAAGCCTTCCAACCAATCAACATCAATTACTTTTAGCATACATCACCTATAGCTTACCTGGATTCTCGCCGTTGACAGCTTTTGCCCACATTTTAAGTAACTTTTCACGGTTATTTTCAATGTGTGCTTCTGCTCGTTTTCGCTGTTTATTTGGAAGATAACCCTCTAAACTTTCAGCTGTTTCTATTGCTACGATAAGTTCATAGCCGCCATATTTTATATGGACATGAGGCAGTTTGTGCTGTTTGTTATCAAAGAAATACATACAAAAAGAAAGCCCCAGCAATACATCAATTTCGGGCATGTGAACCTCAATAGACTTATTATGCACAAACTATAGCACTGTATCTTTGTGGAGACAAATAGGGGTGTTAATACTTTTAGGTTTCAACGCGCTGTGAGTAGATACCCTATTCCGTTGGTAACCTCACTGTAGGGAATGACGGGATTTGGTTTGGTATTCACTGTTGGCAATGGCAAATTGGTATCTATGGTGGCTATAACGGGAGAATTGAATTTCCTGACGGTAATGACGATAGTTGCTTGAAAGGGATTGTTAATGCTGTTGAGTGATGATATCAATACTCGATGTTAATTAAGGCGAGTGAAAAAGGCGATGGCGCAGGATACTGAGTTAATGCATAAAGTGAATACGGTGTTGTTATTGCATTCTGAATCTTTAACCCATTGGGAGCGTGATTATTTAAGTAACTTAAATCAAACGTTAATTTATCACGGTCAATTATCGGAAAAGCAATTAACGCTATTTAAGCAAATCGTCACGCGCCGAAAAATAACTATTTAATTTAAAGCCTATTTGCAACCTCAATTAAATTACCATCGGGATCGCGAAAATAGAGCGAGATGATTTTTCCCGTTGCGCCAGTGCGTTCAACTGGGCCTTCGATAATAATGACATCTTGCGCTTGCAGATGTTGTTGAACCTCATCCAGAGCAGTGGTGGCAATAAAACATAAATCAGCACTGCCAACTTGCACCGTGGCGGCTTTAGGCTCAAATTCTGCGCCATGCTGGTGGAGGTTGATCTTTTGATTACCAAACCGAAGTGCAAACCGATTATCGCCAAAGGTGATTAATTCCATGCCAAGCACCCGCTGATAAAAGTTAGCACTTACATTTATATCAGCGACTGTTAATACTAAATGATCAAGATGACTAAGCTTCATTGAGTAACTCCTTATCTCTCAATAATTTGCTATCGACGATATCATATTAAACCGAGTGTGGTGATACTTGATTTAATATAGGTTGATAAAATAGATTACTGAAAAAATTGTTGCAGCTTTGGTGATTAATATTATGGTTAATTAAATCTTTTTATAGGCTGCTTGTTATGAACACCACAATTGAAACAATACTCAATCATCGCTCGATCCGCAGTTTTACTGACGCTGATATTTCTGATGAGCAATTAAATGCGATCATTGCGGCAGGTATTGCGGCTTCTAGCTCAAGTATGATCCAAGCAACCTCTATTATTCGTATCACTGATCCAAATAAGCGAGCAGCATTGGCGCACCTTGCTGGTGATCAACCTTATGTTGCTCAAGCGGCTGAGTTTTTGGTGTTTTGTATTGATTATCAACGTCATTATTCAATTAGCACTGAGATCAAACCTGAATATACTGAGTTAGCCTTAATTGG
This sequence comes from Photobacterium sp. Alg240-V54, assembly GCF_900537155.1. Taxonomy (NCBI): domain Bacteria; kingdom Pseudomonadati; phylum Pseudomonadota; class Gammaproteobacteria; order Vibrionales; family Vibrionaceae; genus Photobacterium; species Photobacterium sp. Alg240-V54. Next base: position 286,005 of record NZ_UNRL01000002.1, read on the forward strand.
TGCAATTGATAGCGGTATTATGGCGCAAAACTGTTTAGTCGCTGCGGAATCAATGGGTCTTGGTGGCGTGTATATTGGTGGGCTGCGTAATAATCCGCATGAGGTTGATGCGCTACTTAACTTACCGCCGTATTGTGCGGTTTTATTTGGTATGTGTTTAGGTGTACCTGCGCAAGATCCACAATTAAAACCGCGTTTACCAATGGATATGATTTTACATCAAAATGAGTATCAGCCATTAAATAAACCACTGTTAGCACAATATGATCAACAAACGATGGCATATTACCAGCAGCGTTCAAGCCATAATAAACACCAAGATTGGTCTAACACCGTTACTAAAACCCTTTCAAAAGAGTCGCGTCCATTTATAGCGGAATATTTTCACAGTAAAGGGCTGATGGAAAAATAGCGCTTGTTGAGCCTCGATGAGGTTAGTAACTATCAATAAAAAGGGTAGCGAATAGGTTATTATCGCTACCCGATATTGATGAAGATTACATATAAATAAACTGCCGATATAGCTTATCAAGCTCGGCTCTTATTGATTGTATTTGGGCATCATCGTTATTATCACAAGCGGTTAATAATCCTTTCTCAGTGGCAGTGATCTGCTGGCATAAATCTGTAATGTTGGCACAAAACTCAGCTGAGTGTATGCCTTCATCTGTAGCAGTGATGACACTGCGCTGCGATGAGGTCGGCGTAATCTGATGCGCTTGATTATAGAGCTGTTGGCGCTGACGACGCTGCTGTGATTCATCAATCGCGCTTTTCATCGCTGGCGTGATTTTATCGGCATATAAAATGGCTTTACCGTTGGCATTACGGGCGGCTCGACCAATGATTTGAATTAAGGCTTGGCTCGAACGTAAGAAACCAGCATGATCCGCATCCAGAATCGCTACCAACGATGCTTCTGGAATATCCAGCCCTTCGCGTAATAAGTTGATGCCGATTAATACATCATATTGACCTTGGCGGAGCGCATCGATGATCTCTACCCGTTGTTGGGTTTTGACATCGGCATGAATATAGCTGACTTTAATGTCGTGTTGCTGCATTAATTCATATAAAGACTCGGCACTTTTTCTGGTCAGGGTGGTGACTAATACCCGTTCATTTTTTATGACCCGTTGCGCTATTTGTTCTAGTAAATCATCAATTTGGGTGGCGAGCGGCCGCACTTCAACAATCGGATCGAGTAAACCTGTTGGGCGAATAATCTGTTCGACAACATGGCCTTGAGATTGCTTAAGCTCATAGTCGCCAGGTGTTGCTGATACAAAGATCGTTTGTGGTTTTATTTTTTCAAATTCACTGAATGTGAGCGGGCGATTGTTTTTGGCTGACGGTAAGCGAAAACCATAATCAATTAGCGTTTCTTTGCGGCTTTGATCACTGCGTTGCATTGCCGATATTTGCGGCACCATCACGTGTGATTCATCAATAAATAATAACCCGTCTTTAGGTAAATAATCTAATAAGGTAATTGGTGGTAACGTCGCATCACGCTCATTGATATAACTGGCATAATTTTCAAGCCCAGAGCAGTAGCCTAGTTGCTGCATCATTTCGATATCATGCATGGTACGTTCATATAACCGAGCTGCTTCAATAATTCGATTATCCTGATTAAGTTCAGTAACACGTAATGCTAAGTCTTGCTGTATCTTAACCGACGCTTGAGTCAGTTTTTCTTTGGAGGCTGCATACAAGGTTTTTGGGGATACAAAGTAGTGCTCAATATCGCCTTCTACCTTGCCTGTTAATGGATCTAGCCATTGCAGGGTTTCAACCTGATCATCAAACAATACCGCTCGTACTGCTTTGGATTCCGAGTCGGCAGGATAAATATCAAATACATCACCATGAACTCGAAACGTGGCGCGTTCAATGGTGCGATCACAGCGATTATATTGAAGTGCGGTTAAACGTTGAATAAAGTCTTGGCGAGTAATTGTTGCGCCAACAAATAGCGGAATTTGTACGGCGCGGTATTGGTCGGGATCGCCTAAGCCATAAATAGCCGAAACCGATGCCACTACAATCACATCTTTACGCTCGATTAAGGATTTAGTGGTCGATAATCGTAACCGTTCAAGTTGCTCATTAATGGCTGAGTCTTTACGAATAAAGCGATCACTGCCGGGAATATAAACTTCAGGTTGGTAGTAATCATAATAAGATACAAAATATTCGACCGCATTTTCAGGAAAGAAGCGTTTCATTTCGCTATAAAGTTGCGCGGCGAGAGTTTTGTTATGTGCCAAAATCAGTGTTGGGCGTTGTAAGCGATGGATCATATTCGCCATTGTGAAGGTTTTGCCTGAACCTGTTACCCCTTTTAGGGTCTGGTGAGTGATGCCTTGCTCAACGCCATCAATCAGTTTAGCTAACGCTTGTGGTTGGTCGCCAGAAGGTGGGTATTTTGAATGTAGAATAAAAACATTGTCCGGCATAGTGAGTCGCCTTTTTTAGCTATTTATTATTAGTTTCTAACGTCAACATACGCTTATTTGAATCGAATCTCTAACTCAATAATCGACCATGTTGATTAAAATATACTAGATGAATCGATATTAGCCTTGATTAGCTACGACTTTTTTTATGGACCGATAATTGGAATAGGTAATAAGCAGGCCTGCGATCACGATAAATAATCCGCCACCAAGGGTGTTATAGGTTGGCAATTCATCAAATAACCAGTAGCCAAAGATGCAGGAAAAGACAATCTGAAAATAAAAGAACGGCGCAACATGCGATGCTTCGGCAATGTTCATGGCTTTAATTAAACACAGCTGCGATACAATAGTGACGATAGGAATAGTGATAAAGTAGGGTAAGGCTGCTAGTGTTGGCGTTTGCCACATCTGCGGCTGAATAATGAGTAGCAAGCTTGAAATAGTGCCAAGAATAAAGAACGAATTAATCAGCACCGACAGCAGTGAGATCTTAGAATCAATAGTTTTAGTGATCAGGTTGTAACCAGAGTTTGTTATCGCAATCAGTAAAGGCAATAAATACACCCACTGTAAGCCTGTTATATTGGTTGGGTTAATCACCACCACTACCCCAACAAAGCCCAATAAGGTTGCGATAATTTTTATTGGGGTCAGGGTTTCTTTGAAAAATAAGGTCCCCCCGAGCATATAGGCGATACTGCCCATTTGCACAATGATGATATACATTTCCAACGGTATATATTTTAACGCAATCACTGACGTTACTGCACACACTAAAAATAATACCGCCCGTAGGATTAATTTAGTGTTAGTGGCAAAAATGGCCGTTTTTGTTTGCTTAGGCATAAAAATAGCCATGCATAAAAAAGGGATCGCAAACCTAAAAAATACCATTTGAATCGGGTGGTATCCGTGTTGTATCAGGTATTTATCAGCGCTGTCTTTAAGGGTTAATGACAAGGTAGCAACGATAATTAACATCGCACCGAGCATATTATGGTTTTTGATCTGCATGGTATTTTTATCGTTTGGTTAATTTGATGCCATTAAAAATGGATAATTCCTTATTAGCATAAAGTGTCTGTTTCTGATCTACCATGATTTTCAGCAAACTATTTTGGACGTTAAAAAATAATAGCCAGCCGTTAAAGGTTGGCTATTAGGATTAACAAAGAGGGTTTAAAGTAGGTTAAATATAATCGCTGAAATGGCAATTAAACCAATCACAGTCACAAAAGCATTACTTATTTTACCGCGGTACTTTTTTAGTGATTCAATATTTCTAATTGCATACATTGGCATGATAAACAAAATCATAGCAATTACCGGACCGGAAAAGGTTTCCATAATGCTGAGTACACTAGGGTTAATGACTGCGGCATACCATACTGATATAAATAATATCGCGATGGTGAGTTTGTTGGCGAGTTTAGGCGTGATATTGGTGTGTTTAGTGATAATGCCGTTTAGACTTTCACGCCCACCGAGAAAATGACCAAAGAAAGAAGAGGTGATGGCAATACACGCAATAAAAGGCCCTAATGATTCAATCACGCTGCTATTCATCTCATTGGCAAGGTACGACAAAATTGAAATGTTTTGTACTTTCGCTTCCGCTAATTGAGCAGGAGATAGACTCAGTACACATGAAAACACAAACAACAATACGAAGGTGATAAGCATCATCGAAGTGTGTTTTAAAATGTAATCGACCTTAGTGCTAGCCTGAGCGCCGTAATGACGTTTTTGAGCGACAGAAAAACTGGAAATAGCAGCAGTATGACTAAACGCAAAAATAGTGGTTGGAATAGCAAGCCAAAGGGTTTTACCAAAATCGGAGGCGCTAGGTACGGTTGCAAAATCAGGCATTTGCCAGTGTGGGATTAGATAAATAGACAATCCAAATAAAATAAACACTAACGGATAAACAATAATCTCAAACGCGCGTAATACCATTTTTTCATTAGTTAGCATAACGCCGATCATTAAGGTGACTAATATCCCTGAAAGTAATATTCGTGGTGGAGGGGTCATCTGTAACTGGTGGACAATAAAGCTTTCAACAGTATTGGTTAAGCCAACGCCATAAATCATCAAAATGGGGAAAATAGATAGAAAATATAATACTGAAATCATCAAGCCAAATTTATGGCCAAAGTGCTCTTCAACCACATCGGTAAATTCGGCTTGAGGTTGTTGAGACGATAAAATAAACCGTGCTAAGCCGCGATGGGCAAGAAATGTCATAGGGCCTGCCAGCAATGCCATGACAATTAATGGCCAGAGTCCACTGACACCAATATTAATCGGTAAAAATAAGATCCCCGCCCCGACGGCGGTGCCGAACAGGCTAATGATCCACGTTTTATCGTGTTTAGTTAGGTTTTGCTTATTATGATTAGAAAGTGTTTCTGCATTAGGGTAAGGCATATAACTGACCTTTATATTAGTATTTTATTATAGGTATGTTGGTATCGGTACTGATGTTCGCATGAGCGTAGTTATCGGTGTGATGTTGAGCTTAGAGAAATAAAAAAGCTTCTATTTTGCAATAGAAGCCTTATTGAAGAATTATAAATTAGGCGAGAACGCTTTCTGCCGAGACATAAGGTAAATCAAGAGCTTGAGCTACGCTTTGACAGGTAATGTGGCCACGATAAACATTTAACCCATTTAATAAATGCGGGTTGTTTTGAAGGGCTTGTTGATAGCCATTATTAGCAAGTTCAACAATGTAAGGCAAAGTTGCGTTATTAAGTGCAACTGTTGAAGTACGCGCAACTGCCCCTGGCATATTTGCCACACAATAATGCACGACATCATCAACAATATAAGTAGGATCATCATGAGTAGTGGCATGTGATGTCGCAACACAACCGCCTTGGTCTATCGCAACATCAACGATAGCTGCACCAGGTTTCATTTTTTTGATCATCTCAGCGGTGACAAGTTTAGGTGCAGCAGCACCGACAACCAGCACTCCACCAATCACTAAATCAGCCTCTAAGACATGGCGCTCAATAGCATCATTGGTTGAATAAACGGTTTTTAGTTTGCCATTAAATTGCACATCAAGCTGACGTAGCACGTCAATATTGCGGTCTAAAATTACTACATCGGCTTGCAACCCTAGTGCCATTTGAGCAGCATTATTACCCACTACACCGCCACCAATGATAACGACTTTTGCGGGCTCAACCCCTGGAACGCCACCTAATAACATGCCGCGTCCACCACGTGATTTTTCAAGTGCAAATGCACCCGCTTGAATCGACATTCGTCCTGCAACTTCAGACATCGGTGCGAGTAAAGGTAAGCGTCCATGTTGATCTGTTACTGTTTCGTAGGCAATACAAATTGCTTTACTGCGAATAAGATCTTCTGTTTGAGCTGGATCGGGGGCAAGGTGGAGGTAAGTAAATAGAATTTGGCCTTCACGTAGCATAGCGCGCTCAATCGCTTGCGGTTCTTTAACCTTAACAATCATTTCTGACTCGAAAAATACCTCGGCCGCTGTTGGTAAAATTTGCGCGCCTGCGTCGATATAATCTTGATCGCTAAAACCGATTCCCGAGCCTGCTTGAGTTTCGATATATACGCTATGTCCATGAGAAACAACTTCTTTTACTGCTGCTGGAACCATGCCAACACGGTATTCATGAGTTTTAATTTCTTTTGGTACACCTAGGATCATAATAATCAACCTTGATTTTGTGTTATTGGAATGTGGGTATTTGTTATTGGTATGTTTATAGGTTAGGCCAACTTTGTTGGAATGTGCAACTATTTTTGTGGTTAATTAAAGCGGTATCAACTACTTTTGTTGTTGATGGTGGTGATTAAATCTAAGTTTGATCGGTATCACAGTCTAAATGATTGTTGTTTTTTTCGTTTTATAAGGTGAGTAATTAAAAAAGTTGTAGAGTGAGGTTGATTAGCATTCATAGCGGTACAGGGATTTTGGATTCATTAGTGTTGATAGATTAATGCAAGCGGGTTAAATATGTATAAATACGGTGGTTAATCTTAAAATTGACGTAAAAACTATTGTGTTATTATCGCCAAAAGGCATATTAGATGACTATTTGAGTCATTTAGCCATTGGAGTCTACTGCTGTGCTTAACCGAACCACCGTTATTTCGACATTATTGCTTTCTTTATCTTTCGTGGCACCCGCTGCATTTGCGGGCACAACCCAGCATAATAGTTATCAAGTTCTTCCTGCTCAAAATGAAATTGTGACTAAAACGGATTTTGGCTATCAGACCTATATTTTCCATTTCACTGCGAATGGGCAGCGGTTATCAAGTATAGATTTTGTTGATCATATGGAAACGCAAGCAGCAGCATGCAAAAACTGGTTATATGTTCCTGCATTCAATAATCTTAATGTTGCTGACGAAGTCGTATTACGAGTAAGTACCAATTACAATCCAAGCACCCACAATTGTACTGCCCATGCTTATGCGGGTAATAATGGTGGCAATATGGATCGAGTATTAGCCTTGTTTCAAAAGAAAGAGTATGTCGATATCGCAGGGTTTAATTTATCAGCCAATGGTTTTACTTCTGCGGTCGAGGACTTGTAAACAAGTATTATTGTGACTCAATAACCGTTAGATGAATATTGGTCGGTAGAAAGATGGTGACTTTAAAACGTGATAGTCACCATTCGCGTATTAGGTGGTTATCTGAATTAATAAAACAGTTAATTCAAACTAAAGTGAACACATTACGTAATATTAAATAAACAATAATCGTTATAGTTAAATCTAATTAATGTCGGTGGTGCTGAGCAAGGTTTGTATATCATGACAACAGCCACCACAGCCTGTACCTGCGGTTGTTATACGACATAATGTCGATAGATCCTGTATTTTATTATTGGTGATCGTATCAATAAGTTGTTGTTTCGTTATTTGCTTACAAACACAAACAATATCAGAGGCGGTAAGCTTATCTTCGCCGTTAAGGAACTGATGAACGTTAATATCGTTAACGTCATTACCAATAATGTTTGCCGATGTGGTGCAGTAACGATGGCTATTATGGGGATGAATAACCACAGAGGCTAGGCAGCGATTATTGTTAAATACCACAGCACGGCGGCTGTTGTGAGTAATAGCTCGTAAGGAGTGTTGCGTCGAAGTCATGAAATGGGCCATTAATATTTGCTCTAAGGCGCTTGAGGTCAGATTTGAGCTGATAAAATATTGATAACCGGCTGCGACTTTTTTACATACCCAATAGAGTGCTGTTGATGCGGTAAGCTCAGTTGCTGCGATTGCGGTGGTGGTCGTTAAAATAGCATCAGTGGTGTAGGTGAGTGGTGACAGTTGAACAGCTGTTGCTTTATATTGTGGCTGTCCTGAAATCGAATCGCGGTGTTCACCAATAAGCGCGCAAACACTGCCTGCTGATGAAGTCTGCTGAGTCCAATGAATGGCGATAAATACCTGTTGAGGTTTGACATCGGTAGTAATACGGACTCGAAAAATAGCTTCGCCGTAGTGGCTGGTTACCGTTACTAATTGATTATCTATAACTTGGTAGTGATTAGCATCTGTTGGGTGTACTGATATCAATGGTTGTTGAATATGATCAGCTAGCGAGGCCGCAAGCCCGGTGCGTGTCATGGTATGCCATTGATCTCGAATTCTGCCAGTATTTAGTAATAAGGGATAAGCCGCTGAAGCGTGAGTTATCACTGGGCGATAAGGGGTTGCAATAAAACACGCGCGCCCATCTTGAGTTGGAAAAATACCGTCACTAAATAATCGCTGCGGGTTACTATTATCACCATTAATTGGCCATTGCTGCGGCAATAAATGATCATACTCGGCAGCGGTTAAGTTGCTTAATCCGCTAAGGTTAAGCAAGCGTGGGCTTTGATGAGGGTGATTGTTGGTTGCCGTTAATGCAACATGTTCGGTAAAGATTTGGGCTTCATTGGTGTAATTAAACTGGTTTTCAAATCCCATTCTTTGTGCGATCTGAGTGACTATCCACCAATCAGGTTTGGCTTCGCCTTGAGTGGGAACTAAACGTCGTTGACGGGAAATACAGCGCTCAGAATTGGTGACAGTGCCTGACTTTTCACTCCAACCTTGAGCTGGAAGTTTGATTGTAGCATGGCGTAGCGTATCGTTATTATCGACACAATCTGAGACGATCACACACGGACATTGAGCCAGTGCTTGATTGATTTTATTACTGTTAGGTAAGCTAGCGGCAGGATTGGTGGCGATGATCCATACCGCTTTTATTGATCCATTGGCAATCGCATCAAACATATCAACTGCTTTAAGCCCCGGCTTAGTCACCAGTTTATCGGTTTGCCAAAAATCACTGAGTAACTGCCAATGATCGTGGCGATCAAAACTTAGGTGCGCCGCTAAGGTAGTTGCTAAGCCGCCGACTTCACGTCCGCCCATCGCATTAGGTTGACCCGTAATAGAAAAAGCGCTCGCGCCTAGTTTGCCAATTCTTCCTGTCGCTAAATGGCAGTTGATGATCGCATTGACTTTATCTGTGCCTGATACCGATTGATTTACGCCTTGAGAATATAGTGTCACAGTGCGTGAATGAGTGGCAAACAGCTGATAGAAGCTGTGCAGTTGCTGCTCACTGAGTCCGGTTAATTGGCTTACCTGTTGTTGATCTAAAGCGGTTGCTGTTGTTAATGCGGCCGTAATATTGTTGGTATGGGCATCGGTATAATGTTGATTAATATAGTCATTGCTATGTAAGTAACTGAGTAAACCATTAAATAGTGCGACATCACTACCTGCGGTGATTGAAAGGTGTAAATCAGCAATCTCACAACTGGCAGTATGGCGCGGATCAATCACCACAATTTTAGTATTATGCTGTTGTTGTGCTTGTTTAAGACGCTGAAAAAGTACTGGATGACACCACGCAAGGTTCGAGCCTGTTAAAATAACCACTTCAGCGGCTTCTAAATCATCGTAACAGCCTGCAACACAATCTTCACCAAATGCCCGTTGATGGCCTGCGACAGCTGATGACATGCACAACCGTGAATTGGTATCAATATTAGCGGTGCCAACAAAGCCTTTTGCTAGTTTATTAATTACATAATAATCTTCGGTGAGTAATTGTCCGGAAACATAAAACGCAACCGCATCAGGACCATGGTTATCAATAATATTCTGAAGCTGATTTGCTGTTTCATTTAAAGCTTGGTTCCAGCTAACAGGTTTATTTAATATTTGTGGCGTTAGCATACGATTATTTGTGGTGAGTGTTTCTGATAACGTTAATGCTTTTGCACACAGTTTACCTTTATTAGCAGGGTGTTGTTCGTCACCTTTTATTTCTAGTTGACCATCATGATTAAACCGTGATTTTATTCCACAACCAACACCACAATAAGCACAGGTTGATTTTTTCCATGAGCTTTTTTTATTCATTGATGACGGCTCCTTTTATTAATGTAGCCATAATAGATGGTCATTAATAAATACAGGCAACATATGTACCAATAGCCATTAAATATTTTACGTGTTCGTTTTTTATTGATTAAGCATTTGATTTTATTTGTTATAGTTTTTGGTTTATTAATTTGTTTTAGCGCTATTATGGTTGGTTAATATTTATTATTAATCATTTTGGTGCAACAGTAGATTAATCCTGCACCATCACGGTGTTTATTGTTTTTAATATATCTTAAATAAGTTTTTCTTTGTTGGTAATTAATTAATATTTACTTTTTTAATTCAGGTGCTTGATGGTTTTATTTGTTTTTAAATGCAGGCTGGCATTAACATTGCTGAATAAATAACAGTCTCAAATAACAATATGAAATAAAAATAAAAGTAATGATGATTTTAAAATAAGAGGTGAACAATGAAACCATTGCAGCCGCAACAATATTCGTTAGTGACTAATGACGCTGAGATTCAATGGTGTCAGGTAATACAATCGAAGAATAGTCTGTCTCACTCAGGAACAGTGACGTTAGTCGGTGCAGGGCCTGGGGATCCTGATTTATTAACATTAAAAGCGTTAAAAACTCTTGAGCAAGCAGATGTAGTGGTTTACGACCGCTTAGTCAGTGCGGCGATTATGGCGTTGATTCCAGCTCGCAGCCAAACCTTATGTGTCGGCAAAGCCAAAGGCCAACAAAGCATGACTCAGACTGGAATTAATCAGTTATTAGTGCGGTTAGCCCAAAAAGGAAAACACGTGTGTCGCCTTAAAGGTGGCGATGCATTTGTGTTTGGTCGTGGTGGTGAGGAAATACACTATTTACGTCAGCATAGTATCAAGGTCGATGTTGTACCAGGTATTACTGCCGCGAGTGGGTGTAGTGCCTATGCGGGAATTCCATTAACCCATCGTGGTGTGTCTCAAGGGTGCACGCTAGTCACGGTTCACGCCGAAAAAGATCTTGATATTCAATGGCAAGCATTAGCCAATCTCAACCATACCTTAGTGTTTTATATGGGATTATCCAAAGTTGATCTGATCTGTCAGCAATTAGTGTTGGCAGGATTAAAGGCGGCAACACCTGCTGCAATAATAGAAAAAGGCTGCACTGCTGAACAGCGACTCATTAGCGCCACATTAGCGACTCTAACCGAGCAAGTTAACCGTCATCAAGTTTGCTCTCCAGCATTAATTATTATTGGTGAGGTGGTGAGTTTAAGTGACAGCTTAGCGTGGTATCAACCTCAAATGGATGCGCTGATGTCAATGAATAAACATCACCAGTTGGCATAAACACAGGGAGAATAACATGAATAAAAAGCGAGTGGTTATTGTTGGTAATGGCATGGTTGGGCATCATTTTATTGAGCAGGTATTAGCCCTTGATAGTGCTAATGACATCAGGTTGGTGACTTTCTCTGAAGAAGATCGCTTAGCCTATGACCGAGTGCAACTGAGTCATTATTTCAGTGATAAAACGGCGGCAGATTTAGCCCTTGTCGATGAGGTTGATTATCAACAAGCAGGGGTTGGTTACCATATTAATCAACAAGTGACAGCAATTGAGCGAGAGCATAAATACATTGTTACCGCTCAGGGGAAAAAGATTGACTATGATCAGTTGATCTTGGCAACTGGATCATACCCCTTTGTGCCACCGATTACGGGTAATGATGGTCAACATTGTCATGTCTATCGCACTATTAATGATTTAAAAGCCATTGCGGCATCAGGTAAAAGCAGTCGAGTTGGGGTGGTGATTGGTGGTGGTTTACTGGGACTAGAAGCGGCAAATGCACTGCAAAATATGGCATTGGAAACCCATGTGGTTGAGTTTGCGTCGCAGTTAATGGCGGTGCAGCTAGATGAAGGCGGCGGCGCGGTATTACGGCAAAAAATTGAAGCATTAGGCGTACATGTCCATACCAGTAAAGCAACCGAGAAAATCGCAACTGGCGATCATTGCCGCTATAAACTTATTTTTGCCGATGGTACTGAATTAGAAACAGATATGGTGGTTTTCTCAGCAGGTATTCGCCCGCAAGACACGCTAGCAAAACAAGCGGGGCTGACAGTGGGTGAGCGTGGTGGTGTTGTGATTAATGATCAATGCCAGACCAGTGATGCTGATATTTATGCCATTGGTGAGTGTGCGTTATGGAATAACCGTATTTTTGGGTTAGTGGCACCGGGCTATAAAATGGCACGGGTGGCAGCGTCGACGGTATGCGGTATTGAGGCGGCATTTACGGGTGCCGACATGAGCACCAAATTGAAATTATTAGGGGTTGATGTCGCCAGTATCGGTAACGTTCATCATGATGTTGATGCTGCTCAAGTGTTTACGTTATCTCATGATATTGAGCAAAGTTACCAACGGATCATTGTTTCCAAGCAAGGTGATAGATTACTTGGGGCAGTATTAGTTGGTAATGTTGAACAGTATTCGCAGCTATTACAACTAACACTCAACCAACAGCCATTACCCACCCCGCCGTCGTTATTATTAATGCCAAAGGCGTTAGCAGCGAGTGCTCAACTGACCGCAAGTGATGATCTCCTTGGTGATGAGGCGCAAGTATGCTCATGTTTTGATGTGACGAAAGGCCATATTCGTCAAGCTGTTGCTAATGGTTGTAGCGATATGGCTGAGCTTAAAACCATCACTAAGGCCAGTACAGGTTGCGGCGGTTGTGCCAGTTTTGCTAAACAAATTATGCAAACTGAATTAGCAGCGTTAGGCCACCAAGTGAATCACCATTTATGTGAGCATTTTAGCTATAGTCGCCAGCAGTTAGCCGACATTATTAGAGTTAAAAAAATTAAAACCTTTAGTGCTCTATTAACTGAATATGGATCAGGATTAGGCTGTGATATTTGTAAACCGACTATCAGTTCAATTTTAGCTTCATTTTGGAATGATTATATTTTGGAGCCACAACATGTTGGCCTGCAAGACACCAATGATATTTATCTTGGCAACATGCAAAAAGACGGTACTTATTCGGTTGTGCCGCGTATTCCTGCAGGTGAAATTACGCCTGAAAAATTAATTATATTAGGCCAAGTCGCACAGCAATTTAAACTGTATACCAAAATAACCGGTGGTCAGCGAATTGATTTATTTGGCGCCCAGTTACATCAATTGCCTCAAATATGGCAGTTACTGGTGGATGCGGGTTTTGAAACTGGACACGCCTATGGTAAATCGGTACGAACCGTAAAATCTTGTGTCGGATCAACATGGTGTCGTTATGGCATGGCAGATAGCATGGCGTTTGCGATCGATCTTGAAAATCGCTACAAGGGCTTACGTTCACCGCATAAGCTTAAGTTTGCCGTTTCTGGTTGTACCCGTGAATGTGCAGAAGCACAATCTAAAGACATTGGTGTAATAGCTACTGAAAATGGCTGGAATTTATATGTTGCGGGTAATGGCGGCATGCGTCCACGTCATGGCGATTTGTTTGCCTCAAACATTGATAGCGATACTTTAATTCGTTATATCGACCGTATTTTGATGTTTTATATTCGCACTGCCGATAGGTTGCAACGGACCTCGGTCTGGTTAGAAAACCTTGACGGTGGCATTGATTATTTACGCCAAGTGGTGATTGATGATGCGTTAACGATTAATGCTGAACTTGAGCAAGATATGGCAACCAGTTTGAGTAATTACCAATGTGAGTGGAAAACTACCCTTGAGTCACCACAAGAGTTGCGTCGGTTTCAACATTTCATTAATAGTCGTCAGCCTGATTTGGGGTTGCTATATCACACGGTTCGTCAGCAACGAGCGCCAATGACATGGCCTAAAAGCGCAGATTCGATTGCAATTGTTAATATTACCGAATAAGGATAAATAATGATTAATCAATGGATTACTGTGTGTAATGAAAATGATTTATTCCTTGATGCCGGAGTCTGTGCGTTGGTCAATGGTCATCAGATAGCGCTGTTTCTATGTGGTCATAATAATAGCCTCTATGCGATTAATAATTATGATCCAATCGGCAAAGCGAACGTGCTGTCACGGGGGATTGTTGGCTCATTAAACGGTACGGTGGTGGTGGCATCCCCTTTATATAAACAGCATTTTTGTCTTGAAAGTGGTCAATGTGTCGAGCTGGCTGAAACGCTAGTACCGACATACCCTGTGCGCCGCGATAACGGTAATGTTCAGGTGCAATTGGTCGTTTCTTTATTGGGTAAATAGGGAGCAATAATGTCGAATTATCACAAGTTTAATTTGTTCTCTTTTCGCGGCAAGATGAAAATACTTCATATAAGTTGGTTAGCTTTTTTTATCACATTTATGGTGTGGTTTAATTTCGCCCCCTTGTTGCAAGCCGTAAAAACCTCGTTAGGGTTAACCACAGAGCAGATAAAAACCTTATTAATATTAAATGTCGCATTAACTATTCCAGCGCGAGTCGTGGTTGGTATGTTAACCGATAGATATGGCCCACGGCTTGTGTATAGCTTGTTATTAGTACTGTGTGCGATCCCTTGTTTTGTTTTTGCATTTTCAACCACGTTTATGCAAGCCGCTATTGCCCGTTTTGCGCTCGGTTTTATAGGTGCAGGGTTTGTGATTGGGATTCGATTAGTGTCGGAGTGGTTTCCCCATCATGAATTAGGCACTGCGGAAGGTATTTATGGTGGCTGGGGCAATTTTGGCTCTGCGGCGGCGGCATTTACATTACCGACGTTAGCATTATGGTTCGGTGGTGATGATGGTTGGCGTTATGCGATGGCAGTAACTGGCGGGTTAAGCGTTATTTTTGGGGTGATATTTTATTGGACGGTGACAGATACTCCCAAAGGTGCAACCTATTATAAATCCCATCATGTTGGTGCTATGGAAGTGACATCACGCGGAGATTTATGGCTATTAACTGTTATGAAAATCCCCATGTATGCCGCAATGGCGTTATTGGTGTGGAAGCTGTCATCGCCAGCGATTGGTATGTTAAATGCTGATATTAGTTATGGTATTTATATCGTTTTAGTTGGATTGTATTTATTTGATATTAAACAACTGTGGCGAGCTAATCAGCAAATGTTAATCAAGCCTGTAGCCGCCATTCATCGCTATTCTTTTCGGCAAGTTGCGGTGCTTAATGTGCTGTATTTTACTACCTTTGGTTCAGAGCTTGCGGTGGTATCGATGCTGCCATTATTTTTCGCTGACATCTTTACCTTAACCCCTGTGATGGCGGGTGTGGTTGCATCTTCCTATGCGTTTATGAATTTAGTCTCTCGCCCTGGTGGCGGCTGGTTGTCGGATAGATTTGGCCGTAAATCAACGTTACTGATTTTAACCGCTGGCTTGGCAATTGGGTATTTGTTAATGGCTAATATTAACGCCAGTTGGCCACTATGGAGTGCGGTATTAGCAGCAATGATATGTTCGTTCTTTGTTCAGTCAGGAGAAGGGGCTGTGTTTGCTGTGGTGCCATTAATTAAACGCCGCATGACAGGTCAAATTGCAGGTATGACTGGGGCGTACGGTAATGTTGGTGCGGTGTGTTATCTGACTATTTTATCGGTGGTTGAATACAGTACTTTTTTTGTCATTATTGCATTAACCGCTATCTTAGGTTTTGTGGCGTTATTAGCACTGCAGGAGCCATCAGGCACAATGGCCGAGATCAATGATGATGGTAGCGTGACCTTAATTGATGTCAGTTAGTGGCATAACCGAGTCATTCAATAAGGAATATCATGACGGTAACTAATCTGTCGGTAGGTTATGGTGGTTATTCTGATGCAGGAAAAAAGCAGCAAAATCAGGATGCCTTTGCGGTGTTATCCCCCTCAAAAACGCTAGAGTTACAACATAAAGGGGTGGTGGCGTGTATTGCTGATGGTGTTAGTTGTAGTCATCGCAGTTATATCGCCAGCCAATTGAGTGTTGTTCATTTTATTGAAGATTATTTAGCGACCGCCACCACGTTATCGGTTAAGCAAGCTGCTTCTTCGGTATTAAATACGCTTAATTCATGGCTATTTGATGATGGCCACCAAGCAGGGTTACCGCAAGATGCTGCTGTGAGCTCTTTTTCAGTGGTGATCATTAAATCCAATACGGCGCATATCTTTCATATTGGTGATTGCCGAGTGTATTTATGGCGTGATAGCAATTGTTGTTGCTTAACTCAAGATCACCGCCGCAATCATCATGATGGTCAACACTATCTTACTCGTGCACTAGGAATGGATTCGCACCTACAAGTGGATTATCAAACCATCGCGTTAAATGTCGGTGATAAGCTCGTGATGACCACTGACGGTGTGCATGATGTTGGTGATATTGAACAATCAATTGCAACCACGATGACGACTGAACCTCTATTATCTGGCTTACAACAGCAACAGTGTTTAGAGCGGCAAGCGCGTCAGTTAGTCACGAATGCTCAGCTACAAGGATCACCAGATAATGCCAGTTGTGTGGTGCTAGAGATTGCAGCGCTACCTTTGCCTGCTGCTGATGAAATTTTAGCGGCGTGCCGTCATAAAACTATTCCGGCTGCACTTAATGTTGGGCAACGAATCGATCAATTTGTTATTTGCCGTATTCTTGATGCAGGCTGTCGAAGTCATATTTACTTGGCCAAGTCGAATGATGATAACAATTATTATGTATTAAAAATGCCATCGCCCAATATGGTTGATGATGTCCAATACCTCGATTGTTTTGTGCGTGAAGGTTGGCTAGGACGACAATGTCAGTTTGATGGAATAATGCCAATATTTAATCATAATGCCCAATCAGCGTTTCTCTATCATGTGTGTGAATATCTTGAAGGTTCTACACTGCGGCAGTGGATAATCGATAATCCCAATCCACCCTTGGCGACTGTGCGAGTGATTGTTACTGAAATTGTGGCAGTGATACGAACCTTACAACGACAAGGTATTTATCATGCCGATATCAAACCCGAAAATATTATATTAGGCCCTGATTTAAGGGTGACTCTGATTGACTTTGGCAGTGCGTGGATCAATGGCTATCAAGAGTTAGACATAGCACAGACTTACTCTCATCCTCGAGGAGATTTAAATTACCTTGCTCCTGAATGTCATGCTGGTGGCAATCCATCATTGTTGAGTGAGCAGTTTTCAGTTGCAGTTGTGATCTATGAAATGCTAACCGGATCATTACCTTACCCACGTTTAACACCTCATAGTAGCGTACCTGTCGCCATCAAAATGAATTATACCGCGCTCAATCATTATCGTGCAGATTTACCGTTATGGTTAGATGTGAGCCTCAAGAAAAGTTGCCATCCGTATGCGCAATATCGTTACCAAGCGCTTTCTGAATTAGTGATTGCATTAGCCACTCCCGCCCCCTTACCGACAATGATGCAACAGCCATTAATTGAACGTAATCCATTGCTGTTATGGCAATCTATTAGCCTAATATTGTTAGTAATTATCGTGTTACAAGCTTTTTTGGCAACCTAAATGTAAAACAGCGTAAAGGTGAGTGATCGCCATATATTCGAAAAAATAGCTTTGCTAGTATTGTATTCCTTATGAGAATATATGGTGCTGGTTGATCCTAGCGCATGTTGTTTAATGTTCTAGGAAGTAGATCATGATAAAACGAACAGTCATTTCAATGGTGGTAATAACTGCTTTAGCATCCGTTATTACAGGTTGCGATAGTGGCGCTAATTTAGCGGCTAAAAAACCAACTGCAGCTGCGGCACAAGTTGAAACCCAAACGATTAATGCACGTACATTGGTTAAGCAAGTAACAGGCTATGGCGTGATTAATAGCCATAATGTTGTGACGCTAAAAAGTCTACAAACCAATAAAATAACCGCTATTTTGTTTACTGAAGGGCAGACAGTTGTCAAAGGACAACGATTAGTGCAGTTAGATCCCCGTGTAGCCACAGCAAAAGTGGCCCATGACCAAGCATTATTGGCGGCAGCAAAATCTACCTGGCAACGCCAAACGCAATTAAGTGCTAAGGGCGTTATTTCTCGTAGCAGTTATGATGACAGTGAAAGCAGTTATAAGCAGGCATTAGCGCAGTTAGCGCAAGATAAAACCTTATTAACCGAACTGACCATAAAAGCGCCGTTTGATGGCGTGATCAGCCAAACTGATTTCCATGTTGGTGATGTGGTCACCGTCGGTAATAGCATCGCAACGTTATACTCCCCTCACCAACTCACAGTCGAATATCAACTACCAGCACAACAACGCTCAGAGTATAAATTAGGCCAGCAAGTGTTGGTGCAATCAGAATTAGATCCTACGACTAAGGTTACTGCTACGGTAGACTACATTGCACCTAATACGGTAACGGGACTAGTGACATTAAAAGCGCAATTACCGCCTGATGCGCCATTCTCTCCAGGACAAAATATTAACGTTGTTCAAAAAACGCAGCTATTACCTCATCAAGTAACGATTCCAACATCAGCGTTAATGACCAATATACAAGGCGCACAGGCATTTATCGTGGTGGATAAAAAAGCGCGTTTACGGGATGTTAAAGTTGGTGAATATTATGATGGTTATGTACAAATAATTTCTGGTTTAGCAGCAGGAGAACAACTGGTTGTTAATGGTCAAAATTATTTACGCACTGATCAAAAGGTTGAAATTGTTGTTCCTAAACAGTCTCAACCACTATCGTCTTCACAACCACATTCAAAAGAAGGTAAGGCATGAAATTAACAGAGCTTTGCCTTCGCCGCCCAGTGCTATGTACTGTGTTGTGGCTGATTCCAGTATTTATTGGGTTACTGTTTTGTCAAAAATTACCGTGGCGTTATACACCCCAAATTAGCCAATCTAAAATTCAAGTCTCAGTCCATGATAGTGCACTTGCTGCACAAAATATGATGACTGAAGTATTGATCCCAATTCAAAATGCTATTGCAGGTACAGAAGGGATCAGCCATTTATCGGCAACCGCGCGCCAAGGTCGAGGCAATATTATCATTGACGTTGCTGCCAGTGTTGATGACAGTGAAATTGATACCTTAGTCAGTGAGATCCATAATGATATTGGCAATATAGAAAGCCAGTTACCGGATGATATTTCGCCACGCGTGTCTAAATCTGATGATCAGGGCATGCCTGCAATGTTGATTGGCTTAACCCCTGGGCCGCATCAAGCAGAGTATGAATTTCATCAATATGGTATTGATACATTGTTGCCGCAGCTAGAACAGCTACCAGCTGCAGGATCAGTGAGTGTTGCGCCTAGTTCTGGCCAATCGGTGCTGATTACGCTTAATCCAGATAAAGTGCAGCATTATGGGTTAACGTTAAATAAAGTCATTAATAAAATCGCTGATGTTGACAGTATAACGGCACTTAGTGGGCAAACATCGGGGTCTCAAAGTCAATATCAATTGGTATCTACTGGTGCAATATCCAATCTTAATGATATTAAAAATACCATTGTGGCTATGTATCAGCAGCAGCCAGTACGGTTATCCCAAGTTGCGACGGTGGAAATTGGTACGCCAAGTAGCCAGTTGGAATTAAAGCCGATGGTGGATTTTTCTAAGCAAAGTGCGATGTTATTTGTACTTAATCCACAATACACCGCGACCGCCAATCCATTAGTGTTATCACAGCAAGTGCATCAATTGTTGAATTCGACCACCTTACCAAGTGGCATGAAAGCGACAGTATTACTGGATAAATCGACCTTTATTATTACTTCGCTTAATGATGTTTATATTGCGATTGGGTTAGCGGTATTGTTGGTAGCTGGGGTGATTTGGCTGTTTTTAGGTAATTTACGCATTGCGCTAATTCCAATCGTGACCATTCCCGTATGTTTATCGTGCTCGTTTATTATTCTTAAACTGGCCGGATTTAGCATTAATTCATTAACGTTATTAGCAATGTTATTAGCTGTTGGGTTAGTGGTTGATGATGCGATAGTGGTGGTTGAGAACGTGCATCGTCAACTGCGGCATCATTCGTCAGTGCGTAAAGCAACCGTGATTGCTTGTCGTCAAATTGGATTTGCGATTATTGCAACCACACTGACATTGGCTGCTGTGTATATTCCGGTAGGGTTAGTTGATGGTATTACAGGACAGTTATTTCAACAATTTGCATTTACCTTAGCGGGTACGGTGATTATCTCTGGAGTAGTGGCATTAACCTTATCACCGATGATGTGCAGTAAAATGATGAACCATCAACCACCGGGTCGGTTTGAGATATGGATCAATCATCAGTTAACTCGTTTGGCTCATGCTTATCAACGGCTATTAACAGCGACCATTGATTATCGTAAAACAACATTAGTTATTATGGTGGTTGTTTTAGCCAGTAGCTATTGGCCATTTATGCAAACTCCCTCAGAAATGTTACCGACGGAAGATTCTGGACAAATATTTTTATTTCAGCCGTTAGTGGGTAGTAGTGATGACACTAGCGAACAAAAAATGATTGATAACATGAATCAACAGTTACGCCAGATCCCTGATATTGAGCATGTAGCAATTTTAGCGAGTAGTGATTTTATTCGTGGTTTTGTAACTTTAAAACCGTGGGATCAGCGTAAGTTATCCGCGCTAAAAATCAGTGAAATGATCAATGCTCGGTTAAAAGTTGGCGGTAATATTGTCTTTACCGGTGTCATCCCCGCGATTGAAACCGGCGGCGGTCGCCGTGGTAACAGTAATGGTATTGATATCAATGTTAGTAGTAATATTGATGAGCAAACACTGGCACAAGAAATGCGTGAGGTTACGCATAAGATTCAGCAATCACCGCTGTTTGATCATGCAAGAAGCGCGCTAAAGTTCGATCAGAATCAATTTAGCATTGAGATTAATCGTGTGTTGGCATCGCAGTATGGTGTTCCACTGCATAATATTCAGCAAGTATTGAAATTAGCTATGAGCGGTAAATCATTCAGTAATGATATGAGCTACCAAGGGACTAATTATCCACTGCATTTACAATTAGACTCTGCTTATACCTTAACGCCGAATACGATAAAACAACTGAAGATCAGTAATAATAAAGGCATATTAGTGCCGTTATCTGAGCTAATTACGATTAAAAATAAGCTTGGTCCACGTTCTCTTGAGCAATATGATCGTGCGACATCTGCTTCATTATCGATTCGATTAGCGGAGGGAGTTAGCATGGGACAGGGGATTAACGCCTTAAATCAGTTATTGCCTACTGTGTTGCCAGCTAATGCGCGTTATACCTATGTCGATAGTGCTAAACAATATTTAGATGCTAATCAACAAATGTTGTTCGTATTTATTGCAGCGTTAGTGTTTATTTATATGGTATTAAGTGCGCAATTTGAGAGTGTGGTTGATGCACTGGTGGTGATGCTGTCATTACCGATTACGTTATCAGTCGCGTTATGGGCATTATATAGCAGTGACTACAGTTTAAATGTCTACTCGCAAATAGGGCTCGTCACTTTGATAGGTTTGATTTGTAAACATGGCATATTAATTACTGAATTTGCCAATGAATTACAGGCACAAGGATTATCACCACGAGCGGCTATTTTAGAAGCAACCAAAACCCGTTTAAGACCAATATTAATGACGTCATTGACGATGATCTTAGGGACGTTACCATTATTGTGCGAAACCGGCCCCGGCGCTAATGCGATGGGATCGCTAGGGATCATTATTATTGCTGGGATGGCGTTAGGTATTGTTGATCCACTATTTGTGGTGCCAAGTGTGTACTTGATGGTGCAAAAGTTAAAACGAACCAAGACTTCAGTCACGGCCTCTAATATCGATTAAAATAGTGTTGCTACTGCGGTTGATTATAACTGTGGTTTTGGTGGTGTTAGCTGCTATTAATGATAGATATCTTGATACTGTCATTGTCGCTAAAACCAACTAGACTTTAAGCATTGGTATGGTTGTTTAAAGTCGATGTATTAGTACTGACACGAGTTTCGTGAAATAGGGCTCTGACAACTGATTAATTTGTATAACTGCTAGCTAGTTTGTGCTCCATCAGAAAATAAACTTTGAATTGAATCAAGGTTTTTACATTGTTAGACAAACAGTTACCATTGGTTGGTTGTAAATCAACCAAACGGTGCTTTATTTTTGTTGGTGAAAACGGCAGAATGAGCATAGATTTGAGCTCTGTCGCCTATTTGAACTAATTTTTGATAAAAGATATAGCAGTTTATCGAGTAGGTGGTAAGGTCTCACCGCATTCCGAATTCTTAAAGTAAAAGGTTACAAATATGTCTGATGTACCAGAGTCTGTTGCAAACGTTGCCGCTGTCGCTCAGCCTGTTGCTGAATCTTCAGGTTCTATCTGGGGTTATGTTGCAGCAGGTAGTGTAGCGTTATTGGTGCTAGCGGGTATCTTCGCTTACCGTAAAATAAATCAACCAGCATTTGTTATTAATCAGGTTCGTAAGAAAAACCTTAAAGAAATGAAAAAGCAGGGTACTGAAAACTCTGAATTTATGGTTGATATGGATCGCTTACTTGATTCTATTTTACGCTATACAACTGAAAATAAAAAGAAAGGCTCTGATGTAGTGACATTGCTGAAGCCATTGAATGATAAAGAGCGTATCAAAACACCACGTGATATGTATCAATCAATGATCTTCATTGCTAATGACATTAATGATGCAGCACTAGCGAAAGATTTGAAAAACAAATCAAAGCAAGTGAAATCAAGTTCAGCATTGATGGCTGGTCTATTAAAGCGTGCAGGCATTAACTAATTTATTTTTAAGAAATACCACTATTTTAAAGGGCTGATTAATTCAGCCTTTTTTTATGGCTGCTCGTTATAATTATGCCGATTGTGGTTGCAGTTTCTTTTCAAAATCACGACGCACAATATCTAACGCTGATAATACCGTATGTGGATCAATCGCGTTATCTTCTAATAGGCAAATAAGATCAACGGCTAGTTTAATTTCAGCAGGGGCATTCTCTAAAGGTGATGCAGGAGCGTTACTCATTAATCAATCTCTGGTTTAATATTATTTAAGTGTAGTGTGTTGAGACTATGGTGATTAGCCTTTTCTTTCACGGCGGTTAATTTCATCTTCAAGCTTGATTAATGCGGCTTGGCAACGACTGATCCGTCCTTCTAATGCTAGAATTTCTTTTTGTAATTGTTGTTGCTCAAATTGAGAACTGCAACGATTAACTAATGACTCTTTATCGCGAAGCATCGATTTTAAACGGCGCTCCCAATCACGATGTTGATTCAAATCTTGATATATTTGATTGATTGAACGTTGCTTACGTATTGCCTGTTTTGGCTCATTTTTACGAATGTGTTGGGTGGCAAATTCACGCTGTACAGCATGGATTTGAGCAACTAACTTTTCACAGACATGTTGCGTTCGTTCCGGTAATAACTTTCCCGTTTGTTGCTCTTTTTGAAGTATTGCTAATTCTTGAGCGATTTCTGCTACGCAAGGCACTAACAATTTACTGCGATAACGAAATAATTGTTGATCAAATAATGGTCGCGATGCTTCACCACGAATACGATCTGTTGCTGCTGCTTGATGTTGTAATTGTTCAACCAGCGTTTGAAGTCGAGAAAGATCTATCATTGCAATACCTATCAATAACGATGGTTAGAACCACGCTTGCCAAGCTAATTTAGCCGCAAGAATAAAGACCACGCTAATAAAGACTGGACGAATAAATTTAGCACCAAAGTGAATAGCTGAGTGTGCACCGAGGTAAGCCCCAATCATTAAGCACATTCCCATCGTTAAACCTAATGCGATATTAACGTGACCTAAAATAATAAAAGTCACTAATGAGGTTATGTTACTGGTGAAATTCATCGCTTTTGCCAGACCACAAGCCCGCAGCATATCTAAGCGATATAATACCAAGCTCGACACTGTCCAAAATGCGCCAGTGCCTGGACCTGCGATTCCATCATAAAATCCTAAACTGGCACCTTGCAGCCATTGTTTACACTTAAGCTGGCGATTAACGGTTGGCAGTTTGGTTTGATCAGGATTTGGGTGCGGATGCCACAAACTATAAATTGCGACCGCAAAAATAATTAAAGGCAGCGCTTTTTCTAGCCAAGCGCCACTAATCAGATTAACGATAACCGTACCGGCAATAGCCCCAATAAATGTCGCCACAAAAGATGCACGCCAAAATTGAGGGCTAAACAGCTGCTTTTTATAATAAGCCCATGCCGCTGTTGATGACGCAAATGTTGCTGCTAATTTATTAGTGCCAAGCGCAATATGAGGTGGCAACCCAAGAGAAAGCAGGGCGGGAACAGTTAGCATGCCCCCACCGCCTGCCACTGCATCTATAAAACCTGCAGCTAATGCAACAATACCAAGAATCAACAGCGTACTTGGTTCAATCATATCAATCATTTAAATGCTTTTTATTATGGTTAAGATGATATTAGTTGTACTCAATTACGCGTTTAAATGGAGGCAAAGAATCCAGTAATGCTTTTCCATAGCGACGATTGATAATACGACGATCTAAAATAACCACTCTACCAGAATCGAGCTCTTTTCGCAGCAATCGACCTACGGATTGGATCAGTTTTTTGCTGGCTTCTGGAACAGATATTTGTAAGAAAGGATTACCTCCGCGGCTTTCTATATATTCTGCATGTGCTTCTTCAACCGGTGAGGTTGGCACCGCAAAAGGAATTTTGGTAATAATTAAATTAGTTAATAAATCACCCGGTAAATCAAGACCTTCAGAAAAGCTTCCAGTGCCAAATAAAATGCTTGGCTGGCCGTTTTTACAATTTTCTTTATGTTTTTTTAGAGTTTCATTTCGTGATTCTTCCCCTTGAACCAGTAATTGCCATTTGTTTTTCTTTGCTAGTGGGCGCAGTGCATCGGCAACTTTGTTCATCTGCCAATAAGAGGAAAACAACACTAAGCTTGCGGTTTCACCTTCAAGGTATTCGGGTAATACATCGATCAATAAATCGGTAAATTGTTCTGCTTGAGGCTCAAGTTTTAATGCAGGAATCACTAAGCGCGCATTGTTTTGATAATCAAATGGTGACGCTAATGCCAGAAAACGGGTGCCGTCAGTTTCTGTGTCTGATATGCCTGCTTGACGACAAAAGAAACTAAATTTGTTCAAAGCGCGCAAGGTTGCCGAGACTAAAATAGCACCTGCCGCACGACTCCATAATAATTGATCAAGTCGATAACCGACTTCTAATGGTGACACCTCAATGATGTAGTCATTTTCACGATCAGGACTTTTTTCTATCCAGCGCGCAAGTGGTGCCCCTTTTTTATGGTTTGGCTGTGCCATTAATGACCAAACTTTTTCTAAATTTTCAAGACGTTGCAAGTAGAAACCAATTTCAGTAAGTGCTTGCTCACCTAAACGCGGAATAATGATGTTTTCTTTGGTGCGCTCAGCGATAAGATCTTGAATTTTACCCAGTGACTGTAGCGCTTTTTTACTGGCTTCTTTACAGCCTTTGGCTTCTTCTTCAAGCCATTGAGGCAGTTCGCCATGTTCAAAGCGATAGACGCCATCTTTGTTAAATGTGCTGGCATCAATATTATTGGCAATTTGATTTAAGGTTGGTACTAAATGTTGAATGTTGTCTTGAATCGCGTTTTGAAAACGATTTGATTTTTGATAATCGGCTAATTCTGCAAATTTAGACACAATTTGATTAAGCTTTTCAAGCCAAGCAGCAGCGCCTTTTAAACTTGAAGCCGCAGATGAAAAGTCACGCGCAACTTGAGGTAAATGATGAGCTTCATCAATCACATAAATGGTTTGTTCAGGCTCAGGCAGAATGACGCCGCCACCTAATTCAATATCTGCCATCAGTAGTGCATGGTTAGCAACAATTACATCTGCTTTATCGAGATGTTCACGTGCTTTAGCAAATGGACAGCTACGGTGCTTGGGCATTCCCGCATGGCAACTGTGTTTATCTGCCATGATTTGCTGCCATATTTTATCTGGAATCGTGGTTGGCCAACTATCGCGATCACCATCCCATTTATTTTGTTCGGTCGCTTTGAGCATGCGCTTGAGTAAATCGAGATCAGATTTTTTCGGCTTTTCTTCCCACATCCCCAGTTGTAAGTCTTTATCGGTTGAACAACTGGCTTCTAATTTATGGTTACAACAATAGCGTTGGCGGCCTTTAGCAAGAATAAAACTAAACTCGCGCGGAAAAATTTGATTAAACAGCGGTAAATCTTTGCTGATCAGCTGCTCTTGAAGTGCCACTGTTGCCGTTGAAATCAATAATTTCTTATTGTTGAACAAAGCAAAAGGGATTCCACCAATTAAATAGGCCAGAGATTTACCGATACCCGTTCCAGCTTCTGCCACCAGAATACGATTTTTTTTGTGGTATTCCCCCGCTAGTGTTTTAGCAATTTCTGCCACTAAATAGTTTTGTGCGCGGCGTGGAATAAAATTATCAAGTTGATGACCGAGGTTGGTGTAGCACTGTTTAATGTCGCTTTTGATGGTGTTATGCAGCATGACTGAAACTTCATAAATATCGGGAAATACATTATAGCATGAAGCGCTAAATGTGAGCGGTAACAAAATTTACGCTATTTATGTTTTAAAGTGAGGGGTTGCTCACGATTTTTTACTTCTGTTACATTGAGTTTATATTCGTTTGGTCTATGCCAATTTAAAATCTATAACATAATTAAACAATCAGTTTTTTATGCTGCTTTTAGGTAAATAACTAGTTTATTAGTAGTGTTATTAACAGTTATTTACAGCTATTAAATAATTGTTAATTGCATTTTTTTACTTATTTTAATGTGATTAATATCTAGTTGTTTATTTGTAACTCATTGTTTTTGTGATGTGTTTTATATTTTTTTATGTTTAATTTAGATTATTTGACAAAAATATTGAACTTCTGTCAGGATGTGAGCCATAAATTACTTCCCCTTATATTTTAGTGTTTTGTTTTTTAATCAATACACATAGCAGGGGAATATAGGGACAGGGAACCTCAGGATTGAGGTTTACAACAATAAGAAAGGCAGTGGACATATCATGAAAAAAACTCTATTAGCGCTAGCAGTTCTTACTGCAGCTGGTTCTGCAAATGCTGGCATCAACCTTTACGACGCAAATGGCGTTAAAGTTGATCTTTCTGGCGCAGTTGAAGTGCAACTATATGATGGCTATGAAAAGAATGCAGATTCAACAATTCGTTTAGACGATGGTGATCTAGCACTTAACGCAACTGTTGCTGTGTCTGAGAACCTAAATGTTGTTTCTGGTACTGCGTTTAAGTATGAAAGCAAAGAAGTTAAGAATTATGAGCTATGGGCTGGTTTTTCTGGTGACTTCGGTACACTAACTTTTGGTCGTCAATTACTAGTTTCAGATGATTCAGGTATTGGTAAAGACTACGAAATGGGCCTAGAGCAAATTAGCTTTGTTCAGACTGAAGGTGACCGTGTTGCTAAGTACGTTTACGATAACGGTACTTTCTACACTGCTATTTCTCATGATATGGACACTAACCACAGCACTACAATCACTGATGGCCGTGTTGGTTTCCGTACTGGCGGTCTAGACGTTCGTGTATACGGTTATGACGGTAAGCGTATCGGTCTTCAAGGTTTAGTTGAGACTGGTGAAACCGCTGATGGTACGCCTATTATTATTCCTGGCAAAGCTGGTGATGACATTCGTGGTTACAACTTAGAAGCTGAATACGCTATGGGTGCTGTAAACCTAGCGGCTTCTTTTGGTCAGATGAAATACAAAGCCTCTGACACTAAGAAAGTTCAAAAAGATCTAGATCTATACGAAGTTAACGGCTCTTACACGCTAGACAAAACAACATTTGCTCTAGGTTACGTACATGCGAATGGCCACCATGCTGGCAAAGGTAAAGTTCAGCACGATAACGTATATGCTAACGTAACACAGCAATTACACAGCAATGTTAAAGTATACGCTGAAGTTGGTTATTCTGATAACGACAAAGTATTTGCTGACGTTGAAGAATTCGGTTACGTAGCTGGCCTAGAAGTTAAATTCTAATCAAGTGTTAACGTAATCATTAATGAAGCCGCCTTCTTGGGCGGCTTTTTGCTAACTTTTATTTTTTACTGAGTGAATATTGCTATCACGCATTAGTTAAATAGCGCTAGTGATAGCAATGAGCAGCCGATAAAAAAACATATTAAGGATTAATAATGAACAACACATTATGGCTATTAGTGGCACTGTTTTCAGCAACAACCCAAGCGGCAACGTTATCAGTCGCGGATAAAATTGAGTTATTAGTCGTCGATGGTAAAGAAGTTAAAGCGCAAGGCTGGAACACTGTCGATAGCGTAGAATTATCAGCAGGTAAACACCAAGTGGTAGTGCGTTTTGACGGTGATGTTAAGCGCGGTTCAAAATCGACTATTTTTACCACTCGTCCGTATTTATTTGAGATTGATTTAGCCCAAAAAAATGCTGAAATCACGCTGCCACGTTTAAGCACTGAATCACAAGCGAAAGCCTTTTTTGAACGGGGTGCTAAGTGGCAATTAGCGGTTGAAGGCGGTGCGCTACAACCTCTCGACGGTGTTGAATTACAAGGTGAAGGTTTAGCGGCTTACAGTGATGTTGAAGCACTTGTTGCTGCTTATAATAGTGACAATGGCATTGTGATTGAACAAGGTAACGCAGTAGATTTACAACAAGTTGCGGTTAATGTTGATAATAAAACTGGCAAGGTAGAAATTACGGGTGATGCATTAACGCAATTAAAAATGTGGTACACCAAGGCATCAAATAACGATAAAAAAGCCTTTAAAATCTGGATGGCGGAAAAAGATTTTAATTAAACAACTCAGTTAATGGGTTGCAGATTAGCAATGTGGTTATTTTGTAATAAAAAAGTAAAAGGCAACCGAGGTTGCCTTTTGTTTGTTTGGTGGCTAAGTATAGCCTTTAGCGATAATTAATCGTGGTGATAACGGCTATGCTCTCGACAAGCTTTGCATCGAGGTTGAGCGGGATCTTGTTCAAGATCGCTATACTCAATTTCTTCTTCGCAATCGGCGCATAAGCCATACATACCTAACTTAAATGAGCATACCGCAGCATCTACTTTTTCTAATCGTATCGCCATATCAAAAAGGTTAGGTATAAAAGACGATTTAGCCATTACGATCAGATCATTAAGATCAGTGTTATTATCTGCAATCGCACTGTTATTTAAATGATTGATTAACATTTCATTTTTTAACTGTTCAGCTAAAGACAAATATTCTGTCTCTAGCGGATACTGAAAATTTTTATAATTCATATCGGTCATAGCCATAGTGGTGATATTCAATAATAAAGTCAGGGCAATAATTTCATTACCGCTGCTTTGATTGAGTGTTGTTATACTGCGGCTAAATAAAAATCTAATGCAGTACCTCTAAGTGTTATTAGTCTAATCGAGATTCAGTATGCTGTTGTGATTTGAATCAATTCTTTAAGCGAATTTAATAAATATTGGTTAATTTTTGCTGTGGTATAGCCAACATCAATGAATAATGATAAATGTTAACAATTGCTAGTGGTTGATGTTACAAAGTGCGAGTTTCGCAATAGAAAAGGTATATAAGTTGTTAAATTTGCGAGTTGAGGTAGTAAGGCTTGAATAAAGACATTGCGGTGAAAAGCAGAATGATACGCTATGTTTTAGTCATCTTGGGTTGGCTTGCTGTCGCTTTGGGTGTATTAGGGATCTTCTTACCTTTATTACCAACAACGCCTTTTTTGTTGTTGGCGAGTGCTTGCTTTATGCGAGGATCACCGAAATTAAATCAGTGGTTACATCAACATCCTCAGCTTGGACCGATTTTAGTTAATTGGCACCAACATGGCGCAGTAACATCTGTTGTAAAGCGCCGTGGCAGGGTAATGATAGTACTCAGCTTTAGCTTTTCAATCGTGATGGTGCCATTGTGGTGGCATAAAGTAATGTTGCTGCTGGGAATGATGGTTTTATTATACTGTTTTAATCGCTTACCAGTGGTTGAACTTCAAGCTGATGTTACGTCAGTTGCCGAAGCTGACGAAAACCCATAAAATGCGTACTTATCACATAAAAATACAGCTGTTGTGAACGGCTTTATTTTTATGCTTTCGTCTGCAATCAGCAGGCTTTAACTTGAGATTACTCTGTTTGCAGTAAGAGTAAGTACGGAAAGAATGATGAACCAAGAAACATTAGATCTAATTACTAACAGCATTAAATCAATTCAAGATTATCCTAAGCCAGGTATTCTTTTTCGTGATGTCACTAGCCTAATGGAAGTGCCAGAAGCGTATCGTGCCACGATCGCTATTTTGGCTGAAAAATATCAAGATCAAGGTATTACGAAGATCATTGGTACAGAAGCGCGTGGTTTCTTGTTTGGTGCGCCATTAGCATTAGCGTTAGGGGTTGCATTTGTACCTGTACGTAAACCGGGTAAATTGCCACGTGAAGTAATTGCTGAGAGTTATGAACTTGAATACGGTAAAGATACCCTAGAAATTCATAAAGATGCGATTGTTGCTGGTGATAAAGTGTTGTTAGTTGATGATTTACTGGCGACGGGTGGCACTATTGAAGCAACGACTAATCTAGTGCGTCGTTTAGGCGGTGATGTTGCTGATGCTGCATTTGTTATCAACCTACCTGATATTGGTGGCGAAGCACGTCTAAAAGGTTTGGGACTTAACGTTTACTCTATTTGTGATTTCCCAGGACATTAAGATGTCTTTAACAACTATGCTGATTATATTCTGTAATAAGGTCATAGTTGGTTAATCATTGGGCGCTTACTCTAGCGCCCTCTCGCTCATAAATGGGCACTATGCTAGCATTAATGTTGAATCTAATGTTTTACCTATCTCGTTACTATTTCGTTTATTTTCTTTGTTTTATAATGATCACTAGCAGTTGTTATCATTATAGCTATGATGGCGAGAATAAAAGAAAGAGTGGCGAATTTCGTTGCACCAGATGCAGTCCAGATTGATTAAGGTTATTTATAAATGAGTTATCAGGTTCTGGCCCGAAAATGGCGTCCTTATCAGTTTGCAGATGTGGTTGGACAATCACATGTGTTAACAGCATTAGGTAATGCTTTAGAACAAAATCGGCTTCACCATGCTTATCTTTTTAGTGGTACTCGTGGCGTCGGTAAAACGACGATCGCACGTATTTTTGCGAAAGGGCTAAATTGTGAGCAAGGCATTACGGCGACACCTTGCGGTAAATGTACAACCTGTCGTGAAATCGATGAAGGGCGTTTTGTTGATCTGTTAGAGATTGATGCTGCATCACGCACTAAAGTTGAAGATACCCGTGAATTATTAGACAACGTGCAATATAAACCCGCACGTGGGCGCTTTAAAGTTTATCTTATTGATGAAGTTCACATGCTCTCGCGTCACAGTTTTAATGCGTTATTAAAGACACTTGAAGAACCGCCTGAATATGTGAAATTTATTCTGGCAACCACCGATCCTCAAAAACTGCCAGTAACGATTTTATCTCGTTGTTTACAGTTTCATTTAAAGCATCTAGACCATCAACAAATTCACGCGCAATTAGAGAAAGTATTAACTGAAGAAAAAGTTGAATATGAAGCGCGTGCATTAGCATTATTAGCCCGTGCTGCTGAAGGCAGTATGCGTGATGCATTAAGTTTAACCGATCAAGCGATAGCATTAGGCAATGGCCATGTTAGCGCTGAAACGGTTGCGACCATGCTGGGTACGCTAGATACTGATCAAGCACTGTGCTTGTTAGAGGCTGTTGCTAGCGCTAATGCCAATACCGCGATGGCAAGTTTGCAGCAGCTTGCAGCTATTGGCATTGAATGGGACAGTTTATTGCGTGAATTGTCAGCCCAATTACATCGAGTGGCAATGTTTCAAGCTTTGCCTGCAAGTCTTGACGAAAGCTTGCCCGATGCCGAGCGCGTGAATTTACTTAGCCAACTGATGACACCACAAGATGTACAATTGTGTTATCAGATTTGTTTACAAGGTCGTCAAGATTTGTCGTTTGCACCAGATGGCCGTACTGGCTTAGAAATGGTGTTATTACGCATGCTTGCTTTCCGTCCAGTGAGCGGTGGTAGTATTACACCACAGCCAATTGTCGTGCCAAGTACTCAGCCAGCAGCGGTTAATACTGCTGTAAGTGGTGTGTCGCGGGTGCAAGCATTAAAAGCACAAATGCAACCACCAGTAACCGATAATGTCACCTCAACAGTGATGCCACCATCGCAGCCGCCGTTATCAGCGCCAGTACCACCGATGCCACAGCAGCAATCGGTACCGACAGCGCCAGTAGTAGCACCGCAACAATCACAGCAGCAATTTGTTCCTGCAGCGTCAACACCATCACAGCCGCAACCTGCTGCAGCTCGACCATCGGCGGCATCTGGATTATTAGCTGCGCGTAATCAGTTACGTAGCCAAACTAAA
This sequence comes from Photobacterium sp. Alg240-V54, assembly GCF_900537155.1. NCBI lineage: Bacteria > Pseudomonadati > Pseudomonadota > Gammaproteobacteria > Vibrionales > Vibrionaceae > Photobacterium > Photobacterium sp. Alg240-V54. The sequence continues at coordinate 318,384 of NZ_UNRL01000002.1, forward strand.
CGTGGTCAAGAAGAACAACCGGCAGCAGTATTGCCAAAAAAGGCTCTAACGGCGCCAGCTAAAAAAGTCGCAACTTCAGTGATGGATCGCATAGCCAATAAGCAAACGGCAATGCCATCATTGAATACTCATGCGATGCCGGCGTCGACTGTTACTAATGTGGCAGAGAATGATGAATATCGCTGGAAGCCAATGGCAAAACCTGAGGCTGAAACAGTGGTTAAGCCTGAGTTAACGCCACGAGTATTAAAGCGCGCTTTAGAGCATGAAAAAACCCCTGAGATGGCGAAATTACTTGTCAATGAAGCAGCAAATCAGGATAGTTGGTCACAGTTAGTCACTCAGCTTGATGTGCCTAAGTTAATTCAGCAATTAGCACTAAACTCTGCTTTTGAGCGTACTGATGATCACATCACATTATATCTGCGTTCAGCTCAGAAACATTTACAAGCAGAGCGAGCGACGGCGCAATTAAATAGTGCTTTAAATGATGTGTTACAAACATCTGTACAATTATCAATTGTGTTGGGCGAACAAGGTCAAACACCATTGGAATTACGTGAACACTTGTATCAACAAAAATTGTTACAAGCACGAGACAGTTTAGCGAACGATCCTAATGTGAATTTCATTTGTCAGCGGTTTGCTGCACAACTGGATGAAGAAAGTATTAGACCAGTTTAAAGATTTTTAACCAGACCAGATAGAGAGAGAAGAGTTATGTTTGGTAAAGGCGGTATGGGTAACATGATGAAGCAAGCGCAGCAAATGCAAGAGCGCATGCAAAAGATGCAAGAAGAAGTTGCAAACATGGAAGTAACTGGTGAATCTGGTGCGGGCCTTGTCAAAGTAACTATCACTGGTAGCCATAGCGTACGTCGCGTAGAAATTGACGAAAGCCTAATGGAAGATGACAAAGATATGCTTGAAGATTTGATTGCTGCGGCATTCAATGATGCAGCACGTCGTATCGAAGAAACACAAAAAGAGAAAATGGCGGGTGTTACCGGCGGTATGAACTTACCTGCTGGCTTTAAGCTGCCTTTCTAATCAATGCGAACCAGTCACTTACTGGAGCATTTGATGGAAGCCTTACGTTGTCTGCCTGGGGTCGGTCCTAAGTCGGCACAGCGTATGGCTTTTAATTTGCTACAACGAAATCGTCAGGGCGGCTTGCAGCTGGCTGATGCGCTAAATCAAGCCATGACTGAGATTGGTCATTGCCGTGATTGTCGTACGTTTACCGAAGATGATGTTTGCGCGATTTGCGACAATCCTCGTCGAAAAGAAAACGGCATTATTTGTGTGGTTGAAAGCCCCGCAGATATTGTAGCAGTCGAAGCAACAGGACAATTTTCAGGGCGTTACTTTGTATTAATGGGCCATTTATCACCACTTGATGGTATTGGTCCAGCAGATATTGGCCTTGATACACTAGAGTTTCGATTGCAAAAAGAAGCCATTAGTGAATTGATCCTAGCCACAAACCCTACCGTAGAGGGTGAAGCAACAGCCCATTATATTGCGGAACTTTGCCATGAATATGGTGTACCAGCGAGCAGAATTGCTCATGGTGTCCCTGTTGGTGGTGAGCTAGAGTTAGTTGATGGCACTACGTTGTCGCATTCCCTTGCTGGACGACAGCGATTATAACCATGGTTATTATTGCTAGAAAAAAACCGCGTTCTTTGGACGCGGTTTTTTATTGGCTGTTATTTAATAAGATATTATTAATAATGTCTTATTTGTTAAAATTTATTTGGTTGAGAATAATACTTTTGAGCCATGTGTGAGGCTGGTAAGCAGCAATGTATGCTCATTTATGACATCAATTCGGCGGCTTTCTTGTGCATTCATTCTAAAGATATCTTTGATGATATTGAGTTGCTTACTATCAAAATCATGGTTTGAACCTGAGGTGATATCTTTAAATTCCAACGGTTCAGTCAGTAAATAACCGCCGCTGACATCCCAACGTCCCGACTCTGAAATATGAATCGTTAATGGTCGCGGTTCATCGCTATGAAGCTCAAGTATGGTGATCCGTGAGTAGGTATGATTGGGTAAAAATACCATATTACTGCTTTGTTTTACCTTACGAAGCGCTTGCAGAGAATCTTGCGGTAACGATTCTATCTGACTGATGGTGGTACTTTGCCACTCTCGCGACATCAACAATTGCTGTTGTTTATAGTCTGTTGAAAAGTAGACCCATGAGCAAATCACCATCGAACTAATTAAAATCAGTAATGGCCAATATTGGCGTAATAAACGCGTTATTGGGTTGGAGGCGGTTAGCGACATAAGCTCGAGTTATCCTTATCACTTGTGAGTAAACGCACTGTAACGTTTTCTGCTGGCACCTTACTGTTATGCAAGTAATTTAAATACAGTTGGTTGTTTTGACCACCAGTAACGATAATTTCAAATGGCTTTTGATTGGGACTTTTATGGTATTGAAGATAATTACTGACACAGGTTTTTATCATGCTATGCCATTGTGATATATCTGGATTGTTATTTGGGGTGTAAAGCATGACCCCGTCAACATCAAATAAAGGAGTAAACGCCGCAGATTTGGGTGGCATACTGATGTTAACAATAATAGGTAATATAAAAGCAATGATCAGCGCCAGCCAACCTTTCCAAGAAATAAAGGTTGATTTGGATGCTGTTTGCTCTTGTTGGTAATATTCTGTTGTTGAAAGGTTAAGGTATGCCTCTTTACGTGGTGAAGAGAGCACGGGCTCAAACTCGGGTGGCATCGAAATAACTGCAGGCTCATCGATATCAACCGTTGTGTCTTGTGGTGACTTTTGACAGATGTAGTTTTCCACGCTGGCAATCATTTGATAGCCACGTTTAGGGACGGTTTTAACAAATTCTGGTGATTTAGTTGAGTCTTTTAATGCTTTACGCAAGGTTGAAATTGCTTGCGTAAGGCTAGAATCATCGACTTCAAAACCTTGTTCACGCCATACATAATCATGAATACGTTGGCGAGTAATAATGAGGCTAGGATCTTCAATGAGCAGACTTAACGCTCGACTTTCATTACTTCCAAGTCGAGTTAATTCATTATTATCACATTTATCTATTAAGCTGTTGTCATTAGGATCGAAAATAAAACGATTTCCAATCAAATACTTAGTTGCATTTGTTGTCATTGGTTTAGCCTTGCCAAGGGTTTTATATAAACAATATTATTATGCGTTTGCTCTGAATGTTGTCTGAATATAAAAATATAAAACCACTACTCAAAAAATATAAAAATAAAAAACATGTTATTTTAGGTTGAAATCATACAGTTTGACCATATTTATCTTTATATACTACTCATAATTTTTTTTGGAGTCGAAATGAGCGAGCAAACAGTTGATAATAAAAAGGAAACACGCGGTTTCCAATCAGAAGTAAAACAACTACTGCATCTAATGATTCATTCACTTTACTCTAATAAAGAGATTTTTTTACGTGAATTGATTTCTAACGCATCGGATGCTGCAGATAAATTACGCTTTAAAGCATTATCAAAAACCGATTTATACGGCAATGATGCTGATTTATGTGTAAAGCTATCAATTAACAAGGAAGCGGGCACTTTAACCATTAGTGATAATGGTATTGGTATGACACGTGAACAAGCGATTGAGCATTTAGGCACCATCGCGAAATCAGGCACCAAAGAATTTTTTGCACAGTTAAATGAAGATGAAACTAAAGACTCGCAACTGATTGGTCAATTTGGTGTTGGCTTCTATTCAGCATTTATTGTCGCTGACAGTGTAACGGTGAATACACGTAGTGCTGATGTTGCTGCTGATGAAGGTGTGTGCTGGACCTCTGCAGGTGAAGGTGATTACAGCATCGAGACTATCACTAAAGCAACGCGTGGCACTGAGATTATTTTGCACCTACGTGCTGATGAGCAAGAGTTCTTAGACGAACATCGCTTACGTGAAATTGTGGGTAAATATTCTGATCACATTGGTATTCCGGTTTTCATTCAAGCTGAAGAAAAAAATGAAGAAGGCGAGGTGACGGGGACTAAATGGGATCAAATTAACAAAGCGCAAGCACTATGGACTCGCAATAAATCTGACATTAGTGATGAAGAGTATAAAGAATTTTATACTCACGTTGCCCATGATTACGCTGAGCCACTAACATGGAGCCATAACCGTGTTGAAGGTAAGCAAGATTACACTAGCTTGTTATACATTCCATCAAAAGCACCGTGGGATTTAAATAATCGCGATGGTCAACATGGACTTAAATTGTATGTTCAGCGTGTATTCGTTATGGATGACGCACAGCAGTTTATGCCAACTTACCTACGCTTTGTTCGTGGCTTAATCGACTCAAATGATTTGCCGCTAAACGTATCGCGTGAAATTCTACAAGATAACAAAATCACTCAAGCACTACGTAAAGCATGTACTAAACGTGTACTACAAATGCTTGAGCGCATGGCTAAAAATGAGCCTGAGCAATACCAGTCATTCTGGAAAGAGTTTGGCCAAGTATTAAAAGAAGGTCTCGCGGAAGACTTTAGCAATCGTGAAAAAATTGCGTCACTGCTACGCTTCTCATCAACAGACAATGATTCACTAGAGCAAACTGTTTCTTTAGCTGATTATGTTAGCCGTATGCAAGAAGGCCAAGATAAGATTTACTACCTGACTGCCGATAACTTTAATGCAGCGAAACATAGCCCGCACCTTGAGCAATTCCGTGCTAAAGGCTTAGAAGTTATTTTGATGTACGATCGTATTGATGAATACCTAATGGGTCACTTACCTGAATTTGATGGTAAGAAGTTCCAAGCAATCACTAAAGCGGATCTTGATCTGTCTTCATTTGATAATGCAGAAGAAAAAGAAAAGCAGAAAGAAACGGAAAAAGAATTCACTTCAGTAACAGAGCGCACTAAAGCTTACCTTGGTGAGCGCGTTAAAGAAGTACGTCCAACGTTTAAACTGCATGATACACCAGCTGTAATGGTGACAGACGAAAACGAAATGGGTACCCAAATGGCGAAATTGCTTGCAGCTGCAGGCCATGAAGCGCCAGAGGTGCAGTACATCTTTGAGTTAAACCCAGAGCATAGCCTAGTGAAGCAAATGGCTGATGAAGCCGATGAAGAAATCTTTGGCCGTTGGGTTGAGCTTCTATTTGGTGAAGCAATGCTGGCTGAACGCGGCACTATGGATGATCCTTCACAGTTCTTAGCAGCAGTAAACAAGTTGTTGGTTAAATAACCAATTAACCCATCAAAGTCACAGACTATTCTGATAAATCATTCAATCGCGGCTTGGTCATAGTGCCAAGCTTGCGACTGAGCGCTAATCAGTGTATTTTCAGTTTTTTGCAAATTTCCACTCTATTTTAAAGGGGAACACAATGCGCATTATCCTTCTGGGTGCTCCAGGTGCAGGTAAAGGTACTCAAGCTCAATTCATCATGGAAAAATTTGGTATTCCTCAAATTTCTACTGGTGACATGTTACGTGCAGCAATCAAAGCTGGCACTGAACTAGGTAAGCAAGCAAAATCAGTGATCGATGCAGGCCAACTTGTATCTGACGACATCATCCTTGGTCTTGTTAAAGAGCGTATCACTGCAGAAGATTGTGCAAAAGGTTTCCTACTTGACGGTTTCCCTCGTACAATTCCTCAAGCTGATGGTCTTAAAGAAAATGGCGTTGTTGTCGATTACGTTATTGAATTTGATGTTGCTGATGATGTGATTGTAGAGCGTATGGCGGGTCGTCGTGCTCACCTTGCGTCTGGTCGTACTTACCACGCTGTTTACAACCCACCAAAGGTTGAAGGTAAAGATGACGTAACGGGTGAAGAGCTTGTTATTCGCGAAGATGACAAAGAAGAAACCGTTCGTGCACGTCTAAACGTATACCACACGCAAACTGCACCTCTTATCGAATACTACGGTAAAGAAGCTGCGGCTGGTAACACTAAGTACCTTAAGTTTGATGGTACTTTACCTGTTGCTGAAGTAAGTGCTCAGCTTGAGAAAGCATTAGCATAAATAGCATTGCCAATTAGCTAATGACTCATCATAGCTAATAACGATGTAAATGAACGGGCTTACCGATTGGTAATGCTCGTTTTTTTTGGTTTTAATATCAGGATAATATCACGAACGTTGTTCAATTGAGTGATTTTGGTTACGAGATTGTATGATCACATTGCTGAAGATAATATAATGTTCAGCCGCGAACGAATGATAAAAAGGACATATACCGATGACAATAAATAATAACTATGGGGTATTGCTAGTAAACCTTGGAACACCTGCCGAGCCAACAGCCGCGGGAGTAAAGCAGTTTCTGGGTGATTTCTTACATGATAAGCGTGTGGTTGATATGACACGTTGGTTGTGGTGTCCAATTTTACATGGTGTCATTTTACCTATTCGCTCGCCTAAAGTAGCTAAATTATATCAATCCGTGTGGATGGATGAGGGTTCACCATTAATGGTTTATTCTCGTCGCCAGCAACAATCACTGCAACAAACACTCAATGTTCCTGTTGCATTAGGTATGACCTATGGTGAGCCAAGTATTCAATCAGGCTTACAACAATTGCAGCAACAAGGATGTAAGCGCATCGTTGTGCTACCGTTATACCCACAGTATTCAGCAACAACCACTGCGGCTGCTTTTGATCGTATTGCTAAAGATTTAAAAAAGACTTCTGAGTTACCAGAGTTGCGGTTTATTAATCATTATTATGATCATCCTGACTATATTGCTGCATTAGCGCAGTCGGTTGACGCGTTTTGGGCACAGAAAGGCCAACCTGATTATCTACTTTGTTCTTATCATGGGATTCCGCAACGCTATGCTGATAATGGCGATCCGTATCCAGAGCACTGTCATCAAACAACGGCACTATTGGCTCAATCGCTTAATATGGCGCGTGAAAAAATGAGCATGAGTTACCAATCTATTTTTGGTCGTGAAGAATGGTTGAAACCTTATACCGAAGCCACTATCAAATCATTAGCAGAAAAAGGCATTAAGCGCTTAGATGTAATGTGCCCGGCGTTTTCGGTTGATTGCCTTGAAACACTGGAAGAGATTGCTGAGCAGTGTAAAGAGGTTTTTCTGGAAGCGGGTGGCAAAGAGTTTAATTTGATTCCATGCTTAAATGACAGCCCTGCACATATTTTGATGATGGAAAGTTTGATTAAGCAACATACACAAGGGTGGTAAATTTTAGCTCGCAGTTACCGCTATACTTTGAACGATAACGTTTGCGTGGTTATTTTTGGTTGTATTCGCAAAACCAATGATAGCTTTTGCTTTTATGTCTTAAATTCTGTGATAGAATTCGCAAAATTTACAACTTGATAGCCCATTGACATGAAATTTCCAGGACAACGAAAATCTAAGCATTATTTTCCCGTACATGCTCGCGATCCACTTTTAAGTCAAACTAAGGTAGAGAAGCGTTTAACACGTACTCATGTGGTGGGTATTGATCAGACATTGGTTGATATTGAAGCCTATGTGGATGACGAATTCCTGGAACGTTATGAGTTAAGCAAAGGCCATTCATTGGTTATTACTGATGAAAAAGCCGAAGCGCTTTATAATGAGCTAAAAGAAAACAATTTAGTGACGCATGAGTTTGCTGGCGGCACTATCGGTAACACTTTACATAACTACTCAGTATTAGCTGATGATAAATCGGTACTATTGGGTGTGATGAGTAAAGACATTGAAATTGGTAGTTATGCTTACCGTTATCTTTGTAATACCTCAAGCCGTATGGATATGAACTATCTTCAGCCTGTTAATGGTCCAATTGGCCGTTGTTTTGCGCTGATTTCTAAAGATGGTGAACGTACTTTCGCGATTAACGAAGGTAACATGAACCAACTTAAGCCTGAGAGTATTCCTGAGTGTGTGTTTGAAAATGCATCAGCACTTGTTCTAACGGCATACCTTGTTCGTTGTAAGCCTGGCGATCCAATGCCAGCAGCAACAATGAAAGCAATTGAATTCGCTAAAAAATATGATGTGCCTGTGGTATTAACCCTCGGCACTAAATTTGTGATTCAAGACGATCCACAGTGGTGGCGTGATTTCCTACGTGATCATGTTACTGTGGTTGCGATGAATGAAGACGAAGGTGAAGCGTTAACCGGTGAGTCTGATCCGTTAGTTGCAGCAGATAAAACCCTAGAATGGGTTGATCTTGTATTGTGTACTGCAGGTCCTGTCGGTTTATACACTGCAGGTTACACTGAGGACAATGCAAAGCGTGAAACAAGCTTGCCATTACTTCCTGGTGATATTGCTGAATTTAACCGTTATGAATTTAGCCGACCAATGCTAAAGGCAGCATGTGAGAGCCCAATTAAGGCGTATTCACACATTGCACCTTATATGGGCGGTCCTGAGCGCATTAAAAATACTAATGGTGCGGGTGATGGTGCACTTTCAGCATTACTGCATGATATGTCAGCTAACCGTTACCATAAAGAAAACGTGCCAAATTCAAGTAAGCACCAATACTCTTTCCTAACGTACTCATCATTCTCACAAGTTTGTTTATATTCAAACCGTGTAAGTTATGAAGTATTAGCCCAATATTCTCCTCGTCTTTCTCGTGGCCTACCTGAGCGTGAAGATAGTTTAGAAGAAGCTTACTGGGAACGTTAATGGCATATTGTTGTTAACAAAAAAACCGCCATTATTCGTGGCGGTTTTTTTATGACTTCGGTTTATCTATTTTGTATAAGCTTGGTTGTGAACTGCAGCAATTGCACGGCCTGATGGATCGGCAGCATTTTTAAAACTCTCATCCCACTCAATCGCTTTAGCACTAGAACATGCAATCGATGGTCCACCAGGAACACATTTTGCGGCACTTTCTAGTGGGAAGAGCTCTTCAAAAATCTCACGGTACACATAACCCTCTTTAGTTGTTGGCGTGTTATATGGAAAACGGAATGCTGCGGTTGCTAACTGTTGATCGGTGACTTTCGCTGCAGCGACTTCTTTGAGGCTATCGATCCAACTATAGCCAACACCATCTGAGAATTGTTCTTTTTGACGCCATGCAACCGCCTCTGGAAGGTAATGCTCAAAACACTCACGAATAATGTGTTTTTCCATTTTACCGTTGCCGCACATTTTATCTTGGGGATTAATGCGCATTGCTACATCTAAAAATTCTTTATCTAAGAACGGTACGCGTGCTTCAATGCCCCATGCTGCCATTGATTTGTTAGCCCGTGCACAGTCAAACATGTTAAGCGCTAATAGTTTGCGTACGGTTTCTTCATGGAATTCTTTAGCGTTAGGCGCTTTATGGAAGTATAAGTAACCGCCAAAGATTTCGTCAGCGCCTTCTCCCGATAACACCATTTTAATCCCCATTGCGCGGATTTTACGTGACATTAGGTACATCGGTGTTGAAGCACGAATGGTGGTTACATCATAAGTTTCAATGTGGTAAATCACATCACGAATAGCATCTAAACCTTCTTGGACGGTATAGGTTAATTCGTGGTGAACGGTGCCAATCGCATCTGCAACAATTTTAGCGGCTTTTAAATCGGGTGCATTTTCAAGACCAATCGCAAATGAGTGCAATGTTGGCCACCATGCTTGTGACTGCTCATCGTCTTCAATACGTTTAGCAGCAAATTTCTTGGTGATTGCTGAGATAACTGATGAATCAAGACCACCAGACAGTAATACACCATAAGGTACATCGGTCATTAATTGGCGTTTAACCGCACTTTCAAGCGCATCAGTTAATGCCACTTTATCGGTTTTAGCGTCTTTAACGGCATCGAACTCCATCCAATCACGTTTGTAGTAACGAACAGGCTCACCTTTTTTACTCCAAAGGTAAGTACCTGGAGGAAATTCACTGATTGTTTTACACACTGGTACCAATGCTTTCATTTCAGAAGCAACATAGAAGTTACCGTGCTCATCATAACCTTGATAAAGCGGAATGATACCAATATGGTCACGACCAATAAGGTAAGCATCTTCTTGCTCATCATAAAGAATAAAACCAAATATGCCGTTGAGGTAGTCGAGTAGCTCAGGGCCTTTTTCTTTGTAAAGCGCTAAAATAATTTCGCAATCAGATTCAGTTTGGAAAGGGTAGTCAGGTGCAAATTCAGCGCGTAGTTCCTTGTGATTATAAATCTCACCATTAACGGCTAATACATGACTTTTATCTGCGTTATATAGCGGTTGTTCACCACTATTAAGATCAACAATCGCTAAACGTTCATGGACTAAGATTGCGTTGTCTGAAGCATAAATGCCAGACCAATCTGGGCCGCGATGACGCATTTTTTTTGATAATTCAAGCGCCGTTGCACGAAGTGCTGAAGAGTCACTCTTGATATCTAGAATACCGAATACTGAACACATAATAATACCGCTCCAAATGTTATCTTTTTAATTATCCATAATTAATGGAAATGTATCATGTAGCAGGGAAGTTATCATTATGATAATTTATGTTGCTGCCACTTCTATTTCGCTTCTGTTTGTTAAAATTACGTATTCACTAATCAATTGCAATCATTTATTTTAATTCAATTTAAATAAAGCCTTGTTGGTGAATATTATCTATTTAAATCGAGTTTTAGTGAATTTTATTTATTTTGTAACAGTTTTTTAATTGAAAAAATAAACAGTAGGATCGCTACTGTTTATTTTTCACTGCGAAATATCTAACTTCTGAAGTGTAATTTAATCGGTTTTAAGTGCGGTTAGTTGGAGGGGTAAATGTTCACAGACATCACGTGCAAAACCACTGCCTGCTTCGTTATAAATATTAAAGGCAGCATCAACACCTTGTTGATGTAATTGGGTTTCTTCGTCGTCATATTTAGCTATTGCTGCAATTTTCCCATGAAAATGACGGCTTTTTAGTTGCTCAAGGGCATAAATATTAGCAGTGCCGTTGGGCATCGCTAATAGAATAAGCTCAATGTGATTATTATTAATCGTCCGTTCCCAAAAATCAGGATCGGTTGCGTCGCCATGAATAACATTGCGTTGTTGCTTACGATGTAGTTCCACTGAATCCCTACGGGTTTCAATCCCAAGCACTTGTTTGCCATAACGGCTTTCTAGCTCGTCATAGGCACCTGAGCCAATGCGGCCCATGCCTAAAATAACTATTTTGGCATGATCAAAATCAATCAGTTTATCGTTGCTGTTAAGCCGATCTGGGTCGAATTCTTTTAAACGTTTAGCGGCTTCGGTGTAGAGTTTATGACTCATGCTGTTAAGTGGTGCCGCTAATAAAAATGATAATGAGACCGCCATTGCCATTGCCACTAAAAAAGTGCCAGGTAATAAGCCCATTTTATAAGCAACGCCACCCACAATTAACCCAAATTCACTGTAATTAAATAAGGTTAAAGTGGCTAACATTGAGGTGCGAACCCGATAACGACATAAGTGGAAAACAGCGTAATATAGGATCCCTTTAAGGGGCAGTAATAGCATTAATATCAATGCCATTAAAAAGCCATTAACGGTAGGTGATTCGGCAAGGCCAATATTTAGAAAGAAACAAACTAATAGTAACTCTTTGAAATTAAATAGTGATTTTGCCATCTCAGAGGCTTTAGGGTGGCCAGCCATCAGCATTCCTAATATCAACGCCCCTAAATCAGGTTTCATACCAACAATTTCAAATAACCCCGCGCCAGCAACTAACGCTAACATAACAGCATAAAGGACTAATATTTCACCATGGCCTGCTTTATCAAGAATTTTATATAACAGTGGGCGTAACAAAGGCAGGGCGAACAAACCAAGCGCGGTGATCTCTGGTACTTTTCCGCTTGATATAGTGAGAAATAGCACCGCAAAAATATCCTGCATAACCAGAATACCTATCGCGACAGTGCCGTATTTAGCATTGAGCTCGCCTTTATCTTGCAGGAGTTTAATCGCAAATACAGTACTAGAAAATGATAAGGCAAAGCCGATGAGTACCAGTTGATTGAATGCCATTTCGGCAAACATGGTTAAGCCTAATTGTTTAAGTACCACTAAAAATAGCGTAAATAGTGCAGTAGATAATAGATTGTGCAGGGTTGCGCCACCCCATACTTCTTTATTGAGTAGCGTTTTGACATCAAGTTTTAAGCCAATGGTGAACAATAACAACGTAACGCCAAGATCGGCTAACGTGGTTAGCGCTGGCGTTGAATGAAAGCCAAAACTATTTAGCCCAAAGCCGGCGACTAAAAAGCCAACCAGCGGCGGTAATTTACAACGTAGAGCGATGAAACCGGCTAGAAATGCCGCGCTAATATACAGTAACTCCATACCTTGAACTACATCCTTGCAAGATAGTGTATAAAAATAATACCGATGATAGCACAAAGGGGATTAATCGAATGTGATTAATCCCCTTTGAATGTGATGCTTTTATTGTCAAATTTAAGCGTGATTGATGATTAATCTTCCAATAAGCGTTGCAATAATACGCCGTTTAACATCGCGCGTTTGATCATTGAAAATGCACCGATAGTTGGCTGATTAAATAACTCAGATGCGACGATGGGTAAATCATGATTAAACGCAGCTAATGATTGATTCTCAACACAGCGTTGTATTGCGGGTAATACAATCGCTTGGGCTTGAGTAATATTACCCGCGAGAATGATTTTTTGAGGGTTGAATAAATTAATCGTCATTGCTAATGCTTTACCAAGATGATGGCCGACGTTAAGTAATGCTTGAGTTGCAAGCTCATCCCCGTTATTAGCAGCATCACAAATGGCCAGCATTGTCAGTTCTTCAAGAGCTTGTAAGCTGCTTGGATAACCTTGATCTAGCAATTGCTGTACATGTTTGATGACCGCAGGATCAGAGGCGACGGTTTCTAAGCAACCAAAGTTACCGCATTGACACTTGTCACCAAGGGGATCAATTTGAATATGTCCAATTTCGCCAACATTACGGTTTTGGCCTAGGAATACTTGGCCATTAACAATAATGCCAGCACCAGTACCATTATGCATACTGACTAAAATTGAATCTTTACAGTCGCGGCTAGCGCCAAAATAGTGTTCAGCTAATGCAAGACCTCGAATGTCATTACCAACAAAAGTAATAATATCAAAGGTGTCTTGAATAATATGAGCCAGCTCAAAATCGTGCACGTCAATATTGGGCATATAAGTGACGGTGCCATTTTCGGGGTTAACAAGCCCTGGCAGGATAATGCCAAATGCCACCAGTTCTTTCATTACATTCTGGTTATTATCAATAAATTCTTGAATATATTTGATAAGGCCTTCAGCTAATACATATTGATCAGAATATAAGAATGGGTAAGCCGCACCGGTAATATGTTTGCCGCTGAGGTCATAAAGGGTTATTTCAATATAATTTCGGCCAATGCGTACTGCGATAGAGTGAAAATCGACTGACTCTGTTGTCAGGGATATTGCTCTTCTTCCACCAGTAGAAGCTTGTTGCGCGACCTCTTTTATCAGGCCGCGCTCCAATAATTGGCGGGTAATTTTAGTGACGCTTGCAGGGGCTAGGTGGCTAATATCAGCAACCTGTATGCGAGAAATAGGGCCTTGCAAGTCGATGAGTCGGTATACAGCAGCACTATTTAGCTGCTTGACCAGATCAACGTTACCAATTTGTCCGCCTGTCATAGTTTAGTTCTGCTCGTATTTACCGTTAACGATTGTCGCCTTAACGTTAAAGTCACGATCAAAAATAGCCAGGTTCGCAACCATACCATTTTTAATAGCACCCAATTTCTTATCAACACCAATGGCGCGCGCAGGATAAAGGGTAGCCATGCGAATCGCTTCGTCTAAGGCGATGCCTATGTGTTCGACACTATTTTGTACAGCTTCAATCATTGTCAGTGCCGAACCACCAAGTGTGCCATTTTCGTCAACACACTTACCATTCCGGTAATATACTTTTTTCCCTGTAAAAAGAAAGCTATCGATGTTAGCGCCTGCTGGAGCTGTGGCATCGCTCACTAAAACAAGGTGACTTTGCTTCATTTTATGTGCCATTCGAATATTGGCATAGTCGACATGGTAGCCATCAGCAATAACACCAGTATATATTTCGCTACTATCATAAATTGCGCCAACAAGACCTGGCTGACGATTTTCGATAGATGTCATGGCATTGAACAAATGGGTTGTGAAGCTAATACCAGCATCAAACCCTTGACGAGCTTGGGTATAGGTTGCATCACTGTGTCCTGCTGAAACGACAATGCCAGCAGCTACCAGTTGTTTAATATGCTCAGCAGTATTCATTTCCGGCGCTAAGGTGACTTTGGTTATAACATCTGCGTTCTCACACAGAAGATTGATCATCTCATCGGTTGCGGGGCGAATAAAGTCTGGGCGATGAATACCTTTTTTCAATACGTTGATGTAAGGGCCTTCAAAGTGAATGCCTAGTGATTGATGTTGGTATTGTTGTTGGTAAGTGCGTTGGGCTTGAATGGCTTGCTTCATGTCTTCATCAGCAGAAGTGATGAGTGTTGGCAGAAAGCTGGTACAACCGAATTTGAGGTTGGTGCGGTGCATGGTATCGATGGTGGCAGGGGTTATGTCGTTGTTGAACATCACGCCACCACAGCCATTGAGTTGTAAATCAATAAAGCCAGGGGTTAGGTTTGCACCTTGTAAATCAATTGTTTCTATATCATTTTTTATGTCGTTTTCAGGAATTACTGCGTGAATATTCACGCCGTCAATAATGACGGCGTGGTTATTCAGCACATCGCTACCTGTGAATACTCGACAGTTTACTAGCGCGTACATGAATTATCCTTTATGAGGATTAGATGTGTGTAATGTTCTCTGCTTCTAACTCTTGGAAGTACTTAACTGTTTTCACTTTAAGTTCTTGAGTTGATGGTTCATCACAGATGATCATTGATTTTGGATGAAGCTGAAGTGCAGAAACTGTCCATAGGTGGTTAACACAACCTTCAACAGCAGCTTGTAGTGCCTGTGCTTTGTTGTGACCTGTGATCAGAATCATTACTTCTTCAGAATCTAATAACGTACCAACACCAATTGTTAATGAGTACTTAGGTACTTGGTTGATGTCGCCGTCAAAGAAACGTGAATTTGCAATACGTGTTTCATGAGTTAGCGTCTTGATACGAGTACGAGAAGCTAATGATGATGCTGGCTCGTTGAATGCGATATGACCATCGTTACCCACACCGCCCATAAACAAGTTAATGCGGCCATAGGTTTTGATTTTATCTTCATAACGTTGGCATTCTGCTTGGTGATCTGTGGTATTACCGTCAAGCAGGTTAATGTTTTGTTCTTGCATATCAACATGGTTGAAGAAGTTGTTATACATGAAGTTACGGTATGACTCTGGATGATCAGCAGCCATGCCAACATATTCATCCATGTTGAAAGTAACAACATGCTTAAAGCTTACTTCACCAGCTTGGTATAGCTCGATAAGACGCTTGTAAGTTGCTAGAGGTGTACCACCAGTCGGTAGACCTAATACAAATGGACGTTCTGCTGTTGGTTGGAACTTATTGATACGATCTGCAATGTAGCGAGCAGACCATAGACCAACATCTTGAGCGTTATTAAGCGGGATTAGTCTCACGTTGACACCTCTTTGAAGATAGTTAAAACAGGAAAAATCTGAGCGGCATAGCGCCTTTGTTTCGAATGATAAAATAAGTTTTATGATCGAGCTAGCAAAATCACTCAGTTCTAACCTCGGTCGGTGATTAAGATCACAAATGATGATGTTTTAATTTGCGGAGCGAAATAAAATTCATAAACTGCAAAGGACAAAAAAGCGATGGCAAAAAAAAGCTATCACTATCGCATCTAAGAAAACCATAGGGGGAACTAAGGGTGAATATTCTTGGATATTTTCAAAAAGTAGGTAAAGCACTAATGGTGCCAGTTGCAGTACTTCCTGCAGCGGCGATTTTAATGGGTATCGGCTATTGGGTTGATCCGTCAGGTTGGGGTGCTAACTCTGCAATTGCAGCATTCTTAATTAAAGCGGGCTCTTCAATTATCGACAACATGTCAGTATTGTTTGCAATTGGTGTTGCATACGGCATGTCTAAAGATAAAGACGGTGCAGCTGCACTGGCAGGTTTTGTAGGTTACACAGTAGTAACTACATTGCTATCGCCAGCAACAGTGGCAATGATTCAAGGTATCGACGCAAGTGCTGTTCCAGTTGCTTTTGCGAAGATTAATAACCAGTTTGTTGGTATCTTGGTTGGTATCGTATCTGCTGAAATCTACAACCGCTTCTCAAATGTTGAATTGCATAAGACATTAGCATTCTTCAGTGGTAAGCGTTTAATTCCAATTCTAACCTCTGTTGCAGGTATTGGTATTGCGGCAGTATTACTGTTCGTATGGCCACTTGTTTACAACGGTTTAGTTAGCTTTGGTGAAAGTATTCAAGGTCTAGGCGCTGCAGGTGCTGGTATCTATGCATTCTTCAACCGTCTATTGATTCCTGTTGGTCTACACCACGCACTGAACTCAGTATTCTGGTTTGACGTTGCAGGTATTAACGACATTCCTAACTTCCTAAGTGGTCAAGGTGTTCCTGGCGTAACAGGTATGTACCAAGCTGGTTTCTACCCTGTAATGATGTTTGGTCTACCAGGTGCAGCGTTAGCGATGTACCACACAGCTAAACTTAAGAATAAAGAGCGTACAGCGTCATTATTAATTGCTGCTGGTTTTGCATCATTCTTCACCGGTGTTACTGAGCCGCTAGAATTCGCATTCATGTTCCTAGCTCCGCCACTGTATGTTATCCACGCAGCATTAGCAGGTATCTCAGTATACATTGCAGCTTCAATGCACTGGATGTCAGGCTTCGGCTTCTCTGCAGGTCTTGTTGACATGGTATTGTCTGCACGTAACCCACTAGCAGTGAACTGGTACATGTTGATTCTTCAAGGTATCGTATTCTTTGGTATCTACTACGGAATCTTCCGCTTTGCGATTGTTAAGTTCAATCTTAAAACGCCTGGCCGTGAAGACGACGAAGAAGAAACATCATCAGCTAAAGGTTCTGCTGAAACGGGTGAACTAGCGAAGCAATACTTAAAAGCGCTTGGTGGTCACGGTAACCTAGAAAACATTGATGCTTGTATTACGCGTCTACGTCTTACTCTAAAAGACAGTAGCCTTGCGAATGAAAAGACATTAAAAGCACTAGGTGCAATGGGTGTGGTTAAATTAGGTACAAATAACCTACAAGTTATCCTTGGCCCTCTAGCTGAAATCGTTGCTGGCGAAATGAAAAAAATTCCAGCATCAGAAGACCTATCAGCAGTAAAACTTCCATAATTACTTAAATTCTTAAGTAATTAAGCGACACACGAAATACCGCAACACTTTTAATTAGACCGGTCCTGATATTTTAGTTGTAAGATATCAAGACCGGCATTTTGAGTACCCAACTTTTGGGCTCTATATAGATTTTCCCTTCATTTTAAAGGGATATCGGGAGAAAGGAATATTTCATGACTATTAAACTTACGGCGTTAGCATCTTTCATTGCACTAGCAGTAACTGGTTGTGCAACACAAGGAAATGATGATGAAAAGGTTGTTAAAAAATTAGCAAATAACCTTGATGTTACTTATGAAATCGTTACTCAGCACGGTGCAGAAGAAGGCCTACAATGTAAGACGCTAGGCGCAGAGTGGGCATCTTGTGATCTAATTAATTTGACGCTGGAAAATAATGGTCCAGCAGTGACAGGTACTGACTGGAAAATTTACTTCAGCAGCATTCGTCAAATCCTTGAAGTACAAAACGACCAATTTAAAGTTACCCACGTAACAGGTGACCTTCATACGCTAGAACCAACTGAAAAGTTTGATGGTTTTGCAGAAGGTGAGAAGGTTGTTATTCCTTACATCGGTGAGTACTGGACGCTATTTGAAAACGATTATATGCCACGTGCATATGTAACGTCTGGCGATGCCGCACCACAAACCATTAAGAGCACAGATACAGCAAATCCTGCTGATTACCTAGTGCCGCTTAAAGGTGATCAATTCAAGCGTGTTAAAGCCGATAATAACGTGCTTGCAACTGCAGCAACACGTTTTGAAAAAAACCAAGATATTAATGTGTTAGCAACAGAAGAAGTGGCAGCAACGATTGTTCCTACGCCATTAAGCACTAAGCTAACAGGTAATACTGTTTCACTAGATAACGGTATTAAAATCAGCAACTTCACACTACCTGCTGATATGATGGCTGCGGTGAATGAGCGTCTTGACGTATTAGGTGTGAACACTAAAGGTCAATACCCAGTAAAAGTGAGCCTATTACCTGGTTCATTTGCTAAAGATCAACAAATCACTGGCGCTTACAAGCTAGATGTAACACCAACAGGTGCAACGGTTATTGGTTTTGATGACCAAGGTGCATTCTATGGTATGCAGTCACTTATCTCGCTAATGAGCACTGGTGCTAAAAATAGCATTCCTACGCTAGAAGTAACCGATGCGCCGCGTTTTGATTACCGTGGTGTGATGGTTGATGTGGGCCGTAACTTCCACTCAAAAGAAGTGATTTTACGTACGCTAGACCAAATGGCAGCGTACAAGATGAACAAATTCCACTTCCACTTATCTGATGATGAAGGTTGGCGTGTAGAGATCCCTGGTTTACCAGAGCTAACAGACATTGGTGGCAAGCGTTGTCACGATCTGTCTGAGACATCATGTCTACTACCACAACTAGGTTCAGGTCCAACATCTGATAACGATGGCTCAGGTTACTACAGCAAGCAAGATTACTTAGATATTCTTAAGTACGCTAAAGCACGTGGTATTGAAGTTATTCCTGAAATCGATATGCCCGCTCACGCACGTGCAGCAGTTGTAGCAATGGAAGCGCGTTACAAGCGTCTAGCTGCTGAAGGCAAAATGGATGAAGCGAATGAGTACCGCTTGATGGATCCACAAGATACGTCAAACGTAACCACAGTACAGTTCTACGATAAGCGTAGCTTCATTAACCCATGTATGGATTCTTCTGCAAAGTTTGTTGATAAAGTTATCACTGAAATGCAAGCAATGCACAAAGAAGCGGGTATGCCGCTAAATACATGGCACTTCGGTGGTGATGAAGCGAAAAATATCAAACTAAATGCTGGTTTCCAAGATATTAATGCCGCTGATCAAACAGCTTGGACCGGTTCTATTGACCAATCTAAGCAAGATAAGCCATACCAGAAATCACCAATGTGTCAGAAGTTGATCGCAGAAGGTGTGGTAAGTGATTACGACCGTCTACCAAGCTACTTTGCAGAGCGTGTAAGTGAAGTGGTTAACGGTAAAGGTATTGAGAACTTCCAAGCATGGCAAGATGGCTTGAAGTACTCTAAAGATTCAACAGCGTTTAAAACTGACAATGTACGTGTAAACTTCTGGGACGTTCTATACTGGGGCGGCGGTGCATCTGCATACGAGTGGGCTGATAAAGGCTACGATGTAGTTGTTTCTAACCCTGATTATGTTTACATGGATATGCCATACGAAGTAGACCCATCAGAGCGTGGCTACTACTGGGCAACACGTGCAACAGATACGCGTAAGATGTTTGGTTTTGCACCAGAGAACTTACCGCAAAATGCGGAAACATCACTTGATCGTGATGGTAACGGTTTTGCAAGTAAAGGTACGGTGAAGTCAAAAGGTTTCCACGGTCTATCAGCTCAGCTTTGGAGTGAGACTGTTGGTAATGACGAGCAATACGAATACATGGTATTCCCACGCGTATTAGCAGCAGCTGAGCGTGCATGGCACAAAGGTGAGTGGGAAAATGAATACCAAGTAGGCGTTGAATACTCTCAAGACTCTAAGCTGGTAAACAAAAAAGCACTTCACGATGAGTGGCAGCGTTTTGCTAACGTTCTTGGTCAACGTGAGCTAGCTAAATTAGATGCAGCTGGTATTCAGTACCGCGTACCAGTACCTGGTGCTAAGATTGAAAACGGTAAACTTGCGATGAACGTAAGCATGCCTGGTCTTACACTACAGTACTCTACAGATGCTGGTAAAATATGGAACACTTATGATGCGAAAGCACAGCCAACAGTAACGGGTAACGTTGAAATTCGTGCTGTAAGTGGTAACGGTAAGCGTTTCAGTCGTGTTACATCACTGTAATCAACTGATGATAATATAAAGCCAGATCACAGACTGATCTGGTTAATTGCCGACGATGGGATAACCATCGTCGGCTTTTTATTGCGCGTTATTTATGAAATCAACAACTATTGTCTGTGATAACGGTGTTTTTGATTTTTTGCATAGCAGCATTAAGGTATAGTGTGCAGTCATAGTTCATATTGATGAACTGTACATAATTCTCAATCCTGTAAGTACACGAGGTGTAATAGATGAGTGAATCTGAAGCTCGTCCATCTAACTTTATTCGCCAAATTATTGATGCGGATTTAGCCAGTGGCAAACATACAAGCATACATACCCGATTCCCGCCAGAACCAAATGGTTATCTGCATATCGGCCATGCGAAATCTATTTGTTTGAACTTCGGTATTGCTCAGGACTATCAGGGTCAATGTAACTTACGTTTCGATGACACTAACCCTGAGAAAGAAGACATTGAATACGTTGAGTCGATTAAAAATGATGTTAACTGGTTAGGCTTTGAGTGGAGTGGTGAGATTTGTTACTCATCAAACTACTTTGATCAGCTTCACGGGTTTGCCATTGAATTAATTAATAAAGGCTTAGCGTATGTTGATGAGCTAAGTCCTGAGCAAATGCGCGAATACCGCGGTACGTTAACCCAAGCGGGTAAACATAGTCCTTACCGTGATCGTAGCGTTGAAGACAACTTAGCCTTATTTGAAAAAATGAAGAATGGCGAAGTTGAAGAAGGCAAGATGTGCCTACGTGCAAAAATCGACATGGCATCACCGTTTATGGTTATGCGTGATCCGGTTATCTACCGCGTACGTTTTGCAACTCACCACCAAACCGGTGATAAGTGGTGCATTTACCCAATGTACGACTTTACGCATTGTATTTCTGATGCATTAGAAGGCATTACGCATTCTATCTGTACGCTTGAATTCATGGATAACCGTCGTCTGTACGATTGGGTGCTTGAAAATATCACTATTGATTGCACACCCCACCAGTATGAGTTTAGTCGTCTAAACCTTGAATATACTGTGATGTCAAAGCGTAAGCTAAACCAACTGGTTACAGATAAGTTAGTAAATGGTTGGGATGATCCACGTATGCCAACGATTTCTGGTTTACGTCGTCGTGGCTTTACTCCAGGCTCTATGCGTGAATTCTGTAAGCGTATTGGTGTGACTAAGCAAGACAACACCATCGAAATTAGCTCACTAGAATCTTGTATTCGTGATGATCTTAACGAAAATGCACCACGTGCAATGGCTGTTTTAGATCCTGTTAAAGTTGTTATTGAAAACTTTGACGGCGAAACGGAAGTGTTGACTGTCGCTAATCACCCGAACAAGCCAGAAATGGGTACGCGTGAAGTGCCATTTAGCCGTGAACTTTACATCGAACGTGAAGACTTCCGCGAAGAAGCAAATAAGAAGTACAAGCGTTTAGTGCTAGGTAAAGAAGTTCGTCTACGTGGCGCATACGTGATTCAAGCTGAGCGTATTGAAAAAGACGCTGAAGGCAATATCACGACTATTTACTGTACTTACGATAAAGACACGCTAGGCAAAAACCCAGCAGACGGTCGTAAAGTAAAAGGTGTTATTCACTGGGTATCAGCACAAGCCGGTATTCCAGCAGAAATTCGTTTATACGATCGCCTATTTACAGTGCCAAATCCAGGTGCTGCAGAAGATTTCGTATCAGTGATTAACCCTGAATCTCTAACGGTATTAAATGGTTTTGTTGAGCCTGCATTGGCAGCAGCAGAAGCAGAAAAAGCTTACCAGTTTGAGCGTATGGGTTACTTCTGTGCTGATAACAAAGATTCAACTGCAGAGCACTTAGTGTTTAACCGCACTGTGGGCTTACGTGATACTTGGGCAAAAATTGGTGACTAATTAGTTATTAATCTTTGTTGAAAAGCGCCTATTTCAGTGATGGAATCGGCGCTTTTTTTATGCTCTCTTGTTGGGAACTACTTGCCTGAAATGATGATTTTTTGAGTAATGTTGCCCGCTAACTCATTGTTGACAATATTAAAGTTGATCAACTTTTGTGATTGTTGAATGGCTTTAACGTCATAGTTAAATTGGGTGTAAGTATCGCCCCACTGGTAACGAACAAAGGTTTGGCCTGATTGTAAATGGGTATTGACTGAATATTCAGTTGCATAGCCAGCCATTTTACCATTGATAGGGCGGTTGGGAGCATCATGGGGAATGCGGAACATGGTCGAATCTAGTTTTAGAATACCGTTAATGACGCTGGTTGGCTCTTTCAAGTGTTTTGAAAAATAAGTAGTGTGAATAAAGCGATCTTCAGGGTTAGCATTACCACCAGTACCAAGGTTCGTTTGGCTCCATTGCTGAGCTTGTTCGCCCCAACCTCGTTGTGAACGTTTTACATTTGCAAGATGTTGGTCATAGCCTGGTTGATTGGTGAGTACAGTATATTGCTTACCATGCCAAATTTGTGGTTTGCCATCACGCCATTCAATAATGGCACTGTCACCGCTTGGGTCTTGAAAAGAGAGGTGTAATGCAATACGCACTGGAATACCGTTGATCAGCTCTTCAATTGGGGCATGATTTTTAATTGCAGTAACCAGTTCATTGACGTTTTTATACTGTGATAATAAATGGCGTAAATAGGTGATTGCGCCCACTTTTTGTTGTGGATCGGCAGCTCCTAAATCCATACCACCATCATAAAGAACATTGCCGCTTAAACCCTGCGAGTTGATTCCGTCTAGCACAATACCATAGGCGGTAATACCGGTAACGGCATACTTGGCATTAACATTATTAAGCTTACTTAAATGAGTCGAATATTCACTGCCTTGAGGGAAGTTGACCAATGTTGGTTGAGTTGATTCTGACCAGTCCATGGTACGAGCAACAAAGGTACCTTGATCTTGGGTTTGCCATAAAACACGAGTGCAAGCATTAGCAACCGATGACATAGAGCCTAAAGATAAAGCAGTGATTAGAGCGACAGTTAATGAATTCGATTTCATGATTAATTCCCTATATAAGTAACTAACTGATATATATTTAATTAATCATTGGTTGTCACGAGGTCAATTGTAACGTTATTTGAATAGTGAGCTGGGTCGCTATTTTACTGAATATAAAAAAACCAGTGATATTGCTCACTGGTTCTTAGGGTGAAAATAACTAATCATTGTTATTTTTCATCGTGCAACGTTTCATCTGCATTACAGTTGCCATCAAAACAATGACCATAAAGGTATAGGCTATGGTTTGTTAAACGAACATTAAAGCGTGCCGCGATGTCTTTTTGGCGTTGCTCAATCATTTCGTCTGAAAATTCAATTACTTTTCCACAATCAAGACAAACAAGGTGATCATGATGATGTTGAGTGGCTAATTCAAATACTGATTTACCACCTTCAAAATGGTGACGAGTTACAATGCCTGCATCATCAAATTGGTTAAGGACACGGTAAACGGTCGCAAGGCCAATTTCTTCACCGATATCGATGAGTTTTTTATACAGGTCTTCAGCACTGATATGTTGGCAATCAGGTTGTTGAAGCACTTCTAAAATCTTAAGACGAGGAAGCGTTACTTTAAGACCTGCTTGCTTGAGCGCGTGATTATTATCTGACATCCGATTTTCCTGTTGGCTAGCTGCACATGTAGCAGTAGTCTTTCTCATTTAGATTCATTATAAGTGACGTAACAATAACAATAAACCTTAAAAGGTCAGTTATCTAGCAGAAGTGTCACTTTTCTTTAGTTTGCAATATTGTAAAACTTATGTAATAAATTAACTCATCATACCAGCTTGTATGGAGTATTGCCTTGTTTGATTACTATAAGCCAAGTTTGGTTAAGCTAGCGTTAAACTTATGGCCTCCATTTTGGGGAGCTGGTATTAAAATATTGTTTATTAGTGATGATTTTCGTTATGTACGGTTACAATTAAAATTGCGCTGGTGGAATAAAAATGCCAATCGAACTCAGTATGGCGGCAGTATTTTCTCGTTAACTGATCCGGTTTATTCACTGATGCTGATGGGAATTTTAGGTAAGCACTATTTCGTGTGGGATAAGCAAGCACATATCGAGTTTATACGCCCAGGTGATGGCGATTTATTTGCTGAGTTTGTTATTTCACAATCGTGTATAACTGACATTCTTGCGGCAACCGCTGAAGGGAGTAAATATTTACCAGAGTTTCGTGTCAGTGTGACTAAAGCGAATAATGAGGTTGTGGCGCAAGTTACACGAATATTATACGTTAGGAAAAAGCCGCAATACCGTTCACAAGGGCTTGAACCATGTGCTGATATTGAAATGGAGCGGGCTGATTAACGATTGTAAGGTAATAAAAAACGCGCTATTGAAGCGCGTTTTCATTGGTCAATTGTGACGATGCTTAGTCAGCAAGTTCAGCAAGACACATTTCATCAAAGATCTGATTAACCCATTGCTCAACACGAGCAGCTGTTAGCTCTGGTTGACGGTCTTCATCGATACATAAACCAACGAAGTTTGCATCATCAACTAATGCTTTTGATGCTTCAAATTCATAGCCAGCTGTTGCAAAATTACCAACAATTGTGCCGCCTTTGCTTTCAACGATATCACGTACTGTACCCATCGCGTCACAGAAGTACTCTGCGTAATCTTCTTGGTCACCACAACCAAAAATAGCAACAAGCTTGGTTGAGAAATCAACTTGCTCAAGCTCAGGGAAGAAATCATCCCAATCACATTGTGGTTCACCGTAATACCAAGTAGGAATACCTAGTAGTATCAGATCAAAGTTGTCGATATCTTCTTTGCTGCTTTTTGCGATATCTTTTACTTCAACTAGTTTGCTACCTAGTTGCTTCTGAATCATTTTAGCGACAGCTTCGGTGTTACCGGTGTCGCTACCAAAGAAGAGTCCAACGCTCGCCATAGTAGATATTACCCATATTAAATTGTTAACTGCTGCTGGCAGTTTACAGAAATCAGTATAAATGACGCAATGATAATTGCTGTTTGATGACGATTTGGTGTTTTTTCGCCCAAATATTATCACTGGTTATTGTTGCCCTTGACTAAGTAGGGCGCGATAGCATCTCGTTAATAGCGCCAGCTTACATATAAGCTGTTTTAATCGCATTACAGATCAATGAAAGCTATCAAACTTAACGCACTATATCACAGTAGAGTACGGGATTTAATAATTACTCTTGTAGTCTACTATAGTTAACAGCTGATTTTAATGAGCTGTTATTTGTGTTTATTGCGCTAAAAATTGATCAATAATTCGATTAACGGTGGTTGGCTTCTCGGCATGAAGCCAATGGCCACTATTAGCAACCACATGTGCTTTAGCGTGTGGAAATTGCGCCATAATCTCACTACGGTATTGAGGCTCAATATAATCAGACAACTGACCTTTAATAAATAACGTCTGCCCGTTAAAAGGTTGTGGTGCTGGTTGCCAACCCATAATTGTGGCGTAGTTAGCAATTAACCCTTCGACATTAAATCGCCATTGATAGCCGGTGTCGGTTTTGGTTAATGATTTTAATAAAAATTGACGCACACCAGCATCATCAACATAACGGGCTAAATAGTCTTCAGCTTGTGAACGCTTGGCTATAGAGTGAAGATTGACTTCACGCAATCCATTAAAGACATTTTGATGACGGTGTTCCGTGTAAGCAACGGGAGCGATGTCGATAACAATAAGATGGTTAATTCGAGCAGGCATGAGTGCTGCTAATGTCATTGCAACTTTTCCTCCCATCGAATGACCAATAACATCAAACTGATCAATGGCTAGATGATCGAGGGTCTCAATAATATCTTGCGCAAGATCAGCATAGTTAAATTGATCACTATGCGGGGATAAACCATGGTTGCGAAGATCGACACTGATCACTTGGTAATGGTGTTTTAATTCTCGGGCTAAAAGACCAAGATTATCTGCGCTGCCGAACAAACCATGGATCAAAACGATCGTTTTACCCTTGCCTTCAGCACGAAAATGAAGATTCACTGGCTATTTTCTCTAGTTAGGTGTGGTATTTACCATAGAGTATAACCTCGGATCAGGCTATAATCGTACCCAGAATTTTAAACGGAATGATAATGAATAATACCATGAAGACTATTGAGGTAGACGAAGAGCTATATCGTTTTATTGCTAGCCAAACTCAACACATTGGTGAAAGCGCTTCTGATATTTTACGTCGCTTGCTTATGGTGCCAGAAGAACAATTGCAATCAGACGTTGCTGTTGTAATGCCGGTTCGTCCTAAAGGCATCGTTGTGAGTCGAGATGCTGGTAATGAATCAACCATGGATCGCGTTAAAGAAATGCGTACCGTGCTAATTTCTGATGAATTTGCAGCGCAAGAAAAAGCCATTGGCCGTTTTATGCTGATCTTATCTTCTCTTTATCGCATTGATGCTGACGGCTTTGCTGAAGCGGCAGCCATTAAAGGGCGTACACGCGTTTATTTTGCGCATGACGAAGAAACGCTGCTTGCAAGTGGTAAAACAACCAAGCCTAAATCAATCCCAACGACGCCATTTTGGGTGATCACTAATACCAATACTGACCGAAAGCGTCAAATGATTGACCAATTAATGACGAAGATGGGCTTCAGTTCTGATATTATTGATAAAGTTTGTGGTGAAATATAATCACTATTGAGTTTTTACAAGGATAAGACAATGGCAATCCATCCTCGTGCGGGTCAACGCGCTCAGCAAGAAGATATGCATAATATTCCAGCACTTGTTGCTAATTATTTTCTCATTGAGCCAAATATTACCGATCCGCTACAAAAAGTAGCATTTGGTACGTCTGGACATCGTGGTACAGCAGACAAAGGTACCTTTAATCAGCACCACATTTGGGCAATTGCTCAAGCGATTGCTGAAGTTCGTCTAGCAAATGGTTTAACTGGCCCGCTATTTTTAGGTAAGGATACCCATGCTTTATCTGAACCCGCATTCACTTCAACATTAGAAGTGTTAGTGGCAAATAATGTTAAAGTTGTGGTTCAAGAAGGGTTAGGTTACACACCAACACCGGGCATTTCACATGCAATTCTTTGCCATAATAAAGCCCATGCTGATAAAGCTGATGGTATTGTCATTACTCCATCGCATAATCCACCACAAGATGGTGGTATTAAATATAACCCCGTTCACGGTGGCCCTGCTGAAAGTGAATTAACCACTGCGATTGAACAGCGTGCGAACGACATTATTGCTAATGGCATGGTTGACGTAAAGCGTGTTTCAATTACAGATGCTTTTGCGTCAGATCTTGTTGTAGAACAAGATCTTGTTGCACCTTATGTTGCTGATTTAGTCAATGTTATTGATATTGAAGCGATTCAAAAAGCAAACTTAAAGTTAGGTGTTGATCCTCTTGGTGGCTCAGGTATTGAGTACTGGCGTCAAATTGCACAGCACTACGCACTAGACTTAACTCTAGTTAATGAGTCTATCGATCCATCATTCCGTTTCATGTCATTAGATAAAGACGGTGTTGTGCGTATGGACTGTTCATCACCTTACGCGATGGCAGGCTTACTGGCTTATAAAGATAACTACGATCTTGCTTTTGGTAATGATCCTGATTATGACCGCCACGGTATTGTAACGCCGGCAGGTTTGATGAATCCGAATCATTATCTTGCAGTATGTATTGATTACTTATTCCGCCATCGTAGTGGCTGGAGTGATCAGGTTGCTGTTGGTAAAACATTAGTATCAAGCGCTATTATTGACCGTGTTGTGGCAGCATTAGGCCGTGAACTTGTTGAAGTGCCTGTTGGCTTTAAATGGTTTGTTGATGGTCTATACGATGGCAGTTTAGGTTTTGGCGGTGAAGAAAGCGCAGGTGCTTCTTTCTTACGTCAAGATGGTACGCCTTGGTCAACAGATAAAGATGGTATTCTTTTATGCCTATTAGCAGCAGAAATCACTGCGGTAACAGGTAAGAATCCACAGCAATATTATGATGAGCTTGCTGCTAAATTTGGTAGTTCAGAATATGCGCGTCTACAAGCTGTTGCTAATAAAGAACAAAAAGCAGTATTGAGCAAGTTGTCACCTGAAATGGTTGCAGCAACAACACTTGCTGGTGAGCCTATTCTTGCTCGACTAACGCATGCGCCAGGTAATGGTGCAGCGATTGGTGGCTTGAAAGTAACCACCGAAAACGGTTGGTTTGCGGCACGTCCATCAGGTACTGAAGATATCTACAAAATTTATTGTGAGAGCTTTAAAGGTAAAGAGCATTTAGCTCTTATCGAGCAAGAAGCACAAGATATCGTTAGTAAAGTATTCAGTGATGCTGGTTTGTAATTTAGCATTATAGCTAATACTAAAGACGAAAAAACGCCCATAGTTCACTTGGTTATTAAAGTGAACTCGGGCGTTTTTTTATAGCTGGTGATTATGCTGTGGCCAATGATTGGGTACGATAAACCACACTTGATTATCTTGGTCTATTGCTTGAGTTGGTACTTTAACCTCTGCAATATTAAGAGATGTGATAAGTTGAGAAAATAACGGTGGTGCTATCCATTGGCGTTTTTCAAGTATTTTTAAATTTAATGTTGTTGCTTGCGAGCAATAGCACCAACGGCCTTTAAAGCTGGTAGGATTTATAGGCATACCTGAGCCTGAGTGTGAATCGGGCCAAGCCGTAAATAACCGTCCTTGCATAATTAATCGGCGTTGGCCTGGGTATGGATAATTGAGACTCTGAAATGCAGCATGGTCGGTAAGTTGAAGCTGATGATCAACCATTCGATTCACTTTTTTATCTAAATTATCTTTAGCATTAGGACCAGGCCATTGATGTTCAAAGCTGAGATAAAATTTAATCGCCACTTCCCAATGTTCTATTTCATTGCTGCGATGATTATGGACTAAAAAATCAATCGCACCGACAGTTTGCTGTGATTGCAATTGGATCTCTTCACCAATAAGACTGTAATCGGGATGATGGATAATTAACTGCTGCCATAACCACTGATAATAAAAACCTAATCGAGTGTTACCGTGATAACTGACATTGGTTGGAATAACTGCCCGTTTGGAAAAATTTTGCAACCAGTGATCACTGATACTGTAATAACAGCTTGTGACAATATTGGGCATTATGAGTAGCGCATTAAAATCGGCATTGGTTTGATGATTAACACCGTCTTTTTGTAACATATTGACACACCTCTCAAGGTAAACGTTTTCTTTTCTGTTTTTGACTAATGATTGACCTGATTTCTGTAGTATTCTTTCATTTATTGGATTAAAGTATCACCAGGTTTATCGGGTCAGGAGTTAGCAATGTACACGCAGTTTTCAATGGCGAATATTATTTCTCGTCGTGTTTATACGGTTTTATTAGGATTAGTGTGTTTGCCGGTCCTGCTTTGTATGCCTGTGAATAAACGTACACGGTTAACCAGTTATATGTACCGTTGTTGGTCACAGACTAGCACTAAACCATTGTGGTTATCACGACTTGATTGTGGTACTCAGCGCCGCTAGTGATTTGATTGAGTATGACAATATCTTGTTGAAAAAGCTGCCGATGGCGGCTTTTTTTGTATTCCATATCATGCATGAGTTAGTACTTGATTGGTTTTGTTGATTGAGATTGTCATTAAAGGCTGATATTTTTTGAATATAGGGTGTTGTTGAATCAATAACATGACGTTATTTAAAAAAGGATGCACGATGAATAACCTGACATTAGAAGCTTTATTGAATGACTATCTATCACCACAGTTGATTAAAGATTATTGTCCTAATGGGTTACAAGTAGAAGGTAAGACTGAGATAACCAAGGTTATTACGGGTGTGACAGCTTGCCAAGCTCTGATTGATGCTGCTATTGCTGAAGATGCTGATGCTATTTTAGTTCACCATGGCTTTTTCTGGAAAGGTGAGGCTGCTGAAATACGCGGCATGAAATATCGTCGCATTAAGGCGTTAATTGAAAACGGTATTAATCTCTACGCTTACCATTTGCCACTTGATGTTCACTTACAGGTAGGTAATAACGTTCAATTAGCACAGCGTTTAGGTTTGAGTGTTATCGGCGGGTTAGAAGTTGGTAATCCACGTTCGATTGCGATTTATGGTGATCTTGATACGCCCCTAACAGGCGAAGAATTTGCAGCACGAATTGCAATGGCATTACAACGTGAACCATTGCATATTGGTGACAATGCACCAGCGTTAATCAAGAAAGTGGGTTGGTGTACTGGTGGTGGTCAAGATTATATTGAACTTGCAGTACAGCAAGGCTGCGATGCATTTATTTCAGGTGAAGTATCAGAGCGTACAACCCATATTGCGCGTGAATTAGGCATCCATTATTTTGCAGCAGGGCATCATGCAACAGAGCGTTATGGTGTGAAAGCACTCGGTGAGTGGTTAGCACAACAGCATGGTATGACGGTTGAGTTTATTGATATTGATAATCCAGTATAACTAATTACTCTGATGAGATTGATAGTTATATTTTTGTTTTAAATAATAAAAAAGGTTGAGCTTTGGTCTCAACCTTTTTATTTTCTCGAACCTCGAACCTCGAACCTCGAACCTCGAACCTCGAACCTCGAACCTCGAACCTCGAACCTCGAACCTCGAACCTCGAACCTCGAACCTCGAATCTCAGTTACTCTCGTTCGTAAAGTGGCTTAAACTCACGTTGTGAATAACCGGTATATAGTTGACGTGGACGACCAATTCGGTTGGTTGGATCACTGTGCATTTCATTCCAATGCGCAATCCAGCCAATCACACGTGACATTGCAAAAATAACCGTAAACATTGATACCGGAATACCAATTGCTTTAAGAATAATACCTGAATAGAAATCAACATTTGGGTAAAGCTTCTTACTGACAAAGTATTCATCTGACAGCGCAATACGCTCAAGCTCCATAGCAACATCAAGCAATGGATCATCAATTTTAAGCTCTTCAAGCACTTCGTGGCATGCTTCACGCATAACCGTTGCACGTGGGTCGTAGTTTTTATATACCCGATGACCAAAGCCCATTAGGCGGAATGGGTCATCTTTATCTTTGGCACGTTCAATAAACTCAGGAATATTTTCTACGCTACCAATTTCTTCCAGCATTTTGAGGCAGGCTTCATTAGCACCACCGTGTGCAGGACCCCAAAGTGAAGCAATACCCGCTGCAATACAAGCAAATGGGTTGGCGCCAGAAGAGCCCGCTAAGCGCACCGTTGAGGTGGATGCATTTTGCTCGTGATCAGCATGAAGAGTGAAAATTTTGTCCATTGCACGCGAGACTACCGGGCTAACTTCATATTCTTCACATGGTGTAGCAAACATCATATGCAAGAAATTCTCTGCATAATCTAGGTCATTTCGCGGGTAAATAAATGGCTGGCCGGTGGTGTATTTATGACACATTGCAGCCAATGTTGGCATTTTTGATAGTAGCCTAAACGCCGTTATTTCACGGTGAAGATCATTATTAATATCTAATGAATCATGATAGAACGCTGATAATGCACCGACCACGCCACACATAATTGCCATAGGGTGAGCATCACGGCGAAAGCCATGGAAGAAACTGGCAATTTGCTCATGAACCATAGTATGACGGGTAACTGTGGTGCGAAATTTTTCGTATTCAGCACGTGTTGGTACTTCACCATAAAGGAGAACGTAACAAACTTCTAAGTAATCAGCATTATTGGCTAATTGATCGATAGGAAAACCACGATGTAGCAGAATTCCTTTATCGCCATCAATATACGTGATTTGAGATTCACATGAGGCAGTTGCTAGAAAACCTGGATCAAATGTAAAAAAACCGTTTGCGCCTAGTTTTCGCACATCGATTACATCTTGGCCCTCTGAGCCCTCGATAATCGGCAGTTCGATAGGTGCTTTCCCTTCTATATGAAGAGTAGCTTTCTTATCTGCCATAACAATCTCCTTTGTTATTTGTATAATCCTGAATCCGAAGCGGATGTATATTTGTTGTACCGCTAGGTGAGCCAATTGTCAATTTTTGTGTTCATCAATGTGCGCTTGTTAATAACTTTTCTATATTTGTGTTATTTTTGTGAAGTTTGTGTTTAATGTCATGTAGGTAAGTTTGTTTTTGAATGTTACGCTAGGTATAGTTGTTTGACATTTGGTTATGATATAGATGACATGTTGTTAATAAACTGCGATGGGAATGCGGTTGAAAGACAAAGCGATTATATTGCTCAACACTTTGCTTTTAATGATAGCGCAGCATTTTTAAAACGGTTTCTTGATAGCTCACTATAGAAACAATCAAAGAGTTTAATAAAAAAATAAAATGCTTCAATGAAGCTGAGTGAGCAAAATGTGAAAGTAAAGAAGCCTAGACCCGTCAACCTCGACCTACAAACAATACGCTTTCCTTTAACAGCGATAGCGTCGATTCTCCACCGAATTTCTGGCGTGATTACGTTCGTCTCTATTGCCATTTTATTGTGGCTATTGAACTTATCATTGTCTTCCCCCGAAGGTTTCGCTACCGCAGCCAGTATTACCAATAGTTGGGTAGTGAAATTTGTGCTGTGGGGGATTCTAACCGCTCTGTTTTATCATATCGTCCTTGGTATTCGTCATTTATTGATGGATCTTGGCTATTTTGAAGAAATGGAAACGGGCCTTGCTAGTACCAAGGTAAGTTTTGTCATTGTGGCAATATTATCGGTATTTTCAGGAGTATTAGTATGGTAGCCAATGTTTCTTCTGTTGGACGTAATGGCGTACATGATTTTATTTTAATTCGTGCAACAGCCATTATTCTGACCTTGTACACCATTTATCTAGTGGGTTTTTTTGCTTTTGGCCCAGAAATAACTTTCTCATCGTGGCAAGACTTTTTTGGACAGCTAACGACCCAAGTTTTTACTCTGCTAGCTTTAGGATCGATTTTAATTCATGCGTGGATTGGCTTATGGCAAGTATTGACTGACTATATAAAACACGCCGCGTTAAGAGCGTGCTTTCAGTTTTTAATTGTCGCGATTTTATTTATTTACCTATTTTCAGGTTTCTTGATTGTGTGGGGTGTGTAGTGAGCATTGCTGTTCGTGAATTTGACGCTGTTGTTATCGGCGCTGGTGGTGCAGGGATGCGTGCTGCACTCCAAATATCAGAGCAGGGCTTAAAATGTGCCTTGCTATCAAAAGTATTCCCAACCCGTTCTCATACGGTATCTGCACAAGGGGGGATCACTGTAGCATTAGGTAATTCACATCCCGATAACTGGCAGTGGCATATGTATGACACCGTCAAAGGTTCTGATTATATTGGTGATCAGAATGCGATTGAGTACATGTGTGAAAATGGTCCTAAGTCTGTGATTGAACTTGAAAAAATGGGATTACCTTTTTCTCGATTTGATGACGGTAGTATTTACCAACGTCCATTTGGTGGCCAGTCAAAAGAATTTGGTGGTGAGCAAGCCGCGCGTACTGCAGCGGCGGCAGACCGTACAGGTCATGCGTTGTTACATACCCTTTATCAGCAAAATATTAAGCATAAAACCACAATATTTTCTGAGTGGTATGCGCTTGATCTCGTTAAAAATTCAGAGGGAGCTATTTTAGGCTGCACCGCGTTGTGCATGGAAACAGGCGAAGTGTGCTACTTCAAAGCTAAAGCGACTATTCTAGCAACCGGCGGTGCTGGTCGTATTTATGCATCAACCACTAATGCTCATATCAATACTGGTGATGGCGTCGGCATGGCACTGCGTGCTGGTGTACCAATGCAAGACATGGAAATGTGGCAATTCCACCCTACAGGTATTGCAGGTGCCGGTGTATTAGTTACCGAAGGTTGTCGCGGTGAGGGTGGTTATTTATTAAATAAAGATGGTGAGCGCTTTATGGAGCGTTACGCACCTAACGCGAAAGATTTAGCCGGACGTGATGTGGTAGCACGCTCGATGATGGTTGAAATCCGTGAAGGACGCGGGTGTGATGGTCCATGGGGTCCACACTTGAAGTTAAAACTTGATCATTTAGGTAAAGACGTACTTGAATCACGTCTACCTGGTATTTGTGAGCTTTCGCGCACCTTTGCTCATATCGATCCTGTTAAAGAGCCGATTCCGGTTATTCCTACGTGTCACTACATGATGGGCGGCGTACCGACTCAAGTGTCAGGCCAAGCATTAAAACAAAATGCAGCTGGCATAGATGAAGAAGTTCAAGGCCTATTTGCTTGTGGTGAAATCGCCTCAGTATCTGTGCATGGTGCCAACCGCTTAGGAGGTAATTCGCTACTTGATTTAGTGGTGTTTGGTCGTGCAACCGGCTTACACCTTGGCGAAACCTTAGCAGCTCAAGCAGAAGCAACGCCAGCCACTGAAGCCGATATTGAAGCTTCTCTTGCGCGTCTTAATCGTTGGAATAATACCCAAGAAGGTGAAGACCCCGTTCAAATTCGTAAAGATCTGCAAGCCTGCATGCAAAATAACTTCTCGGTATTTAGAGAGGGGGAGGCAATGGCTGCAGGGCTAGAAGAGCTTAAAGCGATTCGTGAACGTTTACAGCATGCGCGATTGGATGACACCTCAACAGAGTTTAATACTCAGCGAATTGAATGTTTAGAATTAGATAACTTGATGGAAACAGCAATGGCAACGGCTATTGCTGCAAATTACCGCACAGAGAGCCGTGGTGCGCATGCTCGGTTTGATTTCCCTGAACGCGATGATGCTAATTGGTTATGCCATTCGATTTATAATCCTGAAACGGAAGCGATGACAAAACGTGATGTCAATATGACGCCGATTCATCGTGAAGCATTTCCGCCTAAAGCGCGTGTTTACTAACGGGAGACAACAACGATGAAACTGAATTTTTCAATTTACCGTTATAACCCTGATGTTGATGATGCTCCGCACATGAAAGGCTATCAGCTTGATGTGGCTGATGGCTCAGATATGATGGTGTTAGATGCGTTAATTTTGCTTAAAGAACAAGATGCAAGTTTGTCTTTCCGACGTTCTTGCCGTGAGGGTGTATGTGGCTCTGATGGTATTAATATGAACGGTAAAAACGGCTTAGCATGTATTACGCCGTTATCTGCGCTAATGACCAGCGATACCATTGTGATTCGTCCATTACCTGGATTGCCGGTGATTCGTGATTTAATCATTGATATGGAACAGTTTTATAGTAACTATGCGAAAGTAAAACCTTTTTTAATTGATGATGCGACATTGCCGCCTGCAAGAGAAAATTTGCAAGCGCCGGAAGATCGCGCGCAGTTAGATGGACTATACGAATGTATTATGTGTGCTTGTTGTTCGACAGCATGCCCATCATTTTGGTGGAACCCAGATAAATTTATTGGCCCTGCTGGCTTATTAGCGGCTTATCGATGGTTAATTGATAGCCGTGATACTGCAACCGATGAACGATTATCTGATCTTGATGATGCATTTAGTGTTTTTCGTTGCCATGGCATAATGAACTGTGTAAATGTCTGTCCGAAGGGATTAAATCCTACCAAAGCGATTGGACACATAAAATCTATGCTGCTTAAACGAGCAGTTTAAAAATATCGATATGTTAGTGAGTCGATGCAGTTTGCAGGCTCGCTAACGGGAATGCTCGGTATTAGACCGATGCCAATGGCGATAAATTAGTAGTTAAGGGAAAATAATGCAGAATAGCGTTATGAAGGCATGGCTTGAGTCTTCACATTTAGCTGGCGCCAACGCAACTTATATAGAAGATCTTTACGAGTTGTATCTTAGCGATCCAGAGTTAGTTGATACCCAATGGCGAGAGGTATTTGTCGATCTGCCGGTTGTTAATGACGTAGTTATTGAGCAACCCCATTCTCGTGTGCGTGATTACTTTCGACGTTTAGCAAAAGAAACCAATTTTTTAAGTGCCGTCGTCAACGATCCTGATGTTGATGCAAAGCAAGTAAAAGTATTACAGCTGATTAATGCTTACCGTTTTCGTGGTCATCAAAATGCTAATCTTGATCCATTAGGATTATGGCAACGTGATCATGTTGCTGATCTCGATCCTGAATTCCATTCGCTAACCGCTGATGATTTCAATGAAACATTTAATGTCGGTTCATTTGCGATTGGTCAAGAGACCATGAAACTCAGTGAAATATACGCAGCACTTAAAAAGACCTACTGTGGGTCAATTGGTGCTGAGTATATGCATATTACTGATACTGAGGAAAAGCGCTGGATTCAACAACGGCTTGAATCAGTCATGGGCACAGGTTCGTTTACTGCCGATGAGCAATTGTGTTTTCTTGATGAATTAACCGCAGCAGAAGGTCTTGAGCGTTATTTAGGCGCTAAATTCCCGGGCGCAAAACGTTTCTCATTAGAAGGTGGCGATGCCATGATTCCAATGATGAAAGAGTTAATTCGTCATGCGGGTTCACAAGGTGTACGTGAAGTTGTGGTTGGCATGGCTCACCGTGGCCGCCTAAATATGTTAGTCAACGTGTTAGGTAAAAAGCCGCAAGATTTATTTGATGAGTTTGCAGGTAAACACGGTGAAAGTTGGGGTACGGGTGATGTGAAATATCACCAAGGTTTCTCAGCTGATTTTGCAACCCCTGGTGGTGATGTTCATTTAGCTTTAGCCTTTAACCCATCACACCTTGAAATTGTGAATCCAGTAGTCGTTGGCTCTGTACGTGCTCGTCAAGATCGTTTAGGTGATGATACTGGTGATAAAGTATTACCGATTACCATTCATGGTGACTCTGCAATAGCTGGCCAAGGTGTTGTTGCTGAAACCTTTAATATGTCGCAAGCGCGAGGTTATAGCGTTGGCGGTACGGTACGTATTGTTATCAATAACCAAGTTGGCTTCACCACTTCAAATCCTCAAGATACTCGCTCAACAGAATACTGTACTGATATCGCAAAAATGGTACAGGCACCGATTTTCCACGTTAATGCTGATGATCCACAAGCGGTTGCTTTTGTAACTCGACTTGCATTTGATTACCGCCATGAGTTTAAACGTGATGTGGTGATTGATTTAGTGTGTTATCGCCGTCATGGCCACAACGAAGCTGATGAGCCTAATGCGACTCAACCGTTGATGTATCAAAAAATCAAAAAACATCCAACACCACGTAAATTATATGCTGATTATTTAACTGAAATCGGTGCATTTGGGTTAGATGTCGCCACCGGTTTGGTTAATGAATACCGTGATGCATTAGATCGTGGTGAGTGTGTAGTTAAAGAATGGCGACCAATGAAACTGCACTCGGTTGATTGGGCACCATACTTAGGCCACGATTGGACTGTTGATTGGAAGAGTAAAGTTGACGAGCAGCGTTTACAAGAGCTAGGCACGCGCTTGTGTCAGTATCCAACCAGTCATCAGTTGCAAAGCCGCGTTCAAAAAATCTATACCGACCGTTTAGCGATGATTGCCGGTGAAAAAGCCTTTGATTGGGGCATGGCTGAGAATTTAGCTTATGCAACATTGGTTGATGATGGTCATCGTATTCGTATTACAGGTCAAGATTCAGGTCGAGGAACATTTTTCCATCGCCACGCCGTGTTACATAACCAACAAGATGCCAGTACCTATATTCCATTAACTCACATTCATAATGGTCAAGGGCCATTTGAAGTGATTGATTCGGTGTTATCGGAAGAAGCGGTATTAGCATTTGAATATGGTTATGCAACGGCAGAGCCAAGTGGATTAACGATTTGGGAAGCGCAATTTGGTGATTTTGCCAATGGTGCACAAGTGGTAGTCGACCAATTTATTAGTTCTGGTGAGCAAAAGTGGGGCCGTATGTGTGGCTTAACCATGCTATTGCCACACGGTTATGAAGGCCAAGGTCCAGAGCACTCATCTGCACGTCTTGAGCGTTATTTACAATTATGTGCCGAGCAAAACATGCAAGTGGTGGTGCCATCAACGCCAGCGCAAGTTTACCATATGATTCGTCGCCAAGTTGTACGCCCAATGCGTCGTCCATTAATTGTGATGTCGCCAAAGTCGTTATTACGTCATCCGTTATGTACATCGACATTAGATGAACTTGCTAATGGCACTTTCTTAGCAGCAATTGGTGAGGTTGATGAACTGCCAGCACAACAGGTGAAGCGAGTGGTGTTCTGCTCCGGTAAAGTGTATTACGACTTATTAGAGCAACGTCGTAAAAATGAACAAACCGATGTCGCTATTGTGCGTATTGAGCAGTTATATCCGTTTCCAAAAGAAGATGTTGAAGCTGCGATTGCTGATTATAGCCATGTTACTGATTTTGTATGGTGTCAGGAAGAGCCTCAAAATCAAGGTGCATGGTATTCTAGCCAGCATAATTTCTATTCTGCACTACCTGCAGGATCGCTTTTACGTTATGCCGGACGGCCAGCATCAGCATCACCAGCTGTAGGCTATATGTCTGTACATTTGAAACAACAAAAAGCGTTAGTTGAAGACGCATTAACTATTGAATCTCAAGACCATTCTAATAATTAGAACGAGAACAAAAGGACAATACCGATATGACAATCGAAATTCTGGTTCCAGATCTTCCGGAATCTGTTGCCGATGCAACTGTAGCCACATGGCATAAACAACCAGGCGATACTGTTTCTCGTGATGAGGTCTTGGTTGATATTGAAACGGATAAAGTTGTACTTGAAGTACCAGCCCCTGAAGATGGGGTGCTAGAAGCTATCTTTGAAATTGAAGGTACAACGGTACTAACCAAGCAGTTGATTGGCAAAATAAAAGTCAATGCTGTTGCTGGAGAGCCAACCTCTGCGGTATTGGCTGATGCTGAATCGTCACCTAACAAACGCAATACCGCTTCGTTAAATGAAGAAAATAGTGAAGCGTTAAGTCCAGCTGTTCGCCGTTTATTAAGTGAGCATGGTGTAGCCGCTGAGAAAGTGAAAGGCACAGGTGTGGGTGGTCGAATCACGCGTGAAGATGTCGATAGTTATTTGAAACAAGCAGTTGAAGCGCCAGTTGTCACTAAGAGTGTTGATACTCAAATTGAGCCGCCGTTAGCGCATCGCAGTGAAAAACGAGTACCGATGACACGTTTACGTAAACGTGTTGCTGAGCGTTTGTTAGAAGCTAAAAATAGCACCGCTATGTTAACGACATTTAATGAAGTTAACATGAAACCAATCATGGATCTGCGTAAGCAATATAAAGATGTGTTTGAGCAGCGCCATGGTATTCGTCTTGGTTTTATGTCGTTTTATGTTAAGGCTGTTGTTGAAGCATTGAAGCGTTATCCAGAAGTCAATGCATCAATTGATGGTGATGATATTGTTTATCATAACTTTTTTGATATCAGTATTGCTGTCTCAACACCACGCGGTTTAGTTACCCCTGTGTTACGAGATTGTGATAAGTTAAGTCTGGCTGAAATTGAAAAGGGCATTCGTGACTTGGCAATTAAAGGCCGTGATGGCAAGTTAACTGTTGATGATCTTATTGGCGGTAACTTTACTATCACCAATGGTGGTGTGTTTGGATCGTTAATGTCGACGCCGATTATTAACCCACCACAAGCGGCAATTTTAGGTATGCATAAAATTCAAGACCGCCCAATGGCAGTTAATGGTCAAGTTGAAATTCTACCTATGATGTATCTGGCACTTTCTTATGATCATCGTTTAGTTGATGGTCGTGAGTCTGTTGGCTATTTAGTCACAATTAAAGAGCTACTTGAAGATCCAACACGTCTATTATTGGACGTATAAGTACCAAAAGAGTTAGCCGAGTAAATGCTCATTATTCGGTTAACTTTCTTCTCTGCAAAGGGAACAGTAAACACGGACAATGATGAAGAGATATCAAAGAATATCTCAAATGGATTTAACAAGTCCCAAAGGGATAAAAACGGATAGAACATTATGAATTTGCACGAGTATCAAGCAAAACAACTATTCGCCGAATATGGTTTACCTGTGCCTGAAGGCTATGCTTGTGATACCCCACAAGAAGCGGCAGAAGCGGCAGGTAAAATTGGCGGTGAAAAATGGGTTGTAAAATGTCAGGTTCATGCTGGTGGTCGAGGAAAGGCTGGCGGTGTTGAATTACATGACAATAAAGA
This sequence comes from Photobacterium sp. Alg240-V54, assembly GCF_900537155.1. Taxonomy (NCBI): domain Bacteria; kingdom Pseudomonadati; phylum Pseudomonadota; class Gammaproteobacteria; order Vibrionales; family Vibrionaceae; genus Photobacterium; species Photobacterium sp. Alg240-V54. The sequence continues at coordinate 358,733 of NZ_UNRL01000002.1, forward strand.
AGGCATTAAACAATTTGCGCAACATTGGTTGGGTAAGAACTTAGTGACTTACCAGACGGATGCTGCAGGTCAACCGGTTACCAAAGTGTTGGTAGAGGCGGCTTCAAGTATTGCCAATGAATTATATCTTGGTGCAGTTGTTGATCGTAGTTCGCAGCGTATTGTTTTCATGGCATCGACTGAAGGTGGCGTGGAAATTGAAAAAGTTGCACAAGAGACACCGCATCTTATTCATAAAGCAGCCATTGATCCGTTAGTTGGCCCGCAACCTTATCAAGGACGTGAATTAGCGTTTAAACTGGGTTTGCAAGGCGATCAAGTTAAGCAATTTACTAAAATATTCCTCGGGCTTGGCAATATGTTTGCTGAGTGTGATTTAGCATTGCTTGAAGTTAATCCATTAATTATTACTCAAGAAGGCACATTAGTGTGTCTGGACGGTAAAATTAATATTGATGCCAATGCATTATATCGTCAGCCTAAATTGCGCCAAATGCATGATCCATCTCAAGAAGATGAGCGTGAAGCCCATGCTGCACAATGGGAACTCAATTATGTTGCTCTTGACGGTAATATTGGCTGTATGGTCAATGGCGCAGGGTTGGCAATGGGTACCATGGATATTGTTAACCTTCATGGTGGACAGCCAGCAAACTTCCTTGATGTTGGCGGCGGTGCAACCAAAGAGCGGGTGACAGAAGCCTTCAAAATTATTCTTTCAGATAGCAATGTTAAAGCCGTTTTAGTGAATATTTTTGGTGGCATAGTTCGCTGTGATCTTATCGCTGAAGGTATTATTGGTGCGATTGCTGAAGTGGGTGTAAAAGTGCCAGTAGTGGTGCGCCTTGAAGGTAACAATGCTGAAGTTGGCGCTGCAAAACTGGCTGATAGTGGCCTCAATATTATTGCTGCGACGTCGCTAACTGAAGCTGCAGAAAAAGTCGTTGCTGCCGCGGAGGGTAAATAATGTCAGTACTTATTAATAAACAGACTAAAGTCATTTGCCAAGGTTTTACCGGTGGTCAAGGTACATTTCATTCAGAGCAAGCGCTGGCTTATGGTACTCAATTAGTCGGTGGTGTTTCACCAGGTAAAGGCGGAACTACTCATTTAGGTTTACCTGTGTTTAATACCGTTCGTGATGCGGTCAAAGCAACTGGCGCGACTGCAACCGTCATTTATGTACCGGCACCATTTTGTAAAGATGCGATTTTAGAAGCCATTGATGCTGGTATTGAGCTGATTGTTACTATCACGGAAGGTATACCAACCTTAGATATGTTGGATGTTAAAGTACGTTTAGATGCCAGCGGTGTACGAATGATTGGCCCTAACTGTCCCGGCATTATTACTCCTGATGAATGTAAAATTGGCATTATGCCAGGTCATATTCATAAAGCGGGTAAAGTGGGTATTGTTTCACGTTCAGGCACATTAACTTATGAAGCGGTAAAACAAACGACCGATGAAGGCTTTGGTCAATCAACTTGTGTTGGTATCGGTGGCGATCCCATTCCGGGTTCAAACTTCATTGATATTTTGGAAATGTTTGAAAAAGATCCAGCGACAGAAGCGATTGTAATGATTGGTGAAATCGGTGGTACCGCAGAAGAAGAAGCGGCTGCTTACATTAAAGATAATGTCACTAAACCGGTTGTATCTTACATCGCAGGTGTGACAGCGCCTCCGGGTAAACGTATGGGCCATGCTGGTGCCATTATTTCTGGTGGCAAAGGTACTGCTGATGAAAAATTTGCAGCATTGGAAGCGGCTGGGGTTAAAACGGTGCAAAGCTTAGCTGATATTGGTAAAGCATTACGCGAAGTGACTAACTGGTAATTTATCTTTAGCTATTGAAAATCAAAGCCCTGCAAATTATGCGGGGCTTTTTGTTAGTTGCTAACGCAGAAATTTAAACACCGATCTCACCGCCATCTTCACGGCGAATAACCACAGTTGATGAGCGCGGGCGAACCTCAGTACCACTCGGAGTTATTTCTGTTGCATCATTACTATAAGGCCAGTTATCTGGGTGTTGAATATTGATAAACAATGACCTGTAATCAGGGCTAATGGTAAAACCTGTGACCTCACATCCATTTGGACCAACAAAGAAGCGTTTTAGCTCGGTTTGATTTGAACTTGAGATCACGGCTTGGTTATTATCTTTATCCAGTAATTGTGATGGCACAACTGCAAGCATTTGATCATTGGTGTATTGTTCAACTTCATCGGCACCATTATCGGTTTGAATCCACATAATGCCTCGCGCATCAAAAGCTAAACCATCAGGGCTAGCAAATTGATTCAAGTCGGTTAAACCGGAACGGTTAGTCTCCTCATCGCCATTTGTTGGTGAGCCAAAAACAAAGATATCCCAGTTAAATACTGTAGGAGTTTCACCTTCATCCCAACGAATAATATGACCAAACTTATTATTCAGGCGAGGGTTAGCTGGGTTAGTACTGTCTTTACGTTTGGTATTATTAGTCAGAGTGAGATAAACCGAGCCAGTAAATGGATCAACGGCAGACCATTCTGGGCGATCCATCGGCGTTGCCCCAACTAAGTCCGCTGCGCCGGCGGTATTAACGATGATTTCTGCTAATGAATTAAACTGTGAAGCAAGAGTATCGCCCGACGTTGTTAGGCTTTCAAGCGTTAATGGTAGCCAAGTTCCGGTGCTATCTTCATTAAAGCGAGCGACATAAAGAGTACCTTCATCCATGTATTTATCACCAACATCTAAGCGGTTTGACGGTGATACATCAGCAGGATCCCATAGTGCTTTTGATTCAAATTTATATAAATACTCAAAGCGCGAGTCATGACCTGAATAGAACACCACTGGTTTACCTGCTTCAAGTTTGCCAAAGGTACAGCCTTCATGACGAAAACGGCCTAATGCAGTACGCTTTTTCGCACGTGAGTTTTTAGTATATGGGTCAATTTCAACAATATAGCCATGACCATTAGCTTCATTGCGGTAATCATCAAGCGATGAATTACCTGTTGGTGCTAGATTAAAACGTGAAAATTCATCAAGACGTTCGTCATTATGACCAGCTAACGTTTCCCATTTATAGCGACCTTGCAGATATTTACCTACGCCTGAAATACCAATACGATCTTGCTCTTTAGTACGTGTTCCAGTGTTAGTAAAATAGCCCGGCCAGTTTTCTTCACAGGTAAGGTAAGTCCCCCAAGGCGTATAACCGTTACCACAGTTGTTAAGTGTACCGCGAGTTTGGCTGCCATCAGGAGAAAAACGGGTGGTGGTGAGTTCAGTATGAGCAACTGGGCCAGATAAATCCATTACTGTTGCCCCTGTATAGCGACGATTTAGTGGATCGTTGTCGATTAATTTCCAGTGGTTATTTTCAAGTTTAATCCGCGCCACAGAAATACCATGAGCATTGATTTCTTTACGGATTTCATCAATGTCTGTCCGTACATTTTTGGCTCTTTCTGCATCTTTGTCCCAGTTTGGGTGTAGCGCTTGCTGATCAATGTATTCATGGTTGATACAAAGTAATCCATCAGTGGATTGTTGGTTTAAAGGAAAGAAATGCATGCCATCATGGTGCATACCTAATGCATTTAGCTGATCGCTACTGGTGTTTGTACCATCGTTTTTCCATGCATTGGCGCTAGCGTTTAATGGTGTACCCCAAGGCACTAATACTTGTGCGGTGTAACCGGAAGGAACAGAGACGGCGTCAGTTAATGAGCCTGGAATAGAATTAAAATTTAATACAGCTTGAGAACGATCCGCTACCTTTGCAGCTGTTTCTGTAGGGTTAGATGAGTTACAACCAGCAACACCGAATGCACCAAGTGCAGTCATTGCCCCCATACTTAAGCCGCCTTTTAGAAGGCTTCGACGTTGCAAACTTGCCTGTAGTACATCATCAAATGCTTTGTTATTGCTGGTATTGTAGCGGGTAGGGTCGAACGTTTCCTTACTCATAGCTTTACTTTCCTGTGTTCAGTCATTATTGATTTAATGTGTGAGCAAGAAAAGAGTAAAGACGGGTAGTGACAGAATTTGTCTATTATTATGACATTTATATTTAAATAATCTTGTCAGCTACCCATATCACATTTTAACGGTTAACGTGCCGTTCGTTTTAGCTGGCTAAGCATAAATAATGCTGCTGCTGATACGACTACAGAAGGGCCCGCTGGAGTGTCATAGTGCCATGACATAGCCAAGCCGAGCACCACTGAAATCGATCCAATGATAGAGGCAATAACGGCCATTGATTCTGGACTATTAGCAAAACGGCGTGCGGTTGCTGCTGGAATAATTAACAATGACGTAATAATTAATGCGCCAACAAATTTCATTGCAACTGCAATCACCATACCGACCATCAGCATTAATAATAATCGCATTAAATCGACGTTTACACCTTCGACTTGTGCCATTTCTTCACTGATTGTCATTGATAGCAGCGGTCGCCATAGAGAAATAAGTAGCGCCAATACGATAGCACCACCACCGTAAATCCACATTAAATCATTGGTGGTTACTGCCAGTAAATCACCGAACAAATAAGACATTAAATCGATACGAACATTATCTAAAAAGCTAACTGCCACTAAACCAAGAGATAATGCGCTATGGGCTAAGATGCCAAGCAGAGTATCGGTTGCAACATAGCGTTGCTTTTGTAAGGTCACTAAAATAACCGCGAGCACTAAACAACAAATAACTAACGCGAGATTTAAATTAATATTAAATAAAAAGCCTAAGGCAATACCCAGTAATGATGCGTGTGAGAGGGTATCACCAAAATAAGCCATTTTGCGCCATACCACAAAAGACCCTAAAGGACCGGCTAATAGGGCGATCCCAATACCAGCAATTAACGCTGGAAGTAGAAATTCAATCATTATTTTTTATTATCCTGATGATTATTACAGCATGTTGATGGTGTTACTGAATCATCATGTTGGTGGTTGTGTTGATGTTGATATAACGCGAGTTGGTCACTGGCTTGACGACCAAATAATGCAATATATTTAGGGTGGTTAGTCACACTAAATGGGCTACCAGAACAACAAATATGATGTTGTAAGCAGATCACTTTATCCGTTTTAGCCATTACAAGGTGAAGATCGTGCGAAACCATTAAAATAGCACAGTTAAGTAAGTCGCGTAGTTGTTGAATTAGGCGATAAAGTTCTAATTGACCTGTAACATCGACTCCTTGAACAGGTTCATCTAGCACTAATAAATCTGGCTTTTGTAATAATGCTCGTGCCAATAATACCCGTTGCATCTCACCACCAGATAAGCGATGCATGTCGCTATCGATTAAGTGAGCGCCATTGACCATGGTTAGTGCTTCACGTCGCTGATCAATAGAATAGCGTCCCGCTAATCGCATAAATCGATCAACAGAAAGTGGCAAAGTATCATTTAGATGAAGCTTTTGTGGTACATAACCAATGCGCATTCCCTTTTGACGCACAACGTTACCTAAGGTTGGTTTTTGCAAACCTGTTATCACTTTTACAAGTGTTGATTTGCCAGCACCATTAGGACCAATAAGCGTTGTAATTTCACCACGTTCTAATTTGAGCGCAATATTATCGAGAACGTTACGGCCAGAAAAGGCGACGGTTAATGATTGTAATTCTACTAATGTTGTCATAAAGCGTGCTTAAAATAAGAATTTGCAAAATTGTGATGTTATATTATAACATCGCTATGATAGTTGTGTTACTGTTAATACGCGCTGATTATAGCCAATTGAGAAAAATTTCTTTGCTGATAATCAATAATTTTTTTACCGTTTACATTTTATGGAAAAATCATGCACCGTCTAACTTCTTTATGTTGCGCTACTGCTGTTGTTCTTTCAGGTTCAGCGTTTGCTGATGATACTTTTAACGTGGTTACAACGGTTAAACCATTGAATTTGATTGTTAGTGAATTAACTCAAGGCGCTGCAACCAGTGAATTTGTTATTCCAGCAGGATCATCACCCCATGATTATGCTTTACGTCCTTCAGATGTAAAAAAATTAAAGCAGGCCGACTTGGTTGTATGGATCGGCCCAGAACTAGAATCCTTTTTAACAAAAACTATGGATTCAAAACCTGAAAATATTGCGTTAAGTAAACAGCAAGGAATTAATTTCCGCTATTATGCAGAAGAAGATGAATCACATGCTGAGCATGAGCATGAGCATGAGCATGAGCATGACAGTCATGGCACAGAAACTGAACATCAAGGTCATCATCACGAACATAATGGTATCGATCCTCACTTATGGTTGGGACCAGATCAAGCAGTACAAGCAGCAAATGTCATAACTAAGGCATTGATCAAGTATGACCCGTTGCATAAAAATACATATACAGCTAATCTTTCTACATTCACTACAGAAGTTCAACAAGCGGTTATTAAGCTGAATAAACAATTACAGCCTTTAAATAATAAAGGTTATTACGTTTTCCATGATGGCTATGGCTATTTTGAACAACAGTTTAAGCTTGATAATCTTGGCCATTTTACGGTTGAACCGGATCGTCGTCCGGGTGCAAAAACACTGTTATCTATTCGTCAGGCGTTAACGAATAATGAGGCACAATGTGTCTTTAGTGAACCACAGTTTTCACCTGCTGTTGTGAAATCTGTGACCAAAGGAACGAATGTTAAAATAGGGACTCTTGACCCAATGGCAACTGATATCGTTGAGGGCAAGGGAGGATATGTCCGTTTTCTTAATGAACTTGGACAACGATTTAGTAAGTGTCTTAATTAATCATGAAATATTATATCGCTGCGGTGACATCATTGAAGATGTTACCGCTGCAACATAAAATAGCGTTATTCTCAACCACAGTTTTAATGATGGCTGCTATTGCATGGCAGCCATCGAAACATACAATACATATTCCCTCCTTTAAAAAACCTGCGCCGATTGCAGTGCCGATTAATATCACTCCCTCAGAGGTTTCAGAGCCTGATAGTGAACCTATGGGTGTGTCTTTAGATCAAAATGATCCTGAATTCCAAGCACCAAAAGATGAAATTGAACGGCAATTAGTACAGGCCCATGCTGAAACTGAATCTAAGCATCGTGTCACATCTGGTGAAACTCTCGGGGTGATATTTTCTCAATATGGTTTACCTATTTCAGATATGTACCGTTTAATTGATGCTAATAAATCAGTACAACAGTTACGGGTTGGTCAAACATTAGAATGGGAAGTTGATGCCGATGGTAAGTTGACATCACTGAGTATTATTCGTAGTAAAAAAGTAACCGATACTTATACGCTTGGTAAAAAAGGCTACAGCTATAAAGAAGTGGTACAGAAAGGCGTTATTAAACCAGTCGTACTCACAGGGCAAGTATCAGGTAGTTTCTATAATTCAGCACGTGATGCTGGATTAACACCAACGCAAATCGGTAATGTGGTTAAAGCATTGCAATGGAAGATGAACCTTGGCCGTGATGCTCAAAAAGGGGATTCGTTTGGGATGGTGTTAGATCGTGAATTTATTGATGGTAAAGCGGTTGGCAAAGGTAAAATGAATGCCTTTTACTATAAAAGCCAACGTCGAGGACATTCTATCTTTATCGCTCGTGGCGCAGATGACCAATTTTATGATCAAGATGGACGCAGTTTAAACCGCGGCTTTAAACGTATACCAACACTGAAGTCATATCGAATCAGTTCGTCATTTAATCCAAATCGTTTGCATCCAATTACCAAACGTCGTTCGCCACACAATGGTACTGATTTTGCGGTACCTGTTGGTACGACTATTCTGGCTGCTGGTGATGGAGTGGTGGTTAAGTCTCGTTATCATCCACTAGCGGGTAATTATATTGTGATCAAACATGGTCGCGAATACATGACGCGTTATTTACATCTGAGCAAACGCCAAGTCAAAGTAGGCGATAGAGTCAAAATGGGGCAACGTATTGCAAAAAGTGGTAATACGGGACGTTCAACAGGCCCTCATTTACATTTTGAGCTAATAAAGAACGGGCGACCGGTTAATGCAATGAAAGTACCCTTGCCACAAGCTGAACCGTTAAGAGGCAGCACTCGAACGCAATTTATGCGTAATGTTAAAGCATACAAAAAACAATTAACCGCGCAGATGTCGAGTTAAACTAAACATAACTATTTGTTCTTAAAGCGTACTGAAAAGTACGCTTTTTTTTGTGTTTAAAAAAGAGCGACAAAAAAAGAAACAATGTCATTTTATTGGTTGTTTATATTAAATATTGATAATCAATAATTGAAAACTATTGTTTTAAATCAGTCATAGAATAATTGATTTAAGACAAGACTAATTTCGTATCAAAGTGTAAACTTCGCCATATCGTAATGAAAATAATTCTTATTAAGGTAGACGTTTAGTTATGAAACTGTCAGATATGTCGTGTGGTCACAGCGGTACAGTGATTAATATGTCTGCGTTGCCAGCTGTAACGCGAAAAAAATTAATGGTGATGGGTCTTTTACCACACACAGAAATTACAGTTGTTCGTTTAGCTCCTCTGGGCGATCCGCTTCAGGTTCGAGTTCGTGGTGTTGATATTGCACTGCGCAAAAAAATTGCTGAAGACATTGAAGTTGAGGTTAAGTAATGCAATATGACATCCTTACCGTGGGTAATCCAAATAGCGGCAAAACAACGTTATTTAATGGATTAACGGGAGCAAAACAGCAGGTCGGTAACTGGGCTGGTGTGACGGTTGAAAAGAAGACGGGTCGGTATCAGCATAATGGCGATGATTTTTCTCTGACAGATCTACCTGGTATTTATAATCTTGATAGTGCGAATGATGCTAACAGCCTTGATGAAGCTATTGCGTCACGCGCAATTTTAACAACGCCTGCTGACGTTATTATCAACGTTGTTGATGCATCATCACTTGAACGCAGTTTATACATGACGTTACAACTGCGTGAATTAGGTCGACCGATGGTGGTTGTACTTAATAAGATGGATGTATTGAAACGCCAGCAACAAGTGCTAGATCTTAAAGCATTAGAAAAAGCCTTGGGTTGTCCAGTTGTTGCATTGTCTGCCAATAATATGGAACGCATTGGCGAGTTTAAATCAAAGCTACATAAAATGCTGATTCAAGGCATTGTTGTTTCGGATTTTTCACTCGATTATGGTCATGATTTTGAAGCGGCTGTTGAACAGTTAAAGCCATTATTTATTCAAAATGAAAAGTTAAATGCGCGTGCACAATCGATTCGTGTGTTAGAAAATGACACTTTAGTGATCCACACGTTATCAGAAGAACATAAACAACAAGCATGTGCTATTCGTAGCCAAATGCTTGAATCAGTTGATGCTGATATTCAAGTAGCTGATGTACGTTATACGTTTTTACATCAATTATGTCAGAAAGTACGTCGTCAGGAAGGCCGTCTAAGCCATAGCCTAACTGATAAAATTGACCGCATATTATTACACCGTGCTATTGGTATCCCATTTTTCTTCTTAGTAATGTACGTAATGTTTATGTTTGCCATAAACATTGGTAGTGCATTTATCGACTTTTTTGATATTAGTTTCGGTGCAGTATTGGTTGATGGCGGACATTATCTATTAGATAACCATTTACCGGTTTGGTTAGTGACAATTATTGCTAATGGTATTGGTGGTGGTATTCAAACTGTTGCGACCTTTATTCCTGTGATTGCCTGTTTATATCTGTTCCTTGCTGTGCTGGAAAGCTCTGGTTATATGGCACGTGCCGCTTTTGTACTTGATAAAGTGATGCAAAAAGTAGGTTTACCGGGTAAAGCATTTGTTCCACTGGTGCTTGGTTTTGGCTGTAATGTGCCCGCCATCATGGCAACACGTACGTTAGAACAAGAGCGTGAGCGTAAACTTGCAGCGGCAATGGCACCGTTTATGTCATGTGGTGCGCGTTTACCTGTGTATGCATTATTTGCAGCCGCTTTCTTTCCTGATAATGGTCAGAATGTTGTTTTCACTCTGTATATTTTAGGTATTGTTGCCGCAGTAATGACAGGCCTTATTCTGCGTAATACGCTTTACCCTGGTGCAAGTGATAGTTTTATCATGGAAATGCCAAATTATGAGTTACCAACAATACGTAACGTGATCATTAAAACATGGCAGAAATTGAAGCGTTTTGTGTTTGGTGCCGGTAAAACGATCGTAGTTGTAGTAACGATTTTAAGTTTCTTCAACTCTCTCGGTACTGATGGTTCATTTGGTAATGAAGATACGTCAAAATCTGTGCTATCACATGCAGCACAAGTGGTGACACCTGTTCTTGAGCCGATTGGTGTTAAGGCTGATAACTGGCCTGCAACAGTGGGTATTATTACTGGTATCTTTGCTAAAGAAGCGGTTGTTGGTACGTTAAATAGTTTGTACGCACCCACTCTTGATGGTGGTAACGAAGAATATGATCTTGTTAGTAGCTTAAAAGAAGCCGTTGCTTCTATTGGCGATAACTTAGCAGCGTTAAGCTTCAGTGATCCTTTAGGTATTGAAGTTGGCGATCTTGAAAATAAAACCGCGGTTGCGGAAGAGCAAGGTGTTGATCAATCTGTTTACGGTAATATTCAGTCACGCTTTGTAAGCGGTGCTGCAGCAATGTCGTACCTTATCTTCATTCTACTTTATACACCATGTGCGGCGGCTATGGGTGCATATGTGCGTGAGTTTGGTAAGAAATTTGCTGGCTTTATTGCTGGTTGGACAATGTTATTGGCTTATACATTTGCATCATTGTTCTATCAGATTGCAGACTTTGCTTTACATCCAGCCAGTAGCTCGTTCTGGATAGCATTCTTCATTGTGATTAATGTCGGCATATACTGGTTGATGAAACGCCAAGGTAAAAAGCAGTCGCATCTAGAAGGATTATTGCTTGAATGATTTTACAACAATTAAAACAGTATATTGCAGATCATGGTCGAGTGAGTCGTAACCAGCTTGCTATCCATTTTGGTATGTCAGAAGATGGTGTAGATGCCATGCTTGCGGTGTGGGTAAAAAAAGGCGCTATTGGCAAAGAGTTAGTAGGCTGTGATAGTACCCAATGTTGTCAGACAGCTAAAGATGTGTGGTATCGATGCTTAGCCGCGAATGAGTTATCAGTCACGGTTATGCGTTAAATAGTGTGTTTTCAATAAGCAGCCTACGGGCTGCTTTTTTTAGCGCTATATTTACAGCAATAATCATCAGCGTAACCGTGACAGTTACGCTAATTTAATAGTGTGATTAAACGTTGAGGGTGCTAAAACCTGCGATATTACTGAGTTCTTGACGTAATTCTTCAGCAAGCGCTTGCTGTACTTCTTCACTACGTTGAATACCTTGGGTATTACCCCAAACAGGTCCGGGCCATGCGATATCATCGCTAAAACGGGCGATATGGTGAATATGAAGTTGAGGCACAAGATTACCAAGTGCACCAATATTTATTTTTTCAGCTTGATAGTCTTGCTCTAATAAAGCCGCCACTGCTGATGATTCACGCATAAGTTGTTGCTGATCTTGCTCTGATAAATGATGGATTTCACGCAGTGAATCATAACGAGGTACTAAGATAAGCCATGGACCAAGGGCTTCTTTTACCAGTAATACGCGTGATAAAGGTAAATCACCAAGTACCGTTGTATCTGCCATTAATCGAGGATGAAGAGTGAAACTCATGTAATTATTCCTTAACAGTACATTCTAGCTCACAAGCTTGAGCAATATTTATTATAGTAAGCTTAATTCAGCGCAATTGGTATTATCCTTGAAGGTATGCATAATCATCGCTTAATTAATGATGATTATCCTATAAAAACGTAGTTAAAGTGTATTAATGGGGGCTTAAATGGTAACTGAGTATCAATTTATTCTTGATTACTGGTTTGGTGAGCTAAATGGCGAAGTGACCCGTGAAAATAAAAATGCACTATGGTTTTTAGGGGGAGCTGAGGTTGATGTTGAAATCACGTCTAAGTTTCAACATTGGGTAAGTATGGCGGGCAATGGGGAGCTTAATCATTGGAGTGATACTGCGCAGGGACGTCTGGCGTTAATTATTCTATTGGATCAATTTCCACGTAATATTTATCGCGGACTTAATGCTGCCTTTAGGTATGATTTGCTAGCACTTGCTATTTGTAAACGTGGTTTAGCCCTTAATCAAGACACCGAACTTGCAGCTATTGAACGGGTATTCTTTTATTTGCCCTTAGAGCATTCTGAAGAATTAGAAGATCAAGAAGAAAGTGTATTTCGATTTGATTTATTACGTAAAAATGTCCAACTTGAGAACATTGCAGTGTTTGATAGTTTTTATGACTTTGCTAATAGCCATTTTGAAGTGATTAAAGAATTTGGCCGCTTTCCACATCGAAATGCAGTCAAAGGGCGATTATCGACCAAGAAAGAGTTAACTTGGCTACATGATGGTGGCTTACGTTTCGGTCAATAATCAGTGATGTTAGTACCATTAAAAAAGCCTTCACGAATGAAGGCTTTTTATTATCCAGCTATCTATTACTATAAACAGCTATCACACTATCCGCTAATTACATACGCTCTAGTGTTTCGATACCAAGTAGATCCAAGCCTTTCTTAATTGTGTTAGCTGTTAGTAGTGCTAACTTTAAGCGGCTTTGCTTAACGGTTTCTTCAGCGTTAAGAATTGGACATGCTTCGTAGAAGCTAGAGAACAGACCTGCAAGTTCAAACAGGTAAGTACACATTAGGTGTGGTTGGCCTTCACGCGCTACAGACTGAACTGCTTCTTCAAATTGAAGTAACTTAGACAATAATGCTTGCTCTTTCTCGTCATTGATAACGATAGGGCATGTTAGATCTTTTAGTTCAACATTTGCACGCTTAAAGATAGACGCTACACGAGTGTAAGCATACTGCATGTATGGTGCAGTGTTACCTTCAAATGCAAGCATGTTATCCCAGTCGAAGATGTAGTCTGTGGTACGGTGCTTAGAAAGATCAGAGTACTTAACTGCAGCCATTGCAACAGTTGTCGCAATTTTTGCTTTTTCTTCAGCACTTAGTTCTGGGTTCTTTTCTTCGATTAGCTTGTTTGCACGCTCTTCTGCTTCATCTAGAAGATCAGCAAGACGTACAGTACCGCCAGCACGGGTCTTAAATGGACGACCATCTTTACCTAGCATCATACCAAATGCGTGGTGCTCTAGAGATACTTCCTCTGGAACATAACCCGCTTTGCGAACGATAGACCAAGCCATCATTAGGTGCTGGTGCTGACGTGAGTCAATGAAGTAAAGTACACGATCGGCATGAAGTTGCTCGTAACGGTATTTAGCACAAGCAATATCTGTCGTGGTGTATAGGTAGCCGCCATCACGCTTTTGGATGATAACACCCATTGGCTCGCCATCTTTATTCTTGTATTCGTCAAGGAAAACAACTGTTGCGCCATCACTCTCTACTGCTAGACCTTTTTGTTTTAGATCTGCAACAACAGGAGCAAGCATGTCGTTATACATTGACTCACCCATTACGTTATCATCAGTTAATGATACGCTTAGACGATCGTAGTTGCGTTGGTTTTGCTTGAGTGTGATTGCAACAAGTTGACGCCATTTCTCAAGGCAGTACTCGTCGCCACTTTGTAGACGTACAACGAAATTACGTGCAGTTACACCAAACTCTTCATCTTCATCATAAAGAACTTTTGATTCACGGTAGAAGCCTTCAAGATCGCTGATGTTCATTGAAACATCGCTACCTTCTTTTTCTTTACGTTCCATGTTCGCGATCAGCATACCAAATTGGGTACCCCAGTCGCCAAGGTGGTTAGCACGAATAACATTGTGACCTAAAAACTCTAGGGTACGTACAACGGCATCACCAATGATTGTTGAACGTAAGTGACCAACGTGCATTTCTTTTGCTACGTTAGGTGCTGAATAGTCAACAACAATCGTTTGTGCTTCATCAGTAGCAACTGCTAGACGTTCGCTTGCTAGTGCTTCTTCACCGCGAGCAGCTAGCCATGCTTTATCAAGGAAGATATTGATAAAACCAGGGCCTGCAATTTCAACTTTCTCTGCAATACCGTCTAGTTGTAGACAATCGATAACTTTTTGAGCGAATTCACGTGGATTCATACCCAATTTTTTAGCAACGCCCATAACACCGTTTGCTTGGTAATCACCAAATTGTGCTTTTGCTGACTGACGAACTGCTGCTGGACTACCGGCAGGTGCGCCTGCAGCTTCTAATGCTTGTGATACTTTATCATTAATAAGTGCTTGAATATTCACTCGCTGTTCCTTAATCGTTTGTAACGCCAATCATATGTATGTGGCAAAAACGTCTGCGTATGGCAAGATATGCCGCCAAAAATACTCACGGAGCTAAAGTGTTTTTTGGTTAACTCAAAAGCGGCCAAAGCTACGTGAGTATTTTTTGATGGTAGTGTTAATTTAGTTTAAACACCAATATCTTGAATAAGCAGCGTGCGTTACCCTAATAATACCCACATAGTTAGGTACTTTGGCAACTGGAAAAAGAGATTGTAAGCAATTTTTTTTAAAGTTTTTCAAATAGACTAAAATAAAGCCCAAATTCAGCACTGATAAGGGCTACCTCGTGCTAGTTTAGCTATTGGTAATGCGAAAAGTCTGAGTAATTATGCGCTTGTTTGTTAAATGTTACGTGGTTGGAGAGATAAAATGCAAAAATTGAAACAATTAGGCTTGCATCCTGAGCAAATGTTAGCTGATTTACCTGTGTTTATGAATCGCATTATTGATTTAGCTAATGAGATTGGAATTTCGCTTTCAGCATACTCAGCAGATCATATTGCATTAAGAGTTAATTCACAGGATATTGCACTGGAGCTGCATCAAGCGTGGTTAGCTTATGGTACTGAATGGTCAAAGACGATCATTAATGGGCGTCCGATTGTGGTGATTGGTTTTGATAAGCCGCTTCAAGTCGGGGATTGGACTATTGAAGCGTTAGAGTTGCCTTATCCAAGTGATAAAGTCTATCCCCAGCAAGGGTGGGAGCATGTTGAGTTTGTTATTCCAGGTAATGCGATGTCGATAGAACAATTGCAACAGGGTATTGATACTGCTTTTCCTGCATTGGATTGGCAGCAATTAGCGAGTAAAGGTATTAAGGTTAAGGCCAGTTCTCCTGCAGGAGAGCATGAACGTTTGCCAAACCCGACTTATGCTTTTAAAAAAGATAATATCTGCATCAAATTACATTCACATTCTTTAGCGGCAGTGATTGCGAGTGAGCAGTTGTAACCTCGTTGGTTGCTGTAAATTTAAAAATGCCACCGAGCTATAAAACGGTGGCATTGATGACTAGATTGTTTATTTAAAGGATCACAGTTCGATTGCCATGTACAAAAACGCGATCATCAACCACTAAACCCAGTGCTTTGCTGAGTACTGATTTTTCAACATCACGTCCAGATTTTGCCATTTCTTCAGCACTAAATGTGTGATCAACAGGAATCACGTTTTGAGTAATGATTGGCCCTTCATCGAGATCGTTGGTGACAAAGTGGGCGGTTGCACCAATAATTTTCACGCCACGTTCAAAGGCTTGTTGATAAGGTTTCGCGCCAATAAATGCAGGAAGAAAGCTGTGATGAATATTAATGATCTTGTGTGGGAATTGGGCCACAAAATTTGGCGTAAGAATACGCATATATTTTGCGAGCACGACATAATTAGGTGAGTATTGCTGTATGGCTGTCAGTAATTGAGTTTCATGTTGCTCACGTGTGAGCCCCTCATGACAGACATGGTGAAATGGCACATTAAATTTTTCAGTTAAATCTTGTAGCTTATCGTAGTTACCAACCACTGCCGCAATCTCAATATCTAATGAACCATCAAAGGTTTTTACTAAAATGTCCCCTAAGCAATGGGCTTCTTTAGTCACCATAATGACAATTTTTTTACGCTCTGAGCTAATTAAGCGGCGTTTGCTTCCTGCTGGTAAAGCGCGATCAAGATCTGCAAGTAAGGTTTCATCATTGAAATAGCCTTCAAGATCAGTACGCATAAAAAACTGGTTTTTAGCGTTATCAACGTATTCTTTATTATTAATAATGTTGAGCTGATGTTTATGACAGATATTAGTAATTTTGGCGATAAGGCCCATATTATCAGGGCATTCCGTTAATAATGTTTTCTTTTCCATATGTGTTCCTGATGACGGCAACGCAGTGCAGCGCCTAAAAATCATAATTTATCACTATTACGCGTATTCTATGTTGGGGTCAAATAGTTTATTGAATGTGCTGTTGCATTGGTGCGAAATAGCATTTTAGATAACTGGTGGTGAGCTAATAAAATAGGCATAATAGAGCCATTGATACTGTATAAATAACCAATAGTGCGAAGTGAATGATAGCTAAGTTTTTTGCCGCTGGTGGTGCGTTAGATAAAGCCATTCCCGGATTTCAAGCTCGACAATCTCAAATTGATATGGCCAAAGCCGTCGCTGATGCTATCAAGCAGCAATCACAATTAGTGGTTGAAGCCGGTACTGGCACTGGTAAAACATTTGCCTACCTTGTTCCTGCATTAGTCAGCGGTAAGAAAATAATTATTAGTACCGGCTCTAAAAACCTCCAAGAACAATTATTTCATCGTGATTTGCCATTAATGGCGAGTGCATTGGGGTTTACAGGGCGAGTGGCGTTATTAAAAGGCCGTTCAAACTATTTATGTGTTGATCGCCTTAGCCGTCAAATAACCGAAAGCCATGGCGAGCATTCTGATCCGGTGATGCTAAGTTTGTTAATTAAGACTCGGCAGTGGTCATCAGCATCTAAAACCGGAGATCTTGGTGAATGTGAAGATATCGCCGAAGATAGCCCTGTTATCCCGATGATCACCTCAAGTAATGACAATTGTCTTGGACGTGAATGTCCGTCTTTTGATGATTGCTTTGTGGTTAAAGCACGCCGTAAAGCGATGGAAGCGGATGTGGTTGTGGTGAACCACCATTTATTTCTGGCTGACTTAGCAATGAAAGACAATGGTTTTGGTGAGTTAATTCCTGAAGCTGATGTGTTTATTTTTGATGAAGCCCATCAAATGCCTGATATTGCGAGCCAATATTTTGGTCAAAATTTATCGAGTCGCCAATTAATTGAGCTGGCAAAAGATATTGAAATTGGTTATCGCACTGAAGCTAAAGACATGCGCCAATTGCAAAAAGCAGCTGCAAGGTTACAGCAAGCGGCGTTTGAGATGCGGATTATTTTAGGCGATCCAGGGTTTCGTGGTAACTGGCGTGAAGCATCACAAACACCGGCAGTACAACGTGAATTAGTGCGCCTAAATGATGCGCTTGATTTAATTTATGATGTGCTTAAATTAGCCTTAGGACGTAGCCAGTTATTAGATGCGGCCTTTGAGCGGGCAACGTTGTTAAAGGCACGTTTAAAACGGGTGGTTGATACCAGTATTATTGGCTATTCATATTGGTATGAATGTACACCGCGCCAATTTAGTTTAAATATAACCCCGCTTTCAGTTGCTGATAAATTCAGTGAACGCATGGCAGAGCAAAAAGGGGCCTGGATTTTCACCTCGGCAACGCTGGCCGTTGATGATGATTTTAGCCACTTTAGCCACCGTTTAGGGCTGCAACCTAAGCAACAGTTTTCGTTAGAAAGTCCGTTTGATTACGCCACTCAAGCTTTATTGTGTGTACCGCGACATTTGCCCGAGCCAAATAGCTATGGCTTAGCCGATAAACTGGTTGAGATGCTAGCACCAATAATTGCTGCCAATGAGGGGCGATGTTTCTTCCTGTGTACTTCGCATCAGATGGTGCGCGATCTTGCAGAAGGCTTTCGAGCTCGACTTGATCTGCCCGTTTTAGCACAAGGCGAAACCAGTAAACAAAAGTTATTAGCTGAGTATCTTGAGCGTGGTAACGCATTATTAGTCGCAACAGGGGCTTTTTGGGAAGGCATTGATGTTAGAGGCCAAGCCCTTAGCTGTGTTATCATAGATAAATTACCGTTTACGGCGCCAGATGACCCATTATTAAAAGCACGAATTGAAGATTGTCGCTTGCGAGGAGGTGATCCTTTTGCTGAGGTACAAGTACCAGATGCAGTGATCACCTTAAAACAAGGCGTGGGTCGATTGATTCGTGATACTAAAGATAAAGGGGTATTAGTAATTTGCGATAATCGTATAGTTACTCGAGCTTATGGCGCAGTATTTTTGAGAAGTTTACCGCCAATTCCGCGCACGCGTAGTGTTGCAGGGGTTAGCGAATTTTTGTCGAGCTTAACCGATACTCAAGTATCTGTAAGTGACGATATCTAACATTCAGAGGCTTGAATGAGCACCAAAATTCTGGCAGTAGATACTGCAACTGAAAACTGTTCTGTCGCGTTAATGATCGGCGATGATGTTATTTCTCGTTGTGAATATGCACCTCGTGAGCACACCACTAAAATTTTACCAATGATCGATGCTGTAATGGCTGAAGCTGGTATTAAATTAAGGCAGCTTGATGCCCTTGCTTATGGACGTGGTCCAGGCAGCTTTACGGGGGTGCGCATTGGTATTGGTATTGCACAAGGTTTAGCCTTTGGTGCTAACTTACCAATGATTGGTGTTTCTACTTTAGCTGCGATGGCACAAGGTTCATTCCGTTTACATCAAGCAGAGCATGTGCTGACGGCAATTGATGCGCGTATGGGCGAGCTTTATTGGGGACAGTACCAGCGTAAAACCGATGGTGATTGGCTATTAATGGGTAATGAGCAAGTGATTGCTCCTGATGTGTTATTAGCAAATGTACAGGCTGATCCTAATTTATGGTTAACAGCAGGTACAGGCTGGGAGGCTTACCCTGAATTGCTAAGTCAACTTCCCTTAACAGCTCAAGTAGGCTCAGTGCTATATCCTGATTCACAAGATATGGTGCATTTAGCTAAATATGCTTTTGAACGTGGTGAAATGGTTGCTGCAGAAGCGGCGAGCCCTGTTTACTTACGTGATACTGTGACTTGGAAAAAATTGCCAGGTCGAGAGTGATCTAACAATATAAATTAATATAAAAGAGTGCCGCATATATAGCGCCACTCTTTTATATCTTTAATTAGGTGTAATGGTGATGATGAGTTTGTCTTCTATAATGCCTGTAGTAACACCTATCTCTTCACGTGCTAAAGTTGCACCATCAACGGCAATTGTTACTTCTGCTGGTTCTAAAATCACATCAACGCCTACCGAAACGACACGACAAAATAAAATGGCATCAAGGTTACTCTCAATACCTACTGCTGTTATACATTATGATGTTCCATCTGCAGCGCACCAATCGATGATAAATTGCTATTTAGACGTTCTATATTATCAGCAACAGCAAGCGCTCTCTGCGCAGTTTGGCGTTAATATTTTGGTATAATATACCTTAATGGTGATGTCGCTAAGATCGCTATCGTTAATGAGTCAGAGTCAAAAAGCATTAGTAGAGCGTATTTTTTGGTGAGTTATTAAACAAATATATCGAGGTTTTAGATGTTTGGTAAGCTATTTCTTGGGGTGATATTAGTGTTTATGGTAGGCTGCGCCAGCTTACCAGCTACGTTAGTAACGAAATCGAAAGACCCAATTACAGATTTAACTGTTATTCAACAACATCCACAAGCGAGCCAAAACAAAGAGGTTCGATTGGGTGGGGTTATTGCATCTATTCGTAATGAACAGCAGCAAACGCGGATTGAAATGGTTGCTATACCCTTAACCGCGGATGGTCGTCCAATCTTGAACGCACAATCTCAAGGCCGTTTTATTGCATATATTAATGGTTTTTTAGAGCCGCTTGAATATGCTAAAGGACGCTTATTGACTGTGGTTGGCAAATTTACTGGTGATGAGCAAGGAAAGATAGGCAAATATCCATATACTTTCCCAGTGGTACAAGTCTTCGGTCAACAGCTGTGGCGAGTGCAGCAGCAGATACAACTAGATGACCCATTTTGGACGCGTCAGCCATGTTATTCATTTAATTGTGACCCGTGGGATAATGACTTAATGATGCCTAATGTTGGTGTTAATGGTCGTATTGTTGAACGAGTAGTACCTTAATTATAATGAAAGAAATTACGCTGACTTTAGCTGAATATAATCTTGCTGGTTGTAGCAATATTGATATAAATACAGCCACAGTGACATCAAAACCGTTATTGGTGTTGCTTCACGGTTGGCAAGATAATGCTGCGACTTTTGCTTCTTTATGGCCGTTGTTAACGCAACACTATAATGTGATTGCATTTGATTGGCCTGGACACGGTAAATCTGATCATAAAAGTAGTGATAACTATTATCACTTTGTTGATTATATTGATGATTTACACCAAGTCATTACGCAGTTAAAGCATGAAAAAGTGCATCTTATTGGTCATTCGCTAGGGGCCATTGTTGCCGGTTGCTATGCGGCAGTTTTTCCTGAATATGTTGATAAAATTGTATTAATTGAAGGGTTATCGCCGTTAACAGAAAACCCTGACATGGTTGTTGAGCGATTACGTATTGGAATTGTTAGTCGTCAGCGTTACCGCCACCGGCAGCAGCGTTTAAAACAACGGTCAATGGCCTCTTTTACTGAAGCGCTACGCTTACGAGCGAGTGCAAACCAGTTGCCATTATCTTTATTGGAAGCGGTGGTAAAAAGAGCAACCGTAGAGCGTGACGGGCGCTGGTATTGGCGTCATGATCCTCGTCTGCGGTGTGATTCGTTATATCGTATGGCGCAACAACATGCGCAAGCGTTATTAAGCAGTATTAACGCACCAGTATTATCGATTATAGGTGAGAGTGGTTATGCGTCTGTTTATAAAAGTGATGTCAGTGAGTGGGGTATAGCAGATTTTACTCAAGTGATGGTGTCAGGGGGACATCATTGTCACTTACAAAGTTCGAACGCTGTTTATCACCATATTCGAACATTTATCCCCACCGAATTCGATTAATAATAGTGTTTTTTGCTGAGTGTCAAAATTTGAAACTATGACGCGATGACTAAATACTAATTAAAAGTTAAATATGCTGTAATGATGAAGTAAATATTTACATTGTTCATATCAATTGCAGTTTTGTTAGTTTATAAACGCACACCGCAGTCTAATTATAAGGAGAGTGCACGTGGATAAGGTTTGGCTTAGCCGCTATCCGGACGATGTACCGGCAGAAATTAACCCTGATGAATACTCATCTTTGGTCGACATGTTTGAACAATCTGTACGTAAATATGCAGATCAAACGGCTTTTATCAACATGGGACAGGTAATGACCTTCCGTAAGTTGGAAGAGCGTAGTCGTGCATTTGCAGCATACTTACAAAATGAGCTGAAACTTCAAAAAGGTGATCGTGTTGCCGTTATGATGCCAAACTTGCTGCAATATCCAATTGCATTGTTTGGTATTTTGCGTGCAGGTTGTGTGGTGGTTAATGTTAATCCACTTTACACTCCACGAGAATTAGAGCATCAGCTCAATGATTCTGGCGCGAAAGCCATTGTTATCGTGTCTAATTTCGCCCATACATTAGAAGCTGTGGTTAAAAATACCTGTGTGAAGCATGTTATTTTAACCAGCCTTGGTGACCAATTATCACGTCCTAAGGGAACATTGGTTAACTTCGTGGTGAAATACATCAAAAAAATGGTGCCGTCATACCATTTGCCACATGCGACATCGATGCGTATCGCGTTGCGAAAAGGGCGTCGAATGCAATATGTTAAGCCATTTATTACCGGTGACGACATGGCATTTTTACAATATACCGGTGGTACTACAGGTGTTGCGAAAGGTGCGATTCTGACTCACCATAATATGGTGTCCAATGTGATGCAGGCTAAAGGTGCTTATGGACCAGTATTAACGGAAGGGCGCGAATTAATCGTGACCGCACTGCCGTTGTACCATGTGTTTGCACTAACAGTTAACTGTTTGTTATTGTTGGAAATGGGTGGCCAAAACTTATTGATCACCAATCCTCGTGATATTCCAACCTTTATTAAAGAATTACAACGCTATCCGTTCTCAGCCATTACTGGTGTTAATACCTTATTCAATGCGTTAGTCAATCACCCAGATTTTAATAGCTTAGATTTTAGTAAGCTTCATCTTTCTGTGGGTGGTGGCATGGCTGTTCAACGTGCAGTTGCTGAAAAGTGGCAAAAAATCACCGGTAATTACTTACTTGAAGGTTATGGTTTAACCGAGTGTTCGCCATTAGTTGCCGCTTACCCTTATAATTTAACTTACTATAATGGTTCTATTGGTTTGCCTGTACCATCAACTGAGGTTCGTATGGTTGATGATGAAGGTAACGTAGTTGGTATTGACCAAATTGGTGAATTGCAAGTACGTGGCCCTCAGGTAATGAAAGGCTATTGGCAGCATCCTGAAGCGACCAAAGAAGTGTTAACTGAAGATGGTTGGCTATCTACGGGTGATATCGTTAAATTTGATGACGAAGGTTTCTTGCATATTGTTGATCGTAAAAAAGATATGATTCTGGTGTCTGGATTTAACGTTTACCCTAATGAAATTGAAGATGTGGTAGCGTTGCACGATAAAGTGCTAGAAGTTGCTGCGATTGGTCAAGCACATGAAGTGTCAGGTGAAGTGGTTAAACTTTGTGTGGTTAAACGAGACGATAGTTTAACGCGCGATGAATTAATCGCTCACTGTCGACAACATCTAACAGGTTATAAAATCCCTAAAATGGTTGAATTTATGGATGAACTACCTAAGACCAATGTTGGTAAAATTTTGCGTCGTGTGTTACGTGAACAGTCAGACCAAAAAGCACAGCAATCTGAAAAATAACATCATTACTGACATTAACTGATGTTGTTTTGATAAAATAATCGCAATTGATTGTGCTAGCACGTATCTAATGCCGGCTTTCATGCCGGCATTGTTCTATAAAATATTTAATAGGCTCTCATACGGGGTCGTTCTGTCATCAAAAAGGTAAATTGTGAATTTCGAGATTGTTACTACAACTGAGCAGCTTCGCCTACGGTGTGAGTCAGCGCGTCAGCATACTGCTGTTATGCTTGATACTGAATTTGTACGTACGCGAACGCTTTACCCTCGTTTAGGGCTGATCCAAATGTTTGATGGTCAACATCTATCATTAGTTGATCCACTTGACGTTGAAGATATGACGCCGTTATGGGATTTATTACGTGATCAAAGCGTGATTAAAGTTCTACATGCGTGTGGTGAAGATCTTGAGGTTTTCCAGCATCATGCCGGTTGTTTACCTGTTCCTATGCTTGATACTCAGATTATGGCTGCTTTTCTTGGTCATGGCATTTCAACCGGTTTTGGCGCGTTAGTGAAAGAATATGTTGGTGTCGAGCTTGATAAAGGTGAAGCGCGCACTAATTGGCTTGCTCGCCCGTTAACGGATAAACAACTCGATTATGCAGCAGCAGATGTACACTACCTCAAGCCGTTATATGAAACGCTGCTAGAAAAAGTGGAAGCGGCAGGTTACATGGAAGCGTTACAACAAGAATGTAATGCGATTATGCTACGTCGAACCAAAGTGCTTGATCCAAATAAAGCCTACCTTGATATCAAAAACGCATGGCAACTAACACCTAAACAGCTAGCAATATTACAACAAGCAGCAGCTTGGCGAGTACGTGAAGCAAGAAAGCGAGACATCGCACTTAATTTTATTGTTAAAGAATTACATTTGTGGAAATTGGCACGTTTAGAAATTAAATCACGTACAACGCTTGAAAAAGAAGGCTTTGAGCCAATGGAGATTCAGCGTCATGGTAACCGGTTATTAAAAATGGTCCATGATAATGAGACGCTTGATAGTGCAGAGTACCCGTCAAAAGTTGAGCGTTTGGTTGATTTTCCTGGCTATAAGCAAATGGTAAAACGCCTAAAGGATGTTGTTAGTGATGTCGAATTAGCAACTGGCTTGGCACCTGAATTTTTAGCATCTAAAAAACAGATCCATCAGTTGTTATCATGGGCATGGAAACATCAGCGCGCTGATGAAAAACGTCCTGAAATGCTTAAAAATTGGCGTCAGCCTTTATTTGAAGCACGCGTACTTGCTATTCTTGATGAAAAGTAACCGCTAGCGTTATATGTAGATGATAAAAATCCCCGCTAAGTGCGACTTAGCGGGGATTTTTTACTTTTCTTCGTCAGGTAAAGTGACGTTAAGTTCTAGTACCGATAACTCATCACCGTTATGGTCTAGGTTTACCGAAACATGTTCAGGGTTAATTTGAACATATTTACTAATAACCGCTAAAATATCGCGCTTTAGTTGTGGTAAGTAGGCTGGAGATGCTTGTCCTGCGCTACGTCTTTCAGCAACAATAATTTGTAAGCGTTCTTTTGCTACATTTGCAGTCTTCGCTCTACGCGGGCGAAAAAACTCAAGCAGTGCCATAGTCAATTAGCCTCCAAATAGACGTTTTAGGAAGCCTTTCTTTTCTTCTTCTAAGAAGCGGAAAGGACGCTCTTCACCAAGTAGACGCGCAACAGTGTCTTCATAGGCTAGTCCTGCATCAGAACCTTTATCAAAGATAACAGGTTCACCTTTGTTAGAGGCATTCAGTACAGCTTGGCTTTCAGGAATCACACCAAGTAATGGAATGTGAAGGATTTCTTCAACATCTTGTACACTTAGCATTTCACCTTGATTAACACGAGCAGGGTTGTAACGTGTAAGTAAAAGATGTTGTTTAACCGGCTCGCGACCTTTTTCTGCGCGGCGAGACTTTGAATCTAAAATGCCTAGAATACGGTCAGAGTCACGAACTGAAGAAACTTCAGGGTTCGTGGTTACAATCGCTTCATCTGCAAAATACAGTGCCATTAAAGCACCGGTTTCAATACCCGCAGGTGAGTCACAGATAATAAAATCAAAACCCATTTTCGCGAGTTCTTTAAAGACTTTCTCGACACCATTGCGAGACAATGCATCTTTATCACGCGTTTGAGATGCTGGAAGTACAAATAAATTATCAACGCGCTTATCTTTAATTAGCGCCTGACTTAGATTTGCTTCGCCATTAATAACATTAACAAAGTCATAAACGACACGGCGTTCACAACCCATAATGAGATCGAGGTTACGCAGGCCGATATCAAAATCGATGACTGCAGTTTTTTTACCGCTCAGTGCTAGGCCAGATGCAAGAGCAGCACTAGAGGTTGTCTTACCAACGCCGCCTTTACCTGAGGTAACAACGATAATTCGTGCCATTTACTCTATTCCTTCTTAAACTTTTTATAAAGCGAGGTGTTCTATACTGAGATTATTGTCTTCAAGAGATATGACAACACCTTTGCCCCAAAACTCTTCCTGAATGTTATCACTCAGCCAGTAGTTTCCTGCAACAGAAATTAACTCTGATTGTAAGTTTTGACAGAAAATTGTCGCACTTTGTTCACCGCTTGCACCCGCAATAGCGCGACCACGTAGCGTGCCATAAATATGGATACAACCATCAGAAAGAATTTCTGCACCAGCACTGACATTACTGAGAATAACGAGATCACGATTACGAGCATAAATTTGTTGTCCGGAGCGAACCGGAGTACGAATAATTAATGTAGGCTCTTTATCGGTACTTACTGGGGCATCTAATGTTTCAGCTAAACATTCTGATGACTCATCTTTAACAGGTCTTGCTGCGTTCATAATAGCAAAACCGGCGTTTTTTGCTTGTGTTTGCTGGGTTTTATTTTTGCAGCCACCAATACCAACAGGGATCATCCCTGCATCAATAATACCCGCTTTAAGCTCTTCAAAGTTAATATCAGTATCAACTTGTGATATATCAATAACAACAGGCGCCGAAGCAAAAAAATTTGGTGCAAGTTCAACTTTATCTTTTAGCTGATTAGTTACTTTACTAATGTCATTATCAACTAAATGAAGTGCAGAGAGCGTGAACGAGCTCCCTTTTAGTTCAGCTATCTTGGTCATAGGTTTATTATGGCTAAGATTTTAAATTAACCATTTAGTTCATTATCACAAAGGTAGTAGCATGGTATATTCACTCGCCGTTAGGGGCAAGCTATCCTTGCGTTGACGTTGGTTTTTCAGACAAACTTCTCACACTATTTACTTAAAACTGAGTCAATAGTGAATGATTGCTTGTAATCGTACTCTGAAATGTATGGCGCATAAATGAAATAGGCTAATTATATGTTGTGTTCAATCTACAAAAGTTTAAAAAAAGACAATACTTATTTGTACATTAATAAAAAAGATGATTTTGCAGATGTTCCTGCAGAATTAATGGCTACATTTGGTAAACCTCAATTTGTGATGGTGATCAAACTTGAGGGAAGAACATTAGCACTGGCTGATGTAGAAAAAGTAAAACACGCATTAGCGACTGTCGGTTTTTATTTACAAGTACCACCACCAGTGACTAATTTATTAGATCAATATAAGGCTGATAAAGCCGCTAAATAATATAATAAGGCTATTATGCATAAGCGTTTGATATCAATTTTTGTTGCTATAGGAATGGGACTGTCCTCTTCTGCATTTGCTTCTGAAGAAGGATTCGATGCCTACGTAGATAAATTAAAAGTAGAAGCACGTGGGAATGGTATTTCAGAGCCGATAATTGATGCAGCCTTTGCTGGCATCAAATATACAGCTCGCGCTGTGAAAGCGGATAATAATCAACCAGAGAAAAAACTGTCATTAGAGCAATATATTACTCGCGCAGTGCCTGACTGGAAAGTAAAACAGGCCAATCGTCTTTATCAGCAAAATAAAGCAGCACTTGAACGTATTGGTAAACAATATGGCGTGCAACCTCGATTCATTGTTGCTCTGTGGGGTATTGAAAGTAACTTTGGTAAAATCCAAGGTAATTACCATGTTGTCGAAGCATTAGCGACATTGGCTTATGATGGGCGTCGTGAAGCATTATTTCGTAAGCAAGTGATGGCTGCATTAGAAATATTACAAAATGGTAATATTGATATCGATGATATGAAGGGTTCTTGGGCTGGTGCAATGGGTCAGTGCCAGTTTATGCCGACCTCTTACCTTACTTATGCCGTTGATGGTAACGGTGATGGTAAAGCAGATATTTGGAATACTAAGGCTGATGTTTTTGCTTCTGCTGCTAATTACCTCAAATTATCTGGCTGGAACAGTGAATATACTTGGGGACGTCCAGTTAAGTTATCTACGTCTTTAGCGGATAGTTATGAAGGCACTGAAACTGAAAAAGGCAAAACATTAGCACAATGGCAGCAATTAGGTGTGATGAGTAATAGTCATGGCGCATTACCAAATGCTGATATTCAGGCGTGGTTAATTCAACCTGATGGTGGTGAAGGTAAATCATATTTAATATATGAAAATTACCGAACATTACTAAAATGGAATCGCTCACATTATTTTGCTTTGGCAGTAAGTGCATTAGCTGATCGTATTCAATAGATTAATTATTATTGGCCCTAATATACAAATCCAGATGGTAACTAAAAAGTCAGGCATAAGAGTCTGGCTTTTTTGTTATATTAATGAACAACTAGAAATGTTGATTTATTCTTATTGAGGATATTTGAATTAAGATAGATTTCTTATTTGTAACAATAGAAATAAAAAAAGCCTAAATAATTTAGGCTTTTTTCTTTATTCTTTTATATTAGATTTCAAACTCTTCAAGAGCTTGACCATCATCTAATGCTTTCTTTAGGGCACTAGGTGTACGACCTTGGCCTGTCCATGTTTTTTCATCGCCATTTTCATCAATGAATTTATATTTAGCTGGACGGCTAGCACGTTTTGTTTTTGGTGCTTTAGCTAAGCTAGCGAGTAATTCTTCAGGGTCAATACCATCAGCTAAAAGCATTTCACGATATTGAGCTAGTTTTTCATTACGCTCATTTTCTTTTGCTTGTTCTTCAGCTTCTGCTTCAGAACGTTCAGTCACAACTGTTGTTAGTTTATCTAACGCTTCTTCAAGTTGTTCTAGTGTATATTCACGAGAAAGTGCGCGTAAGCTTCGTAGATTTAAAA
The DNA here is from genome assembly GCF_900537155.1 of Photobacterium sp. Alg240-V54. Taxonomy (NCBI): domain Bacteria; kingdom Pseudomonadati; phylum Pseudomonadota; class Gammaproteobacteria; order Vibrionales; family Vibrionaceae; genus Photobacterium; species Photobacterium sp. Alg240-V54. The sequence goes on from NZ_UNRL01000002.1 coordinate 386,811, forward strand.
GCGCTTTCATTGCATCAGACATTTTATATTTCCTGTTATTTTTAATTAACTGTAAATAATAATAGCAGCGTTAAAACATTTTTTGCAATAGTAATACTTTTATACATTCTGTGTAAAACATTTTAATCATTTCTTTATTTAAAAAGCTTTTATATTCGTTATATGCCGATATTTATAAAATCCATCTTTGTTAATAGTATAAATACAAGCAAAATAGTTTTGGTTATTGTTACATCACTTTATATGAGAAATGATAATAAACTTTAAAATGTTATGCTACTTCATTGTTATTGGGTGGTTATAGTTATAAGTGGTCTATTTGTTTGGGTTATTGTTAAGATTTGTAATTTACAGTGTTGCAAAATTGCGCTATTTACGTAGAATGATTGGTTCCTTAACGATAAGGGTAGAGGCGCATTGTTTATCAGTAATTAATACGAGGGTGATACCGATGACTATTAGTGAAAGGGAGTAATGCCGAAGTAAGAAATCATCATCAAATATTCTTACTGGGGTTGCATTGAATAAGTGTAACACTGCCATAGTAAAGACAAAACTATGGAGCGCTACTGTGGAGGCAGGGAAGGCTAACCTTCTTTCCTTATACTCAAATTAATATGCCATGTGGCTATATCAAGCAGTAGATCTTCTAACCAAAACTGGTTGTCGTAGAGATCATAACTTTGATAGATTATTCCCATTCTTTAACATCCATTATTCCGCCATTAGTTGCACTTGGCTTAGCTATTTTAACCCGTAGAGTATTACTGTCTTTGGGTACTGGAGTAGTACTTGGAGCGCTATTTCTTAACGATTTTTCTGTTTCAAATACAGGTGGCTACCTTGCAACATCAGTAAAAGGACTGTTCATTGCTGATGGTGATATTAATACTTGGAATATGAGTATTGTACTATTTTTAATATTGCTAGGAATGACCACTGCATTATTGACCCTTTCTGGCGGGACTCGTGCTTTTGCGGAATGGGCCCAAACAAAAATTAAAACTAAACGTGGAGCAAAATTATTAGCTGCCTTCTTAGGGGTATTCATTTTTGTTGACGATTATTTTAATAGTCTTGCAGTGGGTTCTATTGCGCGTCCTGTAACTGACCGATATCAGGTATCACGTTCAAAGCTTGCTTATATTCTTGATTCAACGGCCGCACCTATGTGTGTACTAATGCCAGCATCAAGTTGGGGTGCATATATTATTACTTTGATTGGCGGTATTTTAGTGACTCATGGGGTCACAGAATATACCCCACTGAGTGCTTTTATGACCCTCGCTCCGATGAACTTTTATGCGATCTTCGCTTTAGCTATGGTATTTGTGGTGGCATGGTTCCAATGGGATATTGGACCGATGCGCAAGCATGAACTTGCTGCTAGCCGTGGATGTGGCACTGACGCAGGTGGAGATGTTGACGAGCAAGCTAAAGATTTAACCGAAGAGCTTGATATTAAAGAAAGTCAGCATGGACGAGTCGGTGACTTAGTATGGCCTATTATTATCCTTATTATAGCGACGTTCTTTTTTATGGTGTTTACCGGCTATCAAGTACTCGCTGCTGAAGGAAAGCCGTTTGCACTATTAGGCGCTTTTGAAAATACCAATGTTGGCGAGGCGCTGTGTTTAGGCGGTGCATTTGGTCTAGTCGCTGCTATTATTCCTGTCTTACGTCAACGTATTGCTTATTCTGATATAGGTCACACCTTATGGATTGGTGCTAAATCGATGTTTGGTGCGATTTTAATTCTCTTGTTTGCATGGAGTATCGGCAGTGTGATTGGCGATATGAAAACAGGTCAATATTTATCAACCTTAGTACAAGGTAATATTAATCCAGCATTATTGCCAATGCTCCTGTTTTTATTATCTGGCATTATGGCTTTCTCTACCGGAACCTCATGGGGCACCTTTGGTATTATGTTACCAATAGCGGGTGATCTTGCGGGCGCAACTGAAATTAGTTTAATGCTACCAATGCTTGCTAGTGTGCTTGCAGGTTCTGTATTTGGTGATCATTGTTCGCCTATCTCTGATACAACAATTTTGTCATCAACAGGCGCACGTTGTCACCATATTGATCACGTCGCTACACAACTGCCTTATGCATTATCTGTTGCATTTATTTCTGCGATTGGATTTTTAGTTTTAGGTATAACAGACTCATTAGCTCTGGCATTTTTAGCTGCGGTAACGGCTTTTACATTAATGTGTTTTTTCTTAGCTTGGCTGTCACGCCAACCCAAGAAAGCGTCGGTATAGAATTTGGCGATATTAAAATAACCCAATGGGTGTAAATTGAGCCAGTTGATGATCTCAGCTGGCTTTTTTTATAACAACAATAGCAGTTGTTGATATCGGCACTTTTAATTGATGGTTATTTTATGTAGCATCGGCGCGATTTTTTAATGCAATCAATATTACTAGGAAAGCCTAATGGCCCAGATGTATTTCTATTACTCAGCAATGAATGCTGGGAAATCGACCACATTATTACAATCGTCATTTAACTACCGTGAACGAGGTATGACGCCCATTATTTTTACGGCCGCAATTGATGATCGTTTTGGTAAAGGTAAAGTTAGCTCTCGAATTGGTTTGCAGGAAGATGCAGAATTATTTAATTCAACAGATGATCTTTATCAGAAGCTAATTCAAATTTCAGCTGCAGGTAAAATTGATTGTGTATTAATTGATGAAAGTCAGTTTCTAACCAAAGAGCAAGTTTACCAATTAACTGAAGTGGTCGATAAATTAGATATTCCAGTTTTATGTTATGGCCTACGAACAGATTTTCTTGGTGAACTATTTGAAGGTAGCCGTTATTTATTATCATGGGCTGATAAATTAGTTGAACTCAAAACAATTTGTCATTGTGGTCGTAAAGCAAATATGGTTATTCGCCAAGATGCTGCGGGTAATGCGATTGCCGGTGGTAACCAAGTTGAGATTGGTGGAAATGATCTTTATGTGTCGGTATGCCGTGCTCATTATAAAGAAGCACTAGGGCTATAATACGCATTTATATGAATAAAAAAAGGAAGCTTAGCTTCCTTTTTTATTAGTGGTGACAATGAAAACTAATAATTGGTAATGATTATCTTATAGTTAGTTATCATTATTTTTGATGACGTTGTTTGAGTTTATTAATAACGTCTTCAAGGTTGAGATTCTGATCTTGTAATAACACTAATAAATGATAAATAAGATCTGCTGACTCACACACTAATTCCGCTTTATCACCCGACGTTGCCGCAAGCGCGACTTCAACCCCTTCTTCGCCCACTTTCTGCGATATACGCTTGGTGCCACGAGCATAGAGGCTGGCGGTGTAAGAGCTGTCGGGATCTGCACCTTTACGATCAGCCAAGATTTGCTCAAGTTGATGAAGGAACACCAAAGCAGGTTGCTCGTTAGTATCATCACCGCTATCAAAACAGCTAGTAGTATTTAAATGACAGGTTGGGCCAATAGGGTTGACTTGAATTAATAATGTATCCTGATCGCAATCAAGTTTAATACTTTTAAGTTGCAATACATTGCCGGATGTTTCGCCTTTGGTCCATAAGCGGTTTTTAGTGCGAGACCAAAAAGTCACTTGTTTGGTGTCCAGCGTTTTAGCTAGCGCTTCATCATTCATGTATCCCAACATTAATACTTGGCCGCTAGTGTTATCTTGAATAATGGCAGGGATCAGTCCGGCTACTTTTTCCCAATCAATTGTTGTTGTTAAACTCATAGTCGAATCTCCACCTGTTGTAGTTTAAGATATTGCTTTAACTCACCAATATTAATAATTTGCTTGTGAAATACTGATGCAGCAAGAGCACCGTCAGCATTTGCTTGTTGAAATGCATCTCGAAAGTGAAACATTTCCCCCGCGCCACCAGAGGCAATTAAAGGCACGTTACAGACACTGCGTACCCTGTTGAGTTGCTTTAAGTCGTAGCCATTACGGACACCATCTTGGTTCATCATATTGAGTACGATTTCACCCGCGCCACGACGTTGAACTTCCTGCACCCAATCACAGGTTTGCCATTGAGTCGCTTGAGTACGGTGTTCGTCACCGGTAAATTGATACACCTGATATTGACCTGTTTCAGCATCAAAATAGGAATCAATACCGACCACAATACATTGCACACCGAACTTATTTGCTAGGGTAGTAATTAATGATGGATCAGCTAAAGCAGGGGAGTTGATAGAGACTTTATCAGCACCAAATTGTAGAATACGACTCGCATCGTCGGCCGATTTAATCCCACCAGCAACACAAAATGGAATATCAATCACTTCTGCAACGCGAGATACCCAGCTTTTATCAACCACGCGGCCATCGCTTGATGCGGTAATATCATAGAAAACCAGTTCATCTGCGCCTTCTTCAGCATAGCGTTTAGCGAGCGGGACAATATCGCCAATGATTTCATGGTTACGAAATTGAACCCCTTTAACCACTTGACCATCTCGTACATCTAAACAAGGAATAATACGTTTAGCTAACATTGGCTCTCCTTAATTGTTCCAACAAGCAAAAGCTTGCTCAGCGGTAAACTTACCGTCTAATAACGCGCGACCAACGATAACGCCTGCAACACCTGAACCTTTTAATGCCGCAATATCATCCAGCGAGCCAATGCCGCCAGATGATTGAAACTGTACTTGTGGGTATAGGCGACATAAATCGATATATAATTCGACATTTGAGCCTGCCAATGTGCCATCACGAGAAATGTCAGTACATAGCACATGTTTTAGACCCACTTTTAGAAAATCGTCAAGTAGTGCTTCAATAGTAACGCCTGAGTCTTCTTGCCAACCAGATACAGCGACAATGCGGTTACCGTTGGCATCAATATTGATATCCAGCGCCAATACAATGTGTTCAGCACCGTATTTTTCGATCCAACCTTTTACCATCTCTGGTTGTTTAACGGCGGTAGAACCAATCACTACCCGTTTAGCCCCTGCATTAAGCAGATCAGCGACGTCTTGTTCGGTGCGAACGCCACCACCAATTTGTACATTGGCTGGCGTGCTGTTGAGGAGTTTTGCAATTAAAGATAACTGACGGGCTTGGGTATCTTTTGCGCCCGTTAAATCAACCAAGTGGAGCCAGTTAGCGCCAGCTTGGTGGTAAAGATTAAATTGCGCTGCGGGATCGACTTTATATTCTGTTACTTGCCCATAGTCACCTTGGAATAGGCGTACCACTTGGCCTTCAATCAGATCTAATGCAGGAATGATCATAACAAGTCCTTTTGTTATTGTTATAGTTCGAGGAAGTTTTGAATCAATTTCGCGCCAGCTTTACTTGAACGTTCTGGGTGAAATTGCACTCCGTAGTAATTACCGCTCTGCATGGCAGCAGTAAAGCTTTGGCCATATTGCGCGGTAGCGATAGTTTTGCCACCTTGGTGCGCGGTATTATCAAACACAGGCATGGCGTAACTATGAACGAAATAAAAATAGCTTCCCGCAGCAATCCCCTTAAATAATGGGTGATTATCTTCCGGTGTAATGGTATTCCAACCCATATGTGGTAGTGGTAAACCTTCTGCTTGGATTTTCTCAACCGCGGCATCACATAAATCGAGGCAGGGAATAATTTCAGTGCCATTTTGACCGTTTTCTTGCGATGCTTTACCCAGTAACTGCATACCTAAACAGATCCCTAACAACGGTTTAGTCACTTGCTTGACTAAGCTAACTAAATCACGTTGTTGTAGGTTCTGCATTGCTTCACTGGCTGTACCGACACCCGGAAGAAAAAGTTTATCGGCAGTAAGTACAACGGCAGGATCTTTGCTAACTTCTACTTGATAGCCAAGACGTTCAATAGCAAAGCGAACAGAAGAGACATTGGCACAACCGGTATCAATAATAACCACGCGCTGCTGAATATTGGTTGCGGTCATTACAATACTCCTTTACTGCTTGGTAGCTCGTTACCTTCAACTTTGATTGCTTGACGTAGCGTCCGCCCAAAGGCTTTAAATAAACTTTCAACAATGTGGTGATCGTTATTGCCTGTTGATGAAAGGTGCAGGGTACACGCTAGGGTATCAGTTAATGAACGAAAGAAGTGTGGCACCATTTCTGTTGATAAATCGCCTACTTGATCACGACTAAATTGTGCATCAAATTTCAAATACGGACGACCAGATAAATCTAACGCACATTGGGCTAAACACTCATCCATCGGCAGGCTAAAGCCAAAGCGGCCAATGCCACGTTTATCGCCGAGTGCTTGACGTAATGCTTCACCCAAAGCAAGCGCGGCATCTTCAACACTGTGGTGATCATCAATGTGTAAATCACCATCGACGGTTAGTGTCATTTGAAAACCACCGTGCGTGGCGATTTGATCAAGCATATGATCAAAAAAGCCTAATCCGGTTGAGATAGTATTACCGCCAGTTTGATCAAGATTCACTTTGACGCGAATATCGGTTTCCTTGGTAGTACGGATCACTTCAGCGATCCGTGGTTGGGTGGTGAGATCGGTAACGATCTGTTGCCAATTCATGGTTTGCGGATGATATTGAATTCCGCGAATCGCCATGTTTTCTGCTAGTTGAAGATCTGTTTGACGATCGCCGATCACCGCTGATGTTGCAAAATCAACGCGACCTTGCTGTAAGTAGTCTTTAACCAGTCCAAGTTTTGGTTTTCGACAACTGCATTGCTGGTGGTCAAAGTGAGGGCAGATCAGAACATCGCTAAATACCACCCCTTGTGAGGAAAAGATGTCCATCATCATAGTGTGTGGTGCATCGAAATCCGCTTGCGGGTAGCTATCGGTCCCTAAACCGTCTTGGTTAGTTACCATCACCAGTTTGTAGCCTGCGTTTTGTAGTGCAAGTAAAGCAGGAATAACATTGGGTTCAAATTTAAGTTTATCTAACCGATCAACTTGAAAATCAACTGGTGGCTCAACAATTAAGGTGCCATCGCGATCGATAAATAGAATCTTCTCTTTGCTCATAATTAATGTCCTTATTAATTATTGTTGTAATTGGCTGCGAATAAATGCGAGGGTTTTTTCACATTCGTCACGATTACCGACGCTGATACGAATACAATTTTCAATCGGTGAGCGACGTAAAATAATACCGTTATCCCATAGCGCATTAAATAACTTATCAGCATCAGCAAATTTAACTAACAGGTAGTTACCATAGCCATCAAATACCGTTACGCCATCTAACATGCTTAATCCCGCTTGCAGATAGGCACGGTTAGCACACAGATCTAATACTTGAAATTTAGTGCGCGCGCGACCAGCAGCAGATAATGCCTGTAGTGCAATTTCAGTAACAGGAACCGGTACAGGATAAGGTGCAATCACTTTCAGTAGAATGTCGATAATATCGCTATTGGCTAATGTAAAACCACAGCGTAACCCCGCCAGCGCAAATGCTTTAGATAAGGTTCGCAAAATAACCAGATGTGGGTAGGTCGCTAATAAATCTTTGACACTATCTTGCAGACTAAAATCAATATATGCCTCATCAATGACTACTAAGGCTTTATCTGTCGTCATCTCTAATAAGCTAATAATGTCTTTTCGAGCAAGTAAATTACCAGTGGGATTATTAGGGCTACAAGCAAAAACAACTTTGACGTTATCAAGATTGGTTGCAATAGCATTAAGATCAAGTTGCCACTCTGGTGTCAGTGGTACCACGTTAGCCTTCACCCCATTAGTTTCCGCACTGATGGCATACATTCCATAAGTAGGTGGGCAATATAAAATGCTATCGCAGTTTGGCTCACAGAAGGCTTTAATAATAAGTTCAATGCCTTCATCTGCACCGCGAGAAGTTAATACTTGTTGTGGTTCAACCCCTGCGTAATCGGCATAAGCATTGATTAACTGTGGTGGTTGACATTCACTGTAACGATTAAGGCCTGCCAGATTAATATTGTATTCATTCACAAACGGTGATTCATTGGCATTGAGCCAAATATCACCATTGCCCCCTAAGCGACGCGCTGATTGGTAAGGGGTTAATTCACGCACGGTTTTACGGGCTAGTTGGGTAATAGTCATGATTAATTCTCTTGTTGTTGCGTTAGTTTATTAACCCGAATAGTGACAGCGTGTTTGTGAGCGTCAAGCCCTTCAGCCTCTGCAATTGTGGTTACTGTTTTTGCAATACCAACTAAGCCAGCAGCGGATAATTCTTGTACTGTCATTCGTTTACTAAAATCAGCTAAGCCGAGGCTTGAATAAGTACGGGTGTAACCATATGTCGGTAAAACATGGTTAGTGCCTGATGCATAGTCACCGACAGATTCCGGTGACCATTTGCCTAAGAAAATAGAACCCGCGTTATCGAGCAATGATACTAACTCTCGTGGTTCACAAGTTTGGACTATTAAGTGTTCAGGGCCATATTGATTTGAAATCGCCACACATTGAGGCAAGGTTTCGGTAACAATTAATAAACTGGAAGCGAGTGCTTTTTTTGCAATATCAGCGCGTGTAAGTTGGGTTAACTGTTGTTCAATAGCGGCTGCAGTACGATCGGCAATCGCTTGACTTGGCGTAACCAAAATCACTTGTGAATCAGGTCCGTGCTCTGCTTGGCTTAATAAATCTGCAGCAATAAAATCGGGATCTGCGGTGTCATCAGCAATCACTAATACTTCAGATGGTCCTGCTGGCATATCAATTGCAGCACCTCTGAAATCATTACTTACTTGGCGTTTAGCCTCAGTAACAAATGCATTGCCAGGGCCAAAAATCTTATCAACACTGGTGATAGTTTCTGTACCATAGGCCATTGCAGCAATGGCTTGAGAACCACCGACATTGTAAATATTATTAATGCCACACAATTTGGCAACATATAAAATTTCATCGGCAATTGGTGGTGGTGAACATAAAGCAATCTGGCGACAACCCGCAATTTGTGCAGGTACGCCTAGCATGAGAACGGTAGAAGGTAATGGCGCACTACCACCTGGAATATATAACCCGACAGAGTTAATTGGGCGAGTGACTTGTTCACAGATGACACCAGCTTGAGTTTCAACACGTAATGTTGGTTGCTGTTGTGCAAGGTGAAAAGTGGTGATATTGCGATGTGCTTGTTCTAAAGCCGCTTTCATATCATCACTTAAGCGTGCGCAGGCAGCATCTACTTCAGTCGCTGAAACCGCTAGAGCTTCTGGGCGTTGACCATCAAATTTTTTAGTCAGCGTGAGCAGGGCATCGTCACCTTGCTGGCGCACTTGCTCTATAACATCACTAACAATAGCGCTGATATTCGCACCATTAGTTACCGCAGGACGTGCAAGAAGCTGCTGTTGTTGATCTTTAGTGAGGGATTGCCATACTACCGTTTTCATACCTTACTCCATCATTTTTTCAATTGGCAATACCAGGATAGAGCTGGCACCGAGTTCTTTTAGTTGTTCCATGGTTTCCCAAAATAGATTTTCAGAACTCACTAGGTGAATAGCGACACGGCTTTGATCGCCAGCCAGTGGTAATACTGTTGGATCTTCCGCGCCAGGTAATAAACGTTTAATTTGATCAAGACGATCAGTGGGAGCGTGTAGCATGATGTATTTAGATTCTTTGGCTTGAATAACACCTTGCATACGGGTCAGAAGGCGTTCTATTAATGCTTGTTTGTCATTACTAATCGTTTCAGTTGATTGAATCAATACTGCTTTAGAGCGCAGAATAACTTCCGCTTCTTTGAGGCCGTTGGCTTCTAAGGTTGCGCCAGTTGACACTAAATCACAAATCGCATCAGCAAGACCTGCACGAGGAGCAACTTCAACCGAGCCGTTAAGCATACAGGTGGTAAATTTAACGCCGATATCATCCATGTAACGTTTAACTAATTGCGGATAAGTGGTGGCAATACGTTTACCGTTCAGATCTTGAGGGCCGCTATAATCAGTGTCTTTATCAATGGCAATTGAGAGACGGCAGCCACCAAAATCAAGACGACGTAGTTTAATATAGTCACAGGCTTCATTACGTGCCGCACGTTCAAGACCGACTTCTTCAAGTTCGTTTTCACCGATAACACCTAAATCAACCACGCCATCCATGATTAGGCCTGGAATATCATCATCGCGAACTAATAACAGATCAATTGGCATATTTTCAGCGTGAACCACCAGCCGTTCACCCATCATATTAAACTTAACCCCACAGCGTTTAAGTAAGTCTTGGCATTCTTTACTCAGACGGCCTTTTTTCTGAATCGCAATACGTAGTCGTTGTGTTTGCATGGCTATATTCCTTGTCTAAATTCATTCGTATATCAATATTTCAAATTGAAAATTGGGTATTAAAAAACCCTCGAAAGAAATTTCTTCCGAGGGTCTGAATGAGATATTCCGTTATGACCACTGGAAGAAAAATGCGTCTTCCAGGGTGAGGCGTATCCTCCCGAAAGACTAGTCAGGATGATGATGGTGCTGAGATGTGACCATTTGGATACGCATAAATATTTACTCAATAAGGTTGAACGCTATTCGTTGTTGTTATTCACACTAACGAAGCTAATTGTTTTTTGCAACAATAAAATGAGTGAAAAGTTAAATTAAATGTTAATTTATTGTTTTGATGCTTTGAAGGGATAAAAAAGCAGGGTTACTTATTAAGGTTATGAAGTTTAATGGATTATTGTTTTTATTTTGGCAGGCTTAGTCTGAGGGGATAGTAAGGGTTGTAACGTGTTTTGGCGCGGTTTATCAATACAGTAACAATTTATTAGTAAACAAATGGGGATCATCAAATCCCCAATTGTTAATCATTTTGTGGGATTAATTAATTTAGCCACAGCACTTTTTATATTTTTTACCGCTACCACATGGACAAGGATCATTGCGACCAACGGTTTTATTGCTGGTTACTGGTGCTGACGGTGCTGGTTGCTCACAAGGTGGCGGCTGTGGATATTCTCCATCAATGTAAAACCAATAGCGTTGGCCATTAATCGTTTCTTGCACGAAGCGTGAACGTTCTTGCAATATATATTCTTCGCCAGCTTCTTTGTAACCTGCTTGAAATTCGACATAGCCTTGTCCATCAGCAGCTATTTCACTGTTTATAACATCAAGGCCTAGCCATGTTAAGGCGATGGATTCTGCAATCGCCGCGCGATGTTGTTCTGCGTTACAACTGGTGTGATAAGTTTGCACCACAAAATCAACTAAGCCTAAGACATGAGCGCTGTAACGAGCGCGCATCAGTTGTTCTGGGTGAGTGGCTAATGCATGATTGGTATGAATAGGTTTGCAGCATTCAGCAAGAAGTTTGTGGCTGCCACAAGGGCACTCATCATGATGTTTTGACATGTTTTTATTCGATCTTAGTGAAGAAATTAACCTTAGTTTACGTTTTCATCATCTTTGTTGGCAATCAGTGTTTATATTTGGTGCAATATATTGATTGAGTGATTAAAAAAATGGAAACTAATAACACATAGGTACATAATATCTGTCACTGGAATAAAAACAGTGACATGCACAACAGTGCCCTTTGAATAACCCTCCGTATTTGTAGTAGTTATGTCGATATTTACCTTGATACAAGCGGGATTGCTTGTTGGTGGCGGTATTTTTAGTTTTATGCTGTTTATGGCATGGAAAAAAAACCGTAAGCAGGAAGCTGATACACGTATTATGCCTGTTGCTATTGTGGGTGGCTTTGCCCATTTTTGTGACACGTTAGGCATTGGCAGTTTTGCTATCATGACGGCAGGCTATAAGCAGTTTAAGTTGATTGATGATCAGCAATTACCCGGTACTCTAAACTGTCAGTCAGTGATGCCAACGGTATTTCAGGCCTTTATCTTTATGACGGCGGTATCGGTTGATTCAGTAACCTTATTAAGCCTTGTTATTGCTGCTTGCATTGGTGCTACGATCGGAGCGCGGGTCGTCTCAAGTTGGGACCGACAACATATTCGTATCGTAATGAGTGTTGCTTTATTAATTGTGGCTGGATTGATGCTTGCTGGACAGCTAAAGTTGTTTCCACTAGGTGGCAGTAGCTTGGGCTTAAGTGGCTGGAAATTAGTGATAGGTATTATCGGTAACTTTATTTTTGGCGCTTTAATGACGGTGGGAATTGGCTTATATGCGCCATGTATGGTGATGATTTACCTTTTGGGTATGAATCCATTGGCAGCATTTCCGGTAATGATGTGTTCATGCGCATTTTTAAGTTTCTTCTCGTCTGCGAGCTTTATTCGTCATAATCGTTTTAATAGCCGTGCAACAGTCACTGTTGCCTTGGTTGGGCCGATAATGGTAATGGTTGCTGCTTACTTAGTGAAATCGTTAGATATGCATGTGTTGGCGTGGCTAGTGTGTGCTGTGGTTTTCTATACATCTGTCACCATGTACCGTTCATGGGCTGCAGAGAGAAAAGCCGTGCCCGCTTGTGCGATGAAATTACAATAAGTGTAATATTTTGCACTGCTATTTATAAATACAAAAGGTACGCATGTCGTACCTTTTGTATTTTTTATGATTGTAAATATGAGCCATCAATCTGAGCTTGGTATATTGAAATTGCGTGTTTCTAGTTGATAGTCATCAGCGTTATACACTAGTACCGAACCGTGATCATACCAATCGCCAAGCACTATTCGTTGAGCTGGTATGCCATCAATATCAAAATTATGAATATTTGGCCGATGAGTATGGCCATGAATCATTTGGGTAACATTCGCTTCACGCATGATACGGATCACTTCAGCCTGAGTAACATCCATAATAGACTGGCTTTTGGTTTGATTGTTTTTACCGCTATTTTGGCGGAATTTATCACCAACTTTAATGCGGTACGATAACGGTAATCGAGCAAATAACCATTGAATAACAGGATTGTGGACTTTTTTACGGTAGCGCTGGTAGGCTTGATCTTCAATACACAGCGTATCACCGTGTAAAATCAATGTTGGTGTGCCATACAGATCAACCACGCTATGTTCAGGTAATAATGTAATACCTGTTTCTCGGCTAAATCGCTTACCAATTAAAAAGTCACGATTGCCATGGATAAAATAGCAAGGCGTACCAGTATCCGTTAGTGTTTTAAAAGCCTGTTTGATTTGGCGTAAGAAAGGGGAGTCTTCATCATCGCCAATCCACATTTCAAATAAATCCCCTAAAACATATAAGGCATCGATATGGTGGGTTTCTTGTGCCATAAAGCGTAAGAAACAGGCAGTAATGTCGGGGCGTTCAGCACTTAAGTGCAAATCTGCAATAAATAATGTGGTCATAAGTCACTAATAAAGGGCGATAATGAACCGCCCTTTGCGAAGTATTAGTCTTCGATTGTTACGTTTTCGATGATAACGTCTTCAACAGGCACATCAGAGTGGTAACCGTTACGGCCTGTTTTCACTGCTTTGATCTTATTCACAACGTCCATGCCTTCAACAACAGCAGCGAATACACAGTAGCCCCAGCCACTCATGTTCTCGCCAGTGAAGTCTAGGAAGTTGTTATCTTTTACGTTAATAAAGAACTGTGAGCTAGCAGAATGTGGTGCGTTAGTACGCGCCATTGCTAATGTGCCTGTTTTGTTGCTTAGGCCATTGTTTGCTTCATTTTGAATAGTCGCGCGAGTTTCTTTCTCTTCCATACCAGCAAGCATGCCGCCGCCTTGAACCATGAAACCATCAATAACACGGTGGAAAATAGTACCGTTATAGAAACCGTCACGGCAGTACTGTAGGAAGTTAGCACAAGTAATTGGTGCTTTATCTTCGAAAAGGTTAATTTTGATGTCACCAAAATTTGTGTGAAGGGTAATCATGATTTATTCCTTAAATGGAGTGTTTTCTTTAAGCGTGAATATTAACTTACCTTAGCCTTGTCAGACAAACATTACCCGCTTAATCTGCACTAATTGCTAAAATAGCATCCATCCTTGAATTTTCCTTGCGATCAAATGCTATAAAAGGTGTAATTACCGACAAATTCGAAATTAATGAGTAATGCTGAGACATGTTAAAGATCTATAATTCGCTCACACGACAAAAAGAACTATTTACACCCATCCATCCTGGCAAAGTCGGTATGTACGTCTGTGGCGTTACGATCTACGATTTATGTCACATTGGACACGGTCGTACATTTGTCTCTTTTGATGTGGTGTCGCGTTATTTGCGTTACTCAGGTTACGATCTTACCTTCGTACGTAACATTACCGATATCGACGATAAAATCATTAAACGTGCAGCTGAAAATGGCGAAAGCTGTGAATCATTAACTGAGCGTTTAATTGGTGAAATGCACGCTGACTTTGATGCTTTAGGCATGAAACGTCCTGATGTTGAGCCTCGTGCGACACAGTTTATTGCAGAAATTATCGCACTTTGTGAACGTTTGATTGAGCGTGGTTTTGCATATGTTGCCTCTAATGGCGATGTGATGTTTGAAGTGAGCAAGTATGATGATTATGGTCGTCTTTCTAAGCAAGATCTTGATCAACTTCAAGCAGGTGCTCGCGTTGATATCGACATGGCAAAACGCAGCCCACTAGATTTTGTATTGTGGAAAATGTCTAAGCCAGGTGAGCCAACATGGGAATCACCATGGGGGCCTGGTCGTCCTGGTTGGCACATTGAATGTTCAGCGATGAACTCGTCTATTCTTGGCGATCACTTTGATATTCATGGTGGTGGCTCAGATTTACAATTCCCGCACCACGAAAATGAAATTGCGCAATCATGCTGTGCTCACGATGGCCAATATGTGAATACATGGATGCACAGTGGCATGGTGATGGTTGATCGTGAAAAGATGTCGAAGTCATTAGGTAACTTCTTCACTATTCGTGATGTATTAAACCATTATGATCCTGAAACAGTACGTTACTTCTTAATGTCTGGTCATTACCGTAGCCAGTTAAACTACAGCGAAGATAATCTAAAACAAGCACGTTCTGCATTAGAGCGTCTATACACTTCACTGCGTGGTTTGGATACCTCTGTTGAAGCCGCTGGTGGTGAAGAGTTTGTTGCTCGTTTTAAAGAAGCAATGGATGATGATTTCAATACACCTGAAGCCTATTCTGTGCTATTTGATATGGCGCGTGAAATTAACCGTATTAAAACGGATGACGTTGCTACAGCATCTGCATTAGGTGCACGTATGCGCGAATTAGCGGATATTTTAGGTCTATTATCTCAAGATCCTGAAGTGTTCTTACAAGGTGGTGCTGGTGAAGATGATGTCGCTGAAATTGAAGCTTTGATTCAACAGCGTCTGGATGCGCGAGCAGCAAAAGATTGGGCTGCAGCAGATGATGCACGTGATAAGTTACTAGCGATGGGCATTATTTTAGAAGATGGTGCACAAGGTACAACTTGGCGTCGTAAGTAATATCGATTAGCCGACAGTGATTCATATAAAGCCGAGGCACTTGCCTCGGCTTTTTTATATATGGTTATTATTTTGCTGACCATCAAGGTTGATATTATTAATCCAATGGATTTTTTGTTGAATCCATATAACGTTATTCTACTTTGGAATTAAAGTCACTATTTGAGAATAAAATACGCAATTTTAACGATTGATATTGTCATATACGTATTTGATCGCAATATTGTCATTAATAATCCGTATTATACGTTTCGAATGAAGATATTAATGTTCGATATTGAACAGTGCGTATTAAAGGAATAATGATGAAGAAAGTGATGTTAGCGACGATGATCGGTTGCGCGGTATTATCAACAACTGTTATTGCTCAGCCAAATACCGATAAAATTGTTATTGCCCATCGCGGCGCATCAGGCTATTTACCTGAACATACATTGCCAGCAAAAGCACTTGCTTATGGTATGAAACCCGATTATATCGAGCAAGATGTAGTGATGACGAAAGACGATCAGTTAGTCGTTCTTCATGATCATTACCTTGATAGAGTCACCAATGTTGCCGCTCTATTTCCACATCGAGCTCGTAGTGATGGTCGCTATTACGCGATTGATTTTACGCTTGCAGAAATAAAACAATTGAGTGTAACAGAAGGGTTTAATATTAAAGAGGGCAAGCAAGTCCAAGGTTTCTCAGAACGTTTCCCTATTTGGAAATCTCATTTTACAGTGCCAACGTTCCAAGAAGAAATTGAAATGATCCAAGGGCTGAATAAAACCTTAGGTTATGATATTGGTCTCTATCCAGAAATTAAAGCGCCGTGGTTTCATCGCCATGAAGGTAAAGACATTAGTAAAGCGGTCTTAACAGTATTAAAGCAATATGGTTATACTGATAAAAACAGTAATATTTATCTACAAACATTTGATTTTAATGAATTGAAGCGTATTAACGATCAATTAATGCCAGCCATGGGAATGGATTTAAAGTTAGTGCAGCTAATGGCTGAAACAGACTGGAATGAAACCATGGTTTACGATAAATCAGGCAAAGCTCATCCTTATAATTATGATTGGATGTTTAAGCCAGATGGCATGAAAGTGTTATCTCAATATGCTGATGGTATTGGACCATGGAAACCGATGATCGTTAAAAACAGCTCAACCTTAGGCCATATAAAACTTACCGACATGGTAACCAATGCCCATGCTAACGGTATGGTTGTCCATCCTTATACCTTCCGTGCTGATAAAGATCGTATTCCAGCTTACGTTAAAGATTACAATGGCATGTTAGAGGTGTTTTATAATCAAGCCGGTGTTGATGGCGTTTTTACCGATTTTCCTGATAAAGCCGTTAACTTTTTACAGCACCAAACTCAATCGCACTAATTGATAGATTATGGCTTAACGCTATATGCTCGTTACACTCAGCCCGTACATTTATAATGACGGGCTTTTGTTTACGTTATAGTGTTTCAGGCAATTTCGTTCCGCATTTCTTACAGTATTCCGCATCCATCTCGTGCCCGCTGGTGGCACAGTTAGAACAACGAATAAGTCCGCGATGGGTTTTTATTTCTTGGTTTAACTCTGCCGTAATAATACCTGTTGGCACCGCCAGTATTGAATAACCTAATAGCATTGTTAATGATGCGAGTGCTTTCCCCATCACCGTATGAGGCACAATATCGCCATAACCGACAGTAGTAATAGTAACGATAGCCCAATAGATACTTTTAGGAATACTGGTAAAACCATTGCTTGGTCCTTCAATAATAAACATTAAAGATCCAAACACAGTCACTAGAATTAACACCGAACTAAAAAAAACAAAGATTTTACGCTGAGCGTGACGAAGAGATCGCAATAAGATATTGGAATCTCGAAGGAATCTCGCCAGCTTTAGCACTCGGAAAATACGTAAAACACGAATTAAACGAATGATTAATAAATAATTCGAGCCTGGAACTAAGAACGCAATATAGGCAGGAAGAATTGCCATTAAATCGATAACGCCATAAAAACTGCGCGCATATGCTAAAGGTCGTGGAGAGCAATATAAACGTAAAATGTATTCAATAGTGAATAGGATCGTAAACGACCATTCAGCAATAACCAGTAAGTGAGAATATTGCGATTCAATACTTGCAACAGATGAGATAATTAAAATTATTTCAGAACTTACAATGGCAATAATTAAAGCAATATCGAACCATTGACCTAAGCGGGTAGAAGTGCCGAAAATAATTTGATAAAGACGCTGTCTTGGCGTGAGTGTGAGTTTTGTCATAGTTTAAATAGTATTTATTAACAAGTAAAACGCAGCATCCTCTTTTGAAAGCTACGTTACGCCATTAATTGGCTGTGATAGTTTCAAGTATATCAAAACCCTGCATTGACTTACGTTTTTATTGAATATTAAAAAGCCCCAACAAAATGTTGAGGCTTAGTATTTGCTATGAAATAAATCGCGGTATTAACTCAAACCGGGCAGCATTACTCGCAAACCATTGATGATAAATTCAATCCCAAGTGCGGCAAGTATCAAGCCCATGATACGAGTGATCACGTTGATTCCTGTTTGACCTAAAAAGCGCACAATATAAGGTGCTGAACGGAATAATAACCAACAGCAAAAAGCAAATACGATAATAGTAATCGCAATTCCCATTGTTGAAGCCACGCCAGGGTAACGCGATCCATACACAATCGTTGAGCTGATTGCACCAGGGCCTGCCATTAATGGCATCGCTAAAGGTACAACCCCAACTTGTTCACGGCTCACTGACTCTGATTTTTCTTCTTTGTTTTGTTTAACTTCACCAATTTTACCACTCATCATTGAAAATGCGATGCTAAGCAATAGCAAACCGCCAGCAACGCGGAATGAGTCGATTGAAATACTAAACAGATCCAATAAATGTTGCCCAGCTATTAATGCAACAATCAAAATAATAACAACGGCAATATTGGTTGTTAGTGCAGTTTTATTACGTTCATCAGCACTCATTGATCCTGTTAGAGAAACGAAAACAGGCATGATACCGACCGGGTTTACCGTCGCAATAAGCCCAACAAAAAAATGCAAAAATATAGCTATATCAAGAGCCTGCATAGGGTTACCTGTCAGTTACCAAAATTTATGGTGGAGTAGTAAAACGAAAAAATGCCATTTAAACCGTTATTCGTGGTAATAAAAATCACCTTGTTTAAGGCGATTTTTCATTGCCAAGGCTATTACCCGATTCAATAAACGATAGTAGGCAGATGTGTATAAATATCGTTGTCACAAGATTTTAATCTAAGCTGGCTATTTCAGCTACCAATAAAAGCTGATTAGTGCTCTTTAAGGCGTCGATAATTTTTATAGTGAATAGATTATGTAAAGTGAATTTTTGTGTATTACGCTTACAGGGAAAATAATGTGCTAGGTAATATGCAACAAATATTGAGCGGTTAGCGTAATAAATCGTGATTTCTGTCACAACTGGATGTGATAGGGGCTAGTAAATGTATTTTTATTACGTAATATTTCGTCTTGTGAAATAAATGATTTTGATACATATTAGATAAATCAACGATGAGACTCATAAAAATGCATGTAAAAGCATGAAAAACACACTGCTTTTAGCAATTTAGTGGTTTTGCCAGCATTTTGAGTCTGTAGTGATCTAAATCAATTTCTTTTACAGTGTGAAAAATTATAATCAAATTTGAAAGCAATTTACTAAGTGTGTGTAGTGCAATAAGTGTTAACGTGTTTTAACGCTTAAATGTGAAAGGATTCCAGCATGTTCTTACTAAATAATTTTTAATCTTAAAGCTAGGAGTTTATGTATGCCTGTAACAAATATGGCTGAACTAGATGCAATGGTTGCACGTGTTAAAGCGGCTCAAAAAGAATTCGCTACTTTTTCTCAAGAGAAAGTAGATGCGATCTTCCGTGCAGCGTCTCTTGCTGCAAATAACGCACGAATTCCTCTAGCACAGCAAGCTGTTGCTGAATCTGGTATGGGTATTGTTGAAGATAAGGTTATCAAAAACCACTTTGCATCAGAATTTATCTACAACAAATACAAAGACGAAAAAACTTGCGGTATCTTAGAAGAGAACGAAGAGTTCGGTACTATGACTATCGCAGAGCCTGTAGGTATCATTTGTGGTATCGTTCCAACAACGAACCCAACATCTACAGCGATCTTTAAATCACTTATTTCTCTTAAAACACGTAACGCGATTATCTTCTCGCCACACCCACGTGCTAAAAACTCAACGAACGCAGCAGCTAAGCTTGTACTTGATGCAGCAGTTGCAGCGGGTGCACCAAAAGATATCATTGGTTGGATCGACCAACCATCTGTTGAACTTTCAAATGCACTAATGAAGCACGATGATATCAACCTTATCCTTGCAACTGGTGGTCCAGGCATGGTTAAAGCTGCTTACTCTTCAGGTAAGCCTGCTATCGGTGTTGGTGCGGGTAACGTACCTGTTGTTATCGATGAAACTGCTGATATTAAGCGTGCAGTAGCATCTGTACTTATGTCTAAGACATTTGATAACGGTGTTGTTTGTGCTTCTGAGCAAGCAGTTATCGTTATGGATGAAGTATATGACGAAGTGAAAGCACGTTTTGCTTCTCACAACGGTTATGTTCTTTCTAAAGATGAAGCGAATAAAGTTCGTAAAATCTTGTTGATTAACGGCAACCTAAACGCAGATATCGTTGGTCAGCCAGCAACTAAAATTGCTGAGATGGCAGGTGTTAAAGTTCCTGCTAATACTAAGATCCTTATCGGTGAAGGTGAGCAAGTTTCTTACGACGACGAGTTCGCACACGAGAAACTATCTCCTACACTAGGTATGTTCCGCGCGTCTTCATTTGAAAATGCGGTAGACCAAGCAGTAACAATGGTTGAGATTGGCGGTATCGGTCATACATCTGGCCTATACACTAACCAAGATACTAACGCTGACCGTATTAAGTACTTCGGCGACAAGATGAAAACTGCACGTATTCTTGTAAACATCCCAACTACTCATGGTGGTATCGGTGACCTTTACAACTTTAACGTTGCACCTTCGCTAACTCTAGGTTGTGGTTCATGGGGTGGTAACTCTATCTCTGAGAACGTAGGTCCTAAGCACCTTATCAACAAGAAGACAGTAGCGAAGCGAGCTGAAAATATGTTGTGGCATAAACTACCTAAATCAATTTACTTCCGTCGTGGTAGCCTTCCAATCGCTCTTAGCGACCTAGAAGGTAAGAAGCGTGCGTTTTTAGTAACGGACCGTTTCCTATTTAACAACGGTTACGCAGATGAAATCGTATCTTTGCTTAAAGCACAAGGTATCGAAGTTCAAACATTCTTTGATGTAGAAGCGGATCCAACACTGTCTGTTGTTGAGAAAGGCGCTGAAGCAATGAAGAGCTTCCAACCTGATGTAATTATCGCGCTAGGCGGTGGTTCACCAATGGATGCTGCGAAGATCATGTGGGTTATGTACGAGCACCCAGAAACGCATTTCGAAGAACTAGCAATGCGCTTTATGGACATTCGTAAGCGTATCTACAAGTTCCCTAAAATGGGTAAGAAAGCTGAGCTAGTATGTATTACTACTACATCTGGTACCGGTTCTGAAGTAACACCATTTGCGGTTGTAACTGACGATAAAACAGGTGCTAAGTACCCACTAGCGGATTACGAGTTAACGCCTCAAATGGCTATCGTTGATGCGAACCTAGTAATGAATATGCCTAAGTCACTAACAGCGTTTGGTGGTTACGATGCAGTAACTCACGCACTAGAAGCTTATGTATCTGTTCTTGCTAACGAATACTCAGACGGTCAAGCACTTCAAGCACTAAGAATGCTAAAAGAGTACTTACCATCAAGCTACGCGAACGGTGCTAATGACCCAATCGCACGTGAGAAAGTACACAATGCGGCAACTATCGCTGGTATCGCGTTTGCTAACGCATTCCTAGGTGTTTGTCACTCAATGGCGCACAAGCTAGGCGCTGAGTTCCACGTACCACACGGTCTTGCTAACGCATTGTTGATTTCTAACGTAGTTCGTTACAACGCAAATGATAACCCAACTAAGCAAACTGCATTCTCACAGTACGCAAGCCCACAAGCTCGTCGTCGTTATGCTGAAGTTGCTGACCACTTGGGTCTATCACACGCTGGTGACCGTACTGCACAGAAGATTGAGCGTCTACTAACTTGGTTAGACGAATTGAAAGTGAATCTTCAGATTCCAATGTCAATCCAAGAAGCGGGTGTTGCTGAAGCAGATTTCCTTGCGAAAGTTGATGAGTTAGCGGTAGAAGCGTTTGATGACCAGTGTACTGGTGCAAACCCACGTTACCCTCTAATCTCTGAGCTAAAAGAAGTATTACTTGCTTCTTACTACGGTAAACCTTTCATTGAAGGTGAAGCGTTTGAAGGCACAACAGTAATCAAGAAATCAGAGCCAGTACAAATTGCTGCAAAAGGTAAAAAAGCAAAAGCTTAATATCTTTACTGATTAAAATATAATAAAGCCCGTCTAGTGATAGACGGGCTTTTTGTTTGAATAGATTTACCAGACTCGATAAGTGATTAAAATTAACCTCTTAACCTTGAAATCTAAAAAAGGCTGAGTTGTTATACTCAGCCTATTGGTTACATTCAGCGTTTGCGGTTGTGAAATTAGACGCCAATTTCAGACTCTAGCATGCGGCCGTTAAACGAATCGTTTCTGACGATATACTCCACATTACGTGCAATTTCATCTTGCATTGGCACGTTAACAATAGCGTGCTGATCATGGTGTTTGTCTTGTAAATTAATCGGCACAATACCACCAACTCGAATATTAAAATCTGCCAGCTCGGTAGCCCAACTTTGCGTCAAGCCACTGACAACCGTTTTACTGGTGGTTGGGGTATGAGGATGATGGTTCTCATGGCTTAAGGCTAAATTAATAATCACACTTTGATGAGGTTGATTTTGCATAAATTCAGCGGCAATCTTGCCAAAAATAAAAAAACTCGCCGCACTTTTTTGCATAATATCATTAAAGTCAGTGATGGACGTTGGTGATAATAGCTGCGGTATTTCAGTCCCAGTCCAAGTGTTTAATAAAATATTTACTGCTCCAAAGCGTTCGCGTACTTGTTGGAATAACTGCTGAATGCTAGCTTCATCGTAGCATTGTATGTAAAACGCGGCTGCAGCAGCATTAATCTTACAGCAAGATTCTAAGGTCTTTTGTAACTCAGGTTCATTATTATCGACCAGAGCTAATGTTGCGCCTAATGATGCGAAATGAAGGGCGACAGCTTTGCCAATAGGATTACCAGCATCGGTAATAATAGCGACTGATTGTCCGATATGCATATATTCCTAGCCTTAATATTTTAATAGTCTAATTCATGCCTTTTGGGTATCGAAATTGTTGTGGTTATCTCTAAGGCGGTTATTGATATCCATACTAGTCAATAAAACTGCAAACTAATAATAATAAAGAAGAAATTATGAGCAAGGTCACGAACAAATTCCGTTTTAATTCCATCTGCATAACGGTAATATTTTATCTTTGATCAACTGCAAATATTACTCTAAGCAGCCCAATTCATTTCACTTTGTCGCTTAGACTTAATTAATGCTAAATAAAGATCTTGTGGTGTCGCTTGTAGCGGCTTGGGCTCGATAGGGGGAAGTTTACGGCGCTCATGGATGGATAAATTATGGAATAAATCTTCAGGCAAACCTTTTGTCTGTTGTGGCGGGTAAGATAGAGCGGTTGGCTGTAATTGTTCAAGTAAGCGAGTACTGGTTAAGCTTGCTTGGTGAAAGGCTTGTGCTTGTTCAGCGGCGCGAGAGTAGCATGATGGCGTCGATGTCAGTGGCTGTGAGGCTGGAATTTCAAAATAAGCCCGTAGCTGCTGCGATGATTGTGTTTCAACTGGCGTGGTATCAACAGGAATGTTTTCATGCAGATCAGCAGATAATAGTGCCAGCATTAATGCAAAATCAGCACGACGGCCACCTTCAACCGCATGGTTGAGGTTAGTACCGAGTTGGATTTCATTAATAAGCTGTATATTATCAAGCGATTGAGTTTGCATGTAACGAATAACTATCGATATAAAATAAGATACTTAAGTTATCGACAATCGTATGGATAACTTTAATGATTTATTTTAAATAATAAAAAGCCCTGAACATATCAGGGCTAATAATATTATTGCGTTAAAACCAGATTAGAACTCAGACTTAGCACCAAATTGATGCGCGCAATAGGCAACCCGTTCTTCAGGTGTTGGTGTATGTGCCGTCACACCCATTGCTTCAATATGGCGTAAGCGTGGTAATAAACCAGTACCGTTAGCGATTTGAATTGCTAACCCTGGGCGAGCATTTAGCTCTAATACCATTGGGCCTTTGGTTTTATCCAACACCATATCGGTACCCATATAGCCTAAACCAGTCATTTCCCATGCACTTGATGCGAGCACTAACAATTTATTCCATTCAGGAACTTTAAGCTCACTCAATAGACGGTCAGTATCAGGGTGGCGGTCAATCGGTTGGTTAAATTGTACCGCTCGAATCGCTTTTCCTGACGCAATGTCGATACCAACACCAACAGCACCTTGGTGTAAGTTCGCTTTACCATCAGATGCAGCAGTTGAACAACGCATCATCGCCATAACAGGGTAGCCTTTAAATACGATCACACGTACATCGGGTACACCTTCATAACTAAAGCCATCAAACACATTATCAAATTGAATCAGGTTCTCGACCATCGCAACATCATTTTTACCCCCAAGCGAGAATAATCCCGCTAAAGTATTGGTAATGTGGCGTTCAACATCTTGTTTATTAATTTCAGCGCCAGAGGGCTTAACGTAAACACCATCTTTGTGCTTCACTATAACTAAAATTCCCTTACCACCAGAGCCTTGGGCGGGTTTGATAACAAATCCTGGCCAATCTTTAACCATATGATGAATATGCTTAACCGTTGCTTGGCTATCGATAACACCAATCAAATCGGGAACAGTTGCTCCCGCCTGTTGAGCAATGAACTTGGTTTTTAGTTTGTCATCCACTAAAGGGTAACGACTACGGTCATTGTAACGTCCAATATAACTATGGTTACGTTTATTCATGCCCATGATGCCACGATCACGCAGTTTTTGTGGTGAAGTAAACTGTGAAAATAATGACATAGGTTAGTCCTCAGCGAGTGGCTTAAAGCGACGTAACTCACTTAGACGATAACCGGTGTAGTTACCTAAGATTAAGATCGCTGCCAGAATAAGGAACTGCACACCAATAAAGTTAAACGTTAGATGACGAATAATAGGTGTTGTCATTGCAAGGTAAATTAACACTGAGGTTAACAGTGAACCACCACCTTGAATAAACACTTCTTTCGCGCCTTCTTCTTCCCATAGGATCGACATCCGCTCGATAGTCCATGACAAGATAATCATTGGGAAGAAGGTAATAGTTAGACCTTCAATCAGACCAATCTTAAATGCCACCACGGTGAATATCGAAATAATCAATATAACCGTTATTATGACCGCGGATATTCGCGCTACCAGAAGTAGGTTGAGTTTCGAGAGATAACTTCGAATAATCAAACCGGTACCGACAATCAGTAAGAAGCCCACAATACCTGTCAGTAATTGTGTTTGGACGAAAGCAACCGCGATCAGTACTGGCATGAAAGTACCAGAGGTTTTTAAACCGATGATCACACGTAAGAACACCACAATTAAAGCGCCGATTGGAACCAGCATGATGGTTTTAAACATCGCCTGTTCTTCAAGCGGTAAGCTATGGATTGAGAAGTTTAGTAGATCTTCTGCTTTAATCTTTTCTTGGGTTGCACGTTGTGGCGTGATGTCTTGAGCAATAATAGAGAAACTGATGTTTGAGTTTCGACCACCTACTACATCAAGCAGGGCATTACCTTGCTGATTCCAAATCATCACATTTTCAGGTTTGCCTTGCTCGCCAGTAGTTAGGTTAAACAGTTGCCAGTTTTTCTGTTGCTTATCCCACACTTCAACCATCGGCGAAACACTTTGACGACGACGCCCATCTTCAAGTGTTAAGCCACTAACAATACGAGAGTTGATGCCTTCAAGTGATAATAGGCTAGTAACTACATCAGCCGATGACATTGTATCAAGTAGCACCGCAGCATTTTGATTTTGTTTATCATGTAGCTCACGAATTAACTCGCGCGCTAATGTCACATCATCAGCAGATAAATTACGAGCTTGGGTTAATAATGCGGTTGCTGCTGTTTGTTGTGGATTACTTAAGCTAACTTCAGCTGGCTCACCTTTAGGTGGTACAGGTTTATATTTAGCATGATCATCAACCAGTAATTGAGTTTTGTAATACAACACTTGCTTACCAATTGCGGTCCGTGTTGCCCAATCGGCTTGACGACCATCTTTGGTATTGTGGATCACAACAGAGTAACCAGGGGGTGATGAAGTACTTTCATCGATAAGAGTAAAGCCCTGCTGGGTTCCGGGTGCTGACATTTTGACTTGAACAGGATCGCCAATAGCGTCGAATTGTACTCGAGCTTCAACTTCCCATACTGCCCGTTCTTTACCGGGGGACCATGGCACACCATAAACATCATGGCGGTACATGCTTAATCCTATACCTGAAATAATTAGCAGTGATATAAGAATATAAAAGGGTATTCTAGACGTCATGACATCCTCATCATTTATTTGTTAACTTGGACTGGTTTAGGTTCAGTCTTTCCCTGAACAAATTGTTTACCTACATCAACTAACGCTATATCTTTAAAGAATTCACGTCCAAGTAAAATAGGAAAATCCATTTTCGTTCTGTCTGCGAGAGTAAATTGTGCTTTTTCGTGTAGATTGCCCAAAGTGATCCAAGCTTCGATAACAGGTCGGCGAACGGCTTCTTCAGACGTTGACTGACGAATACGCACCCAGCGGAAAATAGGTGCTTCAATGGTTTCTGGTTTTGCTTTATTATTGGCTGCAATTTCTGCTGGTGTATCCTCGGCAGAATCATGACTTAAATTAAAACGAACCCATTCTTTACCATCACGTTCAAATGTTTGTACATCGATTGCATTTAGCGATGATGTGGTCGCACCGGTATCAACTCGCGCTTTAAAATGGCTCTTAACTGAGTCAATCCATACCCACTCTTCTTGGCCTAAAATCGCTTTACCATTAGCCGTTTTAGAATCAGTGGCTGGCCGCTCAACGGGAACTCGAACAATTTGCTTTTCAACAATTACTTTAGGTTGAGTTAGGCTCTTATGCTTAAGAAATTTTATATCTTTTGAGATAGATGCTAATTTTCTTTCAAGTTGGCCTATATATTGTTGTTGGTTTTCAACTTGTGTCGAAACATTATTGATTTTAGTATCAATATGCGTTTCAACATGATTAATTGCAGCTAAAGTTTGTTGGTGATTTTTCTCTAGCGTTGCATTTGAGGTACATCCTGAAAGTATCGCTAGTGCAATTACTGATACGCTAAGACGAAGCATCATATCTCCTATGTGCGTCTGTTTTATATAATAACAACATTAGTTTACATCAAAAAAGGGATGCACACAGCATCCCTTTTGTCAGTCGTTAGTCAGGATTCCGCCCTATGAGAATCGCACGTCTAGGAGCAGGATAACCTTCTATCGTTTTTGAGTTATCTTCTTGATCTAAGTATTCTGGAAGAGAATTATTTGTCATCCAGTTGGTTGTTCTTTGTTCATCTGTGGTAGTGATATTCTCATCAACAATACGTACATCAACAAAGCCACATTTTTCCATCCATACTTTTAATGCTTTAGCAGAAGGAAAAAAATACACATTATGCATTTGTGCATAACGGTGAGTCGGTACCAACACGGTATTTTCATCACCATCGATAACTAATGTCTCTAAAATTACTTCACCGCCAGCTCGCAATTGATTCTTTAATTGCAGAATATGATCTAATGGTGAACGACGGTGATAAAGAACGCCCATACTGAATACAGTATCAAACGCTTTTAACTCGGGTAATTGCTCAATGCCTAAAGGCAGTAAGTATGCTCGCTCGTCTTGACCCATTAAACGCTTAATGGCTTCAAACTGAATTAAGAATAGACTCGATGGATCAATACCGACAGTTAGCTTGGCACCTTCACCGAGCATACGCCACATATGGTAGCCATTGCCACAGCCGACATCTAATACGCTGCGACCTTTTAATGGGGTAATGTGAGGTAATACACGATCCCATTTCCAATCAGAGCGCCACTCAGTATCAATATGAATATCGTGCATAGTGAAAGGGCCTTTACGCCACGGGTGTAATAAGCGTAATAAACTTTCTAAACGCTTTTTTTCACCATCGGCAATAGGAACTTGGTTATGTACACTGACTTCGTTTTTTAGATCAATAATATCGGGTTTATCGGTTGGAAACTTTTGTAGCGCACGTACCCAACGCGCCATGTCACCATGTTCTTGTTGTTCCCAATCACTTAATTGTTTAGGTAGAGTATTTAACCATGGGCGCAACGTTTCATGTTGAGCGAGAAGTTGATAAAAAGCTGAAAAACTAAACATATTGGAACTGTAAACCTTATTTAATCGCAAACATTGAGCCAAAGTTGAAGCATTGGAACCACACTTCAGAGCTAGAAAAACCAATATCATTGAAACGTTGTTTATGGGTTTCAATGCTATCTGGACGCATTACATTTTCAATTGCGCTGCGTTTTTGACTGATTTCTAATTCGCTATAGCCATTGGCTCGTTTAAAGTCGTGATGAAGATCGATTAGCAGTTCATTGGCTCGTTCATCATCAAAAATGTATTTTTCCGATAAGATCAAAATGCCACCAGGGCGAAGGCCGGCATAGATTTTCTCTAATAATGCAAGCCGATCATCGGGAGATAGAAATTGGAGAGTAAAGTTAAGCACGACGACAGAAGCGTCTTGAATATCAACCTGACGAATATCAGCTTCAATTACCTGTACTGGCGTTTCAGAACGGTAAGCATTAACTAATAATCGGCACCGTTCAACCATCGCCGCTGAATTATCAATGGCAATAATTTCACAGCCTTCTTGGTGAATATGACGACGCATTGATAACGTGGCAGCACCCAGTGAACAGCCAAGATCGAACACTTTTGAATGTGGTTTGGCAAAGCGTTCAGCGAGCATACCAATAGCAGAGATAATATTGCTATAACCCGGTACCGAGCGTTGAATCATATCGGGAAAAACTTCAGCCACACGTTCATCAAACGTAAAGTCGCCGAGCTTTGCAATTGGCGTAGCAAAAATATTGTCGTGGCTTGCCATTCTCACGAACCTCATCATATATAAAGAACAGGGATCCTACAGGGACTACGATAGTGGCTGGTTTAAAGCGCCGCCATCAGGTGATCCATCACCTTTGAAAGGTCGCGTATTGTAGAGAAAATAGCATCATTTGTCTTTAATAATTGTAAAGAGTGGTCTGAGTTTGATTGTTGTTACAGTAGCGCGATTTGTTGGTTTTGTTGTAAGTGTTGCGGTTGTGCTAAATCAAGCAAGGGGATTGTCGACGCAAGTTGTTGCTGTAAACGCTGATATAATCGCATTGCAGATTCAGGCGCATGGTTGTTATCGGGCGAATGAATAAACAAATACGGTTGTTTGCCTTCAGCCAGCCATAAAGGAATACGCTGTAACCAATTATTAAAGAAAGGATCATTATGGCTATCATTTGGATGACCGATAAACCGAATCACGGGGTTATTGGCTGTGGCTATCGCATGTACGGGTAAGCGAGGCTTTTTGCGTTGAGCTTCAATAATTGCTGCAGTGGTAGCTTGGGCCGAGAACAGCGGTCGACTATCCATAATAATTCGATTGCTGTTTTTTTCAATTAATAAGCGGTTAAGCGCTTTTTCGGCGGCGCCTTTGGTAAAAAATTCAGGATGACGAACTTCAACCCCTGTGGTGAGGTGTGATGGCAATTTATTCAGAAATTGGGCTAATACTGGTAATGCATCAGGACCAAATTGGGCAGGTAATTGAATTTTCCAAATAGCGGTTTTAGCTTCTAAAACGTGCATTGTATTGAGAAAATCAGCAACAGCTTGATCACAATGGCGGAGTTGTTGTTGGTGAGTAATCGCTTGTGGCAGTTTAAAGGTAAACCGAAAATGGTCAGGGGTGGCATCATGCCATTTTTTAACCGTTGTCATATTAGGCGTGGCATAGAAGGTGGTATTACCTTCAACGGTGGTAAATATTTCGGCATAACGCGCCAGACGGTCGCCATTTTTGCAGCCTTTACCGTATAAACTTTGAATCCAATGATTATGTGACCACTGAGTTAACCCTAATCGCAATGGTAACGCACTGCAAGCTATAGCCTTTGTCATGAATATCCTCAATGGAGTTAAGATCAATACGATTTAATTTTAAAGTATTCGTTCAAGAAAAGCTTAAATTACCGTCATTGGAAAAAGATCATTGAGGATTCCATTTTTGATTGGTGGTAGATCGTGCGAATAAACGTGCGGTTAACTTCGCAAACGGAGGCTGTTTGGGTATAATAGCTCGTTATTTTTGCCTCTTGGCCGGCTTGCTATCCAATTTTATGCGTAAATTAGACAGCAAGCGGTCGGGATTGAACCAGTTGTGCTTTGGTTAACAGTAAACTGTAACTTAAACACAAGCATGCTAAATATATAGATTGGGAATTTCTTATGCGCACCCATTATTGTGGACACCTAAATAAGTCCCTTGCAGGACAAACAGTAGATTTATGCGGTTGGGTTAACCGTCGCCGTGATTTGGGCGGTCTTATCTTTATTGATATGCGTGATCGCGAAGGTGTGGTTCAGGTTGTTATTGATCCTGATATGACAGAGATCTTCGGACTAGCTAACCAATTACGTAACGAGTTTTGTATTCGTCTAACGGGTGAAGTGCGTGAGCGTCCTGAAAGCCAATGCAATAAAGACATGGCAACGGGTGAAGTTGAAATTTATGCAACTGGCCTTGAAATTATCAACCGTTCAGAAGCGTTACCACTTGATTTCAACCAAAAGAACTCAGAAGAGCAACGCCTTAAATACCGTTATTTAGATCTTCGTCGTCCAGAAATGAGCGATCGCATCAAGCTACGTGCTAAAGCATCAAGCTTTGTTCGTCGTTTCCTTGATGATAACGCATTCCTTGATATTGAAACACCAGTACTAACAAAAGCAACACCTGAAGGTGCGCGCGACTACTTAGTACCAAGTCGTGTTCATAAAGGTAAATTTTACGCATTACCACAATCACCACAGCTATTTAAGCAGCTGTTAATGATGTCTGGTTTTGATCGTTACTACCAAATCGTTAAATGTTTCCGTGATGAAGATTTACGTGCTGACCGTCAGCCTGAATTTACTCAAATCGATATCGAAACATCTTTCATGTCAGCAGATCAAGTGCGTGCGACAACTGAAAAAATGATCACAGATATGTGGAAAGAACTACTAAACGTAGACCTTGGCGCATTCCCTGTAATGACATTTGAAGAAGCAGCACGTCGTTTCGGCTCTGATAAGCCTGATCTACGTAACCCACTAGAGTTAGTTGATGTTGCTGATATTCTTAAAGATGTTGAGTTCCAAGTATTCTCTGCACCAGCAAATGATCCTAAAGGTCGCGTTGCTGTTATTCGCGTACCTGGTGGCGCATCGCTAAGCCGTAAACAAATTGATGAATACACTAAGTTTGTCGGCATTTACGGTGCGAAAGGCTTAGCATGGATGAAGGTTAACGATCGCGCTGCAGGTATTGAGGGTGTTCAATCTCCAGTGGCTAAGTTCCTAAACGAAGAAGTGGTTGCTAATCTTCTTGAGCGTACTCAAGCTGAATCTGGCGATATCATTCTATTTGGTGCTGATAGCAAGCGTGTTGTAACTGAAGCTATGGGCGCACTTCGTCTGAAACTAGGTGAAGATCTAGAACTAACTGATAAGTCTGCATGGAAACCACTTTGGGTTGTTGATTTCCCAATGTTTGAAGAAAATGAAGATGGTTCATTGTCTGCAATGCACCACCCATTTACTTCACCACTGAACCTAACCCCTGAAGAACTTGCAGCTAACCCTGCAGCTGCGCTATCAAATGCGTATGATATGGTTATCAATGGTTATGAAGTGGGCGGTGGTTCTGTACGTATTCACAACTCAGCAATGCAATCGACAGTATTTGATATTTTAGGTATCTCAACTGAAGAGCAACGTCTGAAGTTTGGTTTCTTACTTGACGCACTGCAGTTTGGTACACCACCACATGCAGGTCTTGCATTTGGTCTTGACCGTTTGGTAATGCTACTTTGTGGCACTGATAACATTCGTGATGTTATTGCGTTCCCTAAAACAACAGCAGCAGCATGTCTATTGACTGATGCCCCAAGCCTAGCAAACCCAGCATCACTAGAAGAGCTTTCTATTGCTGTAAACATTGCGAAGAAAAAAGAACAAGATCAACAGTAATCTTATGCTGTTAACTGCTACTTAATCTAAAGGGCAGCTTAGAATGAGCCAATCACCTAATACAGGGATTGGCTTTTTTTATAACTATTAGATTTAACACTGTTTTGGTAAAAGTCTTTTGTTCGCTTTCATGCTGTATTTAGTTTATGTTTTTTAGAGGATATTAATTAATAGCAGCAGGAGATACTCATGGCTGGTCACAGTAAGTTTGCCAATATTAAACACCGCAAGGCCGCGCAAGATGCCAAACGAGGTAAAATTTTCACTAAGCTAATTCGTGAAATTACCGTTGCAGCAAAAGAAGGCGGTGCTGAACCCGAGAATAATCCTCGTCTACGTGCTGCGATTGATAAAGCATTATCAAATAATATGACACGCGATACCATTAACCGTGCTGCTAGCCGTGGTGCGGGGGGTGAAGGCGATGACGGCGTAGAAACAGTTATTTATGAAGGTTATGGCCCTGCTGGTACCGCGGTGATGGTTGAGTGTATGACTGATAACCGTAATCGTACCGTATCTGGTGTACGCCATGCCTTTTCTAAAGCGGGTGGTAATTTAGGAACTGATGGTAGTGTGAGTTACCTTTTTGAAAAGAAGGGGGTTATTTCATACGCGACAGGGCTAGATGAAGATGCGGTAATGGAAGTGGCATTAGAATCTGGCGCAGACGACATTGAAACCAATGATGATGGCTCTATTGATGTTTATACCACACCGGCTGATTTTGGCGCTGTGAAAGATGCGTTAGATAACGCTGGCTTTACTGCCGAGAACGCAGAAGTAACATTAATTCCGTCAACCAAAGCTGAGTTGGACATAACAACAGCACCTAAACTGTTACGGTTAATTGATGTGTTAGAAGATCTGGATGATGTTCAAGAAGTTTATCATAATGGTGACATGTCAGATGAAGTTGCTGCAGCACTAGAGTAAGTGTTTGCTTCGGAATATAAATGTCAATTATTTTAGGTATTGACCCCGGTTCAAGGATCACGGGTTATGGTGTTATTCGTCAAGTCGGACGTAAACTTGAATATTTAGGTAGTGGGTGTATTCGCACCTCATGCCCAGATATTCCCGGTCGATTAAAACAGATTTATGCAGGGGTTTCTGAGGTCATTACTCAATTTCAACCTGATTGTTTTGCGATTGAACAAGTGTTTATGGGCAAAAATGCTAGCTCTGCGATCAAGCTCGGTCAAGCACGTGGCAGTGCGATTGTTGCTGCTGTGAATGCCGATTTACCGGTCAGTGAATATGCTGCGCGACTAATAAAGCAAGCCGTTGTCGGTAACGGGGGGGCAGATAAAGCTCAAGTGCAACATATGGTGTGCTCAGTACTTAAGCTCGAAGGAAAACCTCAAGCCGATGCTGCTGATGCATTAGCGATTGCTATTTGTCATGCTCACACACATAAAACCTTAATTGCGATGGCTGGTAAAGCCACCAGTGCTCGTCGCGGCCGTTATCGTTAATTGATTTGGTTATCGTGGTTATAAAAAAGCAGCCGTCGCTGCTTTTTTTATCGACTTAATTTTATGACATCACAGATTGTGCGTTTTCTAACTCGGTTTAGTAAAGTTCACACATAAAGGGCTGGATATTGATCCAGTAGTTTACTATTCTAGTGCCAGTTTACTTCCTATTATAGAGATGATGTTGTGATTGGCCGACTACGCGGAATTGTGATTGAAAAACAGCCACCAGAAGTACTACTAGAAGTGGGCGGCATTGGTTATGAAGTACAAATGCCAATGAGTTGTTTCTATGAGTTGCCAGAAATTGGTCAAGAAGCGATTATTTTTACTCACTTTGTGGTGCGTGAAGATGCACAATTATTGTATGGCTTTAATAAAAAAAGCGAGCGTGAATTGTTCCGTGAAGTTATTAAAGCCAATGGTGTCGGACCTAAATTAGGACTCGCGATTTTATCGGCAATGACAGCAAGTCAATTTGTGCGCAGTGTTGAATTAGAAGACGTTACCACACTGGTTAAAATTCCAGGCGTAGGTAAGAAAACGGCTGAACGATTAGTGGTTGAGATGAAAGATCGTCTTAAGGGTTGGGGCGAAGGTGATCTATTTACCGCGGCACTCGACACCGCAGCGTCTAATGCCGAAATTCAACATCCAGCAGCGCAAGCACGAGCTGAAGATGAAGCCGTTAGTGCGTTAGTGGCGTTAGGGTATAAACCACAAATTGCAGCAAAAGTTGTAGCACAAGTCGCTCAACCAGACATGACCAGTGAAGCGATTATTCGTGATGCACTTCGTTCAATGGTGTAATGACACATCCTGTAATAGGTATTTATTATGATTGAAGCCGATAGACTGGTTTCCAGTAATTTCGAGACACCACGCGAAGATGATATTATTGATCGTGCTATTCGTCCGAAATTACTCAATGATTATCAAGGTCAAGATCACGTTCGTGATCAAATGGAAATATTTATTCAAGCGGCGAGACGTCGTAACGAAGCACTCGATCATCTATTGATTTTTGGTCCTCCAGGTCTAGGTAAAACAACGCTAGCGAATATTGTTGCTAATGAAATGGGAGTGAGTATTCGCACTACTTCTGGCCCTGTGCTTGAAAAAGCGGGTGATTTGGCTGCGTTATTGACTAACCTTGAAGAGAACGATGTCTTATTCATTGATGAAATACACCGTTTAAGTCCGCAAGTTGAAGAAATTCTTTATCCAGCAATGGAAGATTATCAATTAGATATCATGATTGGTGAAGGGCCTGCCGCACGCTCGATTAAAATTGATTTGCCACCATTTACCTTAATTGGTGCAACAACACGTGCGGGATCGTTAACATCGCCATTGCGCGATCGTTTTGGTATTACTCAACGGTTAGAGTATTACAAGGTCGACGATCTTAAAGATATTGTATCGCGTAGTGCTAGCTATCTTGGTTTATCACTTGAAGAGGGTGGTGCAATGGAAATGGCAATGCGTGCTCGCGGAACGCCACGTATTGCAAATCGACTATTGCGCCGAGTACGTGATTACGCTGAAGTAAAAAGTGATGGCCATATTTGTCCTAATGTTGCCAGTAAAGCCCTCGATATGCTCGACGTAGATAGCAGCGGTTTTGATTATATGGACCGTAAATTATTAATGGCAATTATTGATAAATTTATGGGTGGACCTGTTGGTTTAGATAACCTTGCAGCGGCAATTGGTGAAGAAAAAGATACCATTGAAGATGTGCTTGAGCCTTATTTAATTCAGCAAGGTTTTTTACAACGAACGCCACGGGGACGTATTGCTACCCAGCGTGCTTATTTGCATTTTGGGCTTGATATACCCAAAACAAAATAAGACTAAATAAAATATAACCATCAAAAACGAGATTATTATAATCTCGTTTTTTTATATCTCGATATTATCAAAACGAAATAAAAAATATATTCATCAGTATTAATGTTAATTAAAATAACAATGATTACCATTTAATAACAATTAATGTTGAGTATTAATTATAATAATTGTCGTGGTGCTATTTGAGCGCTAGCTGATCGTCGCATTATTGTGCAGTTAGTGGCGGATTATGGTTATAGAATGGCATTAAAATAGAATATTTTTCTACTATAAAATCATTCTTTAATTTAAACATACTCTTCATTATTAAAATCTATTTAATACAAAATGATCACTCAGATCAGTTTTGACTAAAAAGGCATAGAAAATAAGGTGGGTTTATCGTAATAGCATGTAATAAAATGGATTTTTATTCTTTAATGTTATTTTTAATAAAAAATACAGAATAACTATGGTGTTTTTAAATTCTTTTTTAAGATAAAGCTATAGGGTGGTGGTATATTGTAGTGCGTTGTTTATAAATGATTTTTTTGTGACTTTCACGTGGTGGTAACATGATTGGAATGATGCTGTTTATGATCAAATAAAAATAGATTGTGTTGTGATATGTCAATTCATTAAGTGTAGGTTAAAAATAGAATTAACATAAATTTTCATTGAGTAGTCAGAAACTTAATATTTATTGATGTAGATCAAGTTTGGCGCGTTGGGTGTCTTCATGCGGTGTTTTATTTGATAAATATCAAAGCAAAACTATTAATAAATACTTTGAAGATTATTGCTGATATCTGTAATATTAGGCTTGACTTTATTAGCTGTAGAATAACAGTAAAACAATATTTTTGGTACAAAACTGCAACAATAGAATGGACGCCATTATCAACATGATAAATGCGATCAGGAAGATCACCAATATTGCGGTTTGTTATCTACGATTGGCTAAACCCAATAATCGGTACACTGTGTAGTACTGCACCAGTCAGCCTGGTGAAAAAAGGAGTTATCAATGTTAACTGATGTCGTCGAACTATCGCGGTTACAGTTCGCTTTAACAGCTATGTATCACTTTTTGTTCGTTCCATTGACTCTAGGTATGGCTTTCTTATTAGCCATTATGGAGTCGGTTTATGTAATGACCGGCAAGCAAATCTACAAGGACATGACAAAGTTCTGGGGTAAGCTTTTCGCGATTAACTTTGCGTTAGGTGTGGCTACAGGCCTATCTATGGAATTCCAGTTTGGTACAAACTGGGCTTATTATTCTCACTACGTTGGTGATATTTTCGGTGCGCCGTTAGCAATCGAAGCACTGATGGCGTTTTTCCTCGAATCCACTTTAGTCGGCATGTTCTTTTTTGGCTGGGATCGTCTATCAAAACGTCAACACCTTGTCGTGACATGGTTAGTAGCGTTAGGTTCTAACTTCTCAGCGTTATGGATTCTTATTGCCAATGGCTGGATGCAAAACCCTGTAGGCGCGGATTTCAACTTTGAAACCATGCGTATGGAAATGGTGAGCTTTGCGGACGTTGTATTTAACCCTGTTGCTCAGGTTAAATTCGTTCACACTGTTGCATCAGGTTATGTATGTGGTGCGATGTTTATCCTTGGTGTAAGTTCTTACTACTTATTAAAAGGACGTGATATTGCTTTTGCACGTCGTTCATTCGCGATTGCAGCTGCATTTGGTTTAGCATCAATTATTTCTGTAATGATCCTAGGTGATGAATCTGGTTATGAATTAGGTGATGTTCAAAAAACCAAGTTAGCTGCGATTGAAGCTGAATGGCATACTGAACCTGCACCTGCAGCATTCACAGCATTTGGTTTCCCTAACCAAGAAACAATGGAAACAGATTACGCGATTAAGATTCCATATCTAATGGGTATCATTGCAACACGTTCACTTG
Source organism: Photobacterium sp. Alg240-V54 (assembly GCF_900537155.1). Taxonomy (NCBI): domain Bacteria; kingdom Pseudomonadati; phylum Pseudomonadota; class Gammaproteobacteria; order Vibrionales; family Vibrionaceae; genus Photobacterium; species Photobacterium sp. Alg240-V54. The sequence continues at coordinate 423,999 of NZ_UNRL01000002.1, forward strand.
ATACTCAAGTAACGGGTATTCGTGATCTGAAGAAACAACATGAAGTGCGTATTCGCAACGGTATGGTTGCTTACGGATTACTTGAAAAACTGCGTGCAGGTGATAAGACACCAGCTAACATTGCCGCATTTGATGAAGTAAAAGGCGATTTAGGTTACGGGCTGTTATTAAAGCCTTACACTGATAAAGTTGTTGATGCGACACCAGAACAAATTCAGCAAGCTGTTGATGACTCCATTCCTCGCGTATGGCCATTGTTCTTTAGCTTCCGTATCATGGTTGGTGCTGGTTTCCTAATGTTTGCCATTATTGGTGCAGCATTTGTGCAATCTTGCCGTCATAAAATTACGGGTAACAAATGGGTGCTTAAAGCTGCACTGTTTGGTATTCCATTACCTTGGATTGCAATTGAAGCGGGTTGGTTTGTGGCTGAATATGGCCGTCAACCGTGGGCTGTTGGTGAAATTCTACCAGTACATATGGCTGCCTCTAGCCTTGAACCATCACAATTATGGTTCTCGTTAGCTGCAATTATTGGACTTTACACGCTGTTTTTGATTGCCGAAGTGTACCTAATGCTTAAGTTTGCGCGTTTAGGTCCAAGTAGCTTGAAGACAGGTCGTTATCACTTTGAACAAAAAGATACGGCACAAGATGTGGTTTCACGTCAGGTTGAAGTGTAAGCAGGGAGAAACAGAATAATGTTTGATTATGAAAGCTTGCGAGTCATCTGGTGGGTGTTAATTGGTGTATTGTGCATCGGTTTTGCAATCACAGATGGTTTTGATATGGGCGTTGGTATGCTGTCACCAATCATTGGTAAGACAGATAACGAGCGTCGAGTAATGATTAACTCAATTGCACCACATTGGGATGGTAACCAAGTTTGGTTGATCACCGCTGGTGGTGCATTATTTGCCGCATGGCCATTAGTTTACGCAACAGTATTCTCTGGTTTTTATGTTGCAATGATCATCACGTTAGCGTCGCTATGGTTGCGTCCATTAGGTTTCGATTACCGCTCTAAGTTAACAGATACAAAATGGCGTGATTTGTGGGATAAAGCGATCTTTGTTGGTAGCTTTATACCACCTGTAATTTTTGGTGTTGCTTTTGGTAACCTGATGCAAGGCGTACCATTTGAAGTAAATGAATTTATGATCACTAGCTACAAAGGTTCATTCTTTGGCTTGTTAAATCCGTTTGCTTTATTGTGTGGTGTTGTGAGTTTACTGATGATCATCACTCAAGGTGCAGCATTCTTACAATTGAAAACAACCGACGCGATTCATGCTCGTGCACGTAATGTTGCCGTTATTTCTTCATTATTAATGGCTGTAGTGTTTATTATTGCGGGTTTTGTTGCTCAAGGTATTAATGGCTATGTGATGACATCGCCAGTATTAGCTAATGCGGCGTCAGATCCATTAACCAAAGAAGTTGTTCGTCAAGTAGGCGCGTTGTTTATTAATTACAACAACTATCCTGTATTGTGGATTGCACCAATTCTAGCAGTAGCAATGCCAATTCTGACTGCACTGTGTTCACGTGCTGATCGTGGCGGTTTTGCGTTCTTGTTCTCAAGCTTAACTGTTGTTGGTGTGGTATTAACGTTTGGTTTTGCAACATTCCCATTCATTATGCCATCAAGCTTAGATCCAAATGTGAGTTTGACTCTTTGGGATTCAACGTCATCTGAATACACATTACACATTATGACTATTGTTGCATTTGTAATGGTGCCGGTAATCTTGGCGTACACCGCATGGTGTTACTACAAAATGTTTGGTCGTCTTGATACTAAATATATCGAAGACAACAAGACATCACTGTACTAAGGAGTAGATGAACTATGTGGTATTTCGCTTGGATTTTAGGTGTTCTTCTGGCTTGTTCTTTCGGTATTGTCAATGCATTATGGCTTGAGACAACTGAAAATATGGATAAAGACAGTGAGTAGTATAGATCGTGCGGTTAAGCTAATTCATGCACCATTGAGTATTCTACCGCTTAAATTATTAGCAATAGTAATGGCATTGACTGTTACTGGGTTATTAATGTGGGAGCCTCGACAATTTGCTGAAGATATTGGTGGATTCAGTGCCGGATTAGCACCGCTGATGATTTGGGCAACCTGTAGCGCGATGGTGTTTGGTATGGGTTTTGTTCCTCGTCGGTGGTATTTTCAGGTGTTCTTTACACCTTATATCGCACTGCCTGTATTATTATACATTCTAGGATTACGCTTTTTATAATCGCTAATTTCTAGAACCTAAAAAGCCTGTTGCCGTAATGGAACAGGCTTTTTTTGTATGTTAAGTGTAACCAAATTTAACATGTTGTTTTTTATGCATGATAACTGAACAGAATTGTGATTTGATTGTCAGAACCTACTGACAAATTTCATTTTTTGGTTAAATGCACTCTCTTGCGTGTTTTGGCGGTAACCATCATTCAGTGAGTTAGGGTATAGTAGTATACCAAGCGCGATGATTGGCGCCGTGATAGGTATGACGGGTATGGGTATCCAATGAAAGAACAAGATATTTTTAAATGGCCAATTACCATTTATTATGAAGATACTGATGTCGGTGGCGTAGTATACCACGCTAATTACTTAAAGTTTTTTGAACGCGCACGGACAGAGTTACTGCGTTATATAGGCTTAAGTCAGCAACAATTATTTGCTGATAATATGAGTTTTGTTGTGCGTAATATGAATATTGATTTTATTCGTGGCGCAAAGTTAGATGACCAGCTTGTTGTTAATACAACCATTCAAAATGTACGTCGCGCATCAATAGAATTTAATCAAGAACTTGTTAATGACGATAATGTGGTATTTTGCCGCGCGATTGTGAAAATTGCCTGTATTAATCCAACCATCATGAAACCAATAGCTTTACCTGTACAACTAAAGCCGGAGATACATTAAGTGAACTCAGAATTAACCATTTTAGACCTTTTTTTGCAAGCAAGTTTGTTGGTAAAACTGGTTATGCTTATTTTACTTGGAATGTCGATTGCTTCTTGGGCAATGATCATTAAACGCTCTCAAGTACTAAATAGTGCAGAACGTAATGCCGCTCAATTTGAAGATCGTTTTTGGTCTGGTATTGATTTATCTCAGTTATACCAAGAAGTTCAACAGCGTAAAGATGAATTGACGGGTTCTGAACGTATTTTTTACTCTGGCTTTAAAGAGTTTGCACGTTTACATCATAGTAATGGTCGAGTACCTGAAGCGGTAATGGAAGGTACTGGGCGCGCAATGCGAGTCTCTTTGTCAAAAGAAGTTGATGAACTAGAAACTAATTTACCTTTCCTTGCTACTGTTGGTTCAATCAGTCCTTATATTGGTCTTTTTGGTACAGTGTGGGGCATTATGACGGCATTTATTGCTCTTGGTGCAGTAAAACAAGCGACATTAGCGATGGTTGCACCAGGTATTGCAGAAGCGTTGGTGGCAACGGCAATGGGTCTTTTTGCTGCGATCCCTGCAGTAATGTTTTATAACCGTCTTACTAATAAAGTGACTAAACTTGAACATACTTATGTAACGTTTATGGAAGAGTTTTCAAGTATTTTACACCGTCAGGCATTTGCAGCGAATCAGGAGTAATAAGCAATGGCTTATCAACCGAAGAAACGCAAAATGACGGCTGAAATTAATGTTGTCCCTTACATTGACGTTATGCTGGTATTACTGATTATTTTTATGGTGACGGCGCCGTTTGTAAACCAAGGGGTCGATGTTGATTTACCTAAAACGCAAACGGCTGAAACTGTCGCACAATTAAATAAAGATAGTGATACTCCACCAATCATTGTCGAAGTAGATAAAGACGGCAATTTAGGGGTGAGTATTGATAATGCTGACATGGTACATGGGTTAAGCCTTGATGAACTCATTGGTCGAGTCAAAGCTGAACTTGCGAGTGATCCAAAAACCTTGGTTATGGTTGGTGGAGATGGACGCACACCTTACGCGAATATTGTCGAAACCTTAGATGCACTGAGTCATGCTGGGGTGGGATCTGTTGGGTTGATGACAGATCCGCTAGATAAACCCGGAAATTGAGGCATGAAGAAAAGTAATTATTCGAAGTCTGTCATTATATCGGTGTCGATTCACGCGCTATTTATTGGGTTGTTATTATGGGGTGCTGATTTTACCTTTGAACATAAACAATCGGTTGGAAATACCATTCAAGCAACAATGGTTGATCCTGCGATGTTAAATCAACAAGCTCAGCAAATTCGTCAGCAACGCCAAGCTGCTAGAGATGCTGAACAAGCACGTCAAGATCGCCTTGAACAACAAACTGCAGCGCTTGAAAAACAACGTAAAGCAGAAGCAGAGCGATTACGACAATTACAAGCTGATAAATTAAATGCTGAAAAGGCAACCCGTGAAGCTGAAAAACAACGTCAATTGCAGCAACAACAAGCAGCAGAGGCTAAAGTAAAAGCAGAGGCTAAGGCCAAAGCAGACGCTAAGGCCAAAGCAGAGGCGAAGGCTAAAGCAGAGACTAAGGCTAAAGCAGAGGCGAAGGCYAAAGCAGAGGCKAAGGCYAAAGCAGAGGCGAAGGCCAAAGCAGAGGCGAAGGCCAAAGCAGAGGCTAAGGCCAAAGCAGAGGCTAAGGCTAAAGCAGAGGCGAAGGCTAAAGCAGAGGCGAAGGTTAAAGCAGAGGCGAAGGCTAAAGCAGAGGCGAAGGCTAAAGCAGACGCTAAGGCTAAAGCAGACGCTAAAGCTAAAGCAGAAGCTCAAGCTAAACAAGATGCCGCACTAAATGATATGTTTTCGGGACTAGAGGCTGAGAATGAACAGCGTGGCGGCGCTAAAGGTAAACATATTGCAGATGAAGTTGCTCGTTATGGCACGATATATAAGCAAATGATTCAACAAAATTTATTAGTTGATCAAAGCTTTAAAGGACAAAAATGTCAGTTAACACTGCGTTTATCTGCTAATGGTTTAGTGTTGAATGTGTCGCAACTAGCAGGAAATGACACGCTTTGTCGAGCTGCGAAATCAGCTGTGCTACAAGTAAGTGAATTTCCGATGCCAGATAACCCCGATGTGGTTAAGCAATTACGGGTTATTAACTTAACAGTTAGTCCATAGATTGTTAGTTGAACGTGTTAAATACTGATTTAATTTTTTGCCGTAACAGTAGTTACGGTTTTCGTAACCATAAGGAGCGATTGATGAAACGTTGGATGATAGGTGTATTTTTTGCCTTACTAAGCGTTAGCCAATTTGCACATGCTGCACTTGATTTAGTCATCACTGACGGTGTTGATTCCGCCCGCCCTATAGGAATAGTGCCTTTTGAGTGGCAAGGTCAAAATAAATTACCTACCGATATTTCAGCAGTCATAGCGTCTGATTTACAACGTAGCGGTAAATTTAGTCCAATAGCAAATAATAAGTTACCACAGCGCCCTTATAATGAGAGCCAAATTAATTATAGCGCGTGGACTAAATTAGGCGTTGATGCTGTTGTAACTGGCAGTATTACTCAAGATAAAAATGGTAACTATGTTATTGATTATCAATTGGTTGACGTTGTTAAAGGTAAGTTGAATAGTGATTCTCAAGGTGCTGCAAATGATTACTTACTGCTAAATAATCGTGCTGTAGTTAAGCCAAATCGTATGCGTCAGTATGCGCATAGAATCTCTGATATGATTTACCAAAAATTAACCGGAGAGCGTGGCGCATTTTTAACACGTATTGCTTATGTTGATGATAATCAAGGTTCTCAATTCCCATACCAGTTACGTGTTGCTGATTATGACGGTTATAATGAACGTGTTGTTTTAAAATCGAAGCAACCGCTAATGTCACCTGCTTGGTCTCCTGATGGCAGTAAGTTAGCGTATGTTAGTTTTGAAAATGGTAAGGCTGAAATTTTCATTCTGAACATATATAAAGGTACCCGTGAACTGGTGGCAAATTACCCTCGACATAATGGTTCTCCACAATTTTCACCGGATGGTACAAAGCTAGCGATGGTATTATCAAAAACGGGTAGCTTACAGATCTATATTAAAGATCTGCGCACGAAAGAGCTTCGTCAAGTGACGCATGGTCGCGCCAATAATACCGAAGAAGTTTGGACGCCAGATGGTAAATCAATGTATTTCACTTCAGATCGTGGTGGTCGTCCACAAATATACCACCTTGATTTAGCCACTGGTGATACACAACGTGTAACATGGCAAGGTAGTCAAAATATGGGGGCGCAAATTACCCCAGATGGCCGTTTTTTAGTGATGGTGAATCGTTCAGATAGTGGCTATAACATTGCTAAACAAGATATAAAAAGCGGTGCGGTTCAGATTTTAACGAAAGCAAAATTAGCTGAATCACCAAGTATTGCGCCTAACGGTAGCATGATTATTTATAGTTCAGCCCAAAATAATGGCTATGAATTGTCTTTGGTATCTATTGATGGTCGATTCCAGGCTCGTTTACCGTCAACAAGTAAGCGTGTGCGTGCACCTGCTTGGGGTCCATTCCTATAATAGGATTATAGAACAATAACATACTCAAATAATGAGTATTACTGAATGATAAAGGATGAAAAATAGATGCAACTTAACCGAATTTTAAAAGGCTTAGCAATTGCGTTACCAATGATGACATTGGCTGCGTGTAGTTCAACAGATAGTACCGGTAGCTCTGCAGGATCTCAAAATCAAAATGGCGGTATTGGTGGCGTGGGTGGTAGTCAAACAACGATCTCTACACCTGTTGACCAAAGTGGTGCCATGACTGAGCAGCAATTGCATGAACAGCAAATGCAAAAGCTACGTCAACAACAACAAACGGTATTCTTTAAATTTGATAATTCTGAAATTCAACCTGAATACCAACAAATGCTAGAAGCGCACGCAGAATACCTACGTAACAATCCTAATGTTAAGGTTGTCGTTCAAGGTCATGCTGATGAACGTGGTACGCCTGAATATAACATCGCTCTTGGTGAGCGCCGTGCCACAGCAGTTTCTCAATATTTACAAGCATTAGGTGTACCCGCTAACCAAATGTCTATCGTAAGTTATGGTGAAGAGAAACCACTTCTATTTGGACATACTGATGCGGACTACGCGAAAAATCGTCGCGCAGTGATTGTATACTAATTAAAATGTAGGTTAATAATTATGAACAGTAACAAAATAATGCGTCAATTTGCATTAGTGTTGCTGGTTGGTGCGGCGACCCAGGTGGTCGCCGCTCCTGCTTCAGCCGCTAATTTACAAACGTTAGAACGTATGCTTGAAGCACAAGGGCAATCGCAATTACAGGTTCAACGTCAATTAGATCAAATGTCAGCTGATCTTGATAATATTCGTGGCAAAGTAGAACGTAATAGCTACGACATCAAGCAAATGAAAGAGCGTCAGCGTCAGTTATACAATGATGTTGATCAATTAAGTCGTCAGCCCGTAAAAGCTGCTCCTACTGCGAAAGAAGCGACGAAAGCACCGACAGAAGCATACTCTAAAAATATGAGTGAGAATGATGCTTATCAAAACGCCGTTAACTTGATTTTGAAAAAGAAAGATTATCAGGGAGCAACAAAAGCTTTCCAATCTTTCTTAACCACTTATCCTGACTCTGTGTATAAGCCAAATGCGAGCTATTGGTTAGGACAACTTCATTTTGCACAAAATGATTTAGCACAAGCGGCACAGAATTTTGGTGTTGTCGCAAGCATTAAGGACTCAAGTAAGCGTGCCGATGCTTTATTAAAATTAGGTGTTATTGCTGAGCGTGGTAATGATACTGTTAAAGCAATGTCCTATTATACTGAAGTTGTTAAAGATTACCCTAGCTCCACTAGCGCCAAACAAGCGCAGTCTGCGTTAGCTAATCTATCGAAGCACTAAGGTTATTATTGCTTAAGAAAAAACCTGCGATTATGCAGGTTTTTTTATGTTATGTATTTGGGCATTGTTAATTGAAACTTATTGATTCAGCTGACACATTTATTAATAATTAACTATTGTGTGCGTAAATTATTTTTTTGATATGATGCGTTTTTGTTAGTTGAGGTGAGTAATAGTACAACTTTATTTAACCTTAATACTATGGACAGTTGGAGTTATTATGCTTAATAAAAAAAACATATTATGGTACTCGTTCATCTCTGTATCGGGATGGTTATTTGCTGCTTATTTAATGTTTATGCATTTGGATAGTGATCGTGATTTCATTAACGATAAAATCACAGTCAATGCTTATAATATTGTTTCTCAATCTCTACAAGATAAAAAATCCGATCAAGAAATTATCGAACAAATACAGTTTTGGTTTAAAAATGGTTGGACAGCTCAAACTGGATCTGTCACTACGATCTGTAATAATGATCGCCAAAAATTCAAAAAAATACTATCAGATTCCGCAATTGTGACGATTTGTCGTTTGCATATATAGCATTGGGAATCATTACTATGAATAAATTAACATCTGTATTGTTGCTTTTATTAGCATTTTCGGGCTGGATCACTAGTGCTATTTTTATCTATCAATCAAAAAGCAATGACGATTATGTTGTTAAAATGTTAGGTGAAAATGCGTTTAATATTATAGAACAATCATTAAACAAGAGTCACTCTGAAGCTGAGGTTCTTACTCAAATTCAGCAATGGAAAAATGATGGTTGGACAGCACAAACGGGTTCTATCGCAACACTATGTCAATATGACAGACAACGGTTTAAACAATGGGTAACAGCTAAAAATTTAGAGCAAATATGTGACTAAACTCAGTAGGACCGTAAGATGAATGTATCTATATTTTTAATGACTATTTTTTTTAGTGCGGTGAGTGTTGGCGCTTATATTTATCTATTGACGTTAATGTTAGAAAGAGAACAACAGCTATATTTTGATGATAAAACCAAAACACTTTTTTGCGACGGTAAAAAGGTTATCTCAGTGCGTGATGGTAGTGGAAACTATCGATTCATAAAATATATATTTCAACATCCAGATAGAGCGATCTCTGTCACTGAGCTTGAGACGCATGTTTTTTTTGGTCAAAATATAAATATTGTAAAGGTATTGAGTAATACTCATTTACCGAAAGAGATTATCACTACTTTCTTTGCTGTTAATAAAGATAGTCTAATCTTTAAAAATAAAGCCTTTCTCAAATGAGAAAGGCTTTCGGCTTAAATTATAATTATTTACCGTAAAGACTAGTTTCGATGAAAGTTATAGACATCCATCAATGTCTCACCTCTTCTACAGGTAGTTAAATCTTTGCTTTAAAAGCGATAAAGTATTATTTAATAAAAAAAGCCTTAAAACTGTGATTGAAATCAATAAATTTTTTTCTGAGATATTCTCAGAGAATGTCTAAAATAAAAATTGGATAAATTCACTTTTATATAGACCGTCTGGGTATCATATATATCTAGGTGGTATATTTGGTGTTTTGTTGCTATTAAGTGCTGATTTGTTTGTTAAAGGTGAATTTTTGAAATTCACGGGTATAATGACTTAATATGTAAGGAATGCTGACGAGCAAATGAATAATGAATATTGCATTTGATCCATCGGAAATGATCTACCCATTTCCGCCTAAACCTGCGGTCTTATCGGATAATGAAAAGCAGGTTTATATTACTCAAATTAAACAATTGCTACAGGATAATAATGCTGTATTAATTGCTCACTATTACACCGATCCTGAAATTCAGGCTCTCGCGGAAGCGACAGGTGGATTTGTTGGTGATTCACTTGAAATGGCACGGTTTGGTAACCAACACTCTGCAACAACCTTGATTGTGTGTGGCGTTCGCTTTATGGGTGAGTCAGCTAAAATATTAACGCCTGAAAAAAAAGTGTTAATGCCAACATTGGAAGCAGAATGTTCTCTTGATCTAGGGTGTCCAGAGGATGCATTTACAGCATTTTGCGATCAACATCCTGATCATACAGTGGTTGTTTATGCTAATACCTCTGCAGCTGTAAAAGCACGCGCTGATTGGGTGGTAACATCAAGTATTGCGTTAGAAATTATTGATCATCTTGATAGTGAAGGCTGCAAAATCATTTGGGGCCCAGATCGCCACCTTGGTGGTTATATTCAAAAGCAGACTGGTGCTGAAATGCTATTGTGGCAGGGTGAATGTATTGTGCATGATGAGTTTTCAGCGCAAGCATTAAAACAAATGAAGCACCTCCATCCTGATGCTGCCATTTTAGTTCACCCTGAATCACCTGCAAGTGTGGTTGCTTTAGCTGATGCTGTTGGTTCTACCAGTCAATTAATTAAAGCAGCAACGACGCTACCTCAACAAAAATTAATTGTGGCAACTGATAAAGGTATTTTCTTTAAAATGCAACAAATGGTGCCAGATAAAGAATTAATTGAAGCGCCAACAGCAGGAGCCGGTGCGACTTGCCGTAGCTGTGCACATTGCCCGTGGATGGCAATGAATGGTCTGAAAGCCATTTATACAGCTCTAGCTGAAGCTGGTCAGCAACATGAAATTTTTGTTGATGAAGCCACTCGAGTGAAATCACTAATCCCACTAAATCGCATGTTAGATTTTGCTGCAGAATTACAATTAAAAGTTAAAGGTAATGCGTAAGTAACTCATCACTTACTAAAATAAAAGGCGAGGCGATCTGATACTAATCGGAGTAAACAGAATCGATTCGCCTTGTTTATTTTTACTGCTGCTGAAACTCAATAATTATTGAGCAGCAACAAGCTGTGCCCCACGTTGTGTTAGGCCACATAGCATAACCGGAATCGCGTTGAAGATTTCTTCAAACTGCGCCAATGCGTCTGCGTTTTGTTCTTTAAGTGCTTCTAATGCTGTTTCAGGATCAAATAACAAGCTAAAAGAAAGTAATACGCCACCAAGTAGCGCATTGTCTTCACTTTCAGGTGGCATAATTGTTTCCCAATCATCGCGTGCTAACTGCCAACCTTGAAGCATACCCTCGCAGAAGTTACTGGTAACCTCTGTAACAATTTGGCTATCGTCTAAAGCACAGCCTTCAGGCCATTGCCAAGTACTTTCAAATAAAGCGGCACGCGCTTCGTTCCAAATCTCGATGATTGCTTTCGCATAATTTTCTAAATCATCGTGGTTTTCAAAAGGAGATGATTCTTCACCACCCCACATAAATGCTAACCATTCTGTTGGATCAATAAGGTGCGGCGCTGCAGCCATAGCAGTAACAAAGCCGCGAGTTTGTGATTCAGGTAGCAATTGATCTGCTAGTTGAGAGTTTTGCAAAATAGTACTTAGTTGTGAAGGCATAAAACAATCTCAGCGTAATTATGGTTAAGTGTTCAGATGCATTAACTATACATGCACTACTGAACTTTATACCACTATTGTAACAGTCTCTCGGTAACAACCTAGTAATGGGCCGATATATTTGGCATCTAGTGTCAAAAATGATCAATAAAGTCGGGTTGTTAGGATTAAATTGTTTATTTTTGATTTTAATTAAAACATCTCTCTGTCACTACTAACATAATTCTTGAGTATCTGATGCCTTTAAGTGCTAAAACAACTTCAGAGGGCTCATAATTTTACTTCATGTTAAGGTTAAACAATGTATAGCGAACAATTTATGATGTTATTAGCCGTCTTTGAACGTGCAGCCTTAATGCTAATGACATTATTTTTATTAACGCGTACACAATTGTTTCAATCTATCGTTAAGAAAACCCATCGGCGGCCTGCTGAAACTGCGATGATTTCAGCATTATTTATATTATTTGCCGTATTTAGTACTTATACCGGTTTAAATGTAGATGGTTCGCTGGTTAACGTTCGTATTATTGCAGTGCTATCTGGTGGTATTATTTTTGGACCATGGGTTGGTATTCCGGCTGGCATTATTGCAGGCATTCACCGTTATTTAATTGATATTGATGGCCCGACATCAGTCGCTTGTTTGATAACCAGTATATTTGCAGGGTTATTAGCAACATGGATCCATTGCAAATGTACTAAAAAAAATTATGCACAGTTAGGTATTTTAGCGGGAATGTGCTGCGAAATGCTGACAATGATATTAATCGTGATGCTATCTGATAATAAAACTCAGGCCTATAATATTGTTTCACATATTAGCTTTCCAATGATTGTTGGTACGTTATCTATCGGGTTAATTATTAAATTAGTTCAAGATCTTGATGAAGAAAAAGATCTTATAGCAGCGCAACAAGCGAAATTGGCCCTTGATATTGCTAACAAGACCTTGCCTTATTTTCGAATCAACAACCGTCATGCGTTGCAAAAAGTTTGCAGTATTATTCGGTTTTATACTGAAGCTGATGCAGTAGCGATAACTAACACTCAAGATGTACGTGCTTATGTTGGTCGTGGAGAAGAAAAATTTTTAGATGCTCACCATAAAATCAGTCAAATGACGCGTCAAGCGGTAGATAGTGGTGAACAGATCATCAGCAATAATCTTAATGTGCATAACTTTCACTCATTATTGATTATTCCATTATGGGAAAATGGTGAGGTTAGCGGTACCCTTAAAATATTCTATTGCCAGCCCGATCATATTCGAATGTCATTGCGCGAAATGGCTATCGGGTTATCACAAATTATATCGACTCAAATGGAAGTGTCGCGGATTGAGCAGCTAAAGCAAATGGCCTCAAAAGCTGAATTCTCAGCATTACAAAGTAAAATAAATCCGCATTTTTTATTTAATGCACTTAATGCTATTTCTACTTTAATTCGTATTCGCCCTGATGACGCGCGGCAGTTAATTGCAAATTTAGCCGATTTCTTACGTTATAATTTAGAACACGATGTAGAGTTAATTGATATTCAAGAAGAAATTCAACAAGTACGTGATTATGTAGCCATTGAGCAAGCGCGTTTTGGACCTAAACTTGAGGTCGAGTTTGATATTGATGATGTCCATCCACGTGTGCCATGTTTATTGATTCAGCCTTTAGTTGAAAATGCGATTTTACATGGTATTCAACCCTCACGTGTGACTGGTAAGGTATTCATTTCTGTTAAAAAAGCCACGGATAATGTTGTAATTACAATTACCGATACAGGTGTGGGTATTGATCAACAGACGATTGATAAATTATATCAAGGCAAAATAGACTCACATCATATTGGGCTTAATAATGTTCATCAACGGTTATTATTATTGTTTGGCGATGGTTTGCATATTCGGCGTTTAAAGCAAGGGACGACCATGCAATTTTTTGTAAAATAACAGGACTTGTACCATGAGACTCAATGCTTTGATTGTAGAAGACGAGTATTTAGCGCGCGAAGAATTAACCTATTTAATTGAAAAATATAGCACAATTAATATTGTCGCTGCGTTTGATGACGGTTTAGATGCGTTTAAATTTTTGCAATCTAACCAGGTTGATATTGTATTTTTAGATATTAATATTCCCTCAATTGACGGTATGTTGTTAGCACGTAATATTGCTCAGTTTTTACATAAGCCAAAAATTGTATTTACCACTGCATATAAAGAACACGCTGTCGATGCGTTTGAGTTAGAAGCTGTGGATTATCTATTAAAACCGCTTAATGAGCAGCGAGTAATAGGGTTATTAACTAAACTCCAGCAGCATGTTCAAGCGCAACAACCGATAACAAATATACGCAACAATACTGTTAATTTGCTTCATAATAACCGTATTCATGTTACTGCTGTCAGTGATATTTGTTGTGCCATTGCCAATGAAAAAGTCACCGATGTTTATACAGCGAAAGGGCGTTTTGTGGCACAAATGACGATGAGTGAATTAATGTTACGTTTACCCAGTAGCGACTTTTTTCGTTGTCACCGTTCTTACTGTATTAATATCAATGATGTTAAAGAGATCATTCCATGGGTTAATAGTACCTATATGATAAAGCTTGCCCATCTTGAGCAGCATATCCCTGTCAGTCGAAGTAACTTAAAAGCGTTTCGTTGTTTAATGAAGTTGTAGAAAGCAGTGATATGATTAGCGGCTAAATGCATTTCATGCCGCTATATTGCATTCTATTCCTCATACACTACCGCTGATTTTATTGTTTTCTTATCCTCTTGTTATATGTGGTTATTACCGTATTTTGATGGGCAGCAGCAAGGTGATTCATCGCATTACCTTGAATATTTTCATCGTAAGAGGGCATAACCATGACCAACCAACTTAGCCATCGTAGTCGTTATTGGACCTTACTCGGCACCATCATTACTCAGTTTGCTTTAGGTTCTGTTTATACTTGGAGTTTATTTAATGCTCAGCTGGCGGGTAAGTTATCAGAGCCTGTGAGTCGTGTTGCTTTTTCTTTTGGAATAATGAGTTTAGCCTTAGCTATTGCATCATCAATGGCAGGTAAGATGCAAGAACGGTTTGGGGTTAGGAAGGTGACTCTTGGTGCCGGTATTTTATTAGGTGCAAGTTTAGTGCTAACGGCACATGCCACCAATATTTGGTTGTTATATATCTTTGCTGGTTTGTTAATTGGCTTTGCAGATGGTACTGGCTATTTAATGACGTTGTCTAATTGCGTTAAATTTTTTCCAGAGCGTAAAGGTGTCATTTCGGCCTGTGCGATAGGTGCTTATGGTCTAGGTAGCTTAGGATTTAAATTTATTAATATGTACTTCCTTGAGCATAATGGTCTCGAGAGTACGTTTGATTACTGGGGCATCATAGCAATGGTGATGGTTGTTATCGGTGGCTTAATGATGAAAGATGCACCGAAACAACAGGTATCTGCCACAGAATCTGCTGCTGATGTGCGTGATTTCAGCCTTTCACAATCAATGAAATGCCCTCAATTTTGGATGTTAGCATTGGTATTCTTAACCGTTTGTATGAGTGGCTTATATGTTATTGGTGTTGCCAAAGATATCGGTCAAGGATACGTACACTTATCGTTAGATGTTGCTGCAGCTGGCGTTGCTATTATTGCTGTAGCTAACTTAGGTGGGCGTTTAGTACTTGGAGTACTATCAGATAAGATCGCACGAACTAAAGTTATTGCGATAGCATTGGTGGTCTGTTTAGTGGGAGTGTGTGCGTTATTATTTGCTCATCAAAGTATGCTTAGTTTTTATATTGCTGTTGCCTGTATAGCCTTTAGTTTTGGTGGCACAATCACGGTATTCCCTTCATTAGTCAGTGATTTCTTTGGTCTGAATAATCTGACTAAAAATTACGGTGTTATTTATTTAGGCTTTGGTATTGGTAGTTTTATAGGTTCAATAGTTGCTTCTATCTTCGGTGGCTTTATCGCAACCTTCTATTTAATGTTTGGATTGTTAATTGTTTCATTGATTATCGCTTTAACCATTAAGCTACCTCAATTACCACGCTCATCGTTGGCTTAATAAATCGATAAATACGTATAAATAACTAATCCGAATTGAGGTTTTAAATTCGGATTTTTATTGGTGGATATGTTGTGATATCAAAGATATTAACAGTGACAATTAAAGACTTTAATGGTTACTTTCAAACCAGACAAAAAATCCACATTTAACCAAAATAGCAGTTATTAACTCGAAACCACCATTAAATACAGAACCTTATTTTGCAAAAAAACTGTTCTAATTCGCAAATAAACTGCATGGTTTTAATTAAATAGTTTTAAGTAACGATTACTGTGCTCATATTGGTTGATTTTGCTAGTGTAGGAGAGAGAATGTCTGTTGTTAAAGTGCCATTTAAAGTTAGAAATGCTGCTGCAGATATATTTGCAATGGTGGTATTTAGCTTTATTACTGGAATGATGATTGAAGTTTTTATTTCAGGCATGTCTTTTGAGCAGTCATTAGCATCGCGTACATTATCTATTCCTATTAATATCGCAATCGCATGGCCTTATGGCGTGTTTCGCGATTATGTTATTGGTTGCGGTCACAAGTTATCTCCAACACGCTGGATGAAAGGGCTGTCAGATATGGTGGCATATGTAGTGTTCCAGTCGCCTATTTATGCTTGTATCCTGTTTGCAGTTGGTGCCAATAAAGAACAAGTTATTGCAGCAGTAATGAGCAACATTTTAGTATCAGGGGCGTTAGGCGTGGTTTACGGTCAATTTCTTGAGTTATGCCGTAGAATGTTCCGTGTCACTGCAGCAGCTCAACCAATTATTTAATCGCGTTCAGCACTATTGAGCGTAATAAAAAGCATCCGTTGGATGTTTTTTTTATGGTTAAAATATCAAAATCTATAAAAGTGGTATAAGAACAGTGCGAATTGCAGCATAAGTCAGCAAATGGAAAAAAGACGCATAAAAACCCTTGACCCAGATCTCATAAATCAATATATTACACGCCGTCGACAAGCAAAGCGTTGTTGGCAACAATGTGGTGAGGTGTCCGAGTGGCTGAAGGAGCACGCCTGGAAAGTGTGTATACGGCAACGTATCGAGGGTTCGAATCCCTCCCTCACCGCCATATCTCTTTTAAGAGATATAAAATTGGAGAGATGGCTGAGTGGTTGAAAGCACCGGTCTTGAAAACCGGCATACGTTTATAGCGTATCTAGGGTTCAAATCCCTATCTCTCCGCCATATTCAAAAAAGCCGCTAACGAAAGTTAGCGGCTTTTTTACATCTGCATCAAAGTGATTGTTTATGCCAAGTAAGTAAAGCAGGGTTCAAATCCGCTAATCCTCGAAGCTGCTCCGCCACATTCAAGAAAGCCGCTAACGAAAGTTAGCGGCTTTTTTACATCTGCATCAAAGTGATTGTTTATGCCGAGTAAGTAGAGCAGGGTTCAAATCCACTAATCCTCGAAGCTGCTCCGCCACATTCAAGAAAGCCGCTAACGAAAGTTAGCGGCTTTTTTACATCTGCATCAAAGTGATTGTTTATGCCGAGTAAGTAAAGCAGGGTTCAAATCCACTAATCCTCGAAGCTGCTCCGCCACATTCAAGAAAGCCGCTAACGAAAGTTAGCGGCTTTTTTACGTCTGAATCAAAGTGATTGTTTATACCGAGCAAGTAAAGCAGGTTTCAAATCCGCTAATCCTCGAAGCTGCTCCGCCACATTCAAGAAAGTTGCTAGCGAAAGTTAGCGGCTTTTTTACATCTGAATAAACCCACTTTCGTCATTCCCTACAGTGAGGTTACGAACGAGATAGGGAATCTACCACCAGCGCGTTGTAGCATTACTGTTTACATTGGTGTTTTAGTCTATTTCTATCGGTATCTTTAATGCTTAATAGCGTGGTGAATAGATCACCGATTACTCATGCTTCGGTTTCGGAATGACGGACAATAACTCACTAGCCATCGCTCGATAAATTCTCTACCAAGATAGCAATTAACGCCACAACCGAATATCACTAACTGCGTAGAGGCTAAATAAGCTAAAATGACAGTAATTATTTTAGCTTTGAGCCTGTATATTCATGACCACGACGACAACACCTGCCAATTTTGCTGAACTTGGCCTTATTTCACCTTTGTTAGCACGATTAACTGAGTTGGAATACCAACAACCAACGCCGATTCAAGCACAAGCTATTCCAAGTGTACTCGCTGGACGCGATCTGATTGCGGGCGCAAATACGGGCTCAGGTAAAACAGCAACATTTGCTTTACCGCTATTACAACAGTTGCATCAAGCTAAAGCGAGTGAGCCTAAAAACGCTAAGGGTAACTATGCTACTGGTCTTGTTTTAGTACCAACTCGTGAGTTAGCAAAGCAAGTTGCAGATAGCATTAAATCTTATGCGACCCATTTTAATGGTGCGATTAAAACCGTTGCCGTATTTGGTGGTGTTTCTGTTAATACCCAAATGTTGGCGCTACGTGGTGGTACTGATATTTTAGTGGCAACACCTGGTCGTTTATTGGATTTGATTTCAAGTAATGCAATTAAACTTGATCGGGTTAAAACCTTAGTGCTTGATGAAGCTGACCGTATGTTAAGCCTTGGCTTTACTGAAGAACTGTCTGCGTTATTGGCACTGTTACCTAGCAACAAGCAAACATTATTATTCTCAGCGACGTTCCCTGAACAAGTTAAGATGTTAACTCAAGCATTACTTAACGATCCGGTCGAACTGCAATTACAAAGTGTTGATGCAAGTACACTCGTACAACGTGTTTTCAGCGTCAACAAAGGTGAGAAAACCGCAGTATTAGCCCATTTGATTAAGCAACATCAATGGCGTCAGGCGCTTATCTTTGTTAATGCAAAAAATAGCTGTGAGCACTTAGCGGATAAATTGTCCAAGCGTGGCATTATTGCGGAAGTGTTCCATGGTGATCGTGGTCAAGGTGCGCGTACACGTGTATTAGAAGCGTTTAAATCAGGTGACATTGACGTATTGATTGCAACGGATATTGCTGCGCGTGGTCTTGATATTGAAAAACTACCGGTAGTGATTAACTTTGATTTACCGCGTAGCCCAGCAGATTACATGCACCGTATCGGTCGTAGTGGTCGTGCGGGTGAAGTGGGTTTAGCGTTATCATTGATTGACTATGAAGATAGCCATCACTTTAAGGTTATCGAAAAGAAAAACAAAGTTCGTCTTGAGCGTGAACAAGTTGAAGGTTTTGAAGTTGATGAATCACAAGTTTTGTTAGCGGCAGCGAAGCCAATGGCAAAACCGGAAGGTACTGGTAAAAAGAAACGTAAGAATAAATCTGCACCTGTTGATGATTTTTGGTCATAAGATAGATCTTTATGCTGATCACTTTTTGAACAGTGCATAAACTAAAAAATCCCTCGTTAGTAATAGCGAGGGATTTTTTTATGCTAATAATTATAGTGTGAGGATATTCATATCGACCAAGACGTGAATATTTTCAAGAGCGAAGAGTAATAATAAATTGCATTAGCCGCATAGTAGGGCGGAATCGCGGTTATCGTAAGATGATAAAGCGACCATTTACTGGATTTTTGTACCGATTAAATTGAAACGTGATACTGCTTCATGCTGTTTTTAGCCCCAATTATGTTTCCTCAATGAATGTTATCGTTTCCTGTTGGCGACAATGAAAGTGTGTATTTTGCGATCTGCTTCATGGTATTGCAGATAAGTTACAGTGTTTTTTCAATATTTGTTTTAGATCAAATCGATGTTAGAACCAAAGGCGTAAAAATACCTAAGGCGTATTTTTGGCTGAGTGTCATTACTTAAATTGGCTTTATAGAATAAGGCATATTTGATAATGAATATTTGAAAGATAAGGTAAGTTATTATGAGTAGTGCATTTTACATTCCAACCGTTAACTTTATGGGGGCGGGTTGTTTAACTGCTGCGGCTGATGCAATTAAAGCACACGGCTTTAAGAAAGCATTAATTGTGACTGATAAAGTATTAAACGAAATCGGTGTGGTGACACAAGTTGCAGTGTTATTAACTGAGCGTGATATTGATTCTGTTGTTTATGATGGTACTCAACCGAACCCTACCATCACTAACGTAGATCAAGGTCTAACATTACTCAAAGATAACGGTTGTGACTTTGTTATTTCATTGGGTGGCGGTTCTCCGCATGATTGCGCAAAAGGTATTGCTCTTTTAGCGGCTAATGGTGGTCAGATTGGTGATTATGAAGGTGTTGACCGTTCTGCAAAAGCGCAGTTACCTGTGGTAGCGATTAATACCACGGCAGGTACAGCATCTGAAATGACCCGTTTCTGTATTATTACTGATGAAACTCGTCACATTAAAATGGCGATTGTAGATAAGAACACCACGCCATTAATGTCAGTTAATGATCCTCAATTAATGTTAGCAAAACCGGCTTCATTAACAGCCGCAACAGGTATGGATGCGTTAACTCACGCAATTGAAGCTTATGTCTCCATTGCTGCAACGCCAATTACCGATGCAGTTGCGATTAAAGCGATTGAATTAATTGAAGCGAATTTAC
Source organism: Photobacterium sp. Alg240-V54 (assembly GCF_900537155.1). Classification (NCBI taxonomy): domain Bacteria; kingdom Pseudomonadati; phylum Pseudomonadota; class Gammaproteobacteria; order Vibrionales; family Vibrionaceae; genus Photobacterium; species Photobacterium sp. Alg240-V54. The sequence continues at coordinate 443,879 of NZ_UNRL01000002.1, forward strand.
GCACAGCGGTTAAAGAAGGTCAAAATCTTCATGCTCGTGAGCAAATGGCTTATGCGCAATTTATGGCGGGGATGGCATTTAATAATGCTTCGTTAGGTTATGTGCATGCAATGGCGCACCAACTTGGTGGCTTTTATAATCTACCTCATGGTGTGTGTAACGCAGTATTATTACCACATGTTCAACGTTATAACGCCCAAGTGTGTCCTGAGCGTCTACGTGATGTGGCTGCAGCAATGGGGGTTAATGTTGATGCAATGACACCGCAACAAGGTGCTGCTGCTGCTATTGATGCAATCATGGCATTGTCTAAAGATGTTGGTATTCCTGCAGGCTTAAAAGATCTCAATGTAAAAGCTGAAGATATTGCGTTGTTAGCGGATAATGCTCTAAAAGATGCGTGTGGTTTCACTAACCCTAAACAAGCGACCCATGAAGAGATCTCACAAATCTTTATGGCTGCAATGTAATCGTTAATATTAACTAGATAATATTATCCATTATAATCCATAAAAAAACGCCTCATGATTGAGGCGTTTTTATTTATAGTAGTGGGCTAAACATATAGAAGAAGCGTTCGCCAAATTTATTACGCACTGAGCGTTTTTCCCATTGTTCTTTATCGACAGGCTCAGAGTTCGCGATATAACTTTGCTGTAATTGACTCAGTTTATGAGTGAACTCAAGGTTATCGACTGCCATTGTGACTTCAAAATTAAGCCATAAACTACGCATATCAAGGTTAACGGTACCAATTAGGCAGTGAGTATCATCAATCACCACTGATTTAGTATGTAATAAACCACCATGAAAACGATGAATATGAACCCCTGATTTTAGAAGATCACTAAAGAAAGAGCGACTGGCCCATTCAACCATGGTCGAATCGTTTTTATTAGGCAATACAATATGCACTTCAATATTACGTTCAGCAGCGCCCTTCATTGCATGCAATAAATGTTCACTTGGTACAAAGTAAGGGGTAGTAATAACAATACTTTTCTTTGCTTGGTAAATACTTAATAGCAACACTTGATGAATAATATCATCGGGCATACCTGGACCGGATGGGATCACTTGTACTGTGTCATAGTGGGGGTCATCTTGTTGTGGTATTTTGCAGGCAGGCAGTGGTGGCAAAAACCGTTGTCCTGTTTCTACTTCCCAGTCCCATGCTTGAATACAATTTAGCACTGAAACCGTAGGCCCACTGATTCTAACCATGACATCAACCCATTGACCGACCCCTGCATCGACCTTAAAGAACGCAGGATCAACCAAGTTCATTGAACCTGTGTAAGCAATACTGTCGTCAATAACCACTATTTTTCGGTGCTGACGTAAATCTAATCGGCGTAAGAACATACGAAAAGGTGATACTGCGAGTGCCTCTACCAATTCAATGCCCGCGCCACGAATTAGCTTTGGCCAATGAGAACGGAAAAAACGCATGCTGCCAGCTGAGTCGAGTAAAATACGAATTCTAATACCGCGTTTAGCCGCTTGAATCAGAGCGACGCCAACCTCATCAGCTAAACCGCCAGGATACCAAATATAGAATTCTAGATGAATCGAGTGTTGCGCGTTATTAATATCAGTAATAAGCGATCGTAATATTTCATCAGTTGATGATTTTAGCGATAGTTGATTACCGACTAATCCGGGTAAACCAAGACGGTTTTCACACAGATCACTGATTGGTTTTGCAACATTACTCATATTTTGAGGCTGGTGGCCAGGGCAATCCGTGAGGCATTGAAACCAACTTGCAAATGGAAAAAACATCTCACGAGCACGTTCTGCACGTTTTTTACCAAGATTAAGCTCGCCAAAGAGTAGGTAAGCAATAACGCCACCAAATGGGACGATATAGATAATCATCATCCATGCGAGAGAAACACCAACAGCTCGGCGTTTGAAAACCACACGTACAGTGACAGCGGCAATTAACAGCCAATAGGCGAAAATGCCAATCCACGTTAAGATTTGGTAAAACTGTTCCATTGAATGACTTCATCAATATAAATACACTTTGTATGTATAGTGCATTGAAATTAAAAAAAAACCTAATATTCACTGCCTTTTAATGCTTATGTTGAATATTCAAGGCTATTTTTGAGGGCTTGTTACCGTTTTCAGTGCTAATAACAGCGTAATTATTGATCTTATAACAATCGCTTTAGTGGTAATAGGCCATTCATTGTTTTGATGATAATGAACAATATATTTCTCAAAGCTGTTCTTTTTTTAAGGGCTGGTTATACTCGCGCCATCTATGTACTGTAAAGGCGTTATTTTCAATTATGTTTGATCTTGTTTACCAGCATTCTGATTTTTTAGTGATTAATAAGCATCCCGGGATCAGCGTTCATAAAGATGATAATGAACAACCTCTACTTGCTGCCGTTGCTGCACAAACCGGTGATGAAAAGCTTTATTTAATCCATCGATTAGACAAAATGACATCGGGATTATTATTACTTGGGCGCAATAAAACCGCCGCAGCTGCATTATGCGCTAATTTTGCAGAGCGTCGAGTAGAAAAATTCTATGTTGCTATTGGTACTAAAAAACCCAAGAAAAAACAAGGTGTCGTTATTGGTGATATGACCCGCTCACGCCGCAGTAGTTGGAAATTAGAAACAACCAAACACAACCCTGCAATAACGCAATTTTTCTCTGCGGCAGCAGGAGAAGGTCGACGGATCTTTTTGTGTAAGCCTTATACCGGTAAAACCCATCAAATTCGTGTTGCCTTACGCAGTGTTGGATCAGGTATTACTGGTGATGATATTTATGGTAATGAAGCGGCTGATCGTGGTTATTTACATGCCTATGGGTTACGTTTTCCATATCAAGGTGAGTTACAACAATTTTTATGCCCACCAAGTGTCGGAACATTATGGTCAACACCTGAAGCACAACAAGCCTTTATACAATGGCAACAACCGTGGTCTCAAGCATGGCCTATTTTAGCCCATAAAAAGTAATACTATGAATTAAATATCTGCAGTTAAGGGATAACTGCGGGTATTATCAGCAACTGATAGCTAAGATTGTGGATGTGGATTTCTTTTTGATAGCGATAAATTATAATACGTGCAGGGAATGTATTAGTTAGAGGTTTACAATGCGAAGTGCTCATTCACGTACGCTTAAAATGCGAGTTTCTCAGCAAAAACGTCAATCACAGCATCGTCGAAACCGTGCTCAACAACATTTATTATTACCAGAAACAACCCCTCGTCATTTTTTACCCTCATCTGCAACACTGAACTTGCATTCAACTTGCCTTATTGATTATTCGATTGAGTATGTACTCCGTGCTAAACACCATTAGTTAGTGATTCTACTTGGGCTGTGGTTGGTATTCTGGGACGCAACGTATAGAATAGCCGCCTTAATTGACTACTTTGAATGATGTTATGGAAATTAGTGCTCTACCTACCTTAGAAGCTCATTTATTAACGGCTTTAACGACACCACCAACAGAAGTCCGCCGTTTATTTCATGGTCGCGGTCGCTGCTGGCTCGGACTTGAACAAATCACTGTTGATTGGCTACAAGGGCAAGTGCTGGTTTCCTTATTTAAAGAACCTGATGCTGATTTTATGGCGGCATTAACCGATTTGCTGGCAAGATTAACCCAAACTGACGTTTGGCAAACCAGTGGTGCTCGGAGTCTATTATTACAACATCGTGATCGTCAAGGCTCACCGATGGATGTTGTATGGGGACAAAGCTCTGACTATCAAGATGTTATTGAAAGTGGCTTAACTTACAAACTTGATTTAGGTCGTAATCAAAATAACGGTTTATTTTTAGATATGCGTTATGGCCGTGATTGGGTGCGTGAGCATGCGGCAGGTAAGCGCGTACTGAATTTATTTGCTTATACCTGTGGTTTTTCTGTTGCTGCGATTGCGGGTGGTGCAGAATTTGTCGTTAACCTTGATATGGCAAAAGCGGCATTAAGTCGTGGGCGTGATAATCATCATCTCAATAACCATGATCTAAAGAAAGTGAGTTTTTTAGGCCATGAGCTCTTTAAGTCATGGGGTAAAGTGCGCAAGATGGGACCTTATGATTTAATCATTATTGATCCGCCATCGTTTCAAAAAGGCAGTTTTGCGCTGACGAAAGATTATCAAAAGATTCTACGTCGTTTACCTGAGTTACTCACTACTGAAGGGGTTGTATTAGCGTGTGTAAATGATCCTTCATTAACCAGTCAATTTCTTATTGATGGGATGGCGAGTGAAGCACCTGATATGGTATTTACCCAGCGATTAGATAACCCACCTGAATTTAATGAGATCGAACCAGAAGGTGGTCTAAAAGCGTTAGTATTTGAGCGCCGCAGCTAAGTTTTAGTGTTCAATATCAGTATTAAAAATTAGCATAAAATATTCAATATTATCATCCCTTATCAATTTTATCGCTTGATGTGAGTAAACTGGATAAGGGATTTTTTTGTCTTAAATTAGTAGTAATCTTTTTATTATAATAGCTTATATGAACTTTATTATGGTGATGAGGTTGCGTTTTTATGGTCAGTGACAAATACTGAAATAAGCCGTTAACAATAAAATAAATTGATTAAGTTGTCAGTGCAAGGGCTGCACGCAATATAAATACATTAAGGATGTGTAGTTATGTTTAAATCGTTCTTTCTTGATCGACGCTGGTTCTTATGGTCGATTGTCGGTAGTGCCGTTATCTTATATGTCACTTGGTATAAAGTACAAATTGATGTAGAAGTGAATGAATGGTTTGGCAGCTTTTATGATTTAATTCAAAAGGCATTAGCCAAACCTAATGCTGTTACATTTGATGAGTTTCTTGCTGGCTGTATTGAGTTTTTCAATATTGTATCTGTGTATATTATCATTGCGGTTATTCTTGATTTCTTTGTTCGCCACTATGTTTTTCGTTGGCGTACCGCGATGAATAACTATTATATGAAGCATTGGGATAAAATCAGTCATATTGAAGGGGCATCACAACGAGTGCAGGAAGATACGATGCGTTTTGCGCGTATTGTTGAAAGTTTAGGTGTAAGTTTTATGCGCTCATTGATGACCTTATTTGCCTTTTTACCTATTTTATGGGTATTAAGTGAAAATATAACCGAATTACCTTGGATTGGCGCAGTTGATCGATCTTTAGTGTATTTAGCAATTATTTCGGCATTATTTGGCACGGTATTATTGGCTATTGTTGGTGTGCGCTTACCTGGATTAGAATTTAAAAATCAAAAGGTTGAGGCAGCTTACCGAAAAGAGTTAGTTTTTGGTGAAGATAATTCACAACGTGCAGAGCCTGAAACCGTTAAAGAACTGTTTTTTAATGTTCGAAAAAACTATTTTAACTTATATCGTCATTACTTATATTTTGATATCGCAAAATGGTCGTATATTCAATATACCGTGATTGTGCCTTATATTGCACTTGGCCCCGCGATTGTTTCTGGTGCATTAACACTGGGTGTTCTACAACAAATATTAAGAGCGTTTGGTAAAGTCGAAGAATCATTTCAATTTTTGGTACATTCATGGAGCACAATCGTAGAGCTAATGTCTATCTATAAAAGATTACGCGCCTTTGAAGTACAGATTAATGATGCGATCAATGTTGAAAGCGTACCAGCGGATTAATCTATTAAGAAAATATAAAAAGCCCTAACCAAAATCTGTAACGTAATAAAGTTACACTGGCGGTAGGGCTTTTTATATTGTAGCGTGTTAATTATTTCAATGAATCACAATATTGTTCTGAAATAGATTGTGAAACTAGCTGACGTCCACTGATATCACGGATAGTGATTAAATAATCCACCCCATGTTTAAATAACGGTATTAACTCTGGGTTGTGGCAGTAATTAGTACTGGCTGTTTTTATGGCTGTTGTTGGTGTTATACGGCCATTTCCACCATAAATAATATTGATTTTTACGGTATTCTTACTCGCGTAGGCTTGAGTAATTTGGTATGCATCAATTTTAGGGTAGGGCGCTTTACTATCAATAGCAGCAGCTCTTGATTGAGCGAGTGATTCAGCCACCATTTGCTGATCATGTGAAGCACAGCCACCAAGGATGAACAAGCCGACTGCAGCAACGAGCCACTTTTTTGTGTTAGTTAGGTTCACTGGTTGATCCTGAATATATTTAAGGTAAGACTTTTTTAAACGGCTTAACGATCACATTGGCATACACGCCGGCATCAATATAAGGATCTGCATTGGCCCATTGTTGAGCTTGTTCTAATGACTCAAACTTAGCAATGACAGTTGAGCCGGTAAAACCTGCGTCACCCGGATTTTCATCATCAATAGCAGGCATTGGGCCAGCAACTAATAAACGGTCTTGCTGCTGAAGTTCCTTTAATCGTGCTAAATGTTGTTCACGTACACTCATACGACGTTCTAAGCTATTTTCAACGTCTTGAGAAAAAATCACATACCACATAGTCGGCATTCCCTATTTTGTTATGGTTTACAGCACGAATAATACTTCGTACTGATTTAGCATGTCACCATACTAACTAAATATTGAGCGTCGACAAGTAGATTAAGACAAATAATAAAAAGCACCAACCTTAGTTAGTGCTTATTGTTAACTAAATGCTTTTTGATAAAAACTATTGAGCCACTTCAATTTTACGTGGGCGACCTTCGCTATTGATAGCGACATAATTAAAGGTTGCTTCACAGACACGGTAACGTTCACCGATGCCGTCAACGGCAACAGGTTTGACCCATACTTCTAAGCCGACACTCATTGAGGTATTACCGATACGTTTACATTCACCATGGCAACAAACAACATCACCAACGCCAACAGGGGCTTTAAATTCTATTTTATCAACCGAAACAGTAACGACACGGCCACGAGAGATCTCTTTGGCTAAAATAGCACCTGCAAGATCCAGCTGTGACATGATCCAACCACCAAAAATATCACCATTTGCATTGGTATCGGCAGGCATCGCTAATGTACGCAGTAGAAGCTGTCCACGAGGGATATTGTTTTCAGTAGTCATCGGCTATACAACTTTATTTATCATCAGGACTTTTCGGTAGGTGGCGATAAATATAGCCACCCGTGGCTAAGGTAAATAGTAACGTTAATGCAAGTAAACCAAATACCTTGAAATCCACCCAAATATCAAGCGGAAAATTGAATGCAATATAAATGTTTACAACCGCACAAACAACAAAAAACACCGTCCATGCCAGATTGATACGTAACCACACGTTTTCAGGCAATGTCATTTCTTTGCCTAACATCGATTTAATTAATGGTTTTCGCATCAGTTGGCTAATTAACAATGCCAATGCAAATAAAGCATAGATGATAGTTACTTTCCATTTGATGAAATTCTCATCATGTAAAACAAGTGTTAAGCCACCAAAAATTGCCACCATAGCAAAAGTGATCAGTTGCATTTTTTCGAGCTTTTTATAAATAACCCATGACACAATGAGCTGAATGGCTGTAGCGATAATTAATGCGCCTGTTGCGACAAAAATACCGTTGGTTTTAAATAATACGAAAAAAATCAGTAATGGAATAAACTCTATCAGTTGCTTCATTGGTGCCAACTCATTAAAAATAATTGTTCAGAGTATACCTGTTCCTTCGCTTAAATGAAAAAAGCTACTCAGTCGCCTGAGTAGCTATTGATTATGCTGTAAAAGAGTTAATAACAATTATGATTGCGCTGCAACAGCTTGCTCTTGGTTGTCATATACACTATCAATAATTACGGCGCATGCTGCATCACCAGTGATATTAAGTGCGGTTCGAATCATGTCAAAGATACGATCAAGGGCAAATAATAGCGGTAAGCCTTCAATAGGAATACCTGCTGATAGCAATACCGCAACTACTAAGAACGAGGGACCGGGTACGCCCGCTTGACCAATCGCACCAATGGTTGAGGTCACAATGATGGCAATATATGCACTCATTCCTAATTCAATATTGAAAATTTGAGCAAAGAAAATAGCGACAAGGCCGTAGTAAATTGCATTACCACTCATATTGATAGTTGCGCCAAGGGGTAATACAAATGAAGCCGTTGAATTTTTAACACCCAACTCTTCTTCACATGTTTCCATTGTGACTGGTAATGTTGCCATTGATGATGCTGTTGAGAGCGCGACAGCTTGTGGCTTTTTCATGGCAGATAAAAATTTACGCGGTGATGTTTTTGAAAACAATTTGATCATGATTGGGTAACCAATAAAGCCATAGATCAAAATAGCAGCTACGTACACCACAAACAGTTTAAGTACCACTGTTAGCGCACTGAAGCCAAAACTACCAATTGCATCAGCCATGAGGCCAAATACACCGATCGGTGCAAACTTCATGACAACATTAATCATCCATACCATGGCATCGACAATGGCATTAATGCCGTTTATTAGTGGTTGGCGACGCTCCTGTTCTAGTTTAGAAAGCGCAATACCAAAAAATAAACAAAACACCAGAATTTGAAGAATATTGGCTTCGTTTAAGGAATGGAAAATATTGGTAGGGATCATGCCTAAAATGGTTGCCCAAAATGTCGGTAACGAACCTTTATCAGCATAAGTATTGGCAAACATGCCAGCAACACCAGATAAATCAACGCCAACCCCTGGCTGGAATATTACGCCCATCATCAGTGCTAATGTAACAGCAAGCGCAGATGTGATACCAAAGAAAGCTAAGGTTGTTATACCAATTTTACCTGCAGCGTGGCTGCCACCTAAACTTGCCGCACCAGATATAATAGCAACAGCTACCAATGGTATGACGAGCATTTTAATTAGATGAATAAATAAGCTACCAAGTGGTGCAAACATGACGGCATCATGACCCATAATAATGCCGACAATGGTACCTATGATCATAGCAATAACGACTTGAACGCCGATATTATTAAGCAACTTTTTATCTTTTAACACGATATACTCCCCTGTGATATCGAGATGACGCATGAATAATGTTGTTGGTTTGTTTTGTTTTGTTGTAAATGTTGCTGTTATTGTTATTTTGTATCTTTGATGTGTTTTTACACTGAAGTTTATATGTTGGCAATATATAACGGCTTATTTTTTCATGTGGTTGCTGGCTTTATGTGCGCGTGGTTGCACTAATTTTTGGGGGTGTATTGAGCGTATAATGTAATCTATGATGATGAGTTTGCGGGTGTAGAGAAGATGGGTTGCGATGATAATTAACATCTACTGATAAATAGTTGCACTTGTGTTTGCTATTGTTTATCTATTGTTACCTATTGCTGGTGTTAAACTGCCACCAATATCATTATTGATGGCAGTATAATAATTAGCAGTGTGTTGCTGATTTCATATTAGTGATAAAGGTGGTTAATTTATTCAACATCTCATCATGGTCACTGAGGTTATACTCAATAATTTTTACCACCGCAGAGCCAGAAATAGCGCCTGCTGCACCAGCCTTTATCGCAGCATTAACTTGTTCTGGGGTTGAAATACCAAAGCCAAGTAAGGCGGGTGGTGCATGGTGTGATTTTAGGCTGGCTAAAAGTGGCTCGATCGGCATTTCAGCTTTTGTTTCTGCGCCAGTTACGCCAGCTCGTGATAACAGGTAAGTATAGCCACCACCAAGTTCAGACACTGTTTTTAAGGTTTGTGGATCTGCATTAGGTGGTGCGATAAAAATAGGGTGAATGGCATGTGTTTCTGCCGCCATTCTAAACTCGTGTGAGGCATCAACTGGTACATCAGCAATTAACACTGAATCGACACCAGCTTCAGCACAGCGGCGATAAAAATTATCAACACCGCTGGCAAACACTAAATTGGCATACATTAATAATCCAATCGGCAGTTCTGGATATTTAACTCGAATGGCTGCCAACATTTCAAAACAGATTACTGGTGTAGTATTTGCTGCCAACGCGCGAATGTTTGCTCCTTGAATCGTCGGGCCATCAGCAAGAGGATCAGAAAAGGGAATACCTAATTCTAATGCATCAGCACCTGCGGCAACTAAGGCATCAATAATATCCATTGAACGTTGTGGTGTTGGATCTCCAAGGGTTACAAACGGAACAAAAGCGCCTTCATTGCGGGCGTTAAGTTGAGTAAATAAATTGTGATAGCGATCCATTATAAAACTCCTTTCGCCGTTAAAATGTCGTGAACCGTAAAGATATCCTTATCACCTCGACCAGAAAGATTAACCACGAGTAGTTGTTCTTTTTGAGGATCATCTGCAATCATTTTTAAGGCATAAGCCAGTGCGTGGGCAGATTCTAGTGCAGGAATAATGCCTTCTTTACGGGCTAGTAATTGAAAAGCCTCTAATGCTTCATCGTCAGTTACGGCACCGTATTCTGCACGACCAATTGCATTTAAGTGTGCATGCTGCGGGCCTACGGAAGGGAAATCTAACCCTGCTGAAATCGAATATGACTCTTCCACTTGGCCATGCTCATCTTGCATTAACGGTGCTTTCATGCCAAAGAAGATCCCTAACTTGCCATGTTTAAGCGGTGCACCATGCATATCGGTATCTAACCCTTTACCTGCAGGCTCAACCCCAATTAAACGGACATTAGTTTCTTCGATAAAATCTGCAAACATACCAATTGCATTTGAGCCACCGCCAACACAGGCAATCACTGCATCAGGTAGACGACCTTCTTTAGCGATAATTTGGGTCTTGGTTTCTTCACCAATGATTTTTTGAAATTCACGCACAATAGTTGGAAATGGGTGGGGGCCAGCGGCAGTACCTAATAGATAATGGGCTTTGTCATAACTGGCAGACCAATCACGCATTGCTTCGTTACAGGCATCTTTTAAAGTTGACGATCCAGATGTAACCGGAATAACCGTAGCACCCATTAATTTCATTCTAAATACATTTGGGCTTTGACGTTCAATATCTTTCGCGCCCATATAAATACGGCATTTTAACCCAAGTAGCGCACAAGCTAATGCGGTAGCGACACCATGCTGTCCGGCTCCTGTTTCTGCAATGATTTCGGTTTTACCCATGCGTTGTGCCAGTAGTGCTTGGCCTAATACTTGGTTAGTTTTATGCGCACCGCCATGAAGTAAATCTTCACGTTTAAGGTATAACTTTGTGTTTGTGCCTTGGGTTAAATTTTGGCATAAGGTTAACGCGGTTGGTCGACCCGCGTATTCTTTCAACAAACTCATAAATTGTTGCTGAAAGTGTGGATCTTGCTGTGCTTCAATAAAGGCATTCTCAAGTTGATCTAACGCCGGCACTAATATTTGAGGGACATACTGACCACCAAACTCACCAAAGTAGGCATCCAATTTACTCATGATTATTTATCTTCCTTAATGTGTTTGATTGCCGTAAAGGCTGCTGCTAATTTATGCGGATCTTTTTTACCGGGTTCGCTTTCAACACCCGAGTTCATATCTAAACCACTAAAGCCTAATGAGGCTGCTTGAGCGATATTTTCGGGGGTGAGGCCACCTGCAAGTAAACTGTTTTCTTTGTCATTGTCAGCAATTAATGACCAATCAAAACAAACCCCAGTACCACCACTTTGACCTTGAACTTTACTGTCAAAAAGGTGCTTATCTACAGGCCATTGACTGATATCTGGCACGCTATCTGTGATGGCATGTGCTTTCCATATTTGGCAATGCTGCGGTAATTGTTGACGTAGTTGTTCAATGTATTGCAATGATTCATTACCGTGTAGTTGCACCGCTGTAAGTGCTAGCGTGGTTGCTGTAGCGATAACATCATTTAGTGGACTATCTTGAAATACGCCAACAAAATTCAATGGCGCTGCTGCCATTACCGCAGCCGCTTGATCAAGGCTAATATAACGGGGTGATGACGGCACAAAAATTAAGCCGCCATAGGTTGCTCCTTGCTGGTAGGTATTGTGAGCGTCTTCGGTTGAGGTGAGACCACAGACTTTATGTTCGCCAAATAATACCTTGCGTACAGCTAAATCAAGGTTATCTGCCGCCATTAATGAACTACCAATCAAAAAACCGTTGGCATAGGGGGATAATTCACGTACTTGCTGGTGGGTGTAAATACCTGACTCTGAAATGATAATGGTGTCTTTGGGTAAGTCAGGTGCAAGTTGTTTGGTGCGATTTAAATCGATGCTAAGGTCACGTAAATTACGGTTATTAATTCCGACCACTTTGGCTTTGAGTTTAATCGCGCGCGTGAGCTCAGCTTGATTACTGACTTCGGTTAATATACCTAATTGAAGTGACTCCGCAACGGCTGCAAGGGCTTGGTATTGCTCATCATCAAGTACTGATAACATCAGTAAAATCGCATCGGCTTGATAATGGCGTGCCAAATACACTTGGTAGCTATCAATTATAAAATCTTTACATAAAACGGGCTGTTTAACTTGGCTACGCACCTTGGGTAGAAATTCGACATTACCTTGAAAGTATTTTTCATCAGTAAGCACCGAAATAGCACTCGCATAGTGGTTATAGACGGTTGCAATATAATCTAAATCAAAGTCTTCTCGAATTAACCCTTTTGATGGTGAGGCTTTTTTGCATTCAAGAATAAAAGCCGGACGCTGAATATCACTCGCTTTATTGGTTGCGAGTGCTTGATAAAAATCACGATCGCTGAGCGTTAACTGATGACGAAAACTGGCCAGTGGTTGTGCTTCTTTACGTGCATCAACCCAGATCTTTTTGTCTGCAATAATTTTAGTAAGTACTGTTTCCATTATTAACCTCGTGCTGCCAGTTGTTCAACCAATTGATAAGCCTTACCTGAACGCATTGCGGTAATTGCTTGTTGTGCATTGTGTTTTAGATCTTGTTGACCAAAAAGGCGTAATAACAGTGCGACATTGACTGCGATTGCTCCTTCTTGTGCTGGTGTACCGCTACCTGTGAGGATATTTTTAATAATGGCTTGATTCTCTTGTGGATCACCACCACGAATGGCTGCTAACGGATAGCTATCAAGTCCAAAATCAGCCGGAGTAAGGGTATATTCGGTGATGACGCCATCTATGATTTCAGCAACATGTGTTTCACCATGAATGGCAACTTCATCAAGGCCACTACCATGGACAACGGCAGCGCGTTTTAAGCCCATTGTTGCTAAGGTTTCAGCGATAGGGCGGACTAATGCATTATCGTAGACACCCATTAATTCAATATTAGGTTTAGCTGGGTTAATTAATGGTCCAAGGACATTGAAAATAGTACGAGTTTTTAAGGTTTGTCGCACAGGCATTGCATGGCGAACACCACCGTGATATTCCGGTGCAAATAAGAAACATACGCCGAGATCATCTAATGCTTGGCGCGCGGTTTGGGCTGGCATGGCTAAGTTGATACCAAATTTATCCAGTAAATCTGATGAGCCAGACTTACTTGAAACGCCACGGTTACCGTGTTTAGCCACTTTAACGCCACACGCTGCTGCTACAAATGCCGCAGTGGTTGAAATATTTATGGTGTTGGCACCGTCGCCACCTGTGCCAACAATATCAGCGAAATCATAATTCGGTCGCGGGAAAGGGTTGGCATTCTCAACGAGTGCTTTGGCAGCTCCCGCAATTTCAGCAGGTGTTTCACCTTTTATTTTTAGTGCTGTTAATAGTGCAGATAATACAATCGGTTCAACTTGACCATTAATGATGGCATCAAATAGGGTATGGCTTTCTGCTTGACTAAGAGCTTGCTGCGCATAAAGTTTGTCAGCAATATCAGAAATAATAGCGTTCATAATCATCTTCCTTAATGGTTATTTTGGCATTCGGTATGGTTCGCCAACACCCAAGTCAGGGTGTGAGTGAGCAGTTCAGCACCTTGGGTGGTAAGAATTGATTCTGGATGAAATTGAAACCCGCAGACTTTATCGCGCTCATTGATAACCGCCATCACCAAACCATCGACGTCAGCAATAGTAGTAAGCTCTACGGGCACCTCAGTGGCAACCAGTGAGTGATAACGGGCGACAGCTAATGGGCTTGCGAGAGCACCAAAAACGGGATGGTGGTTATGGGTCATCATTGCTGCTTTACCATGAACAATATCGCCAGCGCCTGCAACTTTGCCGCCATAGGCTTCAACAATGGCTTGATGGCCGAGGCAGATACCTAACATCGGGATCCTACCTTTGAGTTGTTGAATAAGGGCTGGCATACAGCCTGCATCTGCTGGTGCGCCAGGGCCAGGTGATAACACTAACACTGGATTATGATGCTCAAGTAATGCCTGTTCGATAGTTAATGCTGATAAATTATTGCGATAAACCGTTACTGGAAAGCCAAGGCTACGAAATTGATCAACAAGGTTATAAGTAAACGAGTCAAAGTTATCGAGTAGAACAATATGCGGATGATGGTGACGATTATTAATGGTCATAGGCTGCTCCTTAACCTTGATGAGTGCTATGAATAGCATTGATAACCGCTTGTGCTTTGCTTCTGGTTTCGTCAGTTTCTGCTTGTGGAATGGAGTCAAAAACCACGCCAGCCCCCGCTTGCACACTGGCAATACCGTTCTCAACATAAGCAGAGCGGATCACAATACAGGTATCCATATCACCATGGCCGTTAATATAGCCAACGGCACCGCCATAACTGCCGCGTCGACGTTGTTCAACATCACGAATAAGTTGCATCGCCCTGATTTTAGGTGCGCCAGTTAATGTCCCCATATTCATACATGCCTGATAAGCGTGTAGCGCATCAAGATCCTCACGTAATTGACCGACAACCCGTGAGACTAAATGCATCACATGACTATAGCGGTCAACGTGTAATAAATCGGCGACATGGCGACTGCCTGCTTGGCAAATGCGAGCAATATCATTACGGGCTAAATCGACTAACATCATATGCTCAGCGTTTTCTTTAGTATCAGAGCGTAGCTCTAATTCAATGCGAGTATCGAGATCGAGGTTAATCGAGCCATCAGTGTTTTTTCCCCGTTGACGAGTACCGGCAATTGGATAAATTTCAACTTGATTCGATTCAGTACAATATTTCAATGCACTTTCTGGTGATGCGCCAAATAAAGTAAAGTCCGTATCATGTAGATAAAACATATAGGGGCTTGGGTTACCAATTTTTAAGGCTTTATAGGCGTTAAGTGGCGAAGGGCATGGCAGTGTAAACTGACGTGAAGGTACCACTTGAAATACATCGCCACGAATAACAAAGTGTTTGAGATCTGCCACTGTTTGGCTAAAAGCGTCATCACTAATACTGGTGTGAGGTTCACATGCAGCAACAGGTTCTGGTGTTGGTAACGATTGCGGATTTTGGCAACGGGTTTTTAGCGCTACTAAACGTTGTTGAAGCGTATCGTGTATTTGGGAAGTTCCATTACCAAAAATGGTGGCTTGCAAATGGGCTTGCTGGCGTTGGTGATCGATAATTAATAATGTTTCAGCAATATAAAACACATAATCAGGACAGTTATTATCAGCCTCAACAGCCGCCAGAGGTTCAAATTCTGCAACTAAGTCATAGGCAAATAGCCCACCAATAAATAACGCATCTCGAGGATGGTTGTCGGTATCAAATGCGTGTTGAATCAGTCGTAACGCATCAAAAGACGATGTTTGGCGCAGGCGACTGTCTTCGTCTAAAAGCTGATCATGAGTTGGAAATTGTAGCTGTAAGCCATCTGCGCTGTAGCTTGCTTCGATATCAGATTTTAGATGTGGTTGTAACGCCTTTACTAGTTGGCGGCCATTGTCGGATTGTGGCTCTAAAAGAACCTTTTTACCACGACAGACAATCCGTACTGCAGCATCAATCAGTAACAGGCTTTTTAAATCTTGTTTAGATTCCACTTCTGCTGATTCCAGCAATAGATGGCAAGGACTATCACCACATAGTGTAAAGTAAACGTCAGTTGGATCCGCAATATATGCCACATCGAGATTCAATAGTTCAATCTGATGTTGGGCTGGTGCTGTCGCAGTATAAGGATGCGATCCCGGTAAGTTAGTATTCACAGCGTTCTCCCTGCCGTTTGTACAAAATAGCAATCCTGCTTTCATTGTTCGATAGTGGCGTAAACTTCGTCTTTGAGCAAGGCTAGTTATTTACTTTTAACGACAATTATTAACAATATATGTTTTTGCTGTTTTTTAAGTCAAGTTTATAATAATCAATATATTGGGTGGCTATTTCTCTTGATGTTTTTACAGTGAAAAATGCAAGGTGATAGCGAGCTCATATAAAAAGAGAAATTGTTACGCTATTTTACAGTTATGATACACAACGCAACCATTGTCAGAGTATGAATAAAGTCGATTGTTGATGCTTAATTTGCTGTAACATGACGCTATCCATTTGTCTGCTGCTATTGCCAAGGTTTATCGAGGTAGATAGCTGTGAATTGGTTTAAACTAGCTAAAGGCAATGGTTAAGAAAAGAGACCCTCATTGCCCAGTAATTACGTACTAGTAAACTAGTTCACAAAAATAAAGTCAAGAAGTAAAGTTATGTTGTTTGATTTACATTGTCATACTACAGCGTCAGACGGCCGCTTATCGCCGCAAGATCTTGTTCGACGCGCTGTTGAAATGCGGGTTGATGTGTTGGCAATTACTGATCACGATACCATTGATGGGTTAGCACAAGCGCATGCGGTTATCGAGCAAGAGCAATTACCGATTACATTAATTAACGGTATTGAGATATCAACGGTGTGGCAAAACTTTGATATTCATATTGTTGGGCTTAATATAGATCCCAATCATTCTGAGTTAATTTCATTTATTAGCGCCCAAGCAGCCCATCGGCTTGAACGTGCAAAAGAGATTGGCGCACGATTAGAAAAAAATAAAATGCCAGGCGCTTTTGAAGGCGCAATGGCATTAGCTGGCGATGCTTCGATTACACGCGCGCACTTTGCACGTTGGTTAGTTGATCAAGGTTATGCCAAAACAATGCAAGCGGTGTTTAAGAAATTCTTAACCCGTGGTAATCCTGGCTATGTGCCACCAAGTTGGTGTTCCATTGCTGATGCTGTAGCTGTGATTCATGCCGCTGGTGGCCAAGCAGTTATTGCACATCCCGGTCGTTATCAAATGACGGCGAAATGGATAAAGCGTTTAATTCAACACTTTATTGAAGCGGGAGGGGATGCGATGGAGGTTGCTCAGCCACAACAAGCACCGCAAGAACGACGTACCTTTGGGGATTACGCCATCCAATATAATTTACTCGCTTCACAAGGGTCTGATTTTCATTACCCATCACCATGGACTGAACTCGGCCGTAATTTGTGGTTACCCAAAGATGTGTCACCGGTGTGGCAAGATTGGACGGTAGAGAAAAAGCGAGTAGAGGTAGAAATAACTGCTGAGTTATCTGCCTCGAAGGAGGATAAATGAGTCAATTTTTTTATGTACACCCAGAAACACCTCAAGTGAGATTAATCAATCAAGCGGTTGAAATTATTAAAAATGGTGGCGTTGTTGTTTATCCAACAGATTCTGGTTATGCCTTAGGTTGCCAAATAGAAAACAAACAGGCACTAGAGCGCATCTGTCAGATTCGCCGTTTAAATGATAAGCATAACTTCACTCTGTTATGCCGTGATTTATCTGAATTATCGCTGTATACCCGCGTTGATAATATTGCATTTCGATTATTAAGAAATAACACCCCTGGCGCATACACCTTTATTTTTAAAGGAACGAAAGAAGTACCGCGTCGATTGATGAATGCCAAACGTAAGACAATCGGTATTCGTGTGCCAGATAACAATATCGCATTAGCATTGTTAGAAGCATTAGGTGAGCCAATGATGTCGACCAGTTTAATTTTACCGGGCAAAGATACGACTGAAGCCGATCCTGATGAAATTCGTGATCAATTAGAGCACGCTGTCGATCTGATTATGCATGGTGGATATCTTGGTGAGCAGCCAACAACCGTTATCGATTTTAGTAATGGAGAGATTGAAATTGTACGTGTTGGTGCTGGTGATATTACACCATTTGAATAAAACGGTTTAATTTAGATCGTAATTACCTTGTTGTAAGAGGGTGGTTTATAAACGTATCACATTGTTTGTGATACGTTTTTTTTATCGCTATTTTGATGGTAAATAAGCGATATATTTGCGATAATAATTGGCTACATATCTAGCATGATAAATTGTTCATTGTCAGGTTAGAATCCAAATTATTGCTATTCGCATCAACCATCCATTATCACTTTCTTTATCGTGCAGTTTTGCCGTAAGAAACTATGATTATATGGCTATTTTGATGAGAATTTCGACGCCTGTGAAGGCGACAAAGGTTTGTTTATAATGAGTGAAAAATTACAAAAAGTGTTAGCACGTGCTGGCCAAGGTTCACGCCGTGAAATCGAATTAATGATCCAAAACGGTCGTGTGAGCGTTGATGGTGTTGTTGCTAAACTTGGCGATCGTCTTGAAGACCTTAGTGTTAGCGTACGTATTGATGGTCATAACATCGCATTAATTTCGTCAGATGAAGAAATCTGTCGAATTTTGGCCTACAACAAGCCTGAAGGTGAGTTATGTACTCGTCATGATCCAGAAGGCCGTCGTACTGTATTTGATCGTCTACCACGTCTTACAACAGGCCGTTGGGTTTCTGTTGGTCGTCTAGATGCTAACACATCGGGCTTATTACTTTTCACTACCGATGGTGAATTAGCTAACCGTTTAATGCACCCAAGCCGTACTGTTGAACGTGAATACATGGTACGTGTATTTGGTGAAGTTAACGAGCAGATGGTAAAGAATGTTGTTAAAGGCGTTGAGCTAGAAGATGGCATCGCTCGCTTTGAAGATGTTGTTTATTCTGGCGGTGAAGGTATGAATCATACTTTCTACGTGGTGATCACAGAAGGTCGTAACCGCGAAGTTCGTCGTTTATGGGATTCACAAGGCGTAACTGTAAGTCGTCTAAAGCGTGTTCGTTACGGTGATGTTTATTTAACCAAAGACATGCCTCGTGGTGGTTGGAGCGAGCTTGAATTAAAAGAAGTAAACGAATTACGTGCAACAGTAGAATTGCCACCTGAAACTGAAACCGTATTAACGGTTGAAGGTCAGAAACGTAAAAAAGGTATTCGTCAGATTCGTCGTGCTGTTCGTCGTCACGAAGAGCGTGTTGAAACAACGGGACCTAGCGGTCGTCGCGGTCGTAACAATGATCGTCGCGCACCATCAAGTTCAAGCCGTAATGCTGAGGCAGACGCTCAACAGCAAGAGCAACGTGGTGGCCGTGGTCGTGCGAAACCTGCATCAACAGGTCGCGATAACGCTAAACCTCGTTCAGATCGCGCACAAGGTAAACCAGTACATATTGCTGGTAAGCCAAGAGATGATGCGAAGAAGCCTTATAATGCATCAGATAAACCACAAAGTGCATCTGGTAAGCGTAAGCCTTCGGGTAATGCGGCAAATCGTCGTAACCCGTTAGCGAATAAGCCAGCCAAACCGCGTACACGTCAGTAATATATAACTAAGCGTGTCATCGCACGATGAATACTAAAAAGTCGACAGTGATGTCGGCTTTTTTTATTGTTATCATTGATAGATGATAGCACCAATGAACTATTCTTCTTCGCTACTGATACCTGGTTTTCTTTGTGGCTGAGCATCAATACATTGCCCTGAAACATGACGACTTTCAGGTCCCATCAGATACAAATACAGTGGCATAATATCAAGTGGTGTTTTAAGTAACCGTGCGTCTTCTGCTGGAAACGCTTGCGCGCGCATGCCTGTACGTGTACCACCAGGGTTAATGGCATTGACGTTAACAGTCGTCTCGCTGAGCTCATCGGCTAACACTTGCATCATGCCTTCAGTCGCGAATTTAGAAATAGCATACGTTCCCCAAAAAGCACGGCCGCTGTGACCAACCGTTGATGAGGTAAAGATGATACGACCATCAGGTGATTGTTTGATTAGCGGTAAAATAGCTTGAGTCAGCAATAGTTGCGCTTTAACGTTAACTTGCATTACATCATCAAAAACAGACTCTTCGATGTGATCAATAGGGCTTAATGCACCTAACAGGCCTGCATTGTGTAATACACCATCTAAGCGACCAAATTGCTGCTCAATAGTATCTGCCATATCAAGATAATGCTGTTTGGTCGCGCCCAGTAAATCTAACGGTATAATTGCTGCTTGGTTACCGCCATTGGTTTCTATTTCATCATAAACAGCTTCCAGTTTAGCGATAGTTCTTCCCAATAAAATGACGGTGGCGCCATGTGCAGCATATTGGAGTGCCGCTTCTCGACCTATACCATCACCAGCACCTGTTACTAAGATCACTCGATCTTTTAAATTGTTCGCAGCAATTTGATAATTCACCGTAGCTTCCTTTTAAATAATGTCTTTTTGTTGTTATTTGAGTGTTTTTTCGTCGAAGAACGCATCAAGTCTTGAGCTTGGCTGTAATATCGATTACTACTAAAACATATCAGAATTTATACTCTGAGAGAACGTACATTTATTTGAAAATCGTGACGGTGAGCTTGATTTATTTTCGTAATAAATTGAAGTCATAGCGACGATAGTAATAACATAGTTACAATAAGTTATGGCGCTTTGTGTTGCCAAATAGAGGGTTAAATATTGGAATTTTTGTTTGAGTATGGTTTGTTTTTCGCCAAAATTGCAACAGTCGTTATTGCGATTGTGGGTGTGTTGGTGTTGGCAAAAGCGTTAAATGGTCGTCATGGTTCACAAAAAGGTGAACTTGAGGTGATTGACTTAACTGAGCAATATAAAGATACCGTTGAGCAGTTAGAATCACACTTATTTGATAAAGCGTTACTAAAAGCACGTGATAAGGCAGATAAAAAATCAGATAAAGAACATGATAAAGCGCGTCAAAATGAAATAAAACAAGCAGTAAAAAATGGCAATTTAACTACAACGCGTGAGCCACGTTTATTTGTGATTGATTTTCATGGCAGTATTGATGCGCGTGAAGTGTCATCATTACGCCAAGAGATTAGTGCCATTTTAGCCATCGCTATTGAAGGTGATGAAGTGCTATTACGCTTAGAAACTGGCGGCGGTATGGTGCACGCTTATGGTTTAGCATCATCACAACTTGATCGCTTAAAAGCGGCGGGTATTACACTAACGATTGCGGTTGATAAAGTTGCAGCAAGTGGTGGCTATATGATGGCGTGTGTAGCTGATAAAATCGTCTCTGCTCCGTTTGCTATTGTAGGCTCAATTGGTGTGATTGCACAGTTACCAAACTTCAGTAAAGTATTGAAGAAAAACGATATTGAGTTTGAACAAATCACAGCAGGTGAGTTTAAACGTACCTTAACAATGTTTGGTGAAAACTCTGACAAAGCCCGTGAAAAATTCAAAGAAGAAATTGAAGAAACTCACGGATTATTTAAACAATTTATTGCTGTTCATCGTCCAGATCTGGACCTTAATAAGGTCGCAACCGGTGAGCATTGGTTTGGCCAACAAGCACTTGAATTGGGCTTAGTAGATCAGATTAGCACCAGTGATGATTTGATCACTGAAGCATGTAAGGCACGTGAAGTACTACAAGTTAAATATGTACGTCGCAAGAAATTGATTGAAAAATTATCAGGCGCGTCAAGTGAAGCTGCTGATACATTACTCATGAAGTGGGTTGCACGTGGTCAGCGTCCTTTTATGTAATTATCGCTAACTGATATAATTAAAGAAAAACCCGCAATTATTGCGGGTTTTTTGTCATTTAAACGAGTAGTGTATTGAGGGTAAATTCTGGCGATAATTTATGCGCCAGGAATTTGAACATATTAAAGACGGCTGTCGTTTTCGCGGTTGGTAAGCCGTCATCATCTAGGAAATATTCACCTTTAAAGATCAATACGCCGTCTTTTTCTGTCACAGATGTTGCGCGCATGCCTTCAACATAATCTTTGTGATCTTGAATGATTTGGTTGGCGATCATTAATAGCTCATTGATCGAAATTTCAACTTTATTAGCCATGATTAATACTCATCAATTGTAAAATAATAACAGTCTAAGTAAGTTGGTGTCAGAAAACAAATAACAGAATTGTCAGTTGGTTAATATCTATTCAGATTTCAACATTAATTAACTTAAAAAACGGCGATACTGTGATTAGATGCAAGAAAATTTAGTAAAACGGATCAAATACCTCTATATAGATAGTAATGATAACGCATTTTTATGTTATTACAGTAGCGAGAAATCATCAAAGTGATTGTCCTATAAGGTAAATTATGATTTTATCACCTTGATAATCAGTACGTTGTAAATGGATTAAACGACGCTTAGAACTTATTTACAAGTTAATAACAATTGCGGAAGCTGCAACCAAATAGACGAAATAAATTAAAAAGCAGTTGACCTTCTTGTTTTCTAGCCCAATATGTAAAGAGTATTTTACGTAAATGAAGTGCAATAATTAATTGCAAAATAAGTATCATTATCAAATTGGAACTCATCATATTAATTCACTGCTCTTAAGTTTTTCGATTAGTGACTTAATGAGATTGGTCGAATGTTGTGGCGCTAATGATTAGCTAAGCAGTTATTTATATTTTTAGTATTAGCGAGCACGAGGACGTAATAGGGTCATTATGGGTAAATCTCTCGTTATCGTGGAGTCCCCAGCCAAGGCGAAAACAATCAATAAGTACTTGGGTAAGGATTTCATTGTAAAATCAAGCGTTGGTCACGTACGTGATTTACCAACGGGCGCCCGCAGTGGCGGTAAAAAAGCAGCAGCAACATCGACTAAAGGGTTGAGTGTTGAAGAAAAAGCGGCGATCAAAAAGAAGAAAGATCGTAAAGCGCTAATCAGCAAGATGGGTGTTGATCCTTATGATGATTGGAATGCGCATTACGAAATACTTCCTGGCAAAGAAAAAGTCGTTAGTGAACTTCAAAAATTAGCAGAAGATGCTGATTTTGTTTATCTCGCAACGGATTTGGACCGCGAAGGAGAAGCCATTGCGTGGCACCTTCGTGAGATCATCGGCGGCGATGAATCACGCTACAAGCGGGTTGTGTTTAACGAAATCACCAAAAATGCTATTCAACAAGCATTTGAACAGCCAGGTGAATTGAATATTGATGGTGTGAATGCACAACAAGCGCGTCGATTCCTCGATCGTGTTGTTGGCTTCATGGTATCGCCACTATTGTGGAAAAAAGTCGCACGTGGACTATCTGCGGGTCGAGTTCAGTCAGTAGCAGTAAAGCTGATTGTTGAGCGTGAGCATGAAATCAATGCGTTTGATCCTGAAGAATTTTGGGATATTCACGCAGATACACTAACGGTAGGCAAAAATGCGCTACGGTTAATGGTTGCGCAACAGGCGGGTAAATCATTCCGTCCTGAAAATAAAGTCGATACGATGGCAGCGCATGCGCTACTTGAAAAAGCGGCTTATGAAGTGATTGAGCGTGAAGATCGCCCAACCAGCAGTAAGCCATCTGCGCCTTATATCACCTCGACATTACAGCAAGCGGCAAGTACACGTCTAGGTTACGGTGTTAAGCGCACCATGGGCCTTGCACAGCGCTTATATGAAGCGGGTTATATTACTTACATGCGTACTGACTCAACCAACCTTTCAAAAGAAGCGGTTGAAGCGGCACGTGAGCTGATTGGCAATGAGTATGGTAATGAGTATTTACCTGAAAATGCCAATGTGTATGGCAGTAAGAAAAATGCCCAAGAAGCGCACGAAGCGATTCGTCCTTCAAACGTAGAAGTAAAAGCTGAAAATTTAGAAGGCATGGATCAAGATGCAGTTAAGTTGTATGACTTAATTTGGCGTCAATTTGTGTCTTGTCAAATGATGCCTGCAAAATATGATTCAAGTACGATCAACGTTAAAGCTGGTGATTTCTTGCTGAAAGCGAAAGGCCGTACATTACGTTTTGCCGGTTGGACATTAGTACAACGCCCATCAGGTAAAAATGAAGATACAACATTACCTGAAGTTAACGTAGGTGACGTACTGAAGTTAGAGCAGCTTGAGCCTAAACAACACTTTACTAAGCCGCCAGCACGCTTTACAGAAGCTGCATTGGTTAAAGAACTTGAAAAGCGTGGCATTGGTCGTCCGTCAACGTATGCGTCGATTATTTCAACCATTCAAGATCGTGGTTATGTACGTGTTGATCAGCGTCGTTTTTATGCTGAAAAAATGGGTGAGATTGTTTCTGACCGTCTAGATAACAGTTTCCCTGACCTGATGGATTTTGATTTTACTGCCCGTATGGAAGGTAATCTTGATAAAATCGCTGAAGGTGAGAAAAACTGGAAGAAAGTACTGGATGAGTTCTTCTCTGATTTTACTGCTGAGCTTAAAAAGGCTGAGTTAGATGAGTCAGAAGGCGGTATGCAACCTAACAATATCGTACTGACTGACATTCAATGTCCAACATGTTCTCGTCCGATGGGTATTCGTACTGCATCTACAGGCGTATTCCTAGGCTGTTCAGGTTATGCCTTACCGCCAAAAGAGCGCTGTAAAACGACGATTAACTTAGGCAGTGAAGAAGGCATTGTTAATGTACTTGAGGAAGACGTTGAAACGGCAGCATTACGCGCCAAGAAACGTTGTCCTATTTGTAGTACGGCAATGGATGCTTACTTAATTGACCAAGATCGTAAACTTCACGTTTGCGGTAATAACCCAAGTTGTGATGGTTATATTGTCGAGAAAGGTGAGTTCAAGCTTAAAGGCTATGAAGGTCCACTGATTGAATGCGACAAGTGTGGTTCTGATATGGAACTCAAAAACGGTCGTTTTGGTAAGTACATGGGCTGTACTAACGAAGAGTGTAAGAACACTCGTAAGATCCTCAAGAATGGCGAAGTTGCGCCACCAAAAGAAGATCCAGTACATTTACCAGAAATTCCATGTACACAAGATACCAATGCGTACTTTGTATTACGTGATGGTGCATCTGGTTTGTTCATGGCAGCGAGCACGTTCCCTAAATCACGTGAAACACGTGCACCGTTAGTGGAAGAGCTTGTACGCTTTAAAGAACGTTTATCACCTAAGTTCTTATACTTAACCGATGCGCCAGTTGCTGACCCTGATGGGCTACCAACCGTTATTCGTTTTTCTCGTAAAACCAAAGAGAATTACGTGCGCTCAGAAGTAGACGGCAAGCCAACAGGCTGGACGGGTCTATTTGTGGACGGCAAGTGGGAAATTACCGACAAGCGTAAGAAACCGAAAAAAGAAAAATCGACTGAAGAAGAGTAATAGCCTCTTTTGTTAGATTTTAAAAAACCGCCTAATTGGGCGGTTTTTTGTTTTCATTAGTTGCTGTTTTGGCATGAGTTAATGTTGTTTTTACGCATTACAAACAACTATAGCAGGAACGCCACTGTGAAAGCGGAAAGTATCATCGGGCGCTAGAATTAATTCTGCTTCTTTCGCACCAATAATACGAATACGATCAGCAATATTTTTACCCGCAATCTTTTCTGCAAGTGTTAGATAATCTTGATAATGGCGCGCTTCTGAACGTAACAGAGAAATATAAAACTTGCGTAATTCTGGATCTAAATAAGGCGCAAGTTTAGCGAATCGCTCACAAGAACGTGCTTCAATATAGGCACCAACAATGAGCTTATCAATTAAAGTTGCAGGCTCATGGGTGCGAACCGCTTTCATTAAGCCTTTAGCATAACGTCCAGCATGAAGATTATGGTAAGCAATTTCACGCTTATCCATTATCTCAAGTACCTGCTCAAAATGATGGAATTCTTCTTTAATTAAGCGCACCATTTTATCTATCAGCTCTGGTCCATGAGCAAAATCACTGCGTGGTGTTAATGGTGCCAATAAACCATTTTTCTTGCTGTGAAAATCCGTGGTTGAACGTGTATTTCCGCCATAAACAAAATCTTCATAAGGTTTTGCCCACGCCATCAATGCAGCACCACTGGATTTATCAACGGCGTACTTACGCACCATAAACATTGCGGTCTGACTGGCTTTCAACTCACAATTACAGTGATCGACTAATAATGCGGTAAGATTTTCTGGTTTACGTGCCTCTTCAATCCAGCTATCAGGGGTTTGACATTGAAGAAACTGATTAATCGGTTGAAGTAGCGTATTAATCATTTGCTGAGTATTATCCATAGGATGTTCTTTTTATTGTTATCGAAGGCATAAAAAAAGGCCGCAATTGCGACCTTTGTCGTTGGCTTATTTTAAGCCAAAGTAAATCAGATCACCATTTTCGCTTTGGTTGGAATAACACATCTAATTCATCGTTATCTTTATCAAGTAATTGTTGGCGTTCTTGTTCGCTACTTACACTCATATTATTATCGATTTCATTGAGCATATATTGTAGTTTTTGTTGAGCTTTAGTGGCGTAACTATCACTACGAGATGATAAAACATCAATGCCTTTTTTGAGCAGTTGTTTAGCGGTACCAAATTGGCGTTTTAAACGTGCATCATTTGCTCGTTTAACCACATTTTCAATATTGATGCGCAGTTGCATGTTATCTAGACGGGTATTTTCTTGCACATAAGCTTGGGTTGCGATACGACCTTTACCATGTTCTCCTTTTAAAACGGTTTTTAAGCGTTTAACTAGTTGTAACATGCCAATTGCTTGTCGATCAGAGTTTGGTACTTGAAACGGCACCACAGTAGTTTGATCAAAATGGGTTTCTAAATAAGTTAATTGTTCACTAACATGCTGAATACGTTGTTTTAATGTTCTATCTTTAGTATCGATTTCAGCAATGCTTTCTAGTGCATAAAGAATACGTTTGTTCAGACAGACTAATAATTCTTTACTGTAAGGCAAGTGGCTAGCATTACTTATGAGTTCTTCAGTTGCGTCAATAATAGCAACTTGCTTGGCCAATTCTTGTTGTTTCGCACTTTCTAGTCGTTGACGATATTGGATGATTACGCTGTAACCAATAATTAAAATGAGCAGAAGACTGATTAAACCAATAACAAGAGGGATACTCATAAAATTTTACTATCTTTTATGGTTAATATATAACTAAGGAAGATACACTATCTCGTTGTTTAGTGGTAGTTTGTTAGTAAAAAATGCTAACTTAATAATGCTATAGAGAAAGATGTGGCTTTTTAAATCAAATGCTTTGTTTTTATTCTGATATTACTTCAATATATAGAATTACCGCGCGCATGTGATGCTATTTTAAGAGAATCAAAACTCTAGGATAACAGTGTAGATTACAGACATTCTGACTTTTCCCTTTTATTTGTATTCTATTTAATATGATTAAGTTTCTAATGTTTGTGTGTAATTAGTACATGGCCTTATGTCTATATGGTGGTTGAATGGTATTTTTTATGACTAAAAGTAAATAAAAACTATGAAACGGGGCTAATTCAATATATAAAATATTTATTACATGGTTGCACGATCATGCTTTGACATAAAAATCAGTGGATGAGTTTATGGAATAGTGTGAAAGGTAACGGATTATTGATTGGGCGAGACCATGAAATTACAACAATTACGCTATATCGTTGAGGTCGTAAATCATAACCTTAATGTGTCATCGACGGCAGAGAGTTTATATACCTCTCAACCTGGTATTAGTAAACAAGTACGGTTATTGGAAGATGAACTCGGCATTCAAATTTTTGAACGTAGTGGTAAACATTTAACCAAAGTCACCTCTGCAGGTGAAGAGATAGTACGTATATCGCGAGATATATTATCGCGCGTTGAAAGCATTAAAGCGGTTGCTGGTGAGCATACTCATCCTGAGATGGGCACGCTGAATATTGCGACGACTCATACACAAGTGCGTTATGCGTTACCACATGTTATTCAAGGTTTTACACATCGATTTCCTAAAGTATCACTGCACATGCATCAAGGAACGCCAGCACAAATTGCAGATGCTGTTGGTAAAGGGAATTCTGATTTTGCAATAGCAACTGAGGCATTGCACCTATACCAAGATATGATTATGTTGCCTTGTTATTATTGGAATCGTTCCATTGTGGTACGCAAAGATCACCCACTTGCGGCAAAAGAAACGATCACTATTCATGATTTAGCTGCATATTCATTAGTTACTTATGTATTTGGTTTTACTGGTCGTTCTGAACTGGATAGTGCCTTTAATCGTTCTGGTTTAACGCCCAGGATTGTTTTTACAGCGACAGATGCCGATGTGATTAAAACCTATGTGCGTTTAGGAATAGGTGTTGGCGTTATCGCAAGTATGGCAATTGATGCTGATGCTGATCATGATTTAGTTGCAATTGATGCAAGCCATATTTTTGCCTCAAGTACGACAATGATAGGCTTTAAGAAAGGCACGTTTTTACGCTCTTATATGTATGATTTTATGGAGCGTTTTGCACCGCACCTTACGCGTAATGTGGTTGATCAAGCGATTGGATTAAAAAACGCTGCAGAAATAAACGAGATGTTTGCATCAATGGATTTACCGGTTAGATAGCCGCTAATAGTATTGAAAAGACAATATAAACCGCTAGTGATAGCGGTTTTTTTATTATTTGGATAATGCCTCATACGTGAGCTTGGTATACACTAGCCTCCAATTTTTTGGTGAGTAAATGGTTGTTTATGTCTAACTACGTTGAGCTTTTTCATCGTCTTGATGCATTGTTGGTGAGAAACTGTCAATTTTGGCAGTTTATGCCTTTTGCTGAGCGTGGATTTGTTTGGCAGCAAAATCCACAATTTTGTCAATGGCTAATGCGTATAGATGATAGCCAATTACAATTATTAAGTCAGGATATCAAGGCATTAACAGCAGCATTACAGCCATGGATTGACGATGCTGAACAGTTAACCCAAATCGCAGCGGAAACATCACCGTTAACACGGACAGAGCGATCGGTACCACAAGGTTTGGATAGTGGTGTTCCGGGGAGAAAATGGCAACAAATTACCGCGTTCAATGAAGTACTACCGCGCTTAGGATTACCATGGTTAGAGTGGTGTGCTGGCAAAGGCTATCTTGGACGCGTACTGGCTGTATCCCACCAGCAACCGGTTACAAGTCTGGAGTGGCAACAGCAGTTATGTGTTGATGGTGAGCAAGCTGCGAAACAATTACAATTAGACATTAATTTTGTTCATGCTGATGCGTTTAGTCTCGAGAGTGATAAAGCCATTATGGCTCACCAGCATGCTGTCGCGTTACATGCCTGTGGAGATTTACA
Organism: Photobacterium sp. Alg240-V54; assembly: GCF_900537155.1. Classification (NCBI taxonomy): domain Bacteria; kingdom Pseudomonadati; phylum Pseudomonadota; class Gammaproteobacteria; order Vibrionales; family Vibrionaceae; genus Photobacterium; species Photobacterium sp. Alg240-V54. The sequence goes on from NZ_UNRL01000002.1 coordinate 473,096, forward strand.
CGTTTCATTGTTGCAGCGGGTCGTCGCGAAAAAAGGGGCAGCAGTGAGTATTTCACCTTGCTGTTACCATTTAATTCGTCAATCGTATTATCAACCCATGTCAGCAGCAGCAAAAACCAGTGCATTAGTGTTATCGAAACATGATTTACGATTGCCGTTACAAGAAACGGTTACGGCGGGGAATCGAGTAAGACAGCTACGATTTGTCGAAGTGAGTTTTCGGTTAGGGTTTGATTTATTACAAAGAGAGCTCAACCAAAACGATACTTATCTGGCAGTGCCGAATGTACAAAAAGCCTTACTTACTCAAGGTTTTGAAGCGTTCTGCCACTGGGCTGCGACAAAAAAAGGCATTGATTTACCTTCAAATCTTGATTTTGAATACTGGCAACGTCAAGGTGAGCAGCGATTTGCTATCACCGAAAGAATGGAGCTAGTTCGACAATTATTTCGTCGGCCATTGGAAATGTGGCTGGTACTTGATCGGGCTTGTTTTCTAGAGGAGCAAGGTTATAACGTTGTGATTGGCTCTTTTTGTGATAAGCCTATCACTCCACGTAATTTATTGATTCATGCTGAACGTGGCGATTTGTAGCTTAAGAATGAACGCTTCCCTATCATTATAGATAGGGAAAGGGCTCGATGGTTAAGTTAAGCTAATATATCAACTAATTTGGGATGAAAATATTTCAGTTCAAGTTCCTCAACAGGCATGGGTTTACTAAAGAAATATCCCTGACAATAATCAAAACCACATTGATTGATATAATCAAGTTGTGCACGTGTTTCAACGCCTTCAGCTACAATTTTCAAGTTCAATTTCTCGCAAATAGCTTTAGTTGCTTCAATAATGACTTTGCTGCTGGTGTGTTCACCTTGCACAAAACTTTGATCAAGTTTAACCGTACTGATTGGTAAATCATGTAACTGTGATAGTGATGAATAACCGGTACCAAAATCGTCTAAATATAACTCAATACCCATTGCTGCAAGCGCATCTAAACACGGTTTAGTTTCACAGTAATCTTGGAGCATGGCTGATTCTGTAATTTCTAATGCCAGTTGTGATGGGTTTATATTGTATTGCAGGATCATCTCCTCAATGGTTTGCGCTAAAGTAGGCTGCAATTGGGCGCGTGATAAATTGATACTGATAATAAACGGTTGCTGATAATGTTGAGTCCAATAAGCTAACTGTTGGCAAGCACTGTGTAAAATCCATAATCCGAGCGGCACAATCTGTCCCGTTTCTTCTGCTAACGGAATAAATTCAGCCGGTGAAACTTGACCTAATGATTCATCGTACCAACGGATCAGTGCTTCAAAACCTTTTAGTTGTTGTGTATTTAAGTCAATAATCGGTTGGTAGTATAGCTCAAAATCATTATTTTCAAGTGCTTGAGATAAATGATGACGCAGAGTCATTTTACGATATAACGCATCCGCCATTTCTTGTAAAAAAGGATAATAACAATTGCGGCCTCGTTGTTTTGCGCGGTGCATTGCCATATCTGCTTGGGTGACGAGGGTATCAAAGTTATTGGCATCATTTGGATAGTTTGCTGTGCCGATACTGCAACTAATTGAGAGTTCGCCAATATCCTTAATATGAAATGGTCGATTTAATGTTTCTATTATTTGATTAGCAAAATGAGCGAGAGTCGTGTAGTTGCGCTTTTCGATTTGAATAATAAACTCATCACCACCAAAGCGTGCCACCAGTCCTCTGTCTTTAACAATATTTAACAGTCGTATTGCAACAGCACGCAGTAATTTATCACCCGCGGCATGGCCATAGGAGTCGTTAACAAGTTTAAACCCGTCAAGGTCAAGAAACAGTAGGCTATAGTGTGATAAATGATGATGGCTAGCTTTTAGTGCAGCAGAGACACCGCGACGATTCATTAGTCCTGTGAGATAATCATGCTCAGCATTGTATTTTTCTTGATTAAGTTTTTGTTTATCTTTGGTGACATTAACCAGTTGTAGTAATAACTGTGAATTATCGCTTAGCCATTTAGCTTCAATATCAAACCAATGATGGCGCTGCCCAGTCCAACATAAGCGACTGCACTTGAAATGATTATTTTTTTTTGCATCCTCAAGCCATTTTTGGGCAATATCAGTATCACCAATGAACTCCGAAAGATCGTTTAACTTATCACTATAACGACTAGCAAAAGCATCGTTAGCGCTAATAAAGCAACCTTTGTCATTAAAAAGAAGTGCTAAATTTGAACAATCAGAAAATGCAAGATCGCGACGAAGCGATGACTCATCTGCAATCACCTCAACTAACATTGCGATACGGCCATCATCAAGTGGGATCCCTGAAAATAAACACAGCATATTTTTAGTGATTTTTTTGGGATTGAAACACCACCACGTTTTAATGGTTTTGTTTGATTTAAAGGCGTGTTGGTATTCTAGTAGCGTTGCCCCTGCCGCGGCTGACATATCTTGACCTAAATCACGCTCTAAGAGCTCATCAATTGATGTAGCTTCCCATAAAGGGAGTGATTTATCATTAGCCCATAGGATTTTTTTATTATCAACATCAAAAACCCAAATTGGATTTTGAAGATAATGTAGAGGTGAGAAAGGATCCATCTCCAGCTTCTTACTTTTTATTAAGGTGTTAATTTTAAAGAGAATAGCTCAAATAATACGGGTTAAACATATATTAATGATAACGACGTGATATTAGTTCACATTCTTATATATATGGTGGTTATTCAACCGTGTTATTGGATGAAAATGCGGCTATTTGTAACCGCATTTTTATATGGCAATACTATTAATCTGTTAACCGACAGCAGGTATTACTCCAATCATTTGTAATAGCTGTGCTGCGATAATAATAATACCGATGATAGTAACAATACCTAAAGCTGGCGAGCCGCCTTTTACCACATAACCGGAGTGATTATTAGCAGTCTGTTGTGCTTTACGTTGTGCTCTAACCATCGCGACAGGTAAAAATATCGCTAAAATAACTAATGAAATAGCAGCGTAACCGAGTGCCATAATAAACCCTTGAGGGTAAAACACAGCAAAAGCGAGCGGCGGTAAAAATGTAATTAAAGCTGTTTGTCCACGACCTGCTAGATGATTACCACGATTGAGGGTATCGGCCAGAAAATCAAATAGTCCCAAGCTTACACCAAGGAATGAAGTCGCTAATGCGAGATCTGCAAAAATAGACACCGACTGACCGACCATAGGATTATGCAGTAATTGGCTTAAACTACCAATGAATGCACCTAAGGTAGTATTAGCCATTAATTGTGGTTGCCCCATAATACCTTGGCTAGCTAATTGCCATAAAATGTACACTACTAATGGCAGTGCAGAACCAAAGGTCATGATTTTTTTCAGCGCGTTAATATCAATTCCGATGTAACGAACAATGGAAGGAATACTGCCATGAAAACCAAAAGATGTGAAAATAACCGGTAAGGCAGACAGAATTAATCCTTTTTCAATCGGCATTTCAACCAGATGTTGTCCTTGCACATGCGGCAGTAATAAGCCAAGCATAACCGCAAGTGCCACTACTTTTGCTGTAAAGAGAATACGATTAACCATATCTACACTGTGTGTGCCGATTGATACCACACTAGCGATAGCAATCGTAAAGATCACCGCACCTATTTGAGGTGCAATTGTTGTTCCTGTCCAAGTAGAGATCTTTTCACTTAATTGACTACCGCCGCCTGCAATGTAAGCGGCACATAATGCGTAAAATAAGAAGAACATTGCTAATGTAGCAATCGTCTGACCCTTACGACCTAACAATTGGTGTGCCAAGGTGTTTAAGGTTGAGGAGGGATCTGCGTGTTGATGAACTTCTAGCATTAATAGGGCGGTATAAGTCATTAATGCCCAAATAGCGATCATGATAATTGTTGCAGTTGTAAAACCTAATCCTGCGGATGCAAGAGGAAGGGCTAGCATACCCGCACCGATAGTGGTGCCAGCAATGATCAGCATACTGCCGAATGTTTTATTTAAAGACATGATTATGTCACTCCCTGAGGATAAAAAATGTAACGTGGGAGGGGGTATAAATACACCTGTGGTCGCTCCCTATATATAAAAGCAGGCCACAGCGGCATAATCGAGATGAAGTGTTTTAAAATGTTTACACCTAGATTGAGCCACTGTGGCTATCGATAGGCAGTATTAGGATGAATATTTCGCACTTTAAATCTCTCTTGACTAGATAAAATAACAAATTAACAAGATTTCAGCGTTGCTGTTAGCGGCTACATTAACCATAGAGCGTATAACTGTCAACTTATCTTTATTGTGTAAACTTTTAATTACAGTTAATTGTTGTTGAATGATAAACAATCGATAATAAAGTCAATGCATAATATTCTATCTATGATTTGAGGTTAGGCATAAACTGTATCTAATAATCAAGTTTTTATAGGGAATAACAACCATGCTTAATATAGTGATGATCAGTACTGGTGAAGAAGTACTGTATGGCGATATTACAGATACAAATGCTGCATGGTTATCAGCATTGTTTTTCGAGCAAGGTTTTGCCATGACACGCCGAGTGACGGTGGGAGATGATTATGAAGCGTTGGCAAAAGAAATTGAGATATGTAGTTTAAGTGCTGATATTGTGATCGTAAATGGTGGTTTAGGACCAACATCGGACGATTTGACAGCAGCATCCGCAGCGATGGCAGCCAATGTTGGACTTGAACAGTCCGACGCTTGGGTTGCTGAAATGAAAGCGAAATATCAGCAACTCGGGCGAGTAATGCCTGATGCTAACCTTAAACAGGCAATGTTACCTGAAGGTGCTGAATTAATTGATAATCCTGTCGGTACTGCTTGTGGTTTTATGATGCAATTAAATCGAGCATGGCTGTTTTTTACGCCAGGCGTACCGAGTGAGTTTAAAGTCATGGTAAAGGATCAGATCTTGCCGCGGCTACAAACCATGTTTACGGTGGTGGACAGCAAGGTTTGCCATCGTCTTCATACTTATGGACTGTCTGAATCTAGCATTAGTGATCGTTTTCAAGCACTGATATTGCCTGATGGGTACAGCTTAGGCTATCGCTCATCATTGCCTTTTATTGAAATAAAATTATTTGCACCTCAAGATGGCACCCAAGTAACGGCACTATTATCACAAATGAAAGCTTTACTTGGCGATAATATCGTTGGTGAAGGGTGTCCACTACTTGATACGATTGCAAATTTATTACCTCAGCAGGCGTCGTTAGCATTATCAGAACAAAGCTCAGGTGGATTTGCGATTAATTGGCTCCAAGATGTACCAGCATTGAGCACAAAACTTGCGGTTAGTGAGGTCATGGCCGATAACATAGATGATCATGCTGATACTGAAGAATTATCAACATTAATTGCATTACGAGCTCAACGATTACATTTACATGCACCTGCTACTTATACGCTAACAACCGGGCCGTCATCTACTGAAGGTGGGTTTATGCTAGGTCTTACAACACCTGATGGTTGTTGGTGTCAGCAGTTGGTATTTACGCGTCAATATAACAATTATAATCGACGTTGGATTATAGCAACGGTTCTGTTTGATATGTTACGTCGCCATTTACAAAGCAAAGATGTCTTTGGCTGTTATGAATCATTAGATCGCATTGCTACTGAGACGCTATAACAAAAGACGCTAACAATCATAATATCAATGGCTTTTTTGTTATTTTGAATGCTGTATTATTGCGAAAAGAAATGATAGTATGCAATGAAATTAGTGACTAATCATTGCTAGTACGATTAAAAATAGACTAACAGCAATAATGAGTTGCTTAAAATAAGTAACCTAATTTCTGCAAATAAGCATATGTAAATTTAAGGAAAAAGAATGGCTTTTAAATTAAAAAAAGTAGTATTAGCGACATCAGTAATCTTATCGGCGTTAATGCTACAAGCCTGTAATGATAATGAAGCAACAGTGAAGGCACCTCAGCAACCTGCTGCTGTTGTTAAAGCAGAGCAAGCCAATATGAAACCATTAGAAGTCAGTGTTATCTATTTAGATCGTCGTATGTTGCCACCAGGTGCGGTGTTAAATGTTGCGCTTGAAGATGTCTCTCTTGCTGATGCAGCTTCTGTCACATTGAGTACTGAATCAATGGATATTGCTGGTGCCCCTCCTTATCCTGTTACGTTAAATTATGATGCAAATAAAATAAAAGCGAATCACCGTTATAATGTACGTGCAACAGTGAAAGTCGACAATAAATTGATCATGACCTCTACAACGGCGGTGGATCCGTTTGCTGCTGATGCAAAACAGCCATTAGAGGTTAAATTAGATCGTGTTGCACCATCTCAAAATACTGCTCCGCAAGCGGATCAACCAACACTTGCTGGCCCACAATGGCAATTAGTGACATTATCAGATCAAACAGTACAACCCGGTGCTGGTGGCAATAATGCATTCATTCAGTTTGATACCACAACAAACACAGTCAGTGGTTTTTCTGGCTGTAATAATTTCCATGGTGCATTAACTGCGCAAACGCCAACAACGCTAACAATTGGGCAAGCGGCAGCAACACGTAAAATGTGTATGGAAGGGATGGAATTAGAGCAAGCATTCTTAGCGGCATTACCTGAAATTACAAGTTACAGTATTAATAATGATATATTAAGTGTTAAAGATAATAACGCGAATACGATTGCGACATTTAAAATAAAATAAATTATTAATAACTAATAAATAAAAGCGTAATAGAAGATGTGTTTCTTTTATACGCTTTTTTTTATGTATTAGTCTTTGAATAATAAATGAAAACTCCACTACATAGTTTATATATTTAAAACATGCAAAAAAAGTTATTTTTTTTCATGTGTAAGTCAGAATATTTAAATATATCATTAACAAATAAACCGACCTTAAAATTTTAAATTATACTTGTTTCGATATACCACAGTGATAGGTAATTTTATCGAAATATTATTGTTATTAAAATAATTAATAAGGTAGTTTACATTATGAGTGGAAATAGTAACAAAATGGGACTAATGGGGTTAACGACCATAGTTACCGTTAATATGATGGGATCGGGAATAATATTACTACCCTCCAGCTTAGCGGCAACAGGAGGAATTGCATTACTTGCATGGGGTGTTACCGCAATAGGTGCATTAGCAATCGCTTATGCATTTGCTAAATGTGGTATGTATTGTACTGACGATGGTGGTATGTCCGCCTACGCAGAAAAAGCACATGGTAAATCCAGTTTTTTTATTGCCTCTTATACTTACTATGTGTGCCTTGTTATTAGTGCTGTAGCTATTTCTGTTTCATGTGTCGGTTATTTAGAATATTTTATTCCATGGTTAAAAGAAACACCCATTCATACCTTTGTTGGTGTTATTTCTATTCTGATTGTAACTATGTTCGCTAATGTGAAAGGGGCAAAGATAACCGGACAAATCTCCACCATTACTGTATGGGGAATTATCATTCCAGTGCTTGGATTATCGGTTATTGGCTGGTTTTGGTTTGATGCCAAAATTTTTGAAGAAGCTTGGAACCCCCATGATATCTCAGTTGGTAGCGCAATTTACTCTGGAATGGCGTTAACCTTGTGGGCATTTTTAGGTATTGAGTCGGCGGGTGCTAACTCAGGGACCGTTGAGAATCCTAAACGTAATGTACCGCTTGCTTGTTTATTAGCGACCGTCTTTTCTGCGGCAACTTATATTGCTTCCACTACCGTTATTCAAGGTATTATTCCCAACGATATTTTAGCTAAATCTGATTCTCCATTTGGGCTGGTGTTTGCACAAATGTTTAGTCCATTGGTTGGTGAAATTATTACAGCAATGGCAATTATGGCGTGTTTGGGTTCATTACTTGGGTGGCAATTTACCAATGCGCAAGTATCGAAAGTTGCTGCTGATATGCGTCTGTTTCCCAAAATTTTTGGTGATGTAAATAAATATGATGCGCCATTTAAAGGCATGATGATCATGTTAGCCTTTGAATTACTACTCGCGGTCATGACCATTTCACCAACATTATTAAAACAATTTAATGTATTAGTAAACTTAGCTGTCTTTATTAATATGGTGCCTTATGTATTAGCGTTAACTGCTCTCGGTATAATTATGAGACAAAGTAACGTTAGTAAGAAAGAATATAATAACGGTATCTTTATTGGTTCAATTGCCGTGTTATATAGTATTTATGGTGCATATTCTACCGGTGAGGAGGCGGTATTTTATGGCGCTATTATTACATTGGTCGGTTATTTCTTCTATGGGTTTATTGCTAGCCGTGAAGCTATTAATAATAAAGTGTCATCGTGAGTTGTATTGTAGTAAGCGAAATATTAATTACTAGTCTGATATTAAAGGATTGTATATGTTGAATTATGGTAAACATATGAGAGTATTAATTTTTGATAACTCTCAAGCTACGGGAGTAGTTGCAAATGCTATCGACCGATTAGTTGAACAATTTGAAGATGAATCAATTATTGTCGTCAAAGCATCTACTTATGATGATTGCTACTCAATGCTCAACGTTAATATGGCGATTGACTGCTTTATGTTGACCTCAAGCATGACAGGTCAACAACAAGAAGAGAATGATATGTTCTTTTCTCTGATTGATAAATTGAATCAACGCCAACAAGGTGTGCCAGTCTTTTTACTCGCAGAGCGTAAAAAAATGACCTTAACCGTTGATCGTCAGTTAATGTCATTAGTGAGTGAGTTTGCCTGGATTTTAGAAGATACCTCTGATTTTATGGCGGGTCGCGCAATTGCAGCAATGCAACGTTATCGTGAACAGCTATTACCGCCGCTTGCTAATGCAATGATGAAATATGACAGTGTGCATGAATATTCATGGGCTGCACCAGGGCATCAAGGCGGAGTCGGTTTTTTAAAAACACCAGAAGGTCAACGCTTCTATAATTATTATGGTGAAGGGCTTTTCCGCTCAGATATGGGTATTGAGCGCGGTTCTTTAGGCTCATTGCTTGATCATACTGGTGCCTTTGGTGAAAGTGAAGATTACGCCGCGAAAGTGTTTGGAGCTGATAGATCCTATTCATTAGTCACCGGTACTTCAGGGGCTAATCGTACTATCATGCAAATTTGTATGAGAGAAAACACCCTCGCTATTTGTGATCGAAATTGTCATAAATCGATTGAGCAGGGGTTAATGTTAACTGGGGCATTGCCTGTTTATATGGTTCCTACCCGTAACCGCTACGGTATTATCGGGCCGATTTATCCAGATCAAATGTCACCGGAAGGGCTGAAAAAATCAGCAGAAAGCAGCGAGTTAACCAAAGATAAAGCCGGTAACATGGCCACTTATTCGGTGGTGACAAACTGTACCTATGATGGTTTATGTTATAACGCTAAACGTGCGCAAGATATTTTAAGTGAAAGTAGTAATCGGATTCACTTTGATGAAGCATGGTATGGCTACGCGCGTTTTAACCCTATTTATACCGATCATTTTGCTATGCGTGGTGAGCCACAAGATACACCAGATGATGGTCCAACCGTCTTTGCTACCCATTCAACCCATAAATTATTAAATGCACTTTCTCAGGCATCATGGATTCATGTTCGTAATGGTAAAGATCATATTAACTTTGAGCGCTTTAATCAGTCGTATATGATGCATGCAACCACATCACCGTTATATGCGATCAGTGTTTCAAATGATATTGCAGTGTCACAAATGGCAGGTAATCGTGGTGAGTCATTAACCAATGAAGTCATTAAAGAAGCGGTTGATTATCGTCAAGCGATGGGACGCTTGCACCGTGAGTTTGTTGCTGATGGTGATTGGTTCTTTAAACCATGGAATGCCGAGTCTATTGTTGATCCCGATACAGGGGTTGAATATGCATTTGAAGATGCGCCTGCTGAATTGCTAGCGACTAACCAAGATTTTTGGATCATGAAACCCGGTGATAAATGGCATGGTTTCGATGATATCCCGCAAGATTGGTGTATGCTCGATCCAATTAAAGTCAGTATTTTAGCACCAGGTATGGGGGATGATGGTAAGTTACTTGATACTGGTGTCCCTGCTGCATTAGTGACTCAATATCTTACGCGTTTTGGTATTGTGCCAACCCGTACCACAGATTTCCAAGTGATGTTCTTATTCTCAATGGGAATAACTAAAGGTAAGTGGGCAACGTTAGTTAATACCTTACTTAGTTTTAAAACCCATTATGATAATAATACTCCACTGAAATCAGTTCTACCTGATTTAGCTGCAAGCCATCCTCAGGTGTATGGTAACCTAGGGTTAAAAGACTTAGGTGACAAGATGTTTAGTTACCTAAAGACCCATACGCCATCTGAAATGTTAAATGCTGCTTATTCAACCTTACCAAAGGCTGATATTACGCCTCGGGCCGCATTTGAAGCGATAGTGGATGATAATGTAGAAATGGTGCCATCGAATAAACTGCAAGGGCGTATTGCCGCTAATGCTGTTATTCCTTACCCACCGGGTATTCCAATGCTGATGTCTGGTGAGAACTTTGGTGATGCCAATAGTCCTCAAATTGGGTACTTACATAGCTTAGAAATTTGGGATAAAGAATTCCCTGGCTTTGAGCATGAAACGGAAGGGACTGAAGTTGAAGATGGTGTTTACCATGTGATGTGTGTGAAGTAGTTACAGTACTGAAAGAAAAATATAATAGCTCTTTATTGTTTATCGTGATTGAAATAATCAGATAGTATTAAAGAGCTATTTTAGTTTTAGCTGCTGGGTGTTCAGTGTTGAGTTGATAATCAAAATGAACTTCAATATTTTGTTGTGGAATAGAGCAACAGCTTAATATTTCATTTGGACCAATAAAAGCGAGAGCATCTTGTTGAGTAACTGATCCTGAGATAAGTTTACATCGACAAGCACCACACATACCATTACGACATTGGTATTCTGGCTTAATGCCTGCTTTTTCTAGTTGGATTAATAAAGGTTCATGGCGATTGCCACAAACCTTAATCCCATTAACCGTAAAGGTTAGTTGACTCACAACTCAAAATCACCAAGATCATCAGCACTAATATCATTGTCGATTTGACCGACAAGATATGAACTTATCTCTGCTTCTTGAGGAGCAACTTGAACATTATCTGATGATAACCATGAGTTGATCCATGGAATTGGGTTTTGATTTGCGCCATCATAAGCAGGGCGTAAACCAACAGCAACCATGCGTAAGTTAGTAATGTATTCAACATATTGGCATAAAATTTCTTTGTTTAAACCAATCATTGAACCATCTTTAAATAGGTATTCTGCCCATTCTTTTTCTTGTTCAGCCGCAGCTTTAAAGATGCTGAAACACTCTTCTTCACATTCGGCAGCAATAATTGCCATTTGTGGATCATCATGGCCATTACGTAACAGGTTCAACATATGTTGAGTACCGGTTAAGTGCAATGCTTCATCACGTGCAATCAGCTTGATGATTTTAGCATTGCCTTCCATTAGCTCACGTTCAGCAAAAGCAAACGAACAAGCAAAACTCACATAGAAACGGATCGCTTCTAACGCATTGACTGACATTAGGCACAGGTAAAGTTTCTTTTTGATGTCATGTAAATCAACAGTGAAAGCAATACCATCGGCAGAATGTTGACCTTCACCGTAACGGTGATAATCATTAGTTGCTGCGATTAAATCATCATAGTATTTAGAAATATCACCAGCACGCTTAATAATATGTTCATTACGAACAATATCATCGAAAATAAGCGATGGATTGTTAACGATATTACGAATGATGTGTGTATAAGAGCGAGAATGGATCGTTTCTGAAAACGACCATGTTTCAATCCATGTTTCTAATTCTGGTAGTGAAACGATAGGCAATAATGCTACGTTTGGGCTACGACCTTGAATTGAATCAAGTAGCGTTTGATATTTTAGATTACTGATGAAAATATGCTTTTCATGATCTGGCAAGTTATTGTAATCAATGCGATCACCAGAAACATCCACTTCTTCTGGACGCCAAAAGAAAGATAATTGCTTTTCAATCAATTTTTCGAAAATTTCAAATTTTTGTTGGTCATAACGGGCAACATTGACTGATTGACCAAAAAACATTGGTTCTTTAAGTTGGTCGTTGCTCGTTTGACAAAAAGTACTATAGGCCATGATATCCTCAAATCACAAGGGAGCCATAAGACTCCCTTTTGAATGCTTAAATTTTACAACTTGTACAGTCATCGCCACTCAGGTCGCTTTGGCTATCAGATGCGCCATCTCGAGTGTTATGGTAGTACAGTGTCTTAACACCTAATTTATAAGCATTAAGCAGATCTTTTAGCAACAGTTTCATTGGAACTCTGCCACCAGGTTGCTTGCTCGGATCGTAGTTAGTATTTGCCGAGATAGCCTGATCAATAAATTTCTGCATAATGCCAACAAGTTGTAGGTAGCCATCGTTGCTGCCAATGTTCCAAAGTAACTCGTAGTTATCTTTGTATTTAGCAAACTCAGGAACAACTTGCTTGAGGATACCATCTTTTGATGCCTTAACGGAAACGTATCCACGCGGTGGCTCAATACCATTGGTCGCATTTGAGATTTGCGATGATGTTTCTGATGGCATTAGTGCTGATAAGGTTGAGTTACGTAGACCGTGTGTTTTAATCTCTTCGCGTAAGGTTTCCCAATCGTAATGCAATTTTGCACTACAGATATTATCGATATCTTTTTTGTAAGTATCGATTGGTAAAACACCTTGAGCATAGGTTGTTTCGTTAAATAACGGACATGGACCTTGTTCTTTTGCCAAATTAACTGATGCTTTCAACAAGTAGTATTGAATCGCTTCAAAAGCTTCATGAGTAAGGTTATTTGCACTTCCGTCAGAATAACGTACACCATGCTTAGCAAGGTAATAAGCAAAGTTGATAACACCAACACCTAATGTACGACGGTTCATGGTTGAACGACGCGCTGCAGGTAATGGGTAATCTTGGTAATCTAATAATGCATCGAGTGCACGCACTGTCAGTTCAGCAAGTTCTTCTAAATCATCTAAGGTATCAATTGCACCTAAGTTAAATGCAGATAACGTACATAATGCGATTTCACCGTCTTCATCTTCAACATTTCGTAATGGCTTGGTTGGTAGTGCAATCTCAAGACATAAGTTTGATTGACGAATCGGTGCGACAGCCGGATCAAATGGGCTGTGAGTATTACAGTGGTCAACGTTTTGAATGTAGATACGACCAGTAGAAGCACGCTCTTGCATCAGCAATGAGAAGAGTTCAATCGCTTTAATTGATTGTTTCTTAATACTTTCATCTTGCTCATACAAGTTATACAAACGTTCAAATTCTACTTGATCAGCAAAAAATGCATCGTATAGCCCAGGAACATCAGATGGCGAGAACAATGAGATGTTCTGACCTTTGATTAAACGGGTATACATTAATTTATTAATTTGAACACCGTAATCCATATGACGAACACGGTTTTCTTCTACACCACGGTTGTTTTTAAGTACTAATAGAGACTCAACTTCGCGGTGCCAAATTGGGTAGAATAGTGTTGCTGCGCCACCGCGAACACCACCTTGAGAACAACATTTAACCGCTGTTTGGAAGTATTTATAGAACGGAATACAACCAGTGTGGAAGGCTTCACCACCACGAATCTCAGAGCCTAATGCACGGATTCGACCAGCGTTGATACCAATACCTGCGCGTTGTGAAACGTATCGTACAATTGAACTTGCAGTTGCGTTGATTGAATCAAGGCTATCATCACATTCGATCAATACACATGAGCTGAATTGACGTGTAGGTGTACGTACACCTGACATGATCGGCGTTGGCAGTGAAATTTTGAATGTTGAAGATGCATCATAAAAACGTTTGATGTAATCAAGACGAGTTTCTTTCGGATATTTATTAAATAATGCCGCAGCAATTAATAAGTAAAGAAACTGTGCGCTCTCAAAAATTTCACCTGATACACGATTTTGAACAAGGTATTTACCTTCAAGTTGCTTAACCGCAGCATAAGAGAAATTCATGTCGCGCCAGTGATCGATAAAGGTATCCATCACTGCAAATTCTTCTTCAGTGTAATCGTCTAGTAAGTGGCTATCATACTTACCTTTAGCGACTAAATTTTTAACATGGCTAAATAACGTAGGTGGCTCAAATTGACCATAGGCTTTTTTGCGAAGATGGAAAATTGCCAATCGAGCTGCAAGATATTGGTAATCAGGCGTTTCTTCTGAAATAAGATCAGCTGCCGCTTTGATGATAGTTTCGTGAATATCATCAGTACGAATACCGTCATAAAACTGGATATGTGACTTTAGTTCGACTTGAGAGACCGATACATTTTCTAGGCCTTCAGCAGCCCAATCTATAACACGGTGAATCTTGTCGAGATCGATAAGTTCTTTACGACCGTCGCGCTTAGTAACTGTTAGTTGTTGAGTCATTTTTTGTTATTTTCCCAGTTTTCCTTGCGGATGATATTTTTTTGCACTTTATCTATTAGATTAGCAAAGAATGTGATCTTTATTATAAATACTGTTATTTAGCTAAAACACTATATGTTGGGGTCTTTAGCGAAAGTGTTTACAAGATAGTGGTGAATGCGTGGTTTTGCAAGATGGTATTTTTTGAGCGGCTGTGGATAACATGGGGATTTAAAAAAAAAGTTAGTACCAACTCACTGATGTAGCGAATAGCATCAAATAGATAGTAAAAATCAATGCTTTCTCTGTTATTTTTTTAGATAAATAAAATTTATTTTTATTGCTTTTTAGCTGCAAATTTGAACTAAGAAAATGGTGGTTTTTTAACTAAATAAAGTGTTAATAGCCCTTGATCTTATTGATTTTTTTTGATTTAAAATATTAGGTGGAATTGCGTTTGTTAGCACTATGTAGCTAAAAGGAGATAAAGTCATCTCCTTTAATATTCGTTTTAGGTTGACTACAATGGTTTGATGGTATGAACGATATAATTCACATCAACGTTATTACCCAGACTATAGCTGTTGGTGAGCGGATTGTAGTGAAGTCCAATAATATGACGATCTTGTAGTGGTGTATGATCAATCATCGCCATTAATTCAGATGGGCGAATGAATTTTTGGTGGTCATGTGTTCCTTTGGGAACTAACTTCATGACATATTCTGCACCAACGATGGCAAACAAATACGATTTAATATTGCGATTCAATGTTGAGAAGAAAACATGTCCGCCAGGCTTAACCATTTTGGCACATGCAGCAATTACCGATGCAGGATCAGGCACATGTTCTAGCATTTCCATACATGTGACGACATCGTAAGTTTGATGGTGATGTTCTGCATGTTCTTCTGCTGTAGATTGAACATAATCAAGTTTAGTACCGGTCTCTAAAGCATGTAATTTTGCGACCATTAATGGTTCTTTGCCCATATCAAGGCCAGTAACATCAGCACCTTCAATGGCCATACTCTCGGCTAAAATGCCACCACCACAACCAACATCAAGTACTTTTTTGCCAAATAAGCCATTGGCATTATCAATGATATAATTTAAGCGTAACGGATTAATTTGATGAAGTGGTTTAAATTCGCCTTCTAGATCCCACCAGCGTGAGGCTATTTGTTCAAATTTTTCGATTTCTGCAAGATCAACATTGCGTGATTTGGTCATGTTTGTGGGGCCATTTTCCTTAATTGATAGTCACTATTATGCGAAATTAAGCGCTAGTTGCAAAGGATAACTGTGATAAACGGCGATTGAAAAGAAGATATTGATAATAACAAAAGCATATGGTCGCCAAGTACAATTGTGCTACTTGGCGAAATGACGTATTACTCATTAAAACTATTTATTGTGGTTGGAATCAGTTCAGGTGTGAACATGCCACCAAACACAGTGGTAATAGCAAGAATGAGCATCAGAATGTATTTACCAATAATGATTGATAGACCAATCATGTTAATAGCGGCACCCATTACTTTATCCTCAGTAAGTTTATGCATTAACAAGCTCGGAATGTTTAATTTAACGTTGACGTTATTTTAAACATCAATGTATTCGCTATTGTGAAAATAGGCCCTTTAACGCAATAACAAATAGTTTATACAGTGTGTTCAATTATGATGATTGATAAATGGTCAAATGTCGCATTTTTGATTTTATTTTGTTAATTTTAAGCCATTCCAGCTATAAAACTGTGTTACATCTTATTTTTACAAATGATTACACACTCTGTAGGTTAAAGAGAGTAGTTTAGGCGGTCAGTATAATGAGCAATAAATAAACAGTGGAGTGCGGTTAATCCACAGATGTGACGATGTTTGTTTCTGTTTTCTATAAATTCCGCTAAATTACTCATAACATAAGTCGTGAAAGGTGGTCTATTTAGGCTGAAATATGCTATATTATTGCACCTTGCACGTATAAAAATACGACAGAAATTACCTGAGGGATATTGGCTCCATGAGCGATCTTGCAAAAGAGATCACGCCCATAAATATTGAAGAGGAGCTGAAAAGCTCTTATCTCGACTATGCGATGTCAGTTATCGTTGGTCGTGCTCTTCCTGATGTGCGTGATGGCCTTAAGCCTGTGCACCGCCGCGTTTTATTCGCGATGAATGTGCTAGGCAATGACTGGAATAAAGCATATAAGAAATCTGCCCGTGTGGTAGGTGATGTTATCGGTAAGTATCACCCACATGGTGATAGTGCTGTATACGATACTATTGTTCGTATGGCACAACCGTTCTCACTACGCTACATGCTCGTAGATGGTCAAGGTAACTTCGGTTCAATCGATGGCGACTCTGCCGCTGCGATGCGTTATACCGAAGTCCGTATGTCTAAAATTGCCCATGAATTATTGGCTGACTTAGACAAAGAAACGGTTGATTACGTTCCTAACTATGATGGAACCGAGCAAATACCAGCAGTTTTACCAACAAAGATCCCTAACTTATTAGTGAACGGTTCTTCTGGTATTGCGGTTGGTATGGCAACGAATATACCACCCCATAACCTTGGCGAAGTGATTAACGGCTGTTTAGCGTATATCAATGATGAGAGCATCACTATTGATCAGCTAATGGAATATATTCCAGGTCCTGACTTCCCAACAGCTGCAATGATCAATGGCCGTAAAGGTATCGTTGACGCTTATCATACTGGTCGCGGTAAAGTTTACATGCGTGCCAAAGCTGAAATCGAAACTGAAAAGAATGGTCGTGAAACCATTATTGTTCATGAGATTCCATACCAAGTTAACAAAGCACGCTTAATTGAAAAAATTGCCGAGCTTGTTAAAGATAAGAAAGTTGAAGGTATTAGTGCACTACGCGATGAGTCGGATAAAGACGGCATGCGTATTGTTATCGAATGTAAGCGTGATGCAGTTGGTGAAGTTGTTCTAAACAATCTTTATGCTCAAACTCAATTACAAACTACATTTGGTATCAACATGGTTGCGCTTGATAATGGCCAACCTAAGATCTTCAACCTTAAAGAAATGATTAAGTGTTTCGTTAATCACCGCCGTGAAGTGGTGACACGTCGTACTATTTATGAATTGCGCAAAGCGCGTGATCGTGCTCATATCCTTGAAGGTTTGGCTCTTGCACTAGCGAATATCGATGAAATCATTGAATTAATTCGTCAAACAAATACACCAGCAGAAGCTAAAGCAGCTTTAGTTGCTCGTGGTTGGCAGTTAGGTAACGTTGCAGCAATGCTTGAGCGTGCTGGTACTGATGCTGCGCGTCCAGATTGGCTAGAAGAGCAGTTTGGTATTCGTGATAATCAATACTATTTAACTGAGCAACAAGCACAAGCTATTCTTGACCTGCGCTTACATAAGTTAACGGGTCTTGAGCACGGCAAAATTCTTGAAGAATATAAGCAACTTCTTGAAGAAATCGCTGAACTAATGTTCATTCTATCAAGCTCTGAGCGTTTGATGGAAGTGATCCGTGAAGAATTAGAGCTAGTGAAAGAGCAGTTCAACGATGAACGTCGTACTGAAATCACAGCAGCAAGTAATGACATCGATTTAGAAGATCTGATCACTAAAGAAGATGTTGTTGTTACGCTTTCTCACGAAGGTTATGTTAAGTACCAAATTCTGAGCGACTACGAAGCACAACGCCGTGGTGGTAAAGGTAAAGCAGCAACGCGCATGAAGGAAGAAGACTTCATTGAACGTTTGTTGGTTGCTAATACCCATGACACGATTCTATGTTTCTCTAGCCGCGGTCGTATGTACTGGCTGAAGGTATACCAATTACCATTAGCAAGCCGTACTGCACGTGGTAAGCCAATTGTGAATATTCTACCGCTTGAAGAAAATGAGCGTATTACCGCTATTCTTCCTGTACGTGAATACACTGAAGATAAGTTTGTCTTCATGGCAACAGCTGATGGTACTGTTAAGAAAACACCATTAACTGACTTTAGTCGTCCTCGTAGTGCCGGTATTATTGCGGTTAACCTACGTGAAGGCGATTCATTGATCGGTGTTGATGTCACTGACGGTGATTGCGATATCATGCTGTTCTCAGCATTTGGTAAAGTGGTTCGTTTCTACGAAAGCCCTGTGATTGATGCTGAAGGCAACGCGAAAGGCGGTGTTCGTGGTATGGGTCGTACAGCAGCTGGTGTTCGTGGTATCAAACTTGCTGAAGGCGATAAAGTTGTTTCGTTAATCGTTCCACACAATGAAGGCGATATTCTTACAGTAACTGAAAATGGTTACGGTAAGCGTACTGAACTTGCAGAGTACCCGGCGAAGAGCCGTGCAACGCAAGGTGTGGTATCAATTAAAGTCTCTGAACGTAACGGTAGCGTAGTTGGTGCTGTTCAAGCTGAAGACGGCGATGAGTTTATGATGATCACCAACGGTGGCACACTGGTTCGTACTCGTGTTGCTGAAGTTAGCCGTGTTGGTCGTAATACTCAAGGTGTAACACTTATTCGTACTGCTGAAGACGAAAAAGTTGTTGGCCTGCAACGTATTGATGAGCCTGCTGAAGTAGAGTTAATTGAAGATGCAGAATTAGTTGATGGTGAAGCTGTGGCAAATACAGAACAACCAGCAACAGATGCAGAATCAGGTGATTCAACTGAGCAAGAATAAGCCTGATAGTGCTTTATTCTAAATAAAACGCAGCCATTGAGCTGCGTTTTTTTTATCTTAATATTTGTAAGCTAAGGAATCTTTAATTAAACCTTTAAAGTTGCGCAATAAAGGTGTAAAAATAAATAAATGATCTCTATCACAATGTTGAGATTTATTGTTAATGTCTGTTTTGTAATGCTAAAAGCAGTATCATGTATGGTGCTATTAGCTTTATGAAGTAGTCACTTTTTATTTTGTAACTCGAGCAGGAGCAAATACAACATTATGGATAAGGTTTATAATTTTTGTGCCGGTCCGGCAATGATCCCCGCAGATGTGATGGCGCAAGCCCAGCAAGAATTCATTAACTGGCAGGGGTTAGGCACTTCCGTTATGGAAATAAGCCATCGTAGTAAAGAATTTCTTGCGGTTGCCGCTCAGTCAGAACAAGATTTGCGTGAACTACTTAATATACCTGCTAATTACCATGTACTGTTCTGTCATGGTGGGGCGCGAGGTCAATTTGCAGCAGTACCTCTAAACCTTTTAGGTGATGCCGAAACTGCTGATTATATGGATGGTGGCTTTTGGGCACATAGTGCTATTGAAGAAGCATCGAAATATTGCCGACCAAACAGTGTTGATATTACGTACGTTAAAGACGGTAAAAAGGCTATTTTACCGGCCAGTGAGTGGACGCTTTCAGAAGATGCAGCCTTTGTGCATTTTTGTCCTAACGAAACCATTGATGGCATTGAAATCCGCGACTTACCTATTACCGATAAACCTATTGTCGCTGATATGTCTTCAACTATTTTATCGCGTCAGATTGATGTGTCTAAATATGGTGTAATTTATGCGGGCGCTCAAAAAAATATCGGTCCTGCGGGATTAACGATTGTTATTGTACGTGATGACTTATTAGGTAAAGCGAAATCAATCCTACCGAGTATTTTAGACTATACCGTCTTAGTTGATAAAGAGTCGATGTTTAATACTCCGCCTACCTTTGCATGGTATTTAGCGGGTGAAGTGTTTAAATGGCTTAAAAGTGTTGGTGGTGTTGCTGCAATGGAGCAACGTAATTTAGCAAAAGCAAAATTATTGTATGATTTTATCGATCAGTCTGATTTCTACATTAATGACGTCCATGCAGATAACCGCTCAGTGATGAATGTACCATTCCAATTGAAAAATCCTGAACTTGATAATGTATTTTTAGCTCAAGCAGAAAAAGCAGGATTAAAAGCATTGAAAGGCCATCGTGTTGTGGGTGGTATGCGTGCCTCTATTTATAATGCGATGCCATTAGAAGGTGTTCAAGCTTTGGTCGACTTTATGCGAATATTTGAAAAAAATAATGCATAACTAACAAGAATATTGAATTAATAAAAAATACACACTACGAGTGTGTATTTTTTTATAAAAAGCATCAAAATAATATCTAGTTACAATGTTTTTGATTGAGCATTAATATTTGATATATATAATCTAGCATTCATTTCTCTTGTTATGTGAATGTATGCGCAAAAGCTCAGTATTAAAATCATATTACAACGAATATATTCGTGATATTTCAGTTGTATTTTTATTATTACTGCCTCTGATTATTTGTAATGCGATTACGTTATTTGTTGGTTACGGCTTAAATTGGGTTAAATTTAGCGATTTAGCTAATATCTTCTTTTATTTTTCTAATCTCTTAATTGGTATCTACCCGATAGCATTATGTTTGATCACTAGTTATTATATCGCTACAAAGCATGGTGTAAATGCAATGGTGGTTGTACCATATTCATTACTACTCTTCATTGCAGTATCAGTGCCTAATGCATTAGTATCAGCACAGACAGGATTACCTAATAATCCGTTGATTGCCTTACTGGCAGCAATGATTTCTGCAATCTGCTGTATTTCTTTTCGTCTTTTTCCATTAGATCCATCTCGAATTGACTTTGTAAGTACGCTTTATAAACATGTATTACACTTTTTTTGTTTTCTTCTGTTAACTGTTTTTTTAGCAAAATTCACAACGATTATTATCGAGTTAAGTAAAGAAGTTCGCCATGATATCTCTCTCAATCCATTGACATTTTATGGTGGTTTAGCCTATCAATTTTTTTTAGGGTTATTAGGGGCTATTGGTATAAATGGGCATAACTTTCTATTCAGAGCAAAACAACAGTTATTTGAAAATACTCAGCAAAATATTGCCGATTGGCAAGCTGGAGACGCTGCTTTAAATATACTAGGGCAGGGTTTTTATGATGCTTTTTTATCAATGGGGGGCTCAGGAAATACCATAAGTTTATTACTATGCGTGTTATTATTTTCAAAAGAAAGACGACATATTACACTAGCGTTGTCGGCATTGCCGTTAGTTATTTTTAATATAAATGAACTGTTGTTATTTGGCTTACCTATTATTTTTAATCCTATATTAATTGTTCCTTTTGTATTTGTACCATTAGTGAGTTTTGTGGTCGTGTATAGTGCAATGACGATTGGATTAGTAAATCCTGTGAGTACCATCGTTGATTGGATGACGCCGCCATTTATTAGTGGCTATATTGCCACGCAGCACAGTTTTTCTGGAGTGGTATTACAACTAGTGGTGGTTATTATTGGCATTGCTATTTATCGACCATTTTACCTCTATTTTGTTGGACAAAGCGAAAGCAATAATATGGCAATAAGCCGCCAACACGAATTGGGTCGTAGCACATTAAAATCATTTTTAGGGGATGTGACTCAAGCAATGAGTAGCTATATAAGTAAGCATGATATTAGTCGTCGTGTAAGCCGAATGCTGAGTCACGGTGAATTTATCATGCATTATCAACCACAGGTTTATTTGAATAATAAGCCTGGTTTCTCTTTTGAATCACTTATACGTTATAAAGATCCTGATGGAAAACTATTGCTTCCACTCTTTATTCAAGATTTTCAGCAATTAGGTGCGATGAAACAACTTGATCAAATGGTGATTGATTTAGTATTGGTCGACATGCAAAAGATGCCATTAACACCTAATTGTAAAGTCGCCATTAATATCTCAACAGAAACCATCTCAGATAAACATATCGTGGCTTACATTGTTGAACGTTTGCGTTTTTATAATATTTCACCATTGCACTTAGAAATAGAGATCACAGAAGAAGCTATTATTGATAATGATAAGCAAGTTTCTGAAAATATTGCTGTATTACAAGCATTAGGGATAACTGTTGCTATTGATGATTTTGGTTCTGGCTATGCGTCTTTTCCGCATTTACTCAAGTTTAACTTTGATAAAGTAAAGTTAGATCGTTCATTATTATTTAATATTGACAATGAGCGCGGGAAAAATTTATATCAATTATTAGCAAAAATAAGTGAAGTAACAGGTTGTGTATTAGTTGCAGAAGGTGTTGAAACTCAAGCTGAAAAACAATTTGTCCAACAGTGCGGTATTGATATCTGCCAAGGGTTTTATTTTGCTAAACCGATGCCACTTAATGATGCATTAGCGTGGTCGAAAACAGTTACTGTTACCGAATCTAGCAATGATATTACGGTATAATTTTGCAATATAACATTCCATTTGTTTGGTATCGTTTTTACTTTATGAGTAGAAATAAAGAGTAGGATCACTAACACTCTTTCACTGTGTAAGAATGTTATGGATCCACTTATCTTTTTTGTTTGTTTATTAGTTTTTATTGGTGGATGTTTTATCCAAAGTACGCTTGGATTTGGCATGGGTGTCGTTGCTGGGCCATTTATTCTTTTGCTTGAGCCACGGTTAATGCCGAGTGCGATTGTTGTTATTGGCATGTTTATGTCTGCAATTGTGTGGTATCAGTATCGCCATGCCTTATCATTACGGTTTTTAATTTTTGCTTTTTTAGGGCGGTTGCCAGGAACACTGGTTGCTGCTTATGTTCTAATGGTGATCACCACCGATCAATTAGAAATCATGCTGGGAGTCACAGTCTTAGCGGCTGTAATATTAAGTTTAGCAAAATTGCGCTTAGCGCCAACGTCAGTTAATTTATTTATTGGCGGCTTAATTTCGGGTGTAACAGGCACTGCGACCGGTATTGGCGGCCCACCTGTTGCTTTATTGATGCAGAATGAAGAGCCAGAAACTATTCGCGCTAATTTGGCGGCTTTTTTCTGTTTAACCAACATTATTTCATTGATTGCATTGCATTATTCTGGACGGTTTACGATGGCTGATTTTACGACCATCGTTTGGTTGCTACCGGCACCTATTATTGCGAGCATTATTGCGTATCGTGTTCGACATAAAATTAAAAAACAGGTGATGCAATACGGTGTATTAGTATTATGTTCTTTATCTGCGGTGGTTTCATTATCACAAGGTTTACATGTTTTTAGTTAGAACAATAACAGCTTATATTGCGAACTAAGCTGTTATTGGACGTAAAAAATAGCGGCATTACTGTTGAGGGTAAATTAATTTATTGGTATCAAACCCAGCTTGTTGAGCAAGGGTAAGATATTTATTAAGTACTTTTGGGTCGAGGGTTTTGTCGCGCGCTAAAATCCATAAATAATCATAATTATAGCTGCTCACTAATGCTGCAGAATAATCCTTTTCAAGCGCAAAGATAATATAGCTACCATAAAAAGGCCCAAAGAAGGATACTTTTAGATGGCCAATATTAGGCTGTTCGACAAATTTTGCTTTGCCCTGTGCTTGTTGCCATTGCTGGTCGGTAATATTAAAGCCACGATTAATCACTTTAATACTCTTATCTGGATTTAAACTATAAGTGGCTGTTACCTGATCTAAACCGCGTTCAAAGCTATGATCTAATCTTGCGATTTCATACCATTGGCCTAAATAGCGATTTACATCAAAATGCGTAATAGGTTCAACGTTATTAGGCTTACCGGTTGTGCAGCCAGTTAGTAAACTCAAGCAACAGATACAATAAAACCATTTGATATAAGTAGGCATCCCTTATTCCTTAACTTATGATTGTGAATATGAAAAAGTGACCTCGGCGGTAAAAGTAACCTCATTATCCGTTATCGTGAATGGCCACTGCATACGCTCACAAATACGTTGCACAATCACTAATCCACACCCATAACCTTGGTTATAAATTTCATTACCATCATGGCGATTGATGATCGTTAAGCAATTATGGGTTAATTTTATTTCTATGTCGCCAATACTGTAGCTAAATGCATTTTTGATTAGATTGTTAATAATAATAGTAATAAAACTGAGCGGCGCATTAATTGTTGCGGCGTGATTAATCTCAAGATAGTAGCTTGCATCCTGTTTGGCAAATAAAGGTTCCATAACCACTAATTGCTGATGTAGCTGATCGGCAAGATGGCATTGACTAAAATGATGCCCCTCAATTGACTCTTTGCCTAATAATAGAAAAGTTTCAGTTAAAATCCGCATATCATCACTGGCTTGATGTAATCGATTAATGGCTTTTTTAGCGACATTGGGTTGATTAGGGACTTTATTGAGTAAATCTGTTGATCCCTGAATAATCATGATTGGTGTACGCAGTTCATGAGATGCAAAACGGCTAAATTCTTTTTCACGTTGAAAAAATCCAGCAATATTATTTTTACTATCCAATAATGCTTGTTCAATTTCACGAGTTTCCCGGTACTGGGTTTCAACCTCAAAAGAGGGTTGATCTGGTGGCATCTGGCGAATTTTCTGATCTATTTTCGCTAATGGTTGCGATAAAGAACGCACAAAATAAAAGCTGTATCCACCCATGATTAATGAGAGTAATAGCCCAAAAATAAACGTGAAATAATGGAGACTATCTTCATAATCATCAAGGTAATCGTCAGCATCATCTTGATAGATGACATACATTAACCCTCTTCCTGAAGGATGATCAAACACTAAAAAATGTTTATCCTCAGTGCCGCGCAGATGTTCAAAAAAGCCGGGTTGATTATATTTTTTTAACCAATTTGGTAATGATTTTTCACTCCAGTAACTTTTAAACTCACTGTTATTAGGCAGTGGAGCGTTATCACCCATTTCTTTATAGTCGATAACATATTGGCTAGATTCTTTGTCTAACCAATGATGAAGGCTAATTACTTCTAATTGGTTTTCTGCGATATAAATAACAACCCAGAACAGAACAAACATGCCAAATGTCATTAATCCAAAACTTAAACCAACTTTACGATAAATACTGGGAAAACTATGCTGCTTTGATGCGGTAACCTTGTCCATGAATGGTCTCTAATCGTGAAGTGGCAAAATCTTTATCAATCGCATTTCGTAATCCATAGATATGGCTGCGTAGGGCATCACTAGACGGGGATTCCTCGCCCCACACTGCATCTATAACTTGCTGACGACTAACAATATTAGGGGCATGATGCAGTAATACTTTGAGTATTTTAAATTGAATACGGCTTAACTTAATGATTTTTCCATCGCGACTGACTTCATCACTGCGGTTATTCATTACAATATCGGCGAATTTTAATAGGCCAATGTCTTGTCTTGGACCTCTATTAGCTAAAGCATATAAGCGTAAGCACAGTTCTTCCATTGCAAATGGTTTTAATAAGTAATCATCGCCACCGGCCTTAAATGCAGCGACTTTGTCTTCAAGAGTATCTTTGGCGGTTAAGAATAAAATTGGCGTACCGCAGTAGAGTTCATTACGGATTTTTTGAACGGCCACAATACCATCTATTTTAGGCATCATAATATCCATAATGATGACGTCATAATGGTTATTTTCAATAAAAGAGAGTGCTGCTTGGCCATGATAAGCACAGTCAGCAGTTATACCTTCTAGCTCTAAGTAATCAGCAATCGTTTCAACAATCTGATGATTATCATCAACAATAAGAATTTTCATCTTTTCTATTTCGCTCTTCACGAATACTTCACGTTTGAGGCAGTAGTATACGCGCCAATAAAACAATATTCATAATTTGTTTATTGCAAGGTTTATATTCATGAAGAAAATCACATTAGTTAGTCATTTATACAAAAGCGTTGTTCTAAATAACATTGAATCGATTGTTCACTCGCATCAAATTGTGGTGAAGGTACCTTAGTTGGATCGATCCACTGCCAGCCCTCGCATTTATCCGGTTCTTTTAAGGTTAATTGACCGCTAAATTGTGTCGCGAGCAGAGCGACACTAATATAATGTTTACCGGATTCGTGATAGGTAGCGAGGTTATTAGTTACTGCAATCACTTGTGGCTCGTAAATAGTTAGCCCTGTTTCTTCTTCTACTTCACGAATAGCACATTGGCTAAACGTTTCACCCAATTCCATATGGCCACCAGGAATCGAGTAATATGGGGCATGGCTATTTTTACGTTTGCCGATTAATATTTGCCCTTGCTGATTAACAATAATAATTCCAATTCCAACCATCGGTGTTACGGCACTCATTTTTACTCCAATATTTACCGTTATCATATTTTGCTACTCTACCGTAATTACAGCGTCGATGGTGGAACAATATTAAACCAAGTTATCAAATACTAAAAAAACTGCCGCTAGATAACTGCGACATTATTGGGTACTCTGCTAGATAAGAAAAATTAGGATTGGAAGAATAATCAATGGAAAGTTTAACCCTAGCGCCGATTGCTAAAGTTAACGGTGAAGTGAACCTGCCGGGTTCAAAGAGTGTATCGAATCGTGCTTTATTATTAGCAGCATTAGCGAAAGGAACTACGCGGCTAACTAACTTATTAGATAGCGATGATATTCGCCATATGCTTAATGGATTAAAGCAACTTGGGGTTAATTATCGTTTATCAGCCGATAAAACAGAATGTGAAGTTGATGGTTTAGGCCAGGCATTTAGCGCAACAAAGCCGCTTGAATTGTATTTAGGTAATGCTGGCACGGCAATGCGTCCTTTAGCTGCTGCACTATGTCTAGGGACTGGTGAATATACATTAACCGGTGAGCCGCGCATGAAAGAGCGCCCAATCGGTCACCTTGTTGATGCGCTGCGTAGTGCCGGTGCCGATATTACTTACCTTGAAAATGAAAATTATCCACCATTAAAGATTATTGGTACCGGTTTGCAAGGCGGTGAGGTTGAAATTGATGGCTCTATATCAAGTCAGTTTTTAACTGCTTTCTTAATGGCAGCACCTTTAGCGCAAACTGATACTGTAATTAGCATTAAAGGCGACTTGGTATCAAAGCCTTATATTGATATTACGCTACATATTATGGCCCAGTTTGGGGTTGAAGTTGACAATCGTAATTATCAACAGTTCGTTGTTCGAGGTAATCAAAGCTATGTTTCCCCTGGCGACTTATTGGTTGAAGGCGATGCTTCTTCCGCGTCGTATTTCTTAGCTGCTGCTGCGATTAAAGGCGGTGCAGTGAAAGTTACCGGTATTGGTAAAAAGAGTATTCAAGGTGATATTCAATTTGCAGATGCGTTGGCAGCAATGGGGGCTGATATCGAGTGGGGCGATGATTATGTTATTGCGCGTTGTGGTAATTTAACCGCGGTTGATATGGATTTTAATCACATTCCAGATGCGGCAATGACAATTGCAACGACGGCATTATTTGCCAAAGGGACAACATCGATTCGCAATGTTTACAACTGGCGCGTGAAAGAAACAGATCGCTTAGCTGCTATGGCAACTGAATTACGTAAAGTCGGCGCGGTAGTTGAAGAGGGCAGTGATTATATTACTATTACGCCACCAACAACATTGAACCATGCACAAATTGATACTTATGATGATCATCGCATGGCAATGTGTTTTTCGCTGGTGGCTTTAAGCGATACTCCAGTGACGATTAATGATCCGAAATGTACCTCAAAAACCTTTCCTGATTATTTCATCAAGCTTCAGGGCTTAAGTGTTTAACTTTTATTGTTCGATTGTTGATATTTAAGTTTACACTAGTACTAGCCTGATGTGATTGCATCAGGCTTTTTAATTGGTGTAAAAAGGTAGTATAGAAAAGGTAATAACTCTATAAATTTAAGATTTTTTTCCGTATAATGTGCCACCGTTTGATGGCTAACCTTAATTTGGGTTAAGTTACTGCTATTACGGATACATATTCGGAGAAAACTTATGTCTACTCATGCTCCAGTCATTACTGTTGATGGGCCAAGTGGCGCCGGCAAAGGCACACTATGTATGCTATTGGCAGAAAAACTTGGCTGGAATCTGCTCGATTCTGGTGCGATTTACCGTGTTCTTGCACTTGCAGCACTTCATCATGGTGTAGATACTGAATCAGAAGATGCTTTAGTGCCACTAGCTGCACATCTCGATGTTCAGTTTGTTGCTGAAGGTGAGTTGGTTCGAGTTATTCTTGAAGGCGAGGATGTTTCTGATACGCTTCGCACTGAAAAAGTAGGCAATGCCGCTTCAAAAGTTGCTGCATTACCACGAGTACGTGAAGCTTTACTACGTCGTCAGCGTGCATTTAGTGAGCAACCAGGCTTAGTTGCTGATGGTCGTGATATGGGTACCGTGGTATTCACATCAGCAGAAGTGAAAATTTTCTTAGACGCCAGTGCTGAAGAACGTGCAACTCGTCGTATGAATCAGTTGCAAAAAAAGGGCTTAGATGTTAGCTTTAGCAGCCTTTTAAGTGAAATCCAGGAACGAGACTACCGCGATCGCAATCGTGCAGTAGCGCCTTTACGTCCTGCTGATGACGCTTTAGTACTTGATTCGACTGAGATGTCGATTGAACAAGTACTAGAAAAAGTCTTGGCATATGTTGATGCTAAGCTAAAATAAAGAATCCATATTTAGCTGCGTAAGTGGCTAGATAACGTCGGTGTCATGGATGATAACTGACTTTATTATCAACCCCATGCGGTAGGATACCCATGGTTGTTTATCATATTGAAGATTAATTAAATGACTGAATCTTTTGCTCAACTCTTTGAAGAGTCGCTAAACCAAGTTGAAACTCGCCCAGGTGCAATCGTTAAAGGTACTGTAATCGCTATCGAAAACGGTTACGTACTAGTTGACGCTGGTCTAAAATCTGAGTCATCTATCCCTGCTGAAGAATTCAAGAACGCTGCTGGCGAACTAGAAATCGAAGTTGGCGCTCAGGTTGACGTTGCTCTTGACGCGATCGAAGATGGTTTTGGTGAAACTAAACTTTCTCGTGAGAAAGCTAAGCGTCACGAAGCTTGGATCCAGCTTGAAAAAGCTTATGAAGATGCTGAAACAGTTGTTGGTATCATCAACGGTAAAGTTAAGGGCGGCTTCACAGTTGAACTTAACGGCATCCGTGCGTTCCTACCAGGTTCACTAGTAGACGTACGTCCAGTTCGTGACACTGCTCACCTAGAAAACAAAGAACTTGAGTTCAAAGTAATCAAGCTTGACCAGAAGCGTAACAACGTTGTTGTTTCACGTCGCGCAGTTATCGAATCTGAGAACAGCGTAGAGCGTGATGAGCTACTTGCTTCTCTACAAGAAGGCATGGAAGTTAAAGGTATCGTTAAGAACCTTACTGACTACGGCGCATTCGTTGATCTTGGCGGTGTTGACGGTCTTCTACACATCACTGACATGGCTTGGAAGCGTGTTAAGCACCCTTCTGAAATCGTTAATGTTGGCGATGAAATCAACGTTAAAGTACTTAAGTTCGACCGTGAGCGTACTCGCGTATCACTAGGTCTTAAGCAACTTGGCGAAGATCCATGGGTTGCAATCGCTAAGCGTTACCCAGAAAGCACTAAGCTTACTGGCCGCGTAACTAACCTAACTGACTACGGCTGCTTCGTTGAAATCGAAGAAGGCGTTGAAGGTCTAGTACACGTTTCTGAAATGGATTGGACTAACAAAAACATCCACCCATCTAAAGTTGTTAACGTGGGCGACGAAGTTGAAGTTATGGTTCTTGATATCGACGAAGAGCGTCGTCGTATCTCTCTAGGTCTTAAGCAGTGTAAAGCGAACCCATGGCAGTCATTTGCAGAAATGCAAGCTAAGGGCGACAAAGTAACTGGTAAGATCAAGTCAATCACTGATTTCGGTATCTTCATCGGTCTTGAAGGCGGCATCGACGGTCTAGTTCACCTATCTGACATTTCTTGGAATGTTTCTGGTGAAGACGCAGTTCGTGACTTCAAGAAAGGCGACGAAATTTCTGCAGTAGTTCTTGCAGTTGACGCAGAGCGTGAGCGTATCTCTCTAGGCGTTAAGCAAATCGAAGAAGACCCATTCAACAGCTTCGTAGCTGACACTAAGAAAGGTGCTCTAGTAACTGGTAAAGTTATTGCTGTTGACGCTAAAGGCGCAACTGTTGAGCTAGCTGAAGGTGTTGAAGGTTACCTACGCGCTTCTGAAGCATCTGTAGACCGTGTTGAAGACGCAACTCTAATTCTTTCTGTTGGCGACTCTATTGAATCTAAGTTCACTGGCGTTGACCGTAAGAACCGCGTAATCAACCTTTCTGTACGTGCTAAAGACGTTGCTGAAGAGCAAGAAGCAATGGCTACACTAAACAAAGCAGACGATGCTGCGTTTGGTAACGCTATGGCTGACGCTTTCAAAGCTGCTAAAGGCGAATAATTGAGCGTAGAGGGAAATCGCTTTAGCTTTTTCCCTCTAAACGGCTATACTATTGAGAAACTTACTAAAACGGAGTGTTTATGACAAAGTCTGAATTAATTGAAAGACTATGTAGTCAACAAACACATCTTTCTGCCAAACAGGTAGAAGATGCAATCAAGGATATTCTTGAACATATGGCGAACACACTTGCAGAAGGTGATCGCATTGAGATCCGTGGCTTTGGTAGCTTCTCTTTGCATTACCGTGCTCCTCGCGTTGGCCGTAATCCAAAGACAGGTGATAAAGTTGAGTTGGACGGCAAGTACGTTCCTCACTTCAAGCCAGGAAAAGAATTACGTGACCGTGTTAATGCATCAATAGCTGCTTAACCGCGAATAGAACAAAAAAACGGCATACTCTCGGTATGCCGTTTTTTTATGTCTATAGATCATGGTTTGATCAGTAAAATTACTGCATAATCAGTAATTATAATTTAGATTTAGTGAGAGGATTCACGATGAAGATTTTAGGAATTATTGTTCTAGTAGCTGCCTTTTTAATCACTCTGGCTCTTGGTGCTCAAAATCAAATAATGGTTAGCTTTGATTATTTAATCGCTCAGGGTGAATTTCAACTTTCTACGCTATTAGGCACAGCGTTTGGTGCTGGTTTTGTTATTGGTTGGGTAATTTGTGGTACTTTATATCTTAAAGCGCGCTTTGCTAAAAATCGCTTAATGAAGAAAGTAACCAAGCAGCAACAAGAGCTTGATCAACTTCGTGCTAAGCCTATTAAGGAATAAGAATTAATGCTTGAATTGTTGTTCCTACTTTTACCTATTGCAGCTGCCTATGGTTGGTATATGGGTAACAGGAGCGCAAGTAACCAAAAGCAAGAAAAGTCTGACCACTTATCTCGCCAATATGTAACAGGTCTTAATATGCTGTTATCAGATGAGTCTGATAAAGCAGTAGACCTGTTCATTGAGTTGCTTCAGGTTGACAGTGAAACTATTGATACTCATCTTGCTCTCGGTAATTTATTCCGCAGCAGAGGAGAAGTCGATCGCGCCATTCGTATTCACCAAAATTTGATAGCAAGACCGAATTTATCGATTGAACAACGTAATTTATCATTACAGCAATTAGCAAAAGATTACATGGTTGCTGGTTTTTTTGATCGTGCTGAGCGTATTTTTGAACAGTTGTTGGATGAGCCTGATTATCGTAAATCAGCATTACAGCAGTTATTAGCGATTTACCAGCAAACACGCGAGTGGGAAAAAGCCATTGAAATGGCGACCCAATTAGTGAAATTAGGTAAAACAAAACTCAAGCATAATATCGCCCATTATTGGTGTGAACTCTCGATGCTGGAGCTGAGCGCGCAAAATCAAGATAAAGCGATTCAGCTATTAAAAAAAGCCCTCTCAGTAGATAAGCATTGTGTTCGAGCTTCGATTGCAATGGCAAAAATTCAAGTCAAGCAGCAAGAATATAAACAAGCCGCCAAAATTTTAGAACGGATCTCAGATCAAGATATTGAGTTTGTTGGCGAAGCTTTACCGCTATTGCTTGAGTGTTATGAAGCGATGCATAACCAAAATGCATGGCTAAAATATTTACAACACTGTGTCGAGCAAAAAGCAGGGGCAAGTGCAGAGTTAATGCTTGCTGATGAAATTGCTAAAAATGAAGGTGCAGTGACAGCACAATCATTTATGACCCGCCAGTTGCAAAAGAACCCAACTATGAAAGGCTTTTATCAGTTGATGGAATATCATCTCGATGAAGCAGAAGAAGGCCGTGCTAAAGAAAGTTTAACCAGCTTACGTCATTTAGTCGGTGAACAGCTTAAAGTAAAACCACGCTATCGTTGTCGTCAATGTGGTTTTGCTACCCATGCACTATATTGGCAGTGTCCATCGTGTAAGAGTTGGGGACAAATAAAACCGATTCGAGGACTTGATGGTGAATAATTACCATCAAATATTTTTCTAGAACCAGTGCAGTAATGTACTGGTTTTTTTGTAGTTGTAGCTACCAAATTTAATCAATTAATGTAGAATCCTGCCGGCGGTTGGGATTACCGCACAGTGGATATATTTAGACATAATAGGAGCCTCAATGCTAGACACTAAAGTAACAGACCCTAAAGTAATCGTTGCCCTTGATTATGATAATCATAATGAGGCACTCGCTTTTGTCGATCGTATTGAGCCGGGAAGTTGCCGTTTAAAAGTCGGTAAAGAGATGTTCACTTTTTTTGGCCCTGATTTTGTACGCCAGTTACATGATCGTGGTCATTCTGTATTTTTGGATTTAAAATTTCATGATATTCCAAACACATGTTCAAAAGCGGTAAAGGCTGCTGCAGAGCTAGGTGTATGGATGGTTAATGTGCATGCCAGTGGTGGTGAGCGTATGATGACTGCTTCGCGTGATATTTTAGAACCTTATGGTAAAGATCGCCCACTATTAATTGGTGTAACAGTATTAACCAGTATGGAAGCGAATGATTTAGCGGGTATTGGTATTGCATGTCAGCCTCAACAACAAGTACTGAATTTAGCAACATTGACTAAAAATAGTGGTCTTGATGGGGTGGTGTGTTCAGCGCAAGAAGCGAGTTTGTTAAAAGCGCAATTTGGTCAACAATTTAAGTTGGTAACCCCCGGTATTCGCCCTGTAGGCAGTGAAGCGGGTGATCAGCGTCGTGTGATGACACCGGTAGAAGCGATGGCTGCTGGATCGGATTATTTAGTTATCGGTCGTCCAATTACTCAAGCAAATGATCCTGCTGCGGTATTGGCAGCAATTAATAAAACACTGGCGTAATTTTTAACGCTTAAGCAAACGATAACGCCAGCATTGTTACACTAATAAGTAATAATGCTGGCGTTTATTTTATGATTAATAGCTAATTTTCGGCGTACTGTTAAGTATTTGACCACTTTTTTCTCGTGTTGGTGAGCTAAAGTGACTATCAAGCAGCTTTTGAGTTAATGAGTGCTTAGGGTTTTCAAACACATTTGCTGTGCGGCCTTTTTCTACTACTTCACCGTCTTGCATCACCATCACTTTGTCACTGAAATGCTTTATTACTCCCATGTGTTGTGACACATAGATATAAGACAATCCCATTTCTTCTTGCAGCTCTAATAATAGGTTTATCATCTGAGAGCGCATCGACATATCAAGTCCGTTTAACGCTTCATCTGCAACGATAATACATGGTTGAAGAATCAGTGCACGCGCTAAAGATACACGTTGCTTTTGGCCTGTTGCCAGCATTTGTGGATAAAAATAAGCATGTTCAGGTAATAACCCTACGCGCTTAAGTGTATCCATGATACGTTTTTCGCGAGCTTGCGGCGTCATATTGGTGTTACGCTTTAACGGACCTTCTAGAATACGACCAATTTGAATCCGTGGATTTAACGCGGTATTAGGATCTTGGAAAATCATTCGTATTAGCTTACAGCGGGTTTGATAATCATGGTGATGCAGCAGCTCACCATTGACGCGCACAATGCCTTCTGTTGGCGTGATCACGCCTGCTAACATTTTTGCTAAAGTAGATTTTCCTGAACCGTTTTCTCCTAAAAGCGCAATGGTTTCACCGGCCTCAAGATGAAAAGAGACAGGTTTTACCGCTTCAATCGTACGACGACGAAATAATCCCGAGCGATAATGGTAATCTTTTTTTAGGTTTTCAACTTCAAGTAATGAACTCATTTGTTGTCATCCTTCATATTTAGCGGAAAGTGACAGCTAAACTTATGACTTTTTATTTTTTGGCGCTGAGGTACTTCAACACATTTCCGTTGTGCGTAAGGACAACGTGGACCTAAACGGCAGCCAATAGGTAAATGTTGCAGTGGTGGAATTGAACCCGGTAGTGTTTCGAGCTTACATTTATGGCTGACATCCATCGAAAAATCAGGCATTGCCCGCATTAATGCTGCCGTGTAAGGGTGATGAGGTAGCTCAAGTAATTGCTTTGAGGTGCCTGACTCTACCGATTGTCCACAATACATGACAGTGATCCTATCGGCCCATTGAGTCACGGTGTTTAAATCGTGACTAACCAATAAGATAGTAGTGTTACCCAGTTGGTTCATGCGACTTAGTAGTCGAAAAATCTGTGCCTGAGTAATAGGGTCAAGATCGTTGGTTGGTTCATCAGCAATCAATAATCGAGGTCGGTTAGCGATTGCCATCGCAATCATTACTTTTTGACACTCACCATCAGTTAATTCGTAAGGATAACTGCGCATGACGCGTTTATGCTCTTTAATACCGACCTTATGTAACAAAGCAATCGCTTGTTTTTGACGCCAATGAAAACGCTGCCAAAGATGACCATTAAATGATGATGATGGAATTGCTTCTTCTAATTGCTCACCAATGCGCTCTGAGGGATCAAGGCAGGTTGATGCCTCTTGGAAAATCATCGCAATTTCACGGCTAACAATTTTACGTCGTTGGCGCGGTGATAATGCTAATAAATCAACATCCCCTAAACGCATGCGGTCAGCGTTAACGCGCCAGTTATCTTTACACACACCTGCAATGGCTTTAGCAACCAAACTCTTACCTGAGCCTGATTCTCCTACTAGCCCTCGAATCTCACTTTCATTAATGGTGAGACTCATTCGATCGACGGCTTTTACCATGCCCTGAGGGGTATCGATTTCAATAGTTAGATTACGTATATCAAGTAATGGCATGTTAATCAATTCCCGCATTAAGAGCTTGGCGCATACCATCACCAACAAGGTTGATAACTAACACACTAAACGTAATCGCAAGTCCGGGCAGGGTGACTGTCCATGGCGCGAGATAAATAAGATCAATTGAATCACCGAGCATTGCCCCCCATTCTGGTAAGGGTGCTTGTGCGCCTAAACCCAGAAAACCGAGTGCTGCAATATCCATGATCGCCACAGAGATCGCGCGTGTCATTTCAGTGGTAATGGTGGTTAGAATATTAGGTAATATTGAGTTATAGAGCAGATAAAAGTTATTAGCGCCATCAAGACGCGCTGCAATAATATAGTCTTTAGTCACTTCTTCATGAACAGCAGTGTATATAGCACGAATAAAACGTGGAATTAATGCTAGCCAAATAGCGAGTAAAATATGTATTTCTCCAGGTCCCATATATGCAACAACAATGATTGCTAGCAATAATGACGGAATTGATAACACCGTGTCTAAAATATGGTTAAGGAAGCTCGATTTTAGACCGTTACTCATGCCGGCTAAAATACCGATTAATAGTCCAATTGCACTTGATGCTAGGGCCACTAATAGAGCGTAGCCAAAGGTTAACTGGCTGCCGATCAACAGTCGCGATAAAATATCACGGCCAAGATCGTCAGTGCCAAAAAAGAATGATACATGGCCAGAGTTATCCCATGATGGCGGCATAAGGAGTTCGCCAACTTGTTCTATCGCTGAATAAGGGGCTAGCCAACGCGCATTTATCGTAATTAACAATAGCGCTAATAAGCTCCACAAACCAAACATGGCTAATGAATTTGCGCGGAAATTTTGCCATGATCGTTCCCATTGCGTTGGAATGGTGGCTTCTTGGTAAACGCTATTTGATGGCATACCATTCCTTCCTTACTAGTGGATTAACAATTGCACCAACAACATCAGATAAAATATTGGCTAATAAAATAAAGCCGCCGACAGTAATGACACCGGCTTGAATAGCGACATAGTTTTGAGCTGCAATCGCGTTGAGTAGCCAGCGACCAATGCCCGGCCAATTGAAAATAGATTCGGTTAGCATGGCAAATGTCATCATTGACGCAAACTGCATTCCAAGTTTAGGAATGATAGGTGGAATCGCATTTTTCATACCGTGACGGCGGACAATTTCAAAGGTTGAAAGGCCTTTTGTCTGAGCGACTTTAATATAGTTTTTGGTCATAACTTCAGCAATTGATGCGCGCGTTAAACGAATAACTTCAGTAGTAGGCGCCATCGCTAATACGATCGTCGGTAGCACAAGATGCTTAACGGCATCAAAGAAAGCTTCCATTCGATAAGGTTTATCAGACAATAAAATATCAATTAAGGCAAAACCTGTTACGTGGTTAAATTGATACAATAAGCTATAGCGTCCAGAAACAGGAAGCCAACCTAAATTAAGCGAAAACAATAAGATAAGTAACATTGCTAGCCAAAATAACGGAATAGAGTAGCCCAATAATGTAATCGAACTTATTACCGTATCAATAGGGCGTCCACGGCGAACACCAGCAATTGTCCCTAAAGGAATACCAATCATTAAAGACAGAATAAAAGCGAAAAAGCACAGTTCCAATGTCGCTGGAAAAACTTTGAGTATTTCGGTACTCATCGGTATACCAGTTGCACTAATCCCTAAGTTTCCTGTGAGTAAGTTTTGGATGTAAATCAGCCAACCTTGCCAAAAAGGTTCGTAAGCCCATTGCAATTGGTTATCAAGCCTTAAAATGCTAAAACTCACAATCGTTAGAATGAGTAATGTAATAACAAACAAATTTAAGCGACGTATAGTGTAGATAAACATACTTTACTCAGTCCGATAGACACTAGAAAATGAACGCGAGCCAAAAGGACTCATTTGTAGTCCACCGAGTGTTTTATTGTGTGCTTGAAAATATACACCATGGGCAAGAGGAATGATTGGCACCTGCTGATCAAGAATATCCTGCGCAT
Source organism: Photobacterium sp. Alg240-V54 (assembly GCF_900537155.1). NCBI lineage: Bacteria > Pseudomonadati > Pseudomonadota > Gammaproteobacteria > Vibrionales > Vibrionaceae > Photobacterium > Photobacterium sp. Alg240-V54. Next base: position 510,499 of record NZ_UNRL01000002.1, read on the forward strand.
GTTGGTAATAATTAACCCGTTGCTGAGTTTTATTGGTACGTAATGCCAGTTCGAGTAGATTATCAAATTGAACATCACACCAATTAGCAACATTGAGCCCGGCATGTTTGGCATTACATGATAATAATGGTCGTAAAAAGTTATCAGGATCACCGTTATCTGCAATCCAACCCGCTAACATCATGTCGTATTTATTCATGTTGTTTACCCCTAGGCGACCAATGTTATCTTGATGATAAATAACAACATTAACGCCTATTGCCTTGAGGTTAGCTTGAATCAGTTCGGCTGTTTTTTGAGGGCTAGGATTATAAGGTCGAGATTCTAACGGTACCCACATGGTCAATACTTGATCGGGGTTATAACCGGCTTGCTTAAGTAATGTTTTGGCTTTTTTAGGATTATAATTGATGGCCTTACTGTCATTATTATAAGCCCATGATGTCGGCGGTAATAAGCTTTTAGCTTTAGTTGCCGTGCCATAATAAACTGAATTTAATAATGTATTTCTATTAATGGCGTAACTAATAGCTTCGCGCACTTTAAGATTGTTTAAAGGAGCTAAGCTGGTATTTAGTGCTAAAAATGACACATTCATGCCACTTTGAGCCAATAATTCATAGTTATTATTGTCAGTGATAACCGGTAACTGACTCGCAACAGGTGAGGCTAATACATCACATTCTGCACTTAATAATTTGGTCAGATTGCCCATACCACGGGAAGAAATATCAAACACCACTTGTTCCATTGGTGCTACACCTTGCCAATAGCCACGATGATGTTTTAATCGAATCAGATCATTTGGAATAAACTGATCAACATAAAACGGTCCAGTACCAATCGGGCGGCTATCTAATTGACCAATTTGACCTGATTTTAACAGTTGTTTGCCATATTCAGCTGAATATACCACCGCATAGCTGGTCGCTAAATTGGATAAGAAAGAGTTATCTGGGCGGCGTAGGCTAAATTGTACGGTATGTGGGTTCAGTGCTTTAATACTTTCGATATCATTGGCAAAGCCGAGGCTTTCAAACCATGGATAACGGCCACCTGAAATATGGTGAAAAGGATTATCAGGGTTAATGACGCGTTCAAAGCTAAACACAACATCATCAGCATTCATGGTGCGTGTTGGCGTAAACCATGCCGTTGTTTGAAACTTTATACCTTGGCGTAGGGTGAAGGTATACACTAAGCCATCATCACTGACTGTCCAGCTTTTAGCGAGATCAGGTAATGGTTTATGGCTAACAGGATCGAGTAATAGCAGACGGTCAAAAATTTGTGCCGAAAGGGTTTCTGCTGTTAATCCACCGTCTGTTAATTGGGGGTTAAGCGTTGTCGGTGTATCTTGGCCGCAATAGACAAAGCCGCGACGTTGAGTCACAGAATCTTTTGCAGGTTGTTTACAACCACTGAGGGTTAATAAAACCAAGCTAGCAATAAAAAGACGATAGTAAGCGCTCATATTTAATAGGCGTTATTTGAAATTAAGTTTTTAAATTTATCATTTTCCATCTCGGTCACCAAGTTATCCAGCCTGTTTTGAATTAAATTAGTCAAAAAGCATCAATTATGTTGATTTTTTGTCTTATTTTGGTCGATTAATCACCATTAATATTGATGTTATATTTGCGTATTAAGCCCCTTAATTGATGATAGCTAAGACGTAATAATTCAGCCGCTTTAGTTTGGTTAAACTTCGCTAATGTGAGTGCTTGTTGAATCCAAATAATTTCTTGCTGTTGTAGTTGTTGACGGAGATCAATTGGAAATGTCAGTGTATCAGCTTCCTGATGTTGTGATGATTTAACTGGGGTCGATTGAGAGGGGAGCTGGGGAGGAACGTTATCCCATGAGGTTGTGAAGGGATCTATCACAATGGTATCAATAACTTCATCTTGTTGATCATGACGAAAAACTGAGCGCTCAACCACATTCTTTAATTCACGAATATTGCCAGGCCATGAATAACTTAATAATTGCTGCTGAGCTTGGTAACTAAAACCTGCAAAGTAGCTGAAATTCATTTCACGGCACATGCGTACAGCGTAGTGTTCAGCCAGTGGTAAAATATCATCAATTCGTGCTCTTAATGGGGGTAAATGGATCACTTCAAAGGCCAGTCGGTCTAATAAGTCGGCTCTAAATTTTCCTTTCGCAGCAAGTTGTGGCAGATTTTGATTGGTGGCACAGATCAATCGTACATTGGCTTGGCAACTTTTATTACCGCCAACACGTTCATATTCACCATACTCAATCACACGTAATAATTTTTCTTGCACTCCCATTGGTGCTGTTGCCAGCTCATCTAAAAAGAGAGTGCCACTTTCAGCACGTTCAAACCGTCCTTGATGGCGGCCTTTAGCACCAGTAAAAGCGCCCGCTTCATGACCAAACAGTTCTGAATCAATAACACCATCAGCTAATGCGGCACAATTTAAGCTGATGAGTGGTTGATCCCAGCGCGCAGATAAATAATGAATACGTTGTGCAATCAGTTCTTTACCTGTACCGCGCTCACCTAAAATAAGCACCGGACGATTAAGCGTGGCAAGTCGTGAGGCATGATCAAGTACTGCTAAAAAAGCATCTGACTCACCGATTAAATTTTCGGTCTTTTTCATTGGTCAATTCCACTAAAAGTTGGTTATATTCACTATATCATTATTTATTAATATCCACTGTTATTTATTTAGTTATTATAAAACAGTAGGTTAAAAGTTGGCACGCAAGTTGATATGTATATAAAACAATGACACCTCACATGACAACATAACGTTAGTCTAATGATATAAACCGTTCATTGACATGATTCAAGACGGTTGACCAAGGAGCTTTATTATGGGTATTTTTTCTCGTTTTGCAGATATCGTAAATGCTAACGTCAATTCATTATTAGACAAGGCAGAAGATCCACAAAAACTGATCCGTCTGATTATTCAAGAAATGGAAGATACATTGGTTGAAGTGCGTACGTCATCGGCACGAGCACTCGCGGATAAAAAAGAATTACGTCGTCGTATTACCGCGATTGAAACACAGTCGACAGATTGGCAACAGAAAGCCAGTTTAGCGATTCAAAAAGGTCGTGAAGATCTGGCACGTGCAGCATTGATTGAAAAACAAAAATTGGTTGATGTAGCGTTAACATTAAATGAAGAATATAAATTAGTTGATGAAACGATTGAGAAATTATCGTTAGAAGTGGCTGAACTTGAGCGTAAATTGCAAGAGACACGTGCTCGCCAACAAGCATTAGTAACACGCCATAAGGCAGCAGGAACACGTCGCGATGTTCGTCGTCAACTTGATACTAGTAAAGTTGATGAAGCAATGTCGAAGTTTGAACAATATGAGCGCCGCATTGATGAAATGGAAGCCGAAGCGGATAGTTATAGTTTTGGTCGCGGAAAAAGCTTAGAGTCAGAGTTTGCAGATTTGCAAGCACAAGATGATATTGAAAAAGAGCTTGAGCGTTTAAAAGCAAATATGAACGATAAACAACAGTAATCACGGAATAATTGTCCTTTAAATTACATAAAAATAATAATAGTGCTATTACCCCTGCGTGAAAGGAGAACAACAAATGTCTATGGGTTTTATTAGTGTTCCATTAGTGGTGTTTATGGTTGTTGTCGCACCATTGTGGTTAATTCTTCATTACCGCAGTAAGCGTAAATCAGGTGAGGGATTGTCTGGTGAAGATCATAAAAAGTTAGAAACTTTAGTGGCACGCGCAGAGGTGATGCAAGAGCGGATTGTTACGCTGGAGCGAATTTTAGATGCTGAAGCGCCACAATGGAGACAGAAATAATGCGTAAAACACTATATCGCGATCCTAAAAACGGTAAGTTAGGGGGTGTTTGTGCAGGTTTAGCTGAATATTTTGGTGTTGAAACCTGGTTAATGCGTATTTTAGCCGTAACTGCTTTTTTATTAGGCGTCGGTTTTTTTGCGACGGTTGCTTATATTGCTGCTTGGTTAATTTTAGATAAAATGCCGCCACAGCGAAAAGAACAACAACATCAATATACTGAACATAATGTAAAGCAAAAACCATGGCAAACGGGGCAATCAGCGAAACAGATTTTGGATAATGTTGAAACAGAACTCGCACGTAGTGAAGTCAGTATTCAAAAAATGGAAGCTTATGTAACCTCATCTGCCTTTAAAGTTGATCGTGAATTTAATAAACTTTAGAGCACAAATCGACAGTGCTTGATGTTATTTATCTAGATTAAGTCTATAAATAATATCAATATGAAGCAGGTACTGATGTATTCAGGCCTGCTTTTTTATGGTCAGTTATAAGACCGTATAGATGAATAGGGAAGCGTAATGAATCGAATGAGTAATGAAGTGAATAAATGGGTTAACCGCAGCCTTGATCGCCATGTGCGTCTTGCGGTAACAGGTTTATCTCGCGCAGGAAAAACGGCCTTTATTACGTCACTGATCAATCAATTGTTACATGTAAGTACTAACCCTCGTTTACCAATGTTTTCAGCGGTACGGGAAGGCTATTTATTAGGCTCTAAAAGAGTCCCTCAGTTGGATATGCATGTACCTAAATTTGGTTACGATGACGGTATGAATGCATTGTTATCATCGCCACCAACATGGCCTCAGCCAACCAGTGATGTGAGTCAAACTCGACTTGCATTGCGTTTTAAACCACAAAAAGGGCCACTTAAATTATTTCAAGATACCGCGACTTTGTATCTTGATATTATTGATTATCCCGGTGAGTGGCTATTAGATTTACCTTTGCTTGATCTTGATTTTATTAGTTGGTCAAAGCAACAGGCACAAGTATTGAAGGGTCAACGGTTAGCATTAGCGCAATCATGGCTTGAGTTGGGGGAGCAATTTGATCCTTTTGCTCCTGCTGATGAGACCTTAATTGAAACTATTGCCGCCGCGTTTACGGATTATTTACACCAATGTAAAGCGGAAGGTGGTTTACATTGGGTGCAACCGGGACGATTTGTGTTGCCAGGAGAATTAGCGGGTGCACCCGTATTACAATTTTTCCCAATGGTCTGGACCAATAAATATACCGAGCAACAATTAGCCACAGCGACCGAAGACAGTAACTTTGGCATGCTTAAACAACGCTATAAGTATTATCAGCAGCATGTTGTAAAGGCGTTTTACAATGATCACTTCTCTAAGTTTGATCGTCAAATTGTATTAGTTGATTGTTTGCAGCCGTTAAATGCTGGTTATGAATCATTTAATGATATGCGCCAAGCGTTAGATCAATTGATGCAAAGTTTTAAATATGGCCGCAGTTCAATGTTACGGCGCCTGTTTTCGCCACGCATTGATAAGGTATTGTTTGCAGCAACAAAAGCTGATCATATTACCCCAGAACAGCATCCAAACTTGGTCGGGTTGCTACAACAACTAGTCAATGAAGCATGGCAAACAGCATCGTTTGAAGGTATTGCTATGGACTGTATCAGTTTGGCTTCTATTCAGGCCAGTGAGCCTGGGTTTGTCAATCATCAAGGTCAACAGGTTCCAGCCCTACGCGGTACTGACATATCGGGTAATGCGCAAACCTTTTTTCCAGGAGAGGTACCTAAGCGGTTACCAAATCAAGAGTTCTGGAATGAAAATGGATTTGATTTTATTAATTTACGGCCTTTACCACAGCAGAGTGATGAGCCTTTACCGCATATTCGAATGGATAAAGCGTTGGAATATCTATTGGGAGATAAATTGCAATGACAGAGCCATTAAAAGCAAAAATGGTGTTTGATGAGTTAGATCAACCATTAAGTCAGCAACAGCCAGAGCTGACTGCAAAAATGAATTTTGAACAGCAGAGTGCGTTTTTACCTGATACTGTTGAAGTCGAAGAAATTGAGACAGAGCAAGCACTAGATCATATTTTAGCTGCTAAACCTAAACGTCGTTATCGGTGGTTTAAAGGGTTGTTAGTGGCAGGTGCGGCGATGGTTGGTTGGCAGACCGTCGATCATGTAACAACGGCTTATCAAACGGGTAATTGGTTATCATTAGGCTGGAGTGCGATTGTTGCCGGTATTGCGGTGGCAGGAATTGGTGCACTTGGGCGTGAGTTGATTAATTTACGTCGCTTAAAACAGCGTCAAAATGAACGCGACCAAGCACAGCAATTATTAGCTGCGGATGGGATTGGATCGGGGAAAGCATTTTGTGTGAAATTAGCAAAACTAAGCCAAATTCCAACCGATAATCATGGCTATGATCGCTGGCTACACGCGTTAGCGGCAACCCATAATGATCGAGAAGTATTAGCACTTTATGATCAAATGGTGGTAAGTCAACAAGATAAGTTAGCACGTAAGTTAGTTGCGAAATATTCCAGTGAAGCTGCATTAATGGTTGCTTTGAGTCCATTAGCTGTTGCCGACATGTTGCTGGTGGCATGGCGAAATTTTCGTTTGATTGAGCAAATTTCAGCAGTGTATGGCATCGAGCTTAGTTATTGGTCGCGGATTAAATTAGTAAAATTAGTTCTTGCGAATATGGCATTTGCAGGTGCGTCTGAAGTGGTTGCTGATTTAGGTATGGATATGCTTTCAATGGATCTTGCTGGAAGAATGTCTACCCGTGTGGCACAAGGTGTTGGCGTTGGGTTACTGACCGGACGTTTAGGCCTTAAAGCGATTAACCTCATGCGTCCATTGCCATGGATGGAAGGAGAACAGCCAAAATTAAGTGAAATTCGTCGTGATTTATTAAGCCAATTAGGCAATAAAAATAAAAGCCAATAGCGGCATAGATGTGATAAAAAGCAGCAAAAAAGAGAACTTATGGTTCTCTTTTTTTTATTTAACAGCGTGATTTTTGTATTTAATCTGTGCAGATGCGATCTCGTGGCTTGACTCATTAAAAGGTTAGTCGCACACTGACACAACTGTCAGGAATTGTTGACAGTGTTTATTTATATATGGTTTTCGTTATGTGGATTGAGCCTCTCAAAAATAAAGCTTAACACTATGATTATTATTAGTATTAATAGATGTTGAATGAATAGATAGCTGTAATTAATCAAATACACATAAGATGAATAATAAGAAGGTGTAAACAATGAGATTACAGGTCTTTTGCGAAGATAGAGTCGGGATGACCCGCGAATTATTGGATATTTTAACCAGCCAAGAGATCGATCTACGTGGTATTGAAATTGATCGAATTGGCATTATTTATTTAAATTGTCCTGAAGTTGAATTTGAACAGTTTAGTCAACTTATGTCACAAATTCGGCAGTTAGATGGCGTGACAGATGTACGTAAAATTCAGTTTATGCCCAGTGAGCGTGAGCATACTGAATTATCTGCGCTATTGCAGACCTTACCCGATCCTTTCTTTACTATTAATTTAAATGGCAAAGTTGATTTTGCGAATCAAGCAGCAGAGCAATTAATCGGCCATCGTAGTGAAGATTTATTCAGTGAAAATATTCAGACTTTGCTTGGATTTAATTTTACTCGTTGGCTTGATAAAAATCAGGCTCAAAAGCATAGTGAAATAGTGGTTATTGCAGGGCTTGATTATCAAATGGATATCATGCCGGTCTATGTCAGTGATGAAGCGCCAGAACCTGTACTTGCCAGTGCGCTAATCTTATTGAAATCACTGTCTGAGGCTAAAATGCCGATTGTTACGCGCACCATAAATGGTGATAGTGGCTTTGAACATTTGATCGGTCATTCATCACGCTTTAAGCATTTATTAGCGCAAGCCAAGAAATTAGCATTATTAGATGCACCATTACTTATACAAGGTGAAACAGGAACAGGTAAAGAAATGTTAGCGCGCGCTTGTCATCAGCGCTCGGTACATCGAGATAAACCTTTTCTTGTGGTCAACTGTATTTCTATGCCAGATAATGCTGCAGAAACCGAGCTTTTTGGTTGTGTAGAGAGTGCCAATGAACCGGCTAAAAAAGGTATTTTTGAACAAGCTGCAGGTGGTACAGTTTTTTTGTATGAAATTGGCGAGATGTCAAAACACTTACAGATTAAATTATTACGTTTTCTTCAAGACGGCACTTTCCGTCGTGTGGGTGAAGAGGCAGAAATAAAAGTCTCTGTACGTGTCATTTGTTCGACTCAGAAAAAGTTACCGGAGTTAGTTGCTGAAGGTGAATTTAGAGAAGATCTTTATTATCGACTCAATGTACTCGCATTAGTTGTGCCGCCTTTACGTGAACGTGCTGCTGATATTGTGCCATTAGCAGAATTATTTTTGGCGCAATTTGCACAAGAGTTACATCAACCTAAACCAATGTTATCTGAAGAGTTAGCCTTAGCGTTAAAGCAGTATGCTTGGCCGGGAAATATTCGCCAATTACGTAATGTATTATTTCGTGCAATGACGCAAGTAGAGGGTGCTGAGATGACATGTGCTGATGTACAGCTACCTGAAAATGAGTCAAGCACTGTTATCAGTGAAGAGACATTGACTGGATCGTTGGATGAGATTATGAAGCGTTATGAGTCAGGCATCCTATCTAACTTATATCAGAGTTACCCATCAACACGTAAATTAGCGAAACGATTAGGGGTCTCTCATACTGCAGTCGCAAATAAATTGCGCGAGTATGGTCTTAGTAAGCGGAATTAATCGTCAAAAATAAAAGAGATAGCGATAAAACACTATCTCTTTATTTTAATCATAAGCGCTTAAGCTTATCGATGTGAATTAGATATCCTGATGGGCTTCAAGCAAGATTGTGTCGCCAGATTCTAAGGCTAATAGTAATGCAACAATGTCTTCGCCATAGCGATAACCACATAATGAGTTATGACTATTTAAAACGCGATGACAAGGGATAATAATAGGAATAGGGTTAACATTCTTTGCCATACCAATCGCTTGAGTGGCTTTAGTATTACCAAGGTTTTCAGCTATTTGTTCATAAGTGACGGTTTCACCATAAGGAACATCGGCAATGGCATGCCAGATTTGCTGTTGAAAGATAGTGCCTTGGGGAGCGAGAGGGAAGGTGAACTTTTGCCGAGAGCCGGTGAGGTATTCTTTGAGTTGTTTAATGAAAGGGGCCATAAACTCTGGGTTATGTTGCCATATTTCATTCGGACTATAGCTGGGACTGGTAATCGATAACTGTCGCAGACCTTGATGATCGGCCAACAGCATAATGTTCCCCAGTTCTGTTTCAATACAATCGTAATACATCAATAACTCACTAAAGGCGTAATAATTAATAACATTGACTGATAAATACTAACAGACAACGGCATGCTAATATATCGAATATTGAATGTGGCTTGCTTTCATTATCATGTAAACTCACAAAATGTGCGTTATATCAATTAACATTGTCATGCCGAGGTAATACTTGTTTCATTCAATTATACATCGCTCATCAACTATTGTACTTGATGATATAAAAGTTCGCTTGATTGAAGCGCGAGATGCTGAACAAATTAGCGCATATTATCAGCGTAATCGTCATTTTCTAGCCCCTTGGGAACCCTTACGACATGAGGCTTTCTTTAGTTTAGCTGGCTGGCAACAACGACTGCAACAAATAGCGACGCTACATCGCCATGAAATGGCTTTCTATTTTGTTATAGAGCACCGTACAACTGACGATATTATTGGAGTAATAAACTTTAGTAACTTAGTCAAGTCACCATTTTATGCCTGTCATGTTGGCTATTCTTTAGATCAAGAATATCAAGGACAAGCAGTGATGCGTCGTGCGTTAACGGCAGTATGTGAATGGATGTTTGTTGATAAACATTTTCACCGTATTATAGCGGCCTATATGCCTCATAATAGTAAGAGTGGCAGTGTATTAACAGCTGTAGGGTTTGAGAAAGAAGGTCTGGCGAAAGATTATTTATTGATAAATGGTCAATGGCAAGATCACGTGTTAGCGTCATTGATTAATCCCAACTGGTCATTACCAATAAGTTAAATAGACTTTTAGGTATAAAAAAGCTGAGAGTTAACTTTTGTTATATAAGTGCTCTCAGCTGTTATGTTAGCTTACTATTGCTACCGTTATGATATTCTAATCAACGGTTAAAATACGCATATTGTTAGTTGAGCCAATAGTATCCATTTTATCACCTTGAGTAATAATGGTGAGATCTCCTGCCTGTACATAACCTGCGTCTTTTAGGACAGCAAGAGCATGCTTTGCCGCATCCAATCCTGCATCACTATCACGGTCAAAAAATACCGGTGTGACTCCACGGAATAAAGCAGCACGATTAAGCGTAGTTTTATTACGTGAAAGTGCAAAAATAGGCAAGCCCGATGAAATGCGCGACATCAGACGAGGTGTACGGCCCGATTCTGTCATTACCACTATCGCTTTAATGCCCACCATATGGTTAGCAGCATACATGGTTGCCATGGCAATGGTTTCTTCAGGTGTTGAAAATTTACGATCTAAGCGATGGTTAGAGACATTGATACTTGGTTCTTTTTCTGCACCTAGACAAACACTGGCCATGATAGTGACGGTTTCAACGGGGAAATCACCCGCGGCGGTTTCTGCGGATAACATTACCGCATCGGTACCATCTAAAACCGCATTAGCCACATCCATTACTTCAGCACGTGTTGGCATCGGGCTTGTGATCATCGATTCCATCATTTGAGTGGCAGTGATCACAGTTCGATCTAAGCTGCGTGCACGGCGAATCAGTTTTTTCTGTACTCCAACTAATTCAGGATCACCAATTTCAACCCCTAAGTCACCACGAGCAACCATCACCACGTCGGAAGCCAGAATGATATCGTCCATGGCTTCCGTGGTTGCCACTGTTTCTGCGCGTTCTACTTTAGCGACTAATTTTGCCGTAAGTCCTGCTTCCGTTGCCAGTCGGCGTGCATAGTGCATGTCTTCACCATTGCGAGGAAAAGAGACCGCAAGATAATCTACTCCCATGGCAGCAGCAGTAATGATGTCTGCTTTATCTTTGTCGGTTAATGCCGCCGCGGATAGTCCGCCCCCTTTTTTATTAATGCCTTTATTATTTGATAAAGGACCAGCAACAGTAACAACGGTATGCACTTTGTTACCAGCAACTTCGGTTACTTGAAGTTGTACACGGCCATCATCAAGTAACAACACATCACCGCTAATAACATCATTAGGTAATTCTTTATAATCAAGTCCAACAGCATCTTGATGACCTTCACCTTTAGGTAAATCACTATCAAGAGTGAACTTATCGCCAATGTTAAGTTGAATTTTACCGTCTTTAAAGGTTGATACGCGAATTTTAGGCCCTTGAAGATCACCTAAAATAGCGACATGTTTACCTAAGCGTGCCGCGATTTCACGAACTTGTTGTGTTCTAAGAATATGATCTTCAGCGCTACCATGTGAAAAATTCATACGCACAACATTAGCACCAGCTGCAATGATTTTTTCTAGATTATTATCGCGATCTGTTGCTGGGCCAAGGGTGGTAACAATTTTGGTACGTCTTAGTCGTTCTGACATTGTAAGCTCCATAAAGGTAAATAGGCTTATTAATCGAATCGATATCAATCAATGCATAATATTTGATATCGGTTTAATAAACCTTTAATAGCGATGGCTACTTGGTAAGTATGATAAACAGCAAAGAAGATAAATTTGAGTACATCTGCTATATCAGCGAAGCCGAAACCTCGCTTAATGTCGGTAGTTATAAAGAAAAACGTTCTTTAGAAAAACGGGAGTCTTTGAGTGAATCTTTAACACGTTTTAAATTATCACGAAAACTGGAGCCTCGGCGTAAGGTAAACCCAGTTGCTAATACATCAATGACTGTCATTTGCACAACACGGCTTGCCATTGGCATATAAATATCCGTGTCTTCAGGTACATCAAGACAAATTGATAACGAGCATTCTCGTTCGAGTGGTGAATGTTTGGCTGTAATTCCAATTACTGTTGCACCATTCTCGCGCGCCATTTGCGCAATCTCAACCAAACTTTTAGTGCGTCCAGTATGTGAAATGACGACAACAACATCACCATCGGAGCAATTGATCACACTCATACGTTGCATCACAATATCGTCAAAACAAACAATAGGGATATTAAAACGGAAGAACTTATTTTGTGCGTCATGAGCAACAGATGCTGAAGCGCCTAAACCAAAGAACGAGATCTTTTTGGCTTGGGTAAGTAAATCAACGGCACGATTAATTTGCATCGGATCAAGGCTATTTTTAGCAACATCTAAGCAAGCCATGGTGGATTCAAATATTTTTGCGGTGTAAGCATCAGGGCCGTCATTTTCTTCAACGTTACGATTTACATAAGGGGTACCGTTTGCCAAACTTTGCGCTAAATGTAATTTAAAGTCAGGAAACCCTTTAGTATCAAGGCGACGACAAAAACGGTTAACAGTAGGCTCACTGACATCTGCCATTTTGGCTAATGTGGCGATACTTGAGTGAATCGCTGTTTGTGGTGAGGCAATAATAACTTCTGCTACTTTTCGTTCAGATTTACTGAAGTGTTCTAAGTTATTTTGTATTTTTTCTATGGTATTCATAGTAATTATGCACTTCGTTATTAAATTTCATTTGTAGCATTCTTGTCATCAAGTTGCCCATATATTGAAACTATACTACTTAACTCTTAACATATTCTAGTGATTGACGGTATTTTTCAGGGGGTTTTTATGAGATTTTGATCAAGATCGACTTTTTATTTTCAGAATTGAAACTTATAAAACAAATATGTTGGAATTTATTATTTTATTTTTCTAACTATCAGTATTTACTCTATAAATAGTGATTTATTTCGAACTGTAAAATAAATGATGGCGTGGTTCGTTTTATAATTTAGTGAAAAATTATAAATGTAATTGGTTGTTGGTAAATAAGGAGTGTCAATGAAAGTGAGTATTTGTGGCTGTGGATGGCTTGGATTGCCGTTAGCGTTATCATTAAAATCTCAAGCGATTGAGGTTTGGGGATCAAAAACAACCTTAGCGGGTGTTGAGGCGTTAAAACAGCAGGGAATAGGTGGGTGCTTATTAACATTGCCACTTAGCGGAGATGTTAGTACCGCAATTAATCAATTTCTAGCAACTGATGTTTTAATAATTGCGATTCCACCTGGGCGTAAGCATCTTAACCCACAAGCGCATATTGATAATATCATGTCATTATCAGTCGCAGCCCAGCGAGCAGGATGTAAGCGAATTATTTTTATCAGTACCACTTCAGTGTACGATCCGTTACAAGGTGAAGTTGTTGAAGTAACGCCTGTTAGGCCAAATACCGCCTCAGGAATATTACATTATCAATTAGAGCAGCAGTTACGCCAACAATGGCAGCATAATTTAACTGTGTTACGGCTATCGGGTTTGTTTGGCCCATCGCGACATCCAGTAAAATTTTTATCAGGGCGTCAACTGAGTGCTGGCAAGCAGCTGGTGAATTTGGTTCATTTAGATGATTGCATTCAAGTTCTTTCAGCGATTATTCAGCAGACAGTGTCGATGCCTGTCATGCATCTTGCTGCAAGCTCTCATCCTAGTCGAGAACAATATTATACGGCAATGGCACTAAAAGCTCAGCTGCCATTTCCTAATTTTAATCAAGATAACGAAGGGGAGAATGGTAAAAAAATAAATTCAAATCAGACACTTAGTTATCTTGGTGTGACGATGAAATATGATGATTTATTACAGGGTACGCCAGAGATATAACTGCAGCAGTAAAAAATAGCCAAAAAAAAGCGCTGAAATAAACATTTCAGCGCAAATAAAAAATACAATAAGGAGTTAAAGCAGTAGTAGCAATTTAAATTACAGGTCTGTTTGACGGCCAGAAAAACAAAAAGACTTACCTATAATTTCAATTCTTATATAGTCAGACTACCTATTAATAACAAAGTTCAGTTAAATTGAAAAAAAAGATATTTATTTTAGATTATTTTTTTGCTGTAGTTTTAGGCAAAAAAAAATCCCGCTGAAAATATCAGCGGGAAGGAAATTATCCAAAAAAAATACAATTAGGATTTAAAGCAGTAGTGAATTAAACATTCAATAAAAAGCGATTACTGTTGAGCAAAAAACGATTTATCAAATTGAATACATAAGTAAGAGTTGCTATTACGAAGAAAGTTCAAAAAAAATGCGATTATTTGAAATTATTATCTTCTATTGATTAATGCCGTTGTAAATAAAGGAAACCCACCAACAAATGTTTGCTGGTGGGCGGTGAAGTAAAAACTTCTAAAAAAAGCAGTGGTATTTGTAAGACACGCTTTTATATCATTGGTTCCATTTTATTACAGATATCGAATAAAGTTACTCTTTGATGCTGATTTTATTGGTTTTTATTTTAATTCGATATTTTAAATAACAATTCGTGATGTAGCGCAATTGTTAATGTTGCTGTGGTTGTGTAATATTTAAACAAGCGTTTAAATTGGATGAATAATATGTCACTGCCAAAAACGACTAAACATCGCATTCTGGATGCTGCTGAGGTGCTGTTTGCCGAGCGTGGTTTTAAAGAAACCTCTTTACGTGCTATTACCACTGCAGCTGATGCCAACCTTGCTTCTGTTAATTATCACTATGGCGATAAAAAAGGGCTTATTCGAGCAGTATTAGGGCGCTATCTCGAGCAGTTCATTCCTGCATTTAAACAAGAGTTACTGGCACTGCATCAGCGTGATGAATTTGATATGAATGATGTGTTTCTGTGCACTAAGCAGCCATTACTTCGATTAAATAGTTTTAAACATAATGGCACTACAATATTTATGTCATTGATCGGCCATGGTTATACCGACGTTCAAGGGCATTTACGCTGGTTTATAACGACCCATTATGATGATGTTATTCAACTATTTGTGAGTGCGATTCGGCGTGCGTACCCTTGTTTAGATCCTGAGACATTATTCTGGCGACTACATTTTACCCTTGGGGCATCGGTGTTTACGGTGGTCTCAAGTACCGCATTATTTGCCATCGCAGCGAATGACTTTTCAAGCCGAATTAAGACCGAAGATTTAATTAATCGTTTAGTTCCTTATCTTGCTGCTGGTGTTACCGCCCCGATAGCGCTTAATGAGGAATTACTGGTAAACCCAATTTCCTAATTCATCACTATTACTTGTCATTGAATCACAAAAGGATATGTATTATGAGCTCGTTATCAAGCATGCGTAAACGTTATTTGAGTGATCCTGCTTTTAAATTATTCAAGAAAGTATTGCCACCACTATCAAACACAGAGAAACAAGCCATGGAAGCCGGCAGTGTATGGTGGGATGGTGAGTTATTTAGTGGTGAACCACAGTGGCAAACGTTACTTAATTATCCCAAACCAATTCTGAGCGATGAAGAGCAACATTTCATAGATACTAAGCTGCAAACATTATTATCAATGCTCAATGATTATCAAATCGTTCAACAACAAAAAGATTTACCAGCTGAAGTCTGGCAATACCTACGCCGTGAAAAATTCTTTGCACTCATTATTGGTAAACAATATGGCGGGCTTGATTTTTCAGCACATGCTAATTCTACTATTGTGGCGCAAATAGCAACGCGAAGTTTAAGTGCGGCTGTCTGTGTGATGGTTCCTAATTCGTTAGGTCCAGGGGAATTACTGACCCATTATGGTACACAACAGCAAAAAGAGTACTGGTTACCTCGATTAGCAGATGGTGTTGATATTCCATGCTTTGCATTAACTGGGCCTAATGCAGGATCGGATGCAGGCGCGATCCCTGATGAAGGTATTGTGTGTTATGGCGAATATCAAGGCCAACAGGTGTTAGGGTTAACGTTAACTTGGAATAAGCGTTATATAACCCTAGCTCCTGTGGCAACAGTGCTTGGGTTAGCGTTTAAAATGAAAGATCCACAGCGATTACTTGGTGATAAAATTGATCTAGGTATTACCTGTGCCTTGATTCCAACGAGCCATGCTGGGGTGGAAATCGGCGAGCGTCATGATCCACTAAATATGGCATTTATGAATGGTCCTACGCGCGGGAATGATGTTTTTATTCCGTTAGATTGGATCATTGGTGGTCAGGATTATGCTGGTAAAGGTTGGCGAATGCTGGTGGAATGCTTATCTGCAGGGCGAGGGATTTCATTACCTGCATTAGGAACCGCTATTGGTCATTTAGCGGCTAAAACAACCGGTGCTTATGCGGTTGTACGTAAGCAATTTGGAATGCCAATCGGTAATTTTGAAGGTGTTGCACAAGCATTAGGCCGGATTGGTGGTTTTACTTATATGCTAGAAGCAGCAAGAACATTGACCACGACCGGATTAGATTCAGGTCAAACCCCCGCTATTGTGACTGCGATTGCTAAATATCATATGACAGAGATGTCACGAACCGTTCTTAATGATGCAATGGATGTTCATGCTGGCCGTGGTATTCAGCTTGGACCTATGAATTATTTAGGTCATCACTATTTTGGTATTCCTGTCGCTATAACGGTTGAGGGCGCTAATATTCTGACCCGCAATTTAATGATTTTTGGTCAAGGTGCGACTCGGTGTCATCCTTATGTACTCGATGAAATGGCTGCTGCTGCTAATCCTGATGAACAGCAAGCTGCAAAAGACTTTGATGGCTTATTAATGAAACATATTAGTTTTGCTGCCGGAAATATGGCTAAATCATTGTTAAATGCCGTCAGTGGTAGCTATTTTAATCGTACTCCTGTCAGTGGTGAAACCAGCACTTACTATCGTCATTTATCGCGAATGTCAAAAGCACTTGCAGTGTGTGCTGATGTATCAATGTTAAGTTTAGGTGGAGAATTAAAACGTCGAGAATTGTTATCTGCACGCTTAGGTGATGTATTAAGCCATTTATATTTAGCGTCAGCAGTATTAAAACGGTTTGAGGACGATGGTCGTCAGCAGCAAGATTTACCTATGGTTCATTATTCATTACAGCATTGCTTGCATCAATGTGGTATCGCGTTTGACGGTGTATTTAGTAATTTTCCACGCAGAGGTGTTGGCCGAGCATTACGTTTACTTACTTTTCCTGTAGGGATTCATTATTCAGCACCAACCGATGATATAAGTATCAGTATTGCAGCGTTACTGATGACTCCAAGTGCTCATCGAGACCGATTAACGCATTTGTGTTACGTCGGAACTAAAGACGATGATCCCATTGCAATAATGGAACGCGCATTTATTGTTTTGGATGAGATCAAACCTTTAGAACGTAAGTTAATGCAAGCGACACGTAATGGTGAGATCCCACGCAAAGCTTCATTAATTGAAAAGTTACAGTTAGCGGTGGATGCGGGAGTGATCACAGAAGATGAGCGTAAAAAAATAGAAAATGCCGACACGCTAAGACAAAGAGCGATTCAAGTGGATCATTTTTGTGCTGACCATTTTAAACAAGTAAGCTTGCAACCAGGGAAGGCAGCTTAGGGTTACTTAGCCAGTGAAATATAAACCTGGAATCTCCCGTGTGCCACGTAAATACGTGGCACTTTTTTTGACCAAAAATTGGCGTAACACCTCCAACCACTGTGATTTTTGTTCATTTATGGCATAAATTTAATGCGTATCTGTCATTAACCTTTTATCCTATTCACAATTATGTAAGGGAAGTTGAAAATGATCATCAAACCTAAAACTCGTGGATTTATTTGTACAACAACGCACCCAGTTGGTTGTGAAGATAACGTAAAGCAGCAAATTGCTCACACCAAAGCACAAGGTCCTATTGCTAATGCACCAAAGCGTGTATTAGTGGTTGGTTCGTCTAGTGGTTACGGTTTGTCATCACGCATTGCAGCTGCATTCGGTGGTGGCGCAGCGACAATTGGTGTTTTCTTTGAAAAGCCAGGTACAGAGAAAAAGCCAGGTACTGCAGGTTGGTATAACTCAGCAGCATTTGACAAGTTTGCTAAAGCAGAAGGTCTATATTCAAAAAGCCTAAATGGTGACGCTTTCTCTAACGAAGCCAAACAAAAAACAATTGATTTGATTAAGCAAGATCTTGGTCAGATTGATATGGTTATTTACTCATTAGCATCACCAGTGCGTAAATTGCCACAGACAGGTGAAGTTATTCGTTCATGCCTAAAGCCAATGGGTGAAACGTATACAACAACAGCTGTGGATACCAATAAAAACGTATTGATCGAAACCAGCATTGAGCCTGCAACAGAACAAGAAGTTGCAGACACTGTTACCGTTATGGGTGGCGAAGACTGGGAGCTATGGATTAATGCGTTAGCAGACGCAGGTGTATTAGCTGATGGTTGTAAGACCGTAGCTTATAGCTACATTGGTACTGAGCTAACATGGCCTATTTACTGGCATGGCGCGTTAGGTCAAGCCAAAATGGATCTAGATCGCGCAGCAAAAGAGCTAAACACTAAGCTAAGTGCGACAGGTGGTTCTGCTAATGTTGCAGTGCTAAAGAGTGTTGTGACACAAGCAAGTTCTGCTATTCCTGTGATGCCATTGTATATTGCGATGGTATTTAAGAAGATGCGTGAAGAAGGCGTACATGAAGGCTGCATGGAGCAGATTTTACGTATGTTTAGCCAACGTCTATACAAAGAAGATGGTACAGCAGCTGAGGTTGATGCTGAAAACCGTTTACGTTTAGATGACTGGGAATTGCGCGAAGATATTCAACAGCATTGTCGTGATCTATGGTCAAAAGTAACCAATGACAACTTGTACGATGTTGCTGATTACCAACAATACAAAGATGAGTTCTTAAAGCTATTTGGCTTTGGCATTGATGGTATTGACTACGATGCTGATGTAAATCCTGTTGTTGATTTTGATGTAGAAGATATCTAATCGTATTGACAGATAAATACTTTATAAAACCGCCATCATGGCGGTTTTTTTATATCTCTATTTTCGATCTATCTTTAAATCGGATGGTATTTGACTTTGTTTCTAGTTATTTATAGATATATTAAGCGTATATTTTATCGGTAATTGTGAAAGAGATATAAAAATGAGAACAACATTTGATCGCATTCGTCATGCAATTGGTTTTGAAGTTATTGGTTTGCTATTGATGGTAGGTATATTGAGTCAATTTGGGTTCGAGCTTGGCCATGTAGGTGCTGTCGGTGTGTTCTTTTCTATCGTGGCGACGTTGTGGAATTATGTCTATAACCAATGGTTTGATAATTTGATGCAGCAAAAATATAGTACAACGCAGAAGACAGTCAGAATACGGTTACTGCATAGTTTAGGATTCGAGGCTGGATTAGTTATTTTTACTATTCCAGTATTAGCATGGGTGCTTAATGTTAGCTTATGGCATGCATTTGTATTAGATATTGGCATGGTTGTATTTTATTTATTCTATGCCTATGGCTACAATCTTATTTATGATCGTATCTATCCTATTAATGGGTAAAAATCAGCCAGCGATAGGCGCTGGCTGATTTATTTGATTGTTAAAGCTTAGCTTTTAGGCAGTTTAATAATAAATGCAGCGCCTTCAAGTTCTGAATCTTCGACATTAATTTTGCCTTGATAGCTATCAATAATTTCATTACAAACAGACAAACCAATACCTTGACCTGGGTTGAGTTGATCTGCGCGTACACCGCGTTGAAAAATCGCTTCACGTAGCTCAGGTTTTACTCCTGGGCCATCATCTTCAATCATAATGGTAAAATCGTCATTCGTTTCAATAACTGATAATTTCACTTGGCTAATACAAAAGCGGAAACTGTTTTCAAGCATATTGCCAAACAATTCCATTAAGTCATCTTTATTGATTGGTAATTTTAGGTCGTCATCAAAGTGATAATGTAAGGTTGCGTGTTTATCGGCATAAATCTTACTTAACATTCGATCTAGGCTAGTAATGATAGGTTTGAGTTCAACGTTGCTTTTCTGTAACCCTTGTTGACCGACCATCGCCCGTTTTAATTGGTATTGCACCAAATCATCCATTTGACTGATTTGTTCCATGATGCGTTGATTTAATTCACGGCGATCTAAACTAGTATCATCAAGTAGGGCGTTTGTTGCTGCTAACCGGGTCTTTAAACTATGGGCAAGATCATCCATCGCATGTCGATAACGGCCTTGTTGGTCATGACTAATACGGCTTAAACGGTTTACCGCCATGGTAACTTCTTGCAGTTCCATTGGATAATTATCATCCAGCTTTTCTCGTTTAGCTTCTGCCATTTGATCAAGCTGAGAAGCTAATTTTCGTAATGGTTGGAAACCCCAGTGAAAGGCGGCAATAAGAAATGCTACGGCAATTAAAACAAACAGCCCTAAATAGAAAGCTGTACGTTTATGTAATTGAGCTAGAGAGTGTTCGTAAGCATCGGCTGAACGAAGCACAACCAATTGATAAATAGTACCATTTTCTTTATTACGACTGAGGTTATAAGCAATATATCCTTGATGATTTTTCATCGTAATAAGGGTGGGCGTTGATATATTTTCTGGTAAATAACGGCAGACATCGCTTAATTTTTTTGCCGATGCTTTATTTGAAACCCAGGTTGTTTTGTCACTTTGATCACAAACAACGGCAATATAATCGGTATCTGAAGGATCGAGTGAATCAATCCATTTGTCGACATCTTTAATTAATCCAGCCCGATTAAGCTGTGCAACAACCATCGGCATTTGTGCAACAAGTTCCGATGAATATGATGCCATATAACTTTGAGAATAAAGTTTATTAATGACTGCAGCAAGGGCTGATGTAACGAGTGCAATAATTGCCACTGAAGTGATCAATACCCGTTGTCTTAATCGAGGCTGGAAAAATCGACTCATTGGGCATTGAGTTCAAAAATATACCCTTGACCACGAATGGTTGATATAGGGTTATTTTGTCCAGTTTTAGTGAATTTTTTACGTAAGCGGCTGATCATAACTTCAATTGTATTAGGATCACCTTCTTGATCTTCATACAGTACATCAAGTAAGCGTTGTTTAGAGACAACTTGACGGCTATGTCGCATTAAGTACTCTAATAAGTCATATTCAAATGCGGTTAATTCTAATAATTCTTCACAAATATAAACTTGCTTAGCTAATAAATCGACGCGAATATCACCCGCTGTCATTTCTGGCTTTACAAAACCGGCACTGCGACGAACAAGCGCACTTAAACGTGCAACCATCTCTTCTTTTTGAAATGGCTTGACTAAATAATCATCAGCGCCAGCTTCAAGCCCTGTGACTTTATCTTGCCAATTTGAGCGTGCAGTTAGGATCATTATTGGTAAACGTAGTCCCTTTTTACGCATGTCTTTAATTAAGCTGATGCCATCTCTATCAGGTAAACCGATATCGACAACCGCGATATCGTTAGGATAGTTTTGTGCAAAAAACAGTCCTTCTTCAGCTGTGCTGGCACACTGAACTTGATTTCCTAACTCGCTGAGTTGCGATTTAAGGTGATGGCTAAGAATGGCATCGTCTTCGACAATAAGAATACGCATAGATTGGGCACCAGAGATAACGAATGGTATTAATGAGCTATGGTAAAGTATCTAATAATAAAGCGCATTAGTTATCGTTACCATAGTCTCATGTTTGAATATGTAAACCAGCAGGAAATTGAATCATAAAAATCAAATGATTGCATTGCTAGTTACATTTTTACGCTAATAACCAGTGTAGAGTGTCCGACTGAATAGGGGCTGACTCATTAATAAATTAATGAGTTAACCGACTATAAAGATTGGATAAATATTATTTTGAATAGTGTTATTGGAAAATAAAGATCAAGGTGCCGGCAATAGTTAGCAGTACGTTAGCAATCGCATACGTACCAGCATAACCCAGTGCAGGGATTGTACTGCGCGCATGTTCATTGATCATATCCATTGCTGGAGCACAAGTACGCGCACCAATGATAGCGCCAAATAGTAATGCTCTATTCATTTTCAGCACATAAGCACCAAAAAGGTAGGCTAATACTACAGGAATGACGCTGACCATTAAGCTAGTAACAAATACAGTTAAACCAATATGTGCAATAGAAGCAAACAGATTAGAACCTGCGCTTAAACCAATTCCGACCATGAAGACCATCAGGCCTAAATCTTTAGCCATGTTGAGCGCACCTTGGGGCACATAACCAAAAGTAGGGTGGTTAGCACGTAAGAAACCAAGGGTAATACCAGCAATCAACAAGCCAGCGGCACTACCTAAGCCAAATGCAATATGGCCAAACTTCATGGTGATTAAGCCCATTAATAGGCCAATGATAAAGAAGCAACAGAACGCAAGTAGATCCGCTATTTGACTATGAATAGAGATAAAACCAATTCGCTCAGCGAGCCCTAATACGCGGCTTTTTTCACCACTGACCTGCAGGATATCACCTTTATTCAATAGAATATTATGATCCATTGGCATTTCAATTTGCGCACGTACAACACGGTTAAGGAAGCAACCATATTCAGATAAGTTTAATTCTGATAAACGTTTACCAGCAATACCATCATTTTTAACCACAATTTCTTCTTCTACAATACGTAGGTCGAGTAAATCACGATCAAAAACTTCTTTACCATTACGAAAGCTAGGGTCAAGACGCGCATGGCTATCTGGGTAGCCCACTAATGCTATTTCATCACCTTCTTGTAAAATGGCATCACCATCAGGATTGGCTAAAATACCATTACGTCGTACACGCTCTATATAACAACCCGTTTGACGATAAATACCCAGCTCACGTAAGTTGCGGCCATCAATCCAATTAATCAGTTCAGGTCCGGCACGGTAAGCACGAATGATCGGTAAATATACTTTGCGTTGTGCGACTTCACCAATACCGCGTTCTCGTGCTATTTGCTGAGATGATTCAGCAAGGTTTTGTTTTTGTAATTTAGGCATTAGTTTCGCAAGGAAAATTAAGCTTACTAAACCAACAAGATAAGACATGGCATAGCCAACACTTAAACTTTCGCTTAATTGCTTGATCATCGCAGGATCAGTAATCCCCGCAAGACCATTGTTTAATGCGTCTTTTGCACCTACAAGTACGGGTGTTGCGGTTAATGAGCCTGCCATCAAGCCTGTCGCTAAACCGATATCCATGTGTAAATAACGTGCCATGGTCATGGTAATAGCAATGGATGACAGTAAAACGACTAATGCTAGTAGCAAATAATGCTTACCATCGCGAAAGAAGATACCAAAGAAGTTTGGTCCAGCCTCTATGCCAACACAAAAAATAAACAGCATAAAGCCAATATTGAGTGCATCAGTATCAAACGTAAAACCCGCATTACCAAATAATAAAGCAGTCAGTAGAACGCCAATGGAGTTACCTAGGGTCATCTTGGCAAAGCGGATCTTACCAATACTTAAACCAACAGCAAGGACTACAAAGAGTAATAAAATATCATTTTGGTGTAGAAGTGCGGCTACATCAATGTTCACGATGGATTTCCGAAATAATGGAAAGATAAAAGTGGCATAAAGTCTAGCCGATTTTTGGAAGAGGTTATAGTTTATATTATAAATAAATAGCGAAAATATATCTTCTAAAGAAACTTGTTGAGATAAAGTTCCTTTTTAATCGTAGTGAGGTTTTTAAAGGAGGATCATACGTTAAAATATGGTGTTTAAATTATCAATAATAATCGTGTAAATATAAAAAAGGCTGACAATGTCGTCAGCCTTTTTGTTAATCAGTATTAATGCTTACTTAAAAAGAAGGTTATGTTCTTTTGCATAAGCTTCAAATTCAGTACAACCGCCAATATGGTCTTGATCAACAAAAATTTGAGGCACAGTTTCAACTGGCTTACCAACAGTCTTTTCTAAATCAGCTTTACTGATACCTTCGGCATGGATATCAACGTAGCGGAAGTTAAAATCGTCGCGCTCTTGTTTAATTTTTTCTGCTAGTTCTTTTGCACGAACACAAAAAGGGCAACCTGGACGACCAAAAATAACAACGAACATAAATTTCTCCTGCATAATTTACGGTTACTATAGCGTGACTGTCGCAATAGCGGAAGAGGGTTTTTTCTGTTAAACCAATAGATAAAAGCGATATCGTTTATGTAAGCGTTGATGGCGTCCAAAAAAGTAAAAGCCAGATATTTGATCTGGCTTAGTGATAATGCCTAATGAATGTATTTAAAAGTCATAACGAATACCTGCCTGTAATTCATCATCTTTTGCGTCAAGCTGTTGGAATTTATAACCGATGTAAGTACGTAGACTTTTGTTGAATTTATAGAGGCCTTCTAAAGCAAAGTAGTCGACTTCATCAGTGGTGACATTGTTAGTTTCTGATTGCTGAAAATTGTAAACGCCTCGTGCGGTAAATTGATTAAATGTATATGCTGCAGCCAACTCATAACCATTTAAGTCAGCATCGCCATGTTTGCCATTAGCGTATGTTGCACCTGCATAGATATTATCGAGCTCATAGCTTATTGCGAGGTTAAATTGGTTGGCATCTATATCGACTCCGTCATTACCATTAACATAGCCTGCACCTAAGTTTAACCCAAAAGGAAAGCTATATTGGGCAGCAATACCAACGCTGTTACTGTCTTTGGTACCACTGTTATTTTCTGCAATATAGTTAGTCGCAATGGCTAGATTATTAAACTCACCGACATATAAAAAATTATTTTCGCGTTTGTCTTTATTACCATCAACCAGATCAACAGCATCACCACCAAAAGTTGATAAAATATCTGTAAAATCAGTGAGCATCACTTGCGCTGAATCTTGTTTACCATATGAAAATGCACCAAATTGCGAGTCTAATCCGGCATAAAGGTAACGAGTGGTGACAGTGCTATCTTTATTATCTGAAATTTCAGCTTCATATTTACCAAAAGCAGTGAGTTGTTGATTTATTGCAGACTTTCCTTTTAAAGAGAGGCGGGCACGGCTTTTATCTTTAAATTCATTACTGTCGTTATTAATACCTTTATTTTGTTTTGAGATATTAAAACGCGCTTCTGCTCGGCCACCAACTTCAATCACAGTGTCATTATTGTCATACACCGTTGCTGCAGTTGCGGTTGTTGATAAGCTGGTAAAGATAGCGGCTACCACTGCTGCTTGTTTCATGGTTCATTCCTCGTTAAATCATTATATGGCTTCATTGCCGTTGAACTTTATGCAGCCTACCAATGCGTTATTACGCTTCTATTGCAGTAAAAAGTCACTTTTACGACATCTGTTTGTTAGTGATGTATTACTGCTACTGTGAGTGAGGGTTGATCTTAACGGTGTAGTTATTGAAACAAGCAAAAAATTGTTTGTAATCAATATTAGGTTAACTTATCTGATTGAATCTAGTTACGTACAATTAACAATAACGACAATTGTCAGAGTTGATACTTTTATTTAATTGACGTGATTTAGGGTGAGGTAAATAGCCTATGTTTCAGTTTATGACTTCAACACGGATTATCTTTGGTGAAGGTGCTTTGCATGATTCTTTATCGTTACTGAATCAGTTTGGTTACAGTGCATTATTAGTTACAGGTCAAGATCAGCAGCGTTCACAGCAACTTGAGCAGTATTTTAAGCAGCAGAATATGCGCTATCAACGATTAGTTATCAAAGGCGAACCATTAATTGCGATGATCGAAGAGTTAGCTGCAATGGGGCGTACTTTTTGTCCTGATATGGTTATCGGTATTGGTGGCGGGAGTGTGCTTGATGTCGCTAAATCATTAGCAGCATTAATTCCTAATCAGGGGAGTGTCTATGATTATGTTGATGTTGTTGGACGTAATGTGCCATTACAAGTTAAATCATTGCCATTTATTGCTATTCCAACAACAGCAGGTACTGGGGCAGAAGTGAGTAAAAGTGCGGTGTTACAATCTGCACAGGAACAAGTAAAAGTTAACTTAAGTAATGTTGAACTCTTTCCTGACTTAGCAATTATTGATCCGACGCTTACTTATGGTATGGACACCGTTTTGTCTGGGTACTGTGCAATGGATGCGTTTACCCATCTGATGGAAGCCTATGTCTGTGGTGAGCCAAATCCATTAACAGATATGATTTGTGAGGAAGGGTTAAAACGGATTTCGATGTCAATATTAGCAGCTTGTCGAGATGATCATTACCCATCAAGAAGTGATATGGCTTTTGCTGCAATGCTTGGAGGTATGGCGCGCTCAAATGCTAAATTAGGTGCCGCTCATGGACTCGCATCTGCATTAAGTGGGCGATTAAATGCGCCACATGGGTTGATTACCGCGCGGTTAGCTCCCTATGTAATGGCTGAAAATATATCAGTTGCTATCGAGTTAGGGCGTAGTGATGTGCTAGCTCGTTATCAAAAATTAGCCGTAATATTGACGATGAATAGTGATGCTAATATAGAAGACAGTGTGCAATGGGTAGATCGCATCTTAACAAAATTGCAGCTGCCACTATTATCGAAGTATGGATTGTGCAATACCATGTTTGAAGAGGTTGCTGATGATGCATTACGCACTAATGCGATAAAAGGTAACCCATTACCGTTAAATCAACAGCGACTCATTACGATTTTAGAGCAAGTTTGCTATTTAAATTGTGATTATCAACAGCCATGATTTTGGGTTAAATAATAACTGCAACGATATAACACAATTGTGATTGTATCGAGTTTTACTCGTTCCACATTAAAAAGTGACTTAGGTCGCTTTTTTTTAGCGCTATATTTTAAAAAAATCGATATTTTGAGGTTTTTTTTTGAAGCATCAGTTTAAATGGCAAAATAAGTCAGTATATTTGTTTTTGTTTCTTGTTTGTTTAAAAATATTAATTAAATTAAATGTTTTTTTAATCAATTGGTTATGTATTTTTTTGTCAGTATTTTATGAGAGTGTAACTGGTTTTAATGTTTTTAATAATTACTAACAATTTTGCGCTTTCAGTATCACAAAGATTCTTTACATATTTCATGCTTTAATGGTGTTTTTTGATTTAGATGCTGTTTTTCACGATATAGGCATTGATCTGTATCTCCGCTTCCATTAGAATTCGCGGCGCATAAATATGCGAACACATTTTGAAGTTTTATCACTTTTGTTGAAAATCCTGTAGGGGAAGAAGATGTCTACAAAACTTGCAAATCCAGCACCATTAGGACTAATGGGCTTTGGTATGACGACCGTTTTATTAAATATCCATAATGCTGGCTTTTTCCCTCTAGATTCTATGATTCTAGCGATGGGTATTTTCTATGGTGGTCTTGGTCAAATTCTTGTAGGCATGATGTGCTTTAAGCGTGGTGATACGTTTGGTACAACGGCATTTACTTCTTATGGCCTATTTTGGCTAACGTTAGTGGGTCTAATTGTATTACCTAAAATGGGTTTTGCAGCAAGCCCAGCGCACTTTATGGGTTGGTATTTAGCACTTTGGGGTCTATTTACAGCATTTATGTTTATTGGCTCACTACGTTACCCGCCTGCTAAGCAAGTTGTTTTTGGTTCTTTAACGATTTTATTCTTCTTGTTAGCTGCCCGTGACTTCACTGGTAATACAACCATCGGTTTCATTGCAGGTATTGAAGGTATTTTCTGTGGTTTAAGTGCGATTTATTTTGCAATGGCACAAGTATTAAATGCTGAATATGGTCGTGTTATCTTACCGATTGGCACCGCACCTAAAGATCGTGAGCTACAACAAGTTGCTGCGTAATTTCTTATAGTTTGATAAATAGCCTTGCTTGTTTAAGCAGGGCTTTTTTATATCAGGTATTTACCAATAATAAAAAACCCCGCATTGGCGAGGTTTGATGTTAGTGTTAAATTGATATCGTATTTTTTAATGGCACAATTCTGGTAAATGCTGCGTGTGTTCTATACCAGTAAAGCATCCTTCAGTATCCATATCATTTTCTTTTCTTGAACTACTTCTAAACTGTGATGGCGTTACATTATATTTACGTTTAAATGCATCACAAAAATAGGCGGCACTACCAAAACCAGAACGGTTACCTATTTGTGAGATAGAGTAATTAGAAAACGTCAAAAAGTTAAGCGCTAATCCCATTCGAACATCAAGTAATAATTGGCTAAATGAGACGCCTTCTTTTGCTAAATGACGACGTAACGTTGATTGCGTTGTAAATAGTGCTTTTGCCATATCATCAACGCTCCACTTTCGTTGCGGATCTTGGGTGATTAAGCGTGCAATCGTTCGTTCTTTAGGTTCGTCATAATTAAAGCGATAAACATTGAAAACATCAATACCAGTATCATTAAGTGCAATTAAAATGAAAACTAAGCACTGGCTCAGCAAAGTTTGCTCCATTGTTGATCCACTAATGCTTGGCAATAGTTGATTAAATAATGCGAAATTTTGCTCAACAATTTCAGAAGAGTCAATGAGATAGATAGGCGAGCAATTTGAGCTTGTTAATGATGGTTGCTTCAGGGCACTGATATAGTTGAATGCTGCACTGATCGCACCTTCATTAATCATTAAGATTTGCAATTCAATGTTCTCTTGCGTATTTAATTGATTAATAGAGCAAGAGATGTGACTAAATTTAGGTATAGCTAAAATGCTATTATTTTTTATGTCTATGGCGTGGCCATTAATATGAATATTACCTTCTGCATTTGATAATTTTACAATTAAATGATGATCGACATAAAACTCTTTCAGAACAACATGGCTCTGCGAGAGGATACGCTTATATTTCATAGCAATATTGCTTCTCTATAAAGGGAATAAATCCTTCATTACATATCGTACATCAATGATGTAAAGGCGATATACGCATCCATGCTGATACGACATTAATGATAATGTGTATACACGGGTGAGTATAGGACTAAAAGAAACGAAAGAATAGACACAATTGGTTATATAAAGAACAACGGATAAAGCTAATAGTTATATTGATATAATATGGGTATATATCTTAATTGCATAGTGTTGAGAGGAGAATACAAATGAACCGTGTTGTATATAAATGGGGGTTTTAATGAGGAATATTGAGCTAAAAACAAAAAACTATCCGAAGATAGTTTTTTGGTGTTACTAAATTATGTGCTCTATGATTAGCAAATAACTTTAATCGCTAAGCCACCTTGTGAGGTTTCACGGTATTTAGCGTTCATATCTTTACCTGTTTCAAGCATCGTTTCAATGACTTTATCTAGAGATACTCGTGGTGCTGATGAACGACGAAGTGCCATGCGGGTTGCGTTAATTGCTTTTACTGCGGCAATACCATTACGCTCAATACATGGTACTTGTACTTGGCCAGCAACAGGGTCACAAGTTAAACCAAGGTTGTGTTCCATGGCAATTTCCGCTGCCATACAGACTTGTTCAGGACTTCCGCCCATTAACTCAGCTAAGCCTGCTGCTGCCATTGAACATGCAACACCAACTTCGCCTTGACAGCCAACTTCTGCACCAGAAATTGAAGCATTACGCTTATATAAACCGCCAACAGCACCTGATGCTGCAAAGTAACGAGTATATTCTTTTGGTCCAACTGACTGCACAAACTTATCATAGTAAGCTAAAACAGCAGGGATAATACCACATGCGCCATTTGTTGGTGCTGTCACAACACGACCACCGGCTGCATTTTCTTCATTGACAGCAAACGCGTACATATTAACCCAGTCCACAACTGTCATTGGGTCATTACTGAGTTTTTCTGTTGTGATTAACTGTTGACGTAATGCTGCTGCACGACGAGGAACACGTAGTGGTCCAGGAAGAATACCTTCCTCATTCATACCACGCTCCATACATTCACGCATGGTTTTCCAAATGTTAGCAAAATAGGTGCTAATTTCATCTTCAGCATTCATTGCACGTTCGTTAGCCATAACGACGGCACTAATAGAAAGCCCGTGTGTGTTACATTGATCTAATAGCTCTGATGCATAAGAGAATGGGTAAGGAACTTCTACTGTGTTGGTCTGTTCTTTACCGAAGTTTTCTTCATCAACAATAAAACCACCACCAATTGAGTAGTAAGTTTTAGAGAAAATAACCTCATCACCATTCCAAGCATGGATAGACATGCCGTTTTCATGGAGGGATAGGTTAGTAGTATGGAAGTTCATACCGCCATCGCGTGGAAAATCGACAGTATGGCAGTGCATGCCAACAGGAAGACGTTCAGTCTCTTCAACACGAGAGATGAATCCAGGAATGCTATCAATATCAACATGCTCAGGGGAGTTGCCAGCAAGACCCATAATGATAGCAATATCAGTATGATGACCTTTACCTGTTAGCGACAAAGAGCCATAAACATCAACAGTAATTTTAGTTACGTCACGTAGTTTACCTAACGAGCGTAAGTCGTCGATGAACTCTTTACCTGCTTTCATTGGGCCTACAGTGTGTGAACTAGAAGGACCGACACCAATTTTGAAAATATCGAAAATACTGATCATGTTATTACCTCAGTCAGAGGGAGGCGATTCTGCTTCCGAGTAAGACTGTTATTCGTTGATATCCTCGCTCCTTCCTTGGCGAGCGCACTTAAACTAAAAGAGTAATGATGCTCGATGCACTGTTACTCTTAAGTATCATCTATTTTACGTTATTTGTGCTAGTAAACACCATGAGTACTAGCACAATTTTTTGCTTTTATGCGATTAATTATTCGCAAACGGTACATTTATAGCTGTTTTACTAAAATGCGCCGTAAATTACAGAAGTGATTGCAGCGATACCACATAAAACAGTGAAGATACGAGCAAATACTGATGTTTTGTATTTAGCCATTGCTGGTACTGTTTGCATTGCGATAACAGGTAGTAGGAATAAAATACCCGCAATCATTGGTGCGCCCATTGTTTCGATCATACCCAAAATACTAGGGTTGATGATTGCTACAATCCAAGTTGTGATAACAATGAAACCTAGAGAGATTTTTTCAATGTTAGCAATAGGCATCTTAGAGCGAGATTTTGCTAGACCAACAAGACCTTCATGAGCACCAAGGAAGTGACCAAAGTAGCTTGAAGTAATCGCTGCAAATGCAACCAGTGGACCTAAGTAAGAGATTGCAGGTGAATCTTTTACGTTAGCTAGGTATGAAAGCACTGAAATATTTTGTTCTTTTGCCATGTTCAATTGTTCAGGTGTCATTGAAAGCACAACTGAGAATACGAAGAACATTACAAAGCCCATTAGCATCATCGCTGCACCACCAGTGATCATGTCAGTTTTCTTAACGGCGTCATCACCGTAAGTGCGACGTTGTTCTTTCGCAAACTGGCTAATAACTGGGCTGTGGTTAAATGAAAACACGATGATTGGAATTGCTAGCCAAATGATTTTAGGCATTGCTGACCAATCAGCTTCTGTTTGTACCATTGACATGTTCCAGTCAGGGATAAGGTATACAGAAAGAACCAGTAGAATAATAACCAATGGGTAAACCATGGCTGATGTTGCTTTTAGCATTAATTCTTTACCGAACACGACACCTGCAGTCATCAGTGCAATTAATACACCTGATAGTAACCAGCGAGGGATTGATTCCATGCCCAGTTGGTTAACCATGAATGAATCAACCGTGTTAGTAATACCAACGCCGTAAATTAATACGATAGGGTAGATAGCAAAGAAATAAGCGAAAGTAATTAGGTTAGCACCTGTTTTACCGTAATGCTCTTCTACAGTATCGGTAATATCAGCATTTGGATTTTTTGATGATAATACAAAACGCGCTAGGCTTTTATGTGCAAACCAAGTCATTGGCGCTGCGATAAGAGCAAGAATAACTAGTGGCCAAAAACCGCCCGCACCCGCTTTAATTGGTAAGAATAGAACACCTGCACCTACTGCTGTACCAAATAGAGAAAGAGCCCATGTGAAATCTTTATAGGTCCATCTGGCTTTTGTCGCACCTGTTGCTGTCGATGTATTTTGCATGCTGTGATATCCAATAAAAGGGAACGGAACGGAATATAGGAACGGGCGCATTGTCGCTATTTATTGGGGGAACACAAGGATAAAGATCGCGTTCTGTAATACGAATATATTGTGATACAAATAAATAAGACCTGCATCACACTAATGAGCTTGTAAGATTAAAATAAAACGTATATTTGGTTATTTTTTATCTTCCCAAATTTGGTTAGATAATAGTTTAATCATCTGTGCAGTTGCGCCCCATATGGAATAATTATTATAGGGTATCGCATACACACGGTGAAACTCACCTCGCAGGTGGAACTGATGTGATTTAATATTTTGGGGATCAAGTAAGTAATTGAGTGGTACTTCAAAGATAGCGTCAACCTCACCAGGATCTGGCTTAGCACTATAGTTACTGCTGATGGTTGAGATGAAAGGGGTAACAATATAGCCACTGGTTGTTGCAAGTGGCGTTAACTGGCCGATAACATTATTACGTTGACAAATAATACCGGTTTCTTCATAGGTTTCACGTAATGCTGTGGTGATTAAATCATTATCAGTATCTTCAAAACGACCACCAGGAAACGCAATTTGTCCAGGGTGGTGTTTTAAGTGTTCTGCACGGCGGGTTAATACGACATTAAAACCTTGCTTTCGAGGAACTAACGGAATGAGAACAGCAGCGGGTTTGAAATTAATATCATCGTTAAAGTGATGATCAATTCTACGCTTATGGCTTTTATCATATTGCTGACTGGGTGCCATAAGAAACCGCGTTAGAAGTTGCTGCTGTTCATTCATAAAGTCTCCATTACAGATATTTTGTTAAATTTAGCACTATTATAAGGTTGGCAGAATTTTACTTAATTTGTCGAGAGTTTCTTGATATTCACTTTCTGCATCGCTATCTGCAACAATGCCACCTCCCGCCCATGCATATAAATGATGTTGGTAAGCAACCAGTGTGCGAATGGCAATATTTGTATCCATGCTGCCGCAACGACTGATATAGCCGATACTGCCACAGTAGATACTGCGTCGATGAGGTTCTAGCTCTTCAATAATTTCCATTGCTCTGATTTTGGGTGCACCAGTAATCGATCCGCCAGGAAAACAAGCGCGTAATAAGTCAGTGGCTGAATAATTACTAGCGAGTTGGCCGGTAACGGTGCTGACTAAATGATGCACTGCTGGAAAACTTTCAATAGCAAACAATGCAGGTACACGAACACTGCCTGGTATTGCAACTCGACCAATATCATTACGCAGTAAATCAACGATCATCACATTTTCTGCGCGATCTTTAGGCGCTTGTTGAAGTGCCTTAGCATTGGCTGCATCTTCAATCATATCAGTACTACGTGGGCGAGTGCCTTTGATGGGTTTAGTTTCAATTGTGCCGTGATTTAATTGTAAAAAACGTTCAGGTGAAACAGAAAGAATGGCGCTGTTATCGGTACGAATAAAACTTGAAAAGGGAGCGCCATTAGCGGCCTCTAAACGGCAATAAGCTTGCCATTCATCTCCTTGGTAATCCGCACTGAATCGTTGTGCAAGATTGATCTGATAGCAATCACCAGATAATAGATATGACTGTATGGTGTTAAATTTGTTGCAATAATCCTCTTTAGTCATGTTTGATGACCATGAAGATGTTAATTTGAATGCTGTATTTGGGTTACTGGTTTGTAGTGTTGTTGGCGCTGTTACTTGAGATTGCAGTTGAGTTAGCCACGATAAGCGGTGACTATTTTGAGGTTCAATAAGCGATATTTTTTGTAATTGATGATCGACAATTAATGCCCAATCATAAATACCCACAGCCATTTCTGGCAATGGAATATCATGGGTTGCAGTTACTGCTATTTTTTCTACTCTACGGCCTAAATCATAACTAAAATAGCCTAATGATCCACCAATAAAAGGTATGTTTTCAAGAGGGCTAAGTGACGGTAATAATTCATTTTGTAAGGAATTTATAACACTGAAAGGATCATCGGCAGTAGTACGTTGGTCACCATTTGAAAACTTAATATAAGTTATGTCATTTTGTGACTCAATAGTGGCTAAAGGATCGGCAACTAAAATATCATAACGATTATCTGGGTGCGCAGTCGCTGCCGAACGTAATATCATTGCCCATGGCAACCTCGATAATGGTGCAAACCATGAAAGTGCGGCATCTTTTGAGTAGGGTAATGAGGTAATGCTTAATTCTGGGTGTGATTTACAAATCATTTTCTTTTTTGTGACAAGAGGTTTGATTGGCGCATAGCGCAATGTTATGGGCAAGAGTATCATATTCAACGAAAGACGCCCAAGATTGAACAGCACTATTTTGTTGTTTAATACCCTACATTCAGGAAGATTAATACAGGGCGCCATGGAATAATAATATTTAACGAGGGTAATTATGACCGTCATCTGTAAACAAGATGTAATCAGTAGTGTCGCCGATGCTTTACAATATATCTCTTACTATCATCCTTTGGATTTTATTCAAGCATTAGAAAAAGCCTATAACAAAGAGCAGAGCCAAGCGGCGAAAGATGCCATTGCCCAAATTTTGATTAACTCTCGTATGTCAGCTGAAGGACGTCGTCCGATTTGTCAAGATACGGGTATTGTGACCTGTTTTGTTAAAATTGGTATGAATGTACAGTGGGACAGTGACTTAACGGTACAACAGATGATCGATGAAGGGGTACGTCAAGCTTATACTAATGCTGATAACCCATTGCGTGCCTCGGTGGTTGCAGACCCCGCTGGTACGCGTAAGAACACTCAAGATAATGCACCAGCCGTGGTACATGTTGAGATGGTGGCTGGCGATAAGGTTGAAATTCAGATTGCAGCCAAAGGTGGCGGTTCTGAAAATAAAACTAAAATGGTGATGCTTAATCCTTCTGATGATGTTGCTGAATGGGTAGAAAAAACAGTGCCATTAATGGGCGCAGGTTGGTGTCCACCGGGCATGTTAGGCATCGGTATTGGTGGTACAGCCGAAAAAGCTGCGGTGCTTGCGAAAGAATCATTGATGGAAGCGGTAGATATTCATCAATTGCAGCAACGTGGTGCTAAAACAACAGAAGAAGCATTACGGTTAGATATTTATGAACGTGTTAACAAATTAGGTATTGGTGCTCAAGGTTTAGGTGGTTTAACAACGGTGCTGGACGTTAAGATTAAAAGCGCGCCAACCCATGCAGCATCAAAGCCTGTATGTATGATCCCTAACTGCGCAGCAACTCGCCATGTACATTTTACCTTAGATGGCAATGGGCCTGCAGAATTAACACCACCGAAATTGAGTGATTGGCCACAAGTAACGTGGGAAGTCGGTGATAATGTCCGCCGTGTTAATCTTGATAACGTAACTAAAGCGGATGTACAAGAGTGGCGCTCGGGTGAAACTGTGTTGTTATCCGGCAAGATTCTAACTGGTCGTGATGCTGCTCATAAACGCATTCAAGAAATGTTAGCTAATGGCGAAGGTCTTCCTGAAGGGGTTGATTTTACCAATCGTTTTATTTACTACGTGGGTCCTGTTGATGCTGTTGGTGATGAAGTCGTAGGGCCTGCTGGACCGACAACCTCAACCCGCATGGATAAATTCACCGAAATGATGTTAGGTGAAGCAGGGCTAACTGGCATGATCGGTAAAGCTGAGCGTGGGCCTGCAACCATTGAATCGATTAAGCAACACAAAGCGGTGTATTTAATGGCGGTAGGCGGTGCTGCATATCTAGTCGCAAAAGCCATTAAAAAGGCGCGAGTGGTCGCTTTTGCTGATTTAGGTATGGAAGCTATCTATGAGTTTGAAGTTGAAGATATGCCAGTAACGGTTGCTGTGGATGCTGAAGGTGTTAATGCTCACCAAACCGGCCCTGACACATGGCGTGTAAATATAGCTGAAATGGCGAAATAAGCCATTTAGGGATATTTAAATAAAAGGAGCCTTGTGCTCCTTTTTTATTGCCTTTTTATATCGATAAGAATTGTGATATCGGCTTTACTTTGAAAATGAAACCGTATTGTTAATTTATTAATCTATATTATTCATTATGATAGCAGTTATTTGTACTATATTTTAACAATAGTAAGGATTCAGTATAAAACATCATGGAGAGTAGTATGAGGTATCGCTTTATTGCGGCATTATTTACATGCTTAGCGTTAAGTGGGTGCAAGGATGATCAAGCAGTGATAGCTGAGCCTGAATCTCGCCCGGTAAAATTACAGTCAGTTTCGGTCGGTAATAATGAATCACAACGTGCGTTTCCTGCAATTGTTGAAGCGGGTGACAAAGCCGTTTTAGCTTTTCGAGTCGCAGGACAACTCGCAAGTGTCGACGTACATCCAGGTCAATTTGTGACGAAAGGGCAGACACTTGCGACATTAAATAGCGATGAATTATCACTGTTAGTCAAACAAGCACAAGCGCAATATGATTTAGCGAATGTGCAATTTAAGCGCGATAAAAAATTACGTAATCAAAATGTAGTATCAGAGCTAGATTACGATACTTCAAAAGCCAATTTGAAACAGGCCAAAGCTGCATTAGATAAAGCGAAATCGAATTTAAGTTATGCCAAGTTGGTAGCACCTTATGACGGGCATATTTCTTTATCTATGGTTGAAAACTATGAATATATTGCTGCTAAACAGCCAGTAATGCATATTCAAAGTGCCCAATTAATTAACATGACATTTCAGCTTCCTGATTATCTTCTCGCTCGCTTTCAAGGTCATGCCGAAAATATTAATCCAACCGTTGCGTTTGACACTTTAGCTAATCAAACTTTTGCGGCGCAATTTAAA
Source organism: Photobacterium sp. Alg240-V54 (assembly GCF_900537155.1). Lineage (NCBI taxonomy): Bacteria > Pseudomonadati > Pseudomonadota > Gammaproteobacteria > Vibrionales > Vibrionaceae > Photobacterium > Photobacterium sp. Alg240-V54. Next base: position 547,171 of record NZ_UNRL01000002.1, read on the forward strand.
GAAATCGATACTGAGCCTGACAGCAAAACGTCAAGTTATAAAGTAACACTTTCGATGGCTCGTCCTGATGGCAGCAATATTATGCCAGGCATGTCTGGTAGTGTGATGATTGTGCTGCCGCAAGGTAAAGCAGGAGCCATTCCGCCGCGAGCGATCATGATTGAAGATAATAAAAATTATGTCTGGCGTGTTGATGATAAGCAGCAAGTTGTTAGAACAGAAGTCACATTAGATAAAAATAACCGTGTTATTTCAGGGTTAAATGATGGTGATGTTATAGCTACATCTGGCGTTTCTGAATTGCAATCAGGTCAAAAGGTTCGCTCATGGATCAAGGAGCGCGGGTTATGATCAAACGTTATAGTTTATTGGCGTTGACAATCAGTACAGTGTTATTACTTCAAGGCTGTGATAAACCAACGATTGAGCCACGTCAAGATTTACCACTAGTGAAAGTGCAGCAAGTGCAATCAGGTAAGCAATCACCGAAATTAACTTTTCCCGCGATGGCATCCGCTGCAGATAAATCTGTTTTATCATTTCGTATTGCAGGAGAAGTGACGCAGATCTTGGTTCGTTCAGGAGACACAGTTAAAAAAGGTCAGGTTTTAGCCCGATTGGATCCGCGTGATTACAGATTAGAAGTGGATGATGCGCAGGCAAAATATAATGTCATTAATAGCCAATATCGTCGTTCAGCGACACTATTAAAAAATGGTTATTTACCCCAGTCTCAATTTGATGAATTAAAAGCTAAGCGAAGTATTGCTAAAGCCAACCTTGATTTAGCCCAATTGAAATTAAGTTTTACTGCGCTTAAAGCACCTTTTTCAGGCGTGATATCAACCATTCCGGTTGAGCAATTTGAAAATATTAAAGTCGGTCAACAAATGATGAATCTTCATAGTACGGATGCTGTTGATATCGAGATCCAAGCGCCTGATATGATTTATTCCAAGCAAAGTATATTGGATATAGATAAAGGGCAGCGATCCACCGCACAGGCCATTTTACCTAATGGCGAAAAATATGCAGTGACGTTAAAAGAGTTCACCACTGAGCCAGATCCAGAATCGGGCTCATTTCTTGTGACGTTAACCATGCCTATGCCTAAAGAGCAGTTTATTTTAGAAGGGATGACGATTGAAGTTGAAGCGGATGCTCAGAAGTTACAAGTTTATCAGGTTGGACAACAAATAGTGCCACTTGAAGCGTTATTTAACTTAGATGGTGATGATATCGCTTCAGATCATAAATATGTTTGGATAGTTACACCAAATAATACGGTGTCGAAACGTCGAGTTGTAACGGATAAAGTCGTGCCAGAAGGTGTGCGATTAAAATCTGGTGTTAAGCAAGGTGAGCAGATTGTTGTAACAGGCGTTAACCGCTTAAGGGATGGACAGAAAGTGGTGATATTTACTAAGGAGGGTACGCAATAATGAAACAAGATATCGCGACCTATTTTATAAAAAATAAGGTGATTAGCTGGATGCTGACACTGATATTTTTAGTTGGCGGCACCGTATCTTTTTTTGGCTTAGGACAGTTAGAAGACCCCGCTTTTACGATTAAAGATGCGATGGTGGTTACTGTTTATCCTGGTGCAACGCCACAGCAAGTAGAGGAAGAAGTCACTTATCCGATAGAAAAAGCGATTCAACAACTGACTTATGTTGACGAAGTGAACTCACTCTCTAGCCGAGGGCTATCGCAAATCACAGTCACCATGAAAAATAATTATGGACCTGACGATTTACCACAAATTTGGGATGAATTACGCCGTAAGGTCAATGATATCTCGTCAAACTTGCCTCCAGGAGTTGCAAAACCAAAAGTGATTGATGATTTTGGTGATGTTTACGGTATTTTGTTGGCAATAACCGGCGATGGTTATAGCTATAAAGAATTGAGTGACTACGTCGATTATCTTCGCCGTGAAATTGAGTTGATCAGTGGCGTGGGTAAGGTATCTGTTACTGGTAACCAGCAAGAGCAAGTGTTCATTGAAATATCGATGCAACGCTTAAGTAGTTTAGGTATTTCACCGGATACTATTTACAACATTTTAGCTACCCAAAACTTAGTCACAAGTGCGGGCGCAGTTCGCATTGGCGATGAATATGTACGTGTTCATCCGACGGGTGAGTTTAAGAATGTTGATGAACTGGGCGATTTAATCATTACCGATAAAGGTGCTGATGGGCTGATTTATTTACGTGACGTGGCTGACATTAAAAAAGGCTTTAAAGAAATTCCTGATAATCTCGTCAGTTTTAATGGGCATCAGGCACTTAACGTTGGAGTCTCTTTTATTGAGGGGGTGAATGTTGTTGAAGTCGGTCAACGAGTGATGCAGCGATTAGCCGAGTTGAAACAGCAACAACCAGTTGGTATTGATATTGATGAAGTATATAGCCAGCCAACAGAAGTAGATAAATCAGTCAGTGGTTTTGTGGTTAGTTTAGGTCAAGCAGTTACGATTGTTATCATTGTTTTGCTGTTTTTTATGGGATTACGATCAGGACTATTGATTGGTCTGATTTTGCTATTAACCGTACTTGGTACCTTTGTATTTATGAAGTGGATGGCAATCGATCTACAACGTATATCATTGGGTGCATTGGTTATCGCGCTAGGTATGCTGGTGGATAATGCCATCGTAGTCGTTGAAGGAATTCTCATTGGAATGCAAAAGGGGCGGACGCGAATACAAGCCGCTTCAGATATTGTAGCTCAAACTAAGTGGCCGTTACTTGGCGCGACAGTGATTGCAGTTATGGCCTTTGCGCCTATAGGTTTATCACAAGATTCAACTGGTGAATATTGTCGAACCTTATTTACGGTATTATTAATTTCACTGATGTTGAGTTGGTTTACGGCTATTTCATTAACGCCTTTCTTTGCTGATCTTTTCTTTAAAAATGTCAAAGTGGATCAAGGAGCAAATCAAAAAGATCCTTATGGCAGTATTTTCTTCGTGGTATACCGTAAGTCGCTAGAGTTCTGTATGCGTCGTGCATGGTTAACGGTGTTAGCGTTGATCTTAATGCTTGGCGGTAGCTTATATGGCTTCACGTTGTTAAAACAATCATTCTTTCCTGCTTCTACAACGCCAATGTTTATGGTTGATGTGTGGTTACCAGAAGGGACTGATATTCGTGCAACGAATGCTACCTTGAAATCGTTAGAAAAAGTGGTGAATGCTGAAGACGGTGTTGATTATGTTAGTTCAAGTGCAGGCAAAGGTTCACAACGCTTTATGCTGACTTATGCGCCAGAGAAAAGCTATGCCTCTTATGGTGAGTTGATCGTTCGAGTGGATAGTTTTGAAAATGTGATTCCTGTTATGCGTAAATTTAGCCAAGCGATGAACAAAGATCATCCAGAAGTTGAATTCAAACTAAAACAGGTCATGTTAGGTCCATCATCAGGTTCTAAAATAGAAGCTCGCATTGTCGGTTCAGATCCAACGATCCTTCGTGGTATTGCTTCGCAAGTTGTTGATGTTATGAATGCAGATCCTGGTGCCTTTAATATTCGTCATGACTGGCGAGATCGTACCAAAGTTATTGAACCCGTGTTTAACGAAAGCCAAGCAAGGCGTTATGGTATTACCAAAAAAGATGTCGATGAATTGCTACAAATGGCATTTTCAGGGTTCAATATAGGTTTGTATCGTGAAGGAACAAACTTAATGCCAATAGTGGCACGTTTGCCAGAAGATGAACGGGTTGATATTAGCACCATAGAAGGTATGAAGATTTGGAGCCCAGCAATTCAAGGTTATATTCCATTACAACAAGTGGTATTAGGTGTGAATGTGCGCTGGGAAGATCCATTGGTTGTGCGTAAAAATCGTAAGCGTATGCTAACGATTATGGCGGATCCTGATCCATTAGGTGATGAAACTGCTGCATCGGTTCAAGCGCGTATTTTACCTGCTATAGAAGCGATTGATTTACCAGCAGGTTATAGTTTGGAGTGGGGCGGTGAGTATGAATCATCAGCAGATGCAAAAGCGTCACTATTTCAAACCATGCCGATGGGTTATTTAGCAATGTTCTTAATTACTATTGTGCTGTTTAATAAAGTTAAAGAAGCACTGATTGTATGGGCAACGGTACCCTTGGCAATTATTGGGGTAACGGTAGGGTTATTGCTATTAAATACGCCATTTGGCTTTATGGCATTATTGGGATTCTTGAGTCTGTCAGGGATGTTGGTGAAAAACGGTATCGTATTGTTAGATCAAATTGAAATTGAGATAGCAAGCGGCAAGGAAAAATATCAAGCGGTGGTTGATGCGGCGGTAAGTCGTGTTCGTCCTGTATGTATGGCGGCAATAACAACCGTTTTAGGGATGCTTCCCTTATTACCAGATGTTTTCTTTAAGCCGATGGCAGTAACGATTATGTTTGGATTGAGCTTTGCAACAGTGTTAACACTGATCGTTGTCCCTGTGTTGTATCGTTTATTTCATAAATTGAAAATACCAGCAGATCAAACGGCATAGCCTAATTACTATATTGAAAATAACAAGGCTTCCGTTTTGGAAGCCTTTCTTTTTTAAGCTTAGAGAAAAAGAGGTTAATTTACACGTTAACAGTCCACGTCATCATTTCGCCAGCTTTAATTGGTACAACGGTATCGCCACCAAATTGCATTTCTTCTGCCACTTTCCATGATTCTTTAATCAAAGTGATGGTATCGGTATTACGTGGTAAACCATAAAAATCAGGGCCATTAAAGCTCGCAAAGCCCTCTAGTTTCTCGAGTGCATTCGCTTGCTCAAATACTTCAGCATACAGCTCAATTGCGGCATGAGCGGTGTAAGAGCCAGCACAACCACAAGCTGCTTCTTTACGACCTTTAGCATGAGGTGCGCTGTCAGTTCCCAAGAAAAACTTCTTGCTGCCACTGGTTGCAGCTTCAATCAGTGCTTGTTGGTGAGTGTTACGTTTTAAAATCGGTAAGCAGTAGAAGTGAGGACGAATACCACCGGCTAACATATGGTTACGGTTAAACAGTAAGTGGTGTGCAGTAATCGTTGCAGCGACATTGTCGCCCGCACTCTGCACAAACTTCACAGCTTCTGCAGTAGTGATGTGTTCAAGTACAATTTTTAGAGATGAGAACTCTTCAACGATAGGAGCAAGTACTGTTTCTAGGAATGCTTTTTCACGGTCGAAAATATCAACGTGATTATGTGTGACTTCGCCATGAATAAGCAGTGGCATACCGACTTCTTGCATCGCCACTAATGCTGGGCGGATGTTATCAATTGAAGTAACACCAGAATCTGAATTAGTGGTTGCACCAGCAGGATATAACTTGGCTGCGTATACATGACCAGATGCTTTGGCTTTTTTAATTTCTTCAGGTGATGTGTTATCTGTCAGGTAGATAACCATAAGCGGAGAGAATGTTGATTTTGGTTGAGCACCAAGAATGCGGTCACGGTAAGCTAAAGCAGATTCTGTATCAGTAACAGGAGGGATCAAATTAGGCATGATAATCGCACGGCCCATATAACGGCTAATATCTCTTACTGTATCTTGTAATACATCGCCATCACGTAAATGTGTGTGCCAATCATCAGGACGAGTAATCGTTAATGTTGTCATTTTGTTTCCCTACCAAAAAATTTGCCCGATTCTAAAAGTATCGTCCTTTGAAGTAAAGTTGATAAATCAAACAATGTGGTTTGCGACGACATTAAATCGCAATCGATTGCTATGGGAGGGTGAAATCGATGAAATACTCACCGATATAAATACCGGTGAGTGGTGGGGTTATAACTTAAATCGACTCACTAGCGTATTTTGCTCGGTGGCTAAATGCTCAAGTTTGACACCAGTATCAGCCATTTCCTCCATCGCGTTATAGCTATTATCGGCAATATGGCTAATATCTTCTAAGCTACGCGCAATTTCAGTGGTCGTACAACGTTGTTCTTCTGCTGCTTGTGCAATTTGGCTGCTCATATCACTAATTTCAATAATGATAGCTTGAATTTCTTCCATTGAGCTATTGGCATTAGAAGCAAGTCCAATACTGTTATCCATTTCTGTTACGCAGCTTTGCATCATATTCATTGCTTGGCCTGAGCTGGTCTGTAAATTTTTGATCATGGCTTCAATTTCAGATGTTGAATCAGTGGTACGTTTAGCTAATACTCGTACCTCATCAGCAACAACAGCAAATCCACGTCCTTGTTCACCGGCTCTAGCTGCCTCAATTGCAGCATTAAGGGCTAATAAATTGGTTTGATCAGCAATGTTACGAATAACATCTAAGATTGAACCAATATTACTGCTCATTTTTTGAAGTTGTTCAACCGCTTGTACTGATTCATCTAAGCGAGTTGAAAGCTGATGGGCGGTATTGATATTACTGGTCATTACTTTACGTCCAGCTGCAGATGCTTGTTCTACTTCATTAACGCGTTCCATGGTTGTTTGAGCACTTTTTGATACATCAGTAACGGAATGCTCCATTTCTATCATTGCAGTGGCAGCTGATGCCGTTTGTTGGCGCTGGCTATTTAACCGTAGTTTCGCTTCTGCAGTAGTTGCATGATTTTCAGTTGCAACGGTACTTAATTCAGATGAAGCATGGCTAATTTGACTTAATATTTGTTGTAAATTTTGAGCTAACATATTGATATGATGACTTAGCTGGTTAAATTCGATAAATTTACTGGTTTCAGTGCGCTGAGTCATATTGCCTGCTGTTAATGCTTCTAGGGTGCTTAACATAGCCATTAATGGTCGGCGTACACTGCGAGCTAAATACCAACCGACGATAATAGCGAGCAATATGACGGCGATACCAATGATCACTGCTTTGGTGACTACATCAGTATAGGTTGTGTCGGCAGTAGTAATGGTGTCAGTCATTTGGCTGTTAGCTTGTTGCGTAAAATCACCAATAATTGTCATTGCTTGATTTATTTCTTTAGCTAAGGTTGCGATATTACTGTAGAGACGATGCTGAGCTTGAATATATTCAAAATGTTGGTCAAGAACACCACCAGTACGACCAATATCAAGTGCGTATTGTTCTACCGATGGGCCAAATGTTTGCTTTAATTTGGGTAGTAATACCGTTAAAGAGCGAAAGGTGTTTCTGAGGTGATTAACACTGACTTTATTACTTTTAATCGCTTTTTCAATTGCAGCAGTATTATCAGAAGCCAATGCATCTAGCGTAATGGTTTCAGTTTCTTTTAACTTCACAAAGTAGTTTTTAGACAGCATCTTAACGGCAAGATTATCTTGTTCGTTAATAAACTCCTTCATGCCGATATTAAGTTCTGTTTGCAGTTGTTGAAATTGACGGGATGATTGCTGGCGTTCATGGGTTGCAAGTAGTAATAAACGGTAGTTTGTCATGGCAACGGTAGCTTCAGTAAAATAACGTTGCTCAAGGTCTGTTAAAGCTTGAATTGAGGTTGTTAATTGAGCGTTATTCTTTGTCACTTGTTCAAGTTGATTACGAGCTTGCTGAAAAACAGCGTTTTGTTTCTCAAACTCAGTACTATAGGTTGCCATCACTTGAGGATCTTGACTGGTGAGAAAATCTTTAAATATCTTGTCTGCAACCAATAACTGTACGCTAACATTATTTGAAACCGAAACGAGAGGAAGAGCATCAGTAGTAATGGATTTTAATTGGTTGTGAATGCGGCTGACACCATCGAGCATAAAGATGATAGTGACAACAAAGAGTGCTACTAAGATAGCAAAACCTAAATACATACGACGTATGACAGAGGTTTGAGGTTTTTTTTTCATAAGATCCCTAATTTCATAAAGGCTAATAACGGTATATTTAAGAATCGTATTGTCCTTATCTAACAATTACCGTTGGTTTCAAACAACGACAAAGGTAATGGATTTAGTCATTGTTATTGATATTTATAATGTTACGTCAGTTTGATTTATCTATCGACGCGAACTTCAAACTCTTGACTGTTTGATAACGACATTGGTGAATATTTTGACGGTTGTTGCAAAATTAACGGTAAAAGATGAAATGTTTAGTGAAAAAAGTGTTTAAAACGGTGTTCAATATTGCTCTGTAAGCATTGGTAGCGCATACTCAACCAAGAATATATTTAAGCTGATTATTAAATGGAGTCAGGTATGGCTGAAGAAACTATTTTTAGTAAGATCATTCGCAAAGAAATTCCAGCAGACATTTTATATCAAGATGAATTAGTCACTGCATTTCGTGATATAAATCCACGTGCGCCAAGCCATATTCTTATTATTCCAAATAAATTACTGCCAACAGTGAATGATGTTGAAGCAGAAGATGAATTAATGATGGGGCGTATGTTTACCGTTGCACGTAAACTTGCACAAAGTGAAGGGATTGCTGAAGATGGTTATCGTTTGATTGTGAACTGCAATCCTTTCGGTGGCCAAGAAGTTTATCATATTCATATGCATCTATTAGGCGGTCGTCCGTTAGGTCCAATGGTTGTCAGTTAATCACTTATAATGACTAGCACAAAACTGTAATCAAATATGTTGATAATAAAGCTTGAGTATGACATCGCTAATTAATAGATAGTGGTGATTTGCTCAAGCTTTTTTGATTCTATTGAGTAAACTGATAATAGGGTGTTAATAAAATAGGTTATCAAATTGAGGAGGCTGCAGCCTAGCTGTACATGAATGTAGCATGAAGTATAGATATGCGTTATCGATATTGTTAGCCGTTCTGGTTACGGGATGTAGTGGCATAACAATACCTGGAATCAGTCTTGAGCAGGGTAATCACCATGTTGTGATTGGTAATACCATATTAGCGAATAAACTTGATTTTAGTCGTTCACAAACAGAGTTGCAGGGTGGCTATTTGCATGCATCTGTTGATGTCACCAATAAAACTGACGCAGCGATATCATTGAGCTATCGTTTTTATTGGTATGATGGTAGTGGTTTAGAGATTTGTCATTCAATACCAACCTTGCAAACATTGATCATTAAACCTAATCAAAGATTGTCACTGCAGGCATTGGCACCGACCACTGCGGCGACACAATACCGTATTGTTGTGCGTGATACACAAAATTAAGCAACAGTAGATAACATTATAAAGGTAATAAAAATGAAAAAGAGTGTAATAGCCTTACTAGCAACAGCAACGTTATTAGGCGGGTGTGCTCAACCGATTAATTATGGTGGTGGATTACATGGTATTGAAAATGCAGTGACAAATTTTGGTGCTAGTGACTTAGAAAAATTATCATCATCAATGGTCGATAAAATGCTGGCTTCAGCAGCGATCCGCTCAATAACAGCGAGTGGTGAACCGATTGTTGTGGTTGATAGTATAAAAAATCAGACCCGTAGCCATGTTGATACTAACGCTTTAACGGCAATGATCAGTGAACGTCTTCAAGATTCAGGTAAGTTCCGTTTTGTTGATCCTGCACGTGTTAAAGCGGTACGTAAACAATTACATTTCAGTCAAGATGACCGTTTTGTTAACCAAAGTACAGCGATTCAATTTGGTAATATGGTTGGCGCACAATATATGCTGTATGGGCACGTATCAACAGTCATGAAATCGACCTCAAACGGCAAACAAGCATATTATAAAATGACAATGCGTTTGATGGATTTAAAATCAGGTACGATTGAATGGTCTGGTCAAGATCAAATTATACAAGCCGCCGCAACTAATAGTGCTACTTGGTAATTTAGACGTATTGGTATCGGGTAAGGAGCAATAATATGGGTGATCATGTGCATTTTAATCATGATCTTTTACGGACTTTACCCGATACTGAGTTTGTTTCAGCATCAAAGTTAGCGGGAGGATTAACTAACCGCTGTTGGAAAGTCGAGTTATTTCATCGTTCAACAAATCAAACCAAACACTATGTATGGCGGCCATTTTCTACTGCGGCTCATGCATTTGGTATTCAACGTCAACATGAATATGATTTATTGACAATGATCTCTGATACGGGCTTAGCCCCTAAACCATTGCAATTGGTTGTTAATAGTCATTCATCAACAGATCAAGTAACAGGGTTGTTTGTTGAATGGCTTGCTGGCATAGAGGCATCTCCCCATTTTTCGAATACGGCACTGTGTCAATTACAGGCAAAAGTGCATCAATTACCAGTACCTTGTTGGCGGCTAGATATTCAACAGCGAGGACTGCATTATTGGCAATATATTGACACTGAACATAAAACACCGCTATTAACGGCCATTTATAATTACTTTCAAAATCACCCAATACCAACAGTGTTTGCTGATTGTTGCTGCCATTTTGATCTCGGGCGCTATAACGTTATTGTGCCATTTTCAAATCAAGGTTCAACGGCGGAAAATGCCAAAATTATCGATTGGGAATATGCTGCGGCAGGTGATCCAAGTTTAGACTTAGCCATGACAATTATTGCCAATGACCTCGATGATGAATTAGCTATAAGTGATTATTGCGACTATCGACAGTTGGTTGACAAAGAAACACACTTTAATAAACATGACTGGTTACAAGCTGTTATTGGTTGGAAACCGTGGTGCCAATATTTAGCATTATTGTGGTATTACGTTGGTTATGATGTTTGGCATCAACCACAATATTTACAACATGCATCGCAATTACAGTTACAACTTATTGAATACATTAATAATGTATTAAGTGATGCATAAGAGAATGTTGTTTAAAAACAATAAGTAAGTTATTAAAAATAGCACTTGAGTTGTAACCGCTATTATCTTGATGAATAGTTTTTTGTAGACGAGATCATAGTTTTTGTTTTAAATTTGTTAAAACACTACTTATATTATGGATTTAACCTCACTATATCGGTATAGATAGTACGTAAAATTATTACTAGATAGTGAGGGGCAACAATGATTATTTATTTACATGGCTTTGACTCTACAAGCCCAGGTAATCATGAAAAAGTATTGCAATTACAATTTATTGATTCTGATGTTCGATTTCTAAATTATAGTACGTTGCATCCTAAGCATGATATGCAACATTTATTGAAAGAAGTGCATAAATTGCTAGAAACCTGCAATGACAAACAACCGCTAATTTGTGGTGTTGGTCTTGGTGGATATTGGGCTGAACGAATTGGCTTCTTATCAGGCATAAAACAAGTAATGTTTAATCCTAATTTGCATCCTGAGCATAATATGGAAGGAAAAATAGACCGTCCTGAGGAATACGAGGATATTCTGACAAAGTGTGTAACAAATTTTCGTAAAAAAAATACAGGAAATTGTCTTTGTATCCTTTCAACTCATGATGAAGTGTTAGATAATCAGCAAACAAAAGATGAGCTAGATCAATTTTACGATATTATATGGGATGAAAATGAATCTCATAAATTTACAAAAATCTCGCAACATCTACAAAAAATAAAAGCGTTTAAAGCGCAGTAACAACGGAACCATTACCTCCTACATATCACAGACGGGTCGTAGATCCGTCTGCCTACGTACGTGAACTTAAATATATAGATACTTTTTCGCCTAGCGGTCTTGATGCTTGATTATTTACGATTAGCAGACTGTTATGCAATTGAGTCTTTGTCAGTTTTTAAAAATCATATAAATTAGAGAGGAAGCTATCTTGACACGTATTATCGTTGTTGGTGGTGGTGCTGGTGGTTTAGAATTAGCCACTAAATTGGGTCGAACATTAGGCCGTAAGCGTCGTGCTGAAGTTACATTGGTTGATCGTCGTGCAAGCCACTTATGGAAGCCATTGCTACACGAAGTTGCAACAGGATCGTTAGATGCTGGTGTTGATGCAATTAGTTATCGCGCCCATGCTAAAAACCATTCATTTGATTTCCAAATGGGCTCATTGCAGGACATTGATCGTGATGCTAAAACCATCACTTTAGCGGCATTATATGACAAGCATAATGAACTATTAGTGCCTGAGCGCTCATTAGAATACGATATTCTAATATTGGCGATTGGTTCTACATCAAATGATTTCAATACTCAGGGGGTACGTGATAACTGTATTTTCCTTGATAGTCCTGAGCAGGCACACCGTTTCCGTAGTGAAATGAATAACCAGTTCATGAAGTTACATGCTAATAAAGATCAAAAAACAGTTGATATTGCAATTGTTGGCGCAGGTGCAACGGGCGTAGAGCTTTCTGCTGAGTTACATAATGCTGTGCAAGAATTACATAACTACGGTTTTGGTGATCTTGATAGTTCCCGTTTAAACATTAACTTAGTTGAAGCTGGCGAGCGTATTTTACCAGCATTACCGCCACGCATATCTCAAGCAGCACATAATGAGCTGACTAAGTTAGGTGTTAATGTTCGTACTGCGACGATGGTAACAAAGGCTGATGAAACAGGCTTAACTACTAAAGATGGTGAACATATTCCTGCGCAAATTATGGTGTGGGCTGCTGGTATTAAAGCGCCTGATTTCATGAAAGATATCGCAGGTCTTGAAACTAACCGTATTAATCAGTTAGTGGTGAAACCAACGCTGCAAACCACTCGTGATGATAACATTTATGTTATTGGTGATTTGGCATCATGTGTGCAAGAAGATGGTTCATTTGTACCACCACGCGCGCAAGCTGCACACCAAATGGCAAGTCGTTGTTTTGCTAATATCGTGGCTAAATTATCTGATCGTGAGCAAAAACCTTACATCTATAGTGACCATGGTTCATTAGTATCATTAAGCCGTTTTTCGACTGTTGGTAGCTTAATGGGTAACTTGTCAAAAGGTTCAATGATGGTTGAAGGCCGTATTGCTCGTATGGTTTACATTTCATTGTATCGTATGCATCAAATGGCGTTACATGGCATGTTTAAAACCGGTTTGATTATGTTAGTGGGTAGAATTAACCGTGTACTTCGTCCTAGTTTGAAATTGCACTAATAAATTAGCGTAATATTAAACTAATAAAAAACGCCAGTATGGTAGTAACTCTTTTGTTAGAGTTCCATACTGGCGTTTTTATTGATGCAGAGAATTTAATTAATTTTAAATAACTCAACATCAAAGATCAGTACTGATCCTGGTGGAATGCTGCCTGCGCCATTATTACCATACGCAAGATTTGCAGGAATAAAGAAACGCACTTTTTCGCCAACAACCATATGTTGTAAGCCTTCCGTCCAGCCCTTAATCACTCGATTTAGTGGAAATGAAATCTTTTCACCACGATCAACTGAACTGTCAAATACAGTGCCATTAATTAATGTACCATGGTAATGGACAGTCACTGTATCTGTTGGTTTTGGATGTTCAGTGCCAGTACCTGGTTGTAATACCAAATATTGTAAACCTGAAGCAGTGGTTTGCACGCCTTGTTTTAGTTTGTTTGCCGCTAGAAATTCCTGTCCAATCTTAATATTTTCTTGTGCGGCTTGTTTGTTGTTGTAAGAGCGATAAAGAAAAAACGCAACCACGGCAGCGATAACCACTGCAATAATAATTTTTGGCACTAGTGTGTCCTTACTGAATAAATTTAACTAATAATATCATTCTCTTTCAGAAGTAACAGTATGAAATAACAATCTAAGAATTAAATTTTAAGGTGGAATATATAATCTTTTTAGTTTTTATAGCATATTGTTAGCATAACTATTCGTAAATAAAAGTTAGTGACGTTTTACATATTATACTGCTAGTTGATTTGAATTCCTGTTACTGTAGTATGCTTATTCTGAATATTGTGATGGTGATTTATTTTCACAAGAAATTATAAGCATAAGGTTGATAGATAGAAAATGAACAATAATCTTAATGATATAAATTTACTTCATCAAGGAGAGTTGACTGATGCGAGTTATAAATTAAATTCTGAGAATTGTTTTTTTAACAATATAAAAAATATTGCTAACCATCTTAATTATAAATCTTCTGGCTGGAAGAAAAAGCGTAAAGACACACGATTTATAATATGGAGCTATTTGCATTACTCACGCTTAAAGCACTTAATAAATACTTTTTTAACACCCAATCTTAGTGTGATATTAGCGTTACATCCACATATTGTAAAAAAACCATTTAAACCTTATTTATGCGTTAATTGGAATAAAAAGCAAAGAATTACTTCGGTAACTCAACATTTTCAATGCATGTCAGAGCTATTCTCGTCTAATTTACCCTTAATTTATCGAGATGAAGGTTATTGTGTATTAGAAATAGAAGATCGTAATGAAGCTAAATATAAACTGATATTAGATCGGGGACAAAATAGGGAAGGAGCGTTAGGTTTACGTTTAGTGAATGATAAGAATCAACGTATCTATATGATAACAATGAATTTGAGCTCAGAACATCAAGGTTCAATGTATATAGGCTCGATACAAGGACCTAATCATGATGTTGAAAATAGAAATGATGTAATAAAAGCCTTAACAAAAGGGTGTCATGGACTTCGACCCAAAGCATTGATTCTTGAATTTGCCATTATGCTTGCCCACAGCTTGGATTTAAAAATGCTATTTGGGATAAGTAATAGATCTCATATGTATCAATCTTGGCGATATATTGGTCGTAAACGTAATGCCGTTACCTTTGATTATGACAGTCATTGGCAAGAATATGGGGCTGAGATTTTTGATGGTAATTTTTATAAAATACCGTTAGAGATTCCTAAAAAAGATTTAGAAAGTTTAAATAGAAATAAAAGGAAGCTATATACTAAACGCTATCAGTGGCTAGAAGATACAGAGTTATTATTTGATACTAACATTTCAAAAATAATAACTAAAATTGATAAATCATAACGTCTCTATTGGTTATTTTTTAAATATATAGACATAACAGAAAAATATAATGCCACCTGTACTTCAAATGTTTGTAGTACAGGTGGTGATCTTATTAATATATAGCGGTTATATCAAATAAATAATGGTAAAGCCGCTACCATTATCCATAAGATAAATAGGGTTATGTACCAATTGAACGATAATTATCTTAATGCTGACAGATATTATCTCTATTGGTGTGTAAGAGATCACCATCAAGAGTGATCTTATTGCGAGATAAAAGAAACGTTAGCAGTGCATCTAATGAAAGATCGTTAAGTTTACAAGTATGAAACCGAACCTCGGTTCCCCAATGTTGCTCGACATAAGTGTGTAATGTTTCAAGGGTGAAAGGTACTGATGCATACTAATATCAATGCCGATAATAAGGTTTAATATAAATCTTGTGGTATCAGAGAATACACATAGCCATTGATTGGTTTATTTCTATAAAAAATACGATTTCTTGCTTCGCATTCAAAAATAGCATTACAAGCTAATGCGGTCTTTTGACTGGCGTAGTTATCAATATGAGTAATAATTTCTAGTCGAGTAAGACCTAATATTTGAAAGCCAAATTGAATAATAGCGAGACTCGCTTCCGTCGCTATGCCTTGGCGATGATAATTGTGGCTGATCCAATAGCCGAGATTAGCGGAATTAAATAATGGCGTAATAGCACTGAGCGAAACTGTACCTACAAAATCATCATTAAAACGATCAAAAATCGCTAACTCATAGCTGTAATCATGCTGCCAACTTAAACGACTAGCGGCGATCCACTCATGGGCTTGTTGTTGGTCAAAATCACTGTCACACCATTCTAACCACGGCTCAAGGTAAGGTGCTGATTGACTAACTGCTTCAAAAAAGGCGTTTAAATCGACAGTTTTAAATGGCCGTAAAATAAGCCGTGGTGTGGTAAGTTGGTAATCAAGTTTCATGATAATAGTGGTCTATGAAGTGATAGTCGGTAAGGTAATAATGATACTAAAGAAAAACCCTAGACGAGTATCTAGGGTTAGTCGGTATTAGATCATATTTTCTCTAAATTGGTTAAGCAGATCTTCAATAAATTTAATTCTCTTTTTACGATCTGGTTGTTCCGATACAATTTTGAGTTTAGTTGGTCCTTCCATTCTAAAGTGCTGCGGTTGTGTTTGTAGTAAGCCGACTAGAAAATGAGGGTTAATAGCTGCATCTTGTTTAAATTCAAAATAACCGCCTTTTTCATTACTCTCTACTTTCTTAACCCCAATAATGGCAGCTTTGAGTTTAAGACTATTCACTGTTAACAGGTTAGTTGCCGCTTCTGGTAACAAACCAAAGCGATCAATTAACTCAACTTTAATTTCATTAAGTTCATTGTCATTGGTTGCACTTGCAATACGCTTATAGAGCGATAAACGGGTATTAATATCAGGAATATAATCATCAGGTAGCAATGCTGGAATACGCATTTCTACCTCAGCTTGCTGCTTGAGTAAGTCATCAAGTGTTGGCTCTTTACCTTCACGTAATGATTCAACGGCTTGTTCTAGCATTTCCATGAATAAGCTAAAACCAACGGATTGAATTTGACCACTTTGCTCGTCACCCAATAATTCACCAGCACCACGAATTTCTAAATCATGGGTTGCTAGAGTAAAGCCGGCACCAAGATCTTCTAATGATGCAATGGCTTCTAAGCGTTTAACCGCATCTTTGGTCATCCGTTTAGGATGGGGTGTCAGTAAGTAAGCATAGGCTTGATGATGAGAACGACCCACACGACCACGTAACTGGTGTAATTGGGCTAAACCGAGATTGTCTGCACGATCCATAATAATGGTATTAGCGCTAGGTACATCGATACCCGTTTCAATGATAGTAGTACAAACTAAGACATTAAAACGTTGGTGGTAAAAATCACCCATGATCTTTTCAAGTTCACGTTCACGCATTTGACCATGTGCAAAAGTGACTCGTGCTTCTGGAATCAATTTAGCCAAATCTGCTGTGGTTTGCTCGATGCTATCGACTTCGTTATGCAGGAAGTAAACCTGACCACCACGGCTGATTTCACGCAATATGGCTTCGCGAATAATATTTTCATCACTTTGACGAACAAAAGTTTTGATTGCTAGACGACGCGCGGGTGGCGTTGCAATGATCGATAAGTCACGCATACCACTCATTGCCATATTAAGCGTTCGAGGGATGGGTGTTGCAGTTAGCGTTAGAATATCAACGTCGGCTCGAATCGCCTTAATCTTTTCTTTTTGGCGGACACCAAAGCGGTGTTCTTCATCAACCACCAGTAACCCAAGATCATGGTAGTTAACGCTACTATTAAGCAGTTTGTGAGTACCAATAAGAATATCAATCTTACCTTCTTCAACATCTGCCAGAATCTGTTTTTGTTCTTTGGCTGTTTTAAAACGAGATAGCACTTCAACGCGAATCGGCGTATTAGCAAAGCGATCGCGAAAGTTCTCGAAATGCTGCTGCGCTAATAGTGTTGTCGGTACTAAGATCGTTACTTGTTTATTATTGTCAACAGCAACAAAGGCTGCTCGCATTGCGACTTCTGTTTTACCAAAACCAACGTCACCACAGACTAGACGATCCATCGCTTTAGGTTGGCACATGTCAGACAGTACCGCGTTAATCGCTAATGCTTGATCGTAGGTTTCTTCATAAGGGAAACTGGTACAGAAATCAGCATAGCTTTCACGATCAAGTTTAAATTTAAAGCCTGGTTTTAGCTCACGCATGGCGTAAACTTCCAGTAATTCTGCTGCAACGTCACGTACTTTTTCAGCAGCTTTACGGCGCGCCTTAACCCACGCTTCACCACCTAATTTATGAATCGGTGCGGTTTCTTCAGCGCCACCGGAATAACGACTAATAAGGTGCAGTGAAGCGACAGGTACATACAGTTTTGCACCACCTTGATATTCAAGGGTGACATATTCAGTTTTAATGCCGCCAGCTTCTAGCGTTTGTAAACCTTGATAACGTCCAATACCATGATCGATATGAACCACAGGCTGACCGACTTGTAATTCAGCCAGATTACGAATAATGGTATCAGCATTAACCGTGGTCTTTTTATCATTACGGCGACGTTGTTGAATACGCTCGCCCAATAAATCACTTTCACAAATAAAAGCGACAGCGGGTTTTTCTAGAATAAAACCGTTTTCAGCGGCACCAATAACAAGGCAATGCTTGGCTTTTTTATCAGCCATTGCTGCTTCAAGACTATCAAAAACAGTTGGACGAAGCTTTATTCGAGCTAATAAATCAAATAGTGCTTCGCGGCGACCTTCTGAAGCCACCGAGAAAATAATTTTTCCTTTAAATTGCTCAGTAAACTGACGCAGTTCAGCGAACGGCTCTTTAAGTTGATGATTAATAGTAATAGCTGGAACAGCGGTTAATGCAGGGTTATAACGGCCTACTTTTTCATCATCAATTGGATCGCGTTGTATTCTTACTCGTGGCAGTTGCTTAAAGCCACTAAACATTTCATCTTTAGTTAGCCATAATTCTTTAGGGGCGAGTAATGGTCGTAATGGATCAACGCGACGCTGATCATAGCGGTACTCTGCATCGTGCAAGAAGGTGTCTACCGCTGGCTCTAAATCACCTAAGGTCACCAATAATGCATTGCTAGGTAAATAATCAAACAAGGTTTCGGTATGATCAAAAAACAGTGGCTGCCAATATTCGATACCTGTTGGCCAGATTTTCTTACTGACTTGTTGATAAATAGATTCAGGCTCACGGCGTGCTTCAAAACGTTCACGCCAGCGCATACGAAAGTTTTCAATCGCTAATTCATCCGTTGGGAACTCATGCGCTGGTAGAAGATCTATCGTGGCGATTTCTGCTGTTGAACGTTGATTTTCAGGATCAAATTGGCGAATAGAATCAACTTCATCATCAAAAAAATCGATTCGGTAGGGTGCGTTACTACCCATAGGAAAGAGATCAACCAATGAACCTCGGCTTGCATATTCACCATGCTCCATCACTTGATCAACATGACGATAGCCTGATGCCTCTAATTGAAGACGCAATTTCTCTAGCGAAATCCGATCGTCTTTTTTGACAATTAAGGCATGCTTATGAATAAATTCTTGAGGCGTAAGGCGCTGCAATAGCGTACTGATAGGAACTAATATAATGCCATTTTTTTGAGTTGGCATTTTATATAAACGTGCGAGACGCTCAGAGATAATATCTTGATGAGGTGAGAAAT
The DNA here is from genome assembly GCF_900537155.1 of Photobacterium sp. Alg240-V54. Lineage (NCBI taxonomy): Bacteria > Pseudomonadati > Pseudomonadota > Gammaproteobacteria > Vibrionales > Vibrionaceae > Photobacterium > Photobacterium sp. Alg240-V54. Next base: position 566,209 of record NZ_UNRL01000002.1, read on the forward strand.
TATCATACGGCAGTGTTTCCCAATCAGGAAAAACATGGACATCAATATCACAAAATTGAGTTATTTCAGGCTGCAGTTTTAGTGCCGTTTGAGTATCAGCAACAACAGTAAGTATCGGCCCGTTATGTTTGGCCGCAATTTCTGCTAATGACAACGCCAACGCAGAACCTGATAAATTACCGATGTAACGATTATCCCCAGATTTTTTAGGTACGGGAATGGAAAGTAATGTTTTATTCGTCATTGTTATTATTCATGTTTCGTTGTTGGGCCCGCTGACGTAAAAGCTTTTGTTGGCAATGCAGTGCGGCACGGATTAATAAATCACGATCGTCTTCTAACAGTCGCGTGTAATGAAGCTGAATTAAAAAACGATCCTCTAAAACGGAGCAGTTAACCACCTCAGCATAACAATAAATTGCCGCTGCAGGGTGATCTAAAAATAGTTTAACGGTGACATTTTGCCCAATCGGAAATTCATGTGAGCTATAAAAGCTTACATTACTCGCACCAAAGGTCTCGGTTATATATCGATAAGTAGCATTATCTTGTTGAGATAGCACGTAAGATAACAGTAGGTTTATTTTACTATTTTGAGCGCTAAGGTAATCGACTAAGAGTTTACTGTCTTGTTTGCCAAATCCAGCTAATAGCCGTTCTGCATTTTCTTCGAGCGTGTTACATTCGCTCGAGATACGGAACAGTGGCGGTATTTCAGCACGAAAGGTGTCGACATCGGGGAGTGGTTTTCCATCAGTTAATGGTTCGACATTGATTGTTAGTCCTAAGTGAACTGAAAAATATTCATCTTGTCTCATTACTTACTCACTGCCTGTTAGTTGTCATCGGCGTTGTCACTATTGAGGTTATGTAACCCAGATTATATCGTGACATGTGGGTTAATTATTACTTAGAGCGTACCGACGAGCAAGTGATCTCCGTTAAGCGGCTATCTTTTACTCACTGTTTTTACATTACATTTACCTTGCTAGATGGTAAACCGTGCCGTTAACGCGTATTCTTGAGTCATCAAATAAAGGAGTGGTTTTTTAAGCCTATGTTTCATCCTGTATCTTTTTTTATTGGTTTACGTTATTTACGAGGACGTTCAGGTGACCGTTTTAGTCGCTTCGTTTCTTATATGTCAACCGCGGGTATTACTGTTGGAGTGATGGCATTAATTACCGTAATGTCAGTCATGAACGGTTTTGAACAACAACTCAAAGACCGAATTTTAGGTGTGTTACCGCAAGCTGTTGTAACGCATGCTGATGGGCGAGTTCCATTATCTGAGCAGGTTCCAACAGTACTCAAGCAATTGCCACATGTAACTAAAGTTACGGCAATTACACGGGGTGAAACTATCATTCAAAGTGCGAATTCGTTAGCCGCTGGAATGATGATAGGTATTGAACCAAACCAATATGATCCGATTGCTGATCATTTAATGGTGGGTTCATTAAAAGACCTTCAGCCAGGTAGTTTTAACGTAATTATTGGTCAAGCACTGGCTGTTGAATTAGATATTCAGCCGGGTGATAAAATTCGTCTTATGGTCACTAGTGCCAGCCAATTTACCCCTTTAGGTCGCTTACCTAGTCAGCGAAATTTTACCGTGTCTGGAATTTACGATACCGGATCTGACGTTGATAAACAGTTAGTTTTCACTAATATTTCTGATGCAGGTCGATTATTACATTACAAACTAGATCAAATGTCAGGCTGGCGGTTGTACCTTGATGATCCATTTGCCGTCACTGAACTTGCAAAAATACCGTTGCCTAATGATTGGAAATGGTCTGATTGGCGTGAACAACGTGGTGAATTATTTCAAGCGGTTAAAATGGAGAAAAACATGATGGGGCTAATGTTAGGACTTATCATTGGTGTCGCTGCGTTTAACATTATTTCCGCATTAATCATGGTTGTAATGGAAAAGCAAGCGGAAGTGGCAATTCTAAAAACCCAAGGTATGACCCATCGACAGGTACTGACACTATTTATGGTTCAAGGCTCAAGTAGCGGTGTTATTGGCGCATTATTAGGTGGCATTTTTGGTGTGATACTGTCTCATTATATAAATCCAATTATGGCATTTTTCGGTGTTAACCTCGCTGCAATTGGTGGTTCTCTACCGGTAGATTTTGAGCCGATGCAAATTTTGGCTGTTATTGTTGGCGCTATTATTTTGAGTTTATTAGCGACTATTTTCCCTTCTTATCGTGCGGCCGCTGTCCGTCCTGCTGAGGCTCTTCGTTATGAATAATGCTTTATTATCTTGTCAGCAATTATGTAAAACCTATCAAGAAGGTCAATTACAAACTGAAGTATTAAAACAGGTCAATATTGAAATAGCAGATCATGAATTAGTTGCTATTGTTGGTTCTTCAGGTTCGGGTAAAAGTACCTTATTGCATATTTTAGGGGCACTAGATGAACCGACTAACGGCGAAGTGTTTTTTAAAGGGCAGCGGTTAGATACATTAAGTTCAAATAAACAAGCCAAAATCCGTAATCAAGATATTGGTTTCGTGTATCAATTTCACCATTTGTTAGCTGATTTTACTGCCACAGAAAACGTGGCAATGCCATTATTGATTGGTGGCGTTGCCGTTAGTGAGGCGCGTACTCGTGCTCAAGATATGCTGGCAATGGTGGGTTTAGATCATCGTTTTGAACATCGCCCATCAGAATTGAGTGGTGGTGAACGCCAACGGGTTGCTATTGCTCGTGCATTAGTTAATAACCCAGCGATTGTGCTTGCCGATGAGCCAACAGGTAATTTAGATCACCAAACAGCATTAGATATTTATGATTTGATGCGTAAGTTAAATGCAGAATCTGGTACTGCATTTTTAGTGGTAACTCATGATAGGCAGTTAGCATCAAAACTTGATCGCTGTATGTACATGCAAGATGGCATTTTAGCAGAGGTTAAGGAGAAGTAATGTTTCGTCCTTTATCCCTCTATATAGGTAGCCGATTTAACCGTTCTAAAAAACGCAATCGAATGGTGTCATTTATCTCATTGTCATCAATGCTTGGTATTGCGGTTGGGGTTGCAGTGATCATCATTGGTTTATCTGCAATGAATGGTTTTGAACGTGAGCTACAAACGCGAGTACTGTCTGTTATTCCTCAAGGTGAGTTACAAGCAGTAGAACCGCCATTGAACAATTGGAAACCACTATTAAAGCAAGTTGAGCTGCACCCACACATTACAGCTGCAGCGCCTTATGTTGAATTTACAGCACTGCTTGAAAGAGGCGCCAAACTAAAAGCCGTTGCTGTGCGTGGTGTCGATCCTAAAGAACAGCTTAAAGTGAGTGAGTTGCCTCATTATGTAAAGAATAATGCATGGTCAACTTTCACTGCCGGTAAGCGCGAGGTGATCTTAGGGCAAGGTGTTGCAACTAAACTGAAATTAAAGGTCGGTGATTGGATCACCGCGATGATTCCAAATACCGATCCTGAAATGAAGTTAAGAGCGCCTAAACGTATTCGTCTACAAGTTGTGGGCTTGCTTGCGTTAGGCGGACAGATCGATCACAGTTTAGCGATCGTACCGTTACAAGATGCACAACAATATTTAGATATGGGGCAGGGTGTTTCTGGCATCGAGATGAATGTTGATAATGTGCTTGATGCTCAACAAATAGTAAAAGAAGTTGGCGATACTTTACCTGTTTATGTCTACTTAAAGAGCTGGACACAAAAATACGGCTATTTATACCGTGATATTCAAATGGTACGCACCATTATGTATTTAGTGATGGTATTAGTGATAGGTGTGGCTTGTTTTAATATTGTTTCAACGCTGATGATGGCTGTAAAAGATCGTGCCGCAGATATTGCCATTTTACGCACAATGGGGGCAAGTGATCGGCTGATTAAAGCTATCTTTGTTTGGCATGGCGTATTATCAGGTGTGCTTGGTAGTATTATTGGTTCGATATTTGGATCCTTAGTTGCGATTAATTTAACCCATATTGTACGAGTAATAGAGAAAATTATCGGACATAGGTTCCTATCAGGTGATATCTATTTTGTCGATTTCTTACCAACACAATTAGCTTGGCAGGATGTTGCAATTGTTACGGCAACAGCGATTGTATTGAGTTTACTCGCAACATGGTACCCAGCAACTCGTGCTAGTCGATTACAACCTGCTCGTGTATTAAGTGCAAAGTAATAACCGATTTGGATTATATCGGTGTAGATAATAAAAAACGGAGCTTCGGCTTCGTTTTTTTATGGGAGTATTTGAGCGATATTAGTGATTAAAGTAATAGTAACTATGATCTCCCTCGTAAGATGTTGGTTTTTTATTATCAATCAGTAAATAAGTTCATTTTAATAGATAAATAAACATAAAAATAAGATCTAAAAGTAATTATTTTGACGGTTAATTGATAATTATGGTTATTTTTTGACCAAACATGTGATTATTTTGACAATAACAAACATTGTTTTTTTTATTTTATGCGCTGTGATTTTCAGTGTTTTCGTTGGCTGGATTATAAAAAAGTACCAATCGCCAGTACTGATGCTGGCTGAGGTTTGTCAATGATTGCTGATCAGGAAATTTGTTATATATAAATTACGAACACTGTTCTTTTTTTTGTGAATTTATATTTTTTAATTTAACAGTGTCATTTTTACGTGATAATTTGTCGTTACTTAAATACGAGTATGCTGTTGTCGTTATTGGAAAGGGATTTACCCTGCATCGATATGACTATTAATTATAATGGACAGCTATTTGTTTATAAAAAAAACACAATTTAGGAATTAACATGAAAAAGAATGCACTTGGTTTATTAGTAGCTTTTGCTGTAATGGCTCCTGTAGCAGCACAAGCAGCTGTTCAACTTCCTGCTGGCACACAAGAGATTGGTGTTCAAGGTAATGCTAAGCTTGGTAGCGGTTGGGATCTAAACTTAAACGGTTCTTACGGTACTTTCGTAAAAGACAACTGGGAAGTTGGTGGTACTGCATCTGTTGCAGCTAAAGATGAAAACGATGCAATTAGCGGTAAGCTAGGTGTATTCACAGAGTACAACTTTGTTAACTCTACTAACTGGGTTCCTTACGTAGGTGTTGCAACTGAGCTTGCTGCTCTAAACTACAACAACAAAGATGGTGCTGGTTCTGACTTTGGTAAGAGTGGCGATTCTTGGGCACTTAACCTTAAACTAGCTGGTGGTGTTAAGTACTTCATCAATCCTAACGTTGCTCTAAGCGCAGAAGTTAACTACAACATCGCAACTGACGATATTGAGTTCTCTGGCAACAAAGCGAAAGACAGCCTAACAAACATCGTATTCGGTACTCGCTTCTACTTCTAAGTTTAAGCCCGTATACAGATGATAAAAAACCCGCTAACTGTTAGCGGGTTTTTTTATAGCTATTGATTAGTATATTGTTACTGTAAACAGAGATTAAGCGATGTTATTTTTTTTAAAACGCTTCAGCAGCCAGCTACTTAACAGACTAATGATTGCGATACCTAAAGTAACAAAAGGCGCAACCATCAATACCATGGTAGTCACACGCGCAACATTTTCTGGTAATAACGTTAATAAGTAACCTAGCCCTGTTAGCAGTAATACCCATGCCGTTGCACTTAGCCAAGCAAAGCGGAAGAAGTGGGCTTGATTCTTAACCCTAAATCCCATCATTAATGGCAATAGTGGGCGTACAACTGGAATAAATCGTGCAGTAAACAAAGCTACGATACCATGGCGAATAAGCAGCTTATCGACAGTCTGCATTCGATGAGGTGGCACCATATCGACCCACCGTTTTACCTTGGGTAAATGATCAAGCCAGCGACCTTGTAAATATGCCAACCAACTACCAACTGCAGCAGCAACAATTAATAAAAACACAATCAGTTTAAAATCAATGATCCCCATAGCACCTAATGTGCCTGCTAAAATAACAATACTGTCGCAAGGTAGCGGTGCAGCAGGTAAAAATGCGCTTTCCAGCCAAATAACAAAGGTGACACAAAAATAGATCATTACAATACTTTCTGGGTTTTGTAATGCTGCAAAATCTTGTTGCCATAGCGCTGAAAAAATAGATACAAATGAATCAAGCATCTATGTAGTCCTTGTAGTCAGAGTCATAATTAAAGTAAATGTCGCGGTAATTGAGTAACCTTAACTGCCTACGACTATGGGTAAAACGGTATTGAAAATTAGCAAGCTCAAGAAGTGGATACCGTTGATGCTTAGAATAATGACTTATTATTGGGTGTAATCGCTGAGTGGCATTGTTGTCACAATTTAGAGCAGGAACAAAATTCTTTTTCTCGGTTTTTGATAGCTGTCGTGTTTTATGAGTATTATTCGATAAAATAATGACATTATCGTTCCAGTTTTCTTCATTACTGGTAACGCTAAATGCTGACATTGAATGTAAAGCATACTGGAAGGATGTTGCTGGCGTAGTTATACTCGTTGCGTTTATTAATAAAACGCTTAGCAGTAAGCTAAATAGAGTAAGATAACCCATCAACAGTATCACCTAAGTATAAAAAAAACACTTTTACTTAAATTTTCGACTAAAGGCAATATTTTTATAATAAATTGTGGCTAAAATGATTTGTTAGTTATGTTTATGGTAAGTTATTATTTGAATTATAAAGAAAAAGCTTCAGTAGAGTACTGAAGCTTTAATAATCATTTTAATATTAGTCTTTACTTATGAAGTGCTTTTTTCATTTGTGAACCAATGAAAATAAAGCTAATTCCTTCAAATATTAATGAAACCCCAACAAAAATTCCTAATAGCGACATTGAAAACTCTGGGTTGTGCATTAAATTAAAGAAATACACCCCAATTGCGGTAGACAATAAGCCACTGAATACAATCCAGCGCCAGCCTGCAAGATGCTCTCGACTGCTAAAGCCAAACACCATTCGTGTAATACCGTTAAAGACCATAGTTGCAATCATTAGTACGGTAATAGTGACTAACCCAATAAAAGGTTGTCCTAAAATAAATAAGCCGCCAATGAGGTAAAAGAGTGCACTAATGACATACCATATCTTGGTTTTCCATTGTGGAATACTAAAGGTGTGATAAACCTGTACCAATCCAATGACTAAAAAGATCACACCAATAATTGTGGTGATCGTCATACCTGCTGCAACAGGTAAGCTAATGGCAAAAATACCTGCAAGAGCCACTATTACGCCAACGATGACAAACCATTTCCAGCCTTTTGTCAGTAAATTTTTCACTGGGTTTTCCATCTTATTTCCCTTTAATTAATTATTAATGTTTATTTAGCTGTTAGCTAAGTGACTGCTATTTAAGGATGTATTCTCGTTTAATAGTATACTGAACAATAGTAATTACTATTAGGTATAAAATGCAACTAATTAGCAATATAAGTTTTTGATGGGGTGTTTGAAGGGATAATGGTCAATAGATGTGCGGTAGATCGGCTAATAGTGAAAGGGTGAGTAAGCGCAGCTAAAACAGTGGGGGCTATTTCTCAAAAAAAAACGATTAACAATAAAACTCCACCGTGATGGAGTTTTATTATGATAAAAAATAATTGTTAGTGCGCTTTAGGAATACGAAATTTACGGCGATTCCAGCTACGTACAACTGAGTAGCGCCATAGCCAGCGAATACCAAAATATCCGATTAACGCACTTAAAACGCTACAGATAAAACAGCCTAGTAAAAATGGAGGACCGATTTGGCTCATTTGATTTAACAAGAAATCCCATGTTAATTCAAAATGAAATCCAACATCTGGACTGTGTAATACCCACGCACCGAGTTTGTAAGCGCCGTAAAAGAGTACCGGCATAGTAACAGGATTACTGACCCATACTAGCGCGACAGAGAGCGGTAAATTGACACCAAACATAATAGCTAAACCTGCAGCCATTAACATTTGACTAGGAAGTGGAACAAAGGCCATAAACAGACCTACAGCAAATGCACCAGACGCTGAGCGACGGTTTAAACACCATAGATTAGGGTTATAAAGTAGATTCCCAAATATTTTCAACGCTTTTTGGCGTTTAATTACTTCATGGCTAGGCAGAAATTTTTTAATGAAATGTCTTGGCATAATGATTTTTTTTAAACTGGCTAAGGCCATATGGTTCAAATATTTATAACGAGTATCAGCGGTTTTCTATCGTTACATTTTTTTAATATATTACCACCATATTGGTATTTATTATTACTAATAGCTGTTGGCGGTATTATATTTATAGTGTGTCGAAATGTTATCGTTATTTGCTTTTCACTCGCTATATTATGGGCTGTTTTTGATGCTAATCAATATATTAACGACATAGATAGCATTCCAAAAAACAGAACTAATATTACCATAGATGTTAGCGTTAGTACGCTTTTTAATGAAAATATACCCATTGAGAATTTTGAGGTCAAAGTGCTCAACCTACATTCCGCCAAGGTTGATTTTGTTTTTCCAGTGCGGTTAATGGTGATGTGGAAAAATCCGCCCCCGTTGAAGCAAGGGCAAGTATGGCGATTACCGGTAAGGTTAAGTCGTATTGTCGGTCGAGTTAATCAAGCTGGCTTTGATGGTGAACAATATGCTTTAAGTCGCGGTATTCATGGTAGTGCGGTAGTAAACAGCGGTGATGTGATCCCAATACGACTATCTTCCTCCACCTCATTGAGACAGCAATGGTTAGATCAAATTACGCCATTACTGAAAAATCGTGATAATCAAAGTTACTTAACTGCATTAAGCTTTGGGCTAAGAGATGGACTTAAAGCGCAAGACTGGGTTTATCTTCGTGATAGTGGTTTGGCGCATCTGTTAGCAATATCTGGGCTTCATATCGGACTTGCGATGTTAATGGGGTGGTGGTTAGGTTATCTATTGCGGTTATGTCTTCCTCAAACACATTATTGGTTATGGCTACCGTTATTGAGTGGATTGGCGTTTGCATTAGGCTATGCATGGTTAGCGGGGTTTAGTTTACCCACCTTACGTGCACTGTTAATGTGTTTAATCGTAGGCATTTTAAGAGTAACTGCAATCTATTGGCTACCGTGGCAAGTGGTATTAGTAACTGTCGGCCTCTGCTTATTGTGGCAACCTTTTGTGAGTTATAGCGCAGGGTTCTGGCTGTCTTTTAATGCGGTTATTATTTTTTTAGCCATGATGATGACAGATAACTCACCGAATTTGGCGACGTTACCTTGGTATCAACGCGGATATCAAAAGCTAAAGCACCTCTGTAAGTTACAAGGCTATTTATTACTCTTGATGTTGCCAATGCAATGGTGGTGGTTTGGTGGTGTATCTTTAGCAGCACCATTAACCAATTTAGTTGCCGTGCCTTGGGTTAGTATTATTACCGTTCCCTTAGTGTTAATGGGTGTCATCACCTCATGGTGGCCGTGGCTATCATCATGGTGTTGGCTACTGGCTGATGTCTCACTAAGCCCTATTCTAAATATTGCAGCATGGAGTCATGGTGCATGGATGATGTTACCTGCAGCTTTAACACCATGGCTGGTGATTGGTGCAATAACGATCGTTGTATGGCCATTATTACCAATATGGTTTTTTCGATGGTTTTATTGCAGTGTGATTTTTATTGTGATGAGTTGGCGTTGGGAAAATAATCATCAACCACGACAATGGACACTCAGTGTGTTAGATGTGGGTCACGGCTTAGCTATCTTAATTGAAAAACAGCAGCGAGTATTTATTTATGATACGGGGAATTCGTGGAATGAAAACAGCATTGCAAAATCCGTTATTACTCCAATATTGGCCAATAAAGGAATAACCGCGATTGATGGGTTAATTTTGAGTCATGCTGATAGCGATCATGCTGGGGGTAGTGAGTATCTTATTCAGCGCTATCAGCCTGCTACTAAATACAGCAGTGATCAACGAGCAGAATTTTCTGAGTGTGTTATAGGGCAAACATGGCAGTGGCAAGGTCTTGATTTTGTAGTTAAGTGGCCACCTAAAGCAACAGGGCGAGCAACCAATTCAGATTCTTGTGTTATTCGAATTCAAGCGATAGATGGTCATGGACCAAGTATTTTATTAACAGGGGATATTGACGCTAAATCAGAATTAGTGATGTTAATGCAAACTCAAGCTTGGCAGGCTGACATTATTATAGTGCCACATCATGGCAGTAACACCTCCTCAACTCAAACTTTACTGAGTGCTATTGCAGCATCACTTGCTGTTGCTTCCATCGGTCATTTTAATCCGTGGGGACTGCCGTCACAAGCGGTTAAAAAGCGCTATCAAGATAACCATATTGATTGGCTCAGCACTCAAGATAGTGGTCAAATAACGATTACAATGACAGCAGATGATTATAGTGTAAAAAGACAACGTCATTATTCTCAAGACTGGTATCGACCACACTGGTTGACTAAACAATAAAATAATAACCATGATTAGGGTGTTAGTGGTGTTTTTATGAGCAGAAAAAACCCTTTAATAAAAAAGGAGTAAGGACAAATTTGGTTGATAGCAATGTTAAGGGTAGAATAGAAGTATTGTATTTCATCCAAATTGGCATTCATGACGCAATTAACAGAAAAATCAACCAAAGATACTTATAAAAGACTGTGGCCTTATATCAAAGTTTATAAAGCCGGTATTATTGTAGCTGTCATTGCGCTGATCATAAATGCAGCGGGTGACACGTTAATGCTGTCGATGATTAAACCATTACTAGATAAAAGTTTTGGTGGCTTTGATAGCATGGATTCTGGCTTTTTAGCGATGATGCCAATCTATCTTGTTGGCCTCATGATCATGCGTGGTATCAGTGGGTTTGTTTCAACCTATTGTTTATCATGGGTTTCAGGCAACGTTGTAATGAACCTTCGTCGCCAATTATTCCAACACTTTATGAAAATGCCAGTGGCGTTTTTTGATAAAGAAGCATCTGGTGCATTACTATCACGTATCACTTATGACTCTGAGCAGGTTGCCTCAGCCACTAGTAGTGCATTAGTAAGTATCGTTCGTGAAGGTGCATCTATTATCGGCTTGATGGTGCTGATGTTTTGGAATAGCTGGCAATTATCAGCAATTTTAATCGTCATCGCGCCTGTGGTTGCGATTAGTATTAGCATTGTTTCTAAACGTTTTCGTAAAATCTCACGCAATATGCAAGATGCAATGGGATCGGTAACTTCTTCAGCAGAGCAAATGCTTAAAGGCCATAAAGTCGTATTAAGCTATGGTGGTCAACAAGTTGAGAAAGAACGTTTTGATTATGTAAGTAACTCAATGCGTCGTCAAAGCATGAAACTTGTCTCTGCACAAGCAATAGCAAACCCAATTATTCAAATTATTGCTTCACTGGCATTGGTTGTGGTGTTAATTCTAGCGAACACACCATCATTACGAGAAACATTAACACCAGGTACCTTTGCGGTTGTATTTGGTGCGATGTTTGGTTTGATGCGTCCGTTAAAATCACTTACTAATGTTACTTCTCAGTTTCAACGTGGTATGGCTGCATGTCATACATTGTTTGAGTTAATGGATTTAGAAACTGAAAAAGATAACGGTAAGCATGAAGTTAAGCGTGTTAATGGTGATGTATCAGTTAAAGATGTAACTTTTACTTACCCGACGAAAGATACACCTGCATTATGTAATGTTAGTTTTGAACTTCCTGCTGGTAAAACAGTTGCATTGGTTGGCCGATCTGGTTCTGGTAAAAGTACCATTGCTAACTTATTGACCCGTTTTTATGATATTGACTCTGGCGAACTGCATCTAGATGGTATTGAGCTAAAAGACTATACCTTAGCTAACTTACGCTCTCAGGTGGCGGTAGTATCGCAAAACGTGCATTTATTTAATGACACTATTGCGAATAATATCGCTTATGCCAGTGGTGATACTTACACTCGAGCGGATATTGAACGAGTAGCAGAGCTTGCTTATGCGATGGACTTTATTAAAGACATGGAGCATGGGTTGGATACTGTTATCGGTGAAAATGGTGTGAGTTTGTCAGGCGGACAGCGCCAACGTCTTGCTATTGCACGTGCATTGCTACGTAACGCACCTGTCTTAGTACTTGATGAAGCAACATCTGCGTTGGATACCGAGTCTGAGCGTGCGATTCAACGCGCATTAGATGAACTACAAAAAGATCGTACTGTATTAGTGATCGCTCACCGTTTATCAACAATTGAAAATGCCGATCAGATTCTAGTGGTTGATGATGGTGAAATTATTGAACGTGGCACCCATGGTGAGTTAATTAGCCATAATGGTGCTTATGCGCAACTTCATCGTATTCAATTTGGTGATTAATAGTGGCCTCATTGATTGAAGCTATCTGGTATCAACCTGCACTTAGCGGAAAAGTACGGGTTGTTTACTGGCTGCTATGGCCATTATTGTGGCCGCTTAGTGCGCTATTTGGTGTAATCAGTCGTCGTAAACGACAGCAATATGCTAATGGTAAAAAAACAGCCTATCGAGCGCCTGTTCCGGTTGTTATTGTCGGTAATATTACTGCAGGTGGTAATGGTAAAACGCCCGTTGTGGTGTGGCTAGTTGAACAACTATTAGCACAAGGATTAAAACCTGGCGTGGTATCGCGTGGTTATGGGGGTAAAGCGCCGTATTATCCTTATTTTGTTGAGAGTGATACCAGTACCGATATTGCGGGTGATGAGCCTGTGTTAATTCGTCGCCGCACTGGTGTGCCTGTTGCCGTTGCACCTGTGCGCAGTGAAGCGGTAAAATTACTTTTGAAACATGATGTTGATGTCATTATTACCGATGATGGTTTACAACATTATGCCCTTGCGCGTGATACTGAGTTGGTTGTCATTGACGGTCAACGTCGATTTGGTAATCAACAGTTATTGCCTTTAGGCCCACTTCGCGAGTCATGCCAGCGATTAACTGAGGTTGATTTTCTTATCTGTAATGGCGGTCAAGCGCACACTAACGAAGCTGCAATGCATTTAGCACCATCAGAATTAATTAATATTAAGACCGGTGCTCGTTGTGCTGCTGCATCATTAACCGCTGTTGTAGCGATGGCTGGAATTGGTCACCCACCACGATTTTTTACGACATTGAATACGCTAGGTGTAAAGCCCATTGTTTGTCAGCCTTTTGCTGATCATCAACCCTTTACACATCAGGCGTTGTTAGATTTAGCCCAACAAGGGCAACACTTAGTAATGACTGAAAAAGATGCGGTAAAATGTTACCCATTTGCTGAGGATAATTGGTGGTATTTGCCTGTTGACGCAGTTATCTCCGAACCACAAGCATCAGCTATTATTAAACAGATTATAGAGGTTAAGGAAAAGTATGGATCACCGTCTGCTTGAAATCGTTGCTTGCCCTGTATGTAAAGGCAAATTGAATTTCGATAAAGAAAATAATGAATTAGTGTGTAAATTTGATCGTCTTGCTTATCCTATTGATGATGGAATTCCAGTTTTACTTGAATCAGAAGCACGTACATTAAGTTCTGACGAGGTTAAATAATGGCATTTACCGTTATTATTCCAGCGCGCTACCAATCAACCCGTTTACCCGGTAAGCCGTTAGCTGATATTGCTGGTAAACCTATGGTGCAATGGGTGTATGAACAAGCATGCAAATCTGGTGCTGATCAAGTGATTGTAGCAACAGATGATCAGCGGATTGTCGATGTGGTACAAGATTTTGGTGGGGAAGTGTGTTTAACGCGTGCCGATCATCAATCAGGCACAGAACGTTTAGCTGAAGTTGTGGCGAAATATCAACTTGCTGATGATCATATTGTGGTGAATGTGCAAGGCGACGAGCCATTGATCCCCGATACGATAATTCGTCAAGTAGCCGACAATATTGCTAACTTTAATGCACCAATGGCAACATTAGCGGTAGAGATTGATCATCATGATGAAATCTTTAATCCCAATGCAGTTAAAGTTGTAACCGATAAAGACGGTTACGCGTTGTATTTTAGTCGTGCAGCTATTCCTTGGGATCGTGATAATTTTGCTCAGCAACCACGTATTGTTCATCATAATTTACTGCGTCATATTGGGATTTATGCTTACCGTGCAGGGTTTATTAATACCTACATTAATTGGCAGCCAAGCCCACTTGAACACATTGAATCTTTAGAGCAACTTCGCGTGTTGTGGTATGGCGAGAAAATTCATGTTGATGTTGCAATAGATGCACCACCTGCAGGGGTTGATACGCCTGAAGATCTAGAAAAGGTACGTCAGTTGGTTGGCTAGTTAGCGTACATGCTTAATACCATATAATAAAAAACCGAGTAGAGTTTACTCGGTTTTTTTGTCTTCAAATTACGCTATAAACGGTGATTATTCAGCGATTTTTACGCGGATACGGCTTTTATCAACCATCATTTCATGAAGTGCTTTCATTGCGCGAGTTGCTTGCTCATCATCAGCCATTTCAACAAATGCAAAACCTTTTGATTTACCTGTTGTTTGGTCTAATACAAGGTTACACGCACTAATCTTGCCAAACTCTTCAAACATTTTATGAATTTGGATTTCAGTTGTACTGCGAGAAAGATTACGGATTAAAAGTTTCATGAATTAAATTCTTTATTAAGTAATAAACAATTTATTTTACCATGAAATACAGAAAAGGATGCTGAGATTGGAATGAAATAATCAGATTAACATTATTGTGAACGGTATAATTTTAATAGTTATGCAAAAAGGCATTATTTTAAAAAAAGCCAGCGACGGTTTAGTGCAGTCGCTGGCTTTATATTAATTAACCAAAAGATGACATTGAAAAACCTATAATGTCTCAGGTTTTACTTTTTCAGCCTGTAAATGTTCAGTTTTTGGGTTTAAAAACGTGCTTGTAATACGCTGCCATAATTGGCCTAAACGTTCATGTTCAACAATTTCCATTTGTGTTAAATAGGTTGAATCAGGAACGTAATTGCGCATTTGATTACTGGCTCTAAAGTTCGTTGGTGCAACAATTGGTTGCAATCCAGCTTGGTGGAAATAGTAAAGCGCGCGTGACATTTGACTGGCAGAGGTTACTAAGATCATATTTTTATTTTTAACGACATCTGCAGCTTGGAAAGCTTCTTCTTTGGTATCTTTAGTGGATTCAAATAATAAAATATCACGTTTATTTACCCCCAATGCCACTGCAAGGTGAGCCATTAATCGAGCATGGCTGATACCATGAGAAGCAATGCCACCGTAACCGGATAAAATCAATTTAGCGCCAGGGTACATACGGAAAATTCGAATGCCTTCAACAAGACGTGTAATTGCCGTTGGCGACAGTTCTGAGGTAATAGGGAAAGTTTTATCAATGACTTGACCACTGCCTAATACCATTACGTAGCTAATAGGTTTAGTTGTACTCACAAAGGCTGGGTTCTCTTGTTCCAGCGGGCGTAATAGTGAAGTGGTTAATGGTTGGAAAGAACATAAAAAGATGCCTATTAGAGAGACACTAACCAAAATAGAGGCTAATTTCTTTTGGCGTGTAAACCACAGTACACATAGACCGATAACACCCACCAATAATAGAAACGGTAGTGGCATCAGCAGCGCAGAGATGATTTTTTTAAGTATAAACATAGTATGTCGTCCGAAATTTCAGCAGTTGAGCAATAAAACCGATCACAAGCCTTTATTCCTTTACCGCTTGTGAGAAAATAAGTCACATTCTAGAGTCGCTATCATAACGTAAATGAGCCATGAAAAAAGACCGAAATTTTGACGATTTGGCGAAAAAATTCGCTGAAAATATTTATGGCACAGCGAAAGGCCAAATACGACAAACCGTTGTTTGGCAAGATATTGAATATATATTGGAACAATTGAATGCTGATGCATCGCTGCAAGTTTTAGACGCTGGTGGTGGTATTGGCCAGATATCTCAAAAAATAGCAGCGCTTGGTCATCAAGTAACGTTATGTGATCTTTCTAGCGAAATGTTGACATTAGCAGCGCAAGAAATTGCTAAAAACGGCTTAGTTGAGCAATATCGGTTAGTGCATTCACCAGTACAAGAAATCAATCAGCACATTGAAGCACCTGTTGATTTAATTCTTTTCCACGCCGTGATGGAATGGTTGGTTGATCCGATAGCAACATTGGCTGGTTTATTAAATAACCTAAAACCCGGCGGTGTTATTTCGGTCATGTTTTATAACTATAACGGGCTATTGTTTAAGAATTTAATTTGTGGAAATTTGACCCACATAGAACAAGGCATGCCACACCGTAAACGGTTTAAGCTACAACCTCAGCAAGGTATCAAACCTGATGAAGTATATCAGTGTCTAACAGAGGCTGGGTTTGACATAATGGGGAAAACCGGCGTACGCACATTCCATGACTACATGCAGCATGATCGAATGGGCGATTACACTTTTGAGCAAGTTCTTGATATGGAGCAAAAGCTTTGTCGTCAGGAACCGTTTTTGTCGTTAGGGCGTTATATTCACGTGTATGCGCGAAAGCCTATTGCTGAAGTAATACCGCCATTAACGACAAATTTAAATGATAGTAATAAGGACAAGGGATGAGTGACGTTACCCAGACTGTTCCTGAGTTAGTAAATTGGGTCAAAAATAATGAATTTGCCCTTAATTTACCCACTGAACGGCTGGCGTTCTTGTTAGCGATTGCGATATTAAGTGGCGATCGCTTTGATGAAGAATTAGGGGAAGGCGAGTTGGTTGATGCATTTCGCATTGTGAGCGATATGTTCGGCCAAACCAAGGAAACCCTGGCTTTTCGTGCCAATAACGCCATAAATGAATTGGTAAGACAGCGGTTAATTTCACGCTTTACCAGTGAGGTGACTGACGGTGCTAGCATTTATCGATTAAGTCCGTTAGCGCTTGGTATTACGGATTATTATGTGCGACAACGTGAGTTTTCAACGCTAAAGCTATCTATTCAATTAGCAATGGTAGCGGATGAGATTAATAAGGCAGCAACAGCAGCACAAGAAGGCGGCGATGAGAAACATTGGCGTAATAATGTGCACGCAGTCTTAAAATACTCAGTGGCTGAAATATTTGACCGCATTGATTTAAACCAGCGTGCAATGGATGAGCAGCAGCAACAAGTTAAGCTCGATATCGCTGAATTATTAAATCAAGACTGGCAAGCTGCGATCAGTAGCTGTGAAGCATTGCTTGATGAAACATCATCGACCTTGCGTGAATTGCAAGATACCTTGCAAGCGGCAGGTGATCAACTTCAAAGCCAGTTACTTGCGATTCAAGAAGCCACCCAAGGGCATGATGATCTCGACTTCGTTGATGGTATGGTTTACATCCTGCAAACGAAGCTAGATCGTATTATAAGTTGGGGTCAGCAAACTATCGATTTATGGATCGGCTATGATCGCCATGTGCATAAATTTATTCGTACTGCGATTGATATGGATAAAAACCGCGCCTTTAGTCAACGGTTACGTCAATCGGTTACCGATTACTTTGATGCGCCTTGGCTACTGACATTTGCAGATGCCGAACGTTTACTTGATATGCGTGATGAAACGCTAACGTTACGCGATGATGAAGTTACAGGTATTGTTCCTGGTGAGATGGAATTTGAAGAGCTCGATTTGGTTAATGATCAGCTAGCTGAAAAAGTTGGTTTGATGTTAAAGGCCCATAAAGCGACGGGTGCACCGATTAATTTGAGTGCGTTACTTAAAGACTATTTGTCACAACATCCGTATGCACAACATTTTGATTTAGCACGGATTGTGATAGATCAGGCCGTAAGAATGGGGTATTCCGAAGCTGATTTCAATGCCATTCAGCCTGATTGGGAAGCGATTAACGAATACGGAGCTAAGGTACAAGCCCATGTCATTGACAAATATTGAAGAATTTATGCCGGAAAAGTTGGCAAAAGCGATTGCTAACCCACTTTTCCCTGCACTAGATAACGCTCTGCGTTCTGGTCGCCATGTTTCAAGTGAAGATTTAGATAACCACGCTTACTTAATTGAGTTTGAGAAAGAATTAGCGATGTTTTATCGTCGTTACAATGCTGAATTAGTACGAGCACCTGAAGGATTTTTATACTTACGTCCTCGTTCAACGTCACTGATTGGACGTTCAGTATTGTCTGAAATTGACATGCTGGTCGGTAAGGTATTGTGTTTTCTTTACCTTAGTCCTGAGCGTTTAGCACACGAAGGTATCTTCACTAACCAAGAGCTATTTGATGAGCTATTAGTATTAGCTGATGAGCAAAAGCTCATGAAACTGGTTACTAACCGCGCTTCAGGTTCTGATCTTGATCGTGAAAAGTTGTTTGATAAAGTAAAAACCTCATTACGTCGTTTACGTCGCCTTGGAATGCTGATTCCAATTGGTGAGAATGGTAAATTCCGTATCAGCGAATCGGTATTCCGTTTTGGTGCTGATGTTCGTACTGGCGATGATGTGCGTGAAGCACAGTTACGATTGATTCGTGACGGTGAAGCCGTAGTGCATCAGCAACCGTCAAGTCAGTCAAGTTTGCTTGATGACGTTGACACTAACAATCAAGAAGAGCTTGAAATGCAACAAGATGTAGAGCAAGCGGTACAGGAGAGTAGTATTTAATGGAACGCGGCAAGTATCAATCGCTCACCATGGTTAACTGGAACGGCTTTTTTGCACGAACCTTTGATATTGATAACCTGGTGACAACGCTTTCAGGCGGTAACGGTGCGGGTAAATCTACCACAATGGCAGCGTTTATCACGACACTGATCCCAGACCAAAGTTTACTTCACTTTCGTAATACCACCGAAGCCGGTAGCTCAAATGCATCACGCGATAAGGGCCTGCATGGTAAATTAAAACCAGGTGCCTGTTACGCGGCACTTGATGTGGTTAACTCAAAGCAACAACGTATTGTTTTTGCTGTTAAATTACAGCAAGTTGCTGGCCGTGATAAGAAGGTAGATATTAAGCCTTTTTTGATTCAAGGCTTACCGTCACATATCAAGCCAGCTGAAATCTTAGTTGAAACGATTTCAGACAATCAAGCGCGTGTACGTCAGCTTAATGATGTTAAAGATCTTGTTAGCCAATACGAAGGGGTGCAGTTTAAAACATTTAACTCGGTAACAGATTACCACGTACAAATGTTTGAGATGGGTGTACTGCCAAAGAAATTACGTAATAGCCAAGATCGTTCAAAGTTCTATCGTTTAATTGAAGCCTCTTTATATGGTGGTATTTCAAGTGCGATCACTCGTTCATTACGTGATTATTTATTACCGCATAATTCAGGGGTAAAAAAAGCTTTCCAAGATATGGAAGCGGCGTTGCGTGAGAACCGCATGACGTTGGAAGCGATTAAATTAACCCAAAGTGATCGTGACTTATTTAAGCATTTAATCTCAGAAGCAACTAATTATGTAGCTGCCGATTATATGCGTCATGCTAACGAACGCCAACAGAAGCTAGAGCAAACTCTACGTTTACGTGGCGAGCTCATGGGTTCGCGTCAAACCTTGATTGATCAGCAATCATCGTTAAATAACATGAACGCTGAGTTAGCAGAATTAGCCGATCAAGAAACGGCGCTTGAGCAAGATCATCAATCAGCATCTGATCACTTACAACTAGTGCAAGCCGCGGTTCGTCAAGCTGAGAAAATTGCACGTTATAAAGAAGATCTTGAAGAGCTGACAGAACGTCTTGAAGAGCAAGTGATGGTGGTTGAAGAGGCAGCAGAACAACTGACTATTGCTGAAGAACAATCACAACTTACTGAAGAAGAAGTTGATAGTTTAAAAACTCAACTTGCTGATTATCAACAAGCACTCGATATGCAGCAAACTCGTGCGCTGCAATATCAACAAGCATTACAAGCATTAGAAAAGGCGCGCCAGCTATCGGGCGATCCACAAATGCTAGCTGATCAAGCGCCGCCGTATTTATCGCAGCTTAAACAGCAGCAAGAGCAACAAACGACCGCGCTATTAGCATTAAAACACAAGCTTGATATGTCATCAGCTGCAGCGCAGCAGTTTGAAAAAGGCTTAGCGATTGTTACGACGATTGCCGGTGTTGTCGATCGTACCAATGCGAGTGATAAAGCGCGTGAGCTAATAGAGCATGGCCGTCAATTACGCTCAGTATCTGAACGTGGCGACCAGCTTAAAGCGCAATACCGTGATTTAGAGCGTAGTGTTCGTAGCCAACGTCAAGCGATTGAATTTGCCGATACTTACGCCAAAAAGTTTGCGACCACTATTGATGGTGAGTTGGCATTAGCCGAAGAGCAAGCTCGTCATGAAGCAACCTTAGAAAGCTTAGAGCAAGATCAAGCAAGCTTGGTTGAACAGCGCAACGATATGCGTCATAACGAGCAAGGATTGGCAGCACGCATTACAGCATTAGAAGCTTCTGCTCCAGCGTGGATTGCTGCGTCAGATGCATTAGAGACACTTTCTGATCAAGCCAATGTTGAGTTAACTAGCAGCCAAGCTGTTATGGATGCGATGCAAGTAACACTTGATAATGAACGCCAAGTGTCAGCTAAACGCGACCAGTTAGCGCAACAAAAGCAAACCTTAGAGCAAGATATTGAACGCTTAGCACAGCCAGGCGGTAGTGATGATTCAGGCTTACGTGCACTAGCTGATACTCTTGGCGGAACCATGTTATCTGAAATTTATGATGACATTACCCTTGCTGACGCACCATATTTCAGTGCGATGTATGGTCCATCACGTCATGCGATTGTGGTTCCTGATTTAAGTGGCATCAAAGAAAAGCTAATTGCTCTAGATGATTGCCCTGATGATTTGTATATCATTGAAGGCGATGCTGATTCATTTGATGACAGTGGTTTTGATGTTGATGAACTTGAGAGTGCTGTTTGTGTTCACTTAAATGATCGCCAATTGCGTTATTCTCGCTTTCCAAAAGTACCATTATTTGGTCGTGCTGCGCGTGAGCAACGATTAGAGTTTTTACGTGATGAACGCGATCAAGTGGTTGAAGATCACGCTAAAGCAGCGTTTGATTCCCAAAAGCTGCAGCGTTTATACCAAAGCTTTAATAGTTTTGTTGCTACCCATATGGCGATTGCATTTAATGCTGATCCAGAAGTTGAACTGAAACAAGCACGTGATCAACGTAATCAGATCATGCGTCAGTTAGCAGAATCACAAGCACAAGAGCAACAGCAACGCGGTCAATTAGCAGCTGCGCGTGAAGGTTTAACCTTATTGGGTAAATTAAACCCTGTGGTGACCTTGCTTGAAGATGAAACGTTAACAGCACGTTTTGCTGAGGTTGAACAGCAATTATCGCAAATGGACGAAGCGCGTAACTACCTTGATCGTTACGGTAAAGCATTAACTGAACTTGAAGGTTTAGTGTCAGCACTTGATGCTGATCCAGAGCAGTTTGATGCATTACAAGCTAATTACGAAGCTGCCGATCAAAAACTGCAACAACTTAAAACTCTGATTTTTGCAGTTGCAGATTTAGCAGAGCGTCGTCATCACTTCAGTTATGCTGATTCAGTCGAGCTATTAAATAAAAGCTCAGAGCTTAATGAGCAGTTAAAACTAAAACTCGCGACAGCTGAGCAACAACGTAATACTGCTCGCGCGAGCTTGAAGCAATCACGTGCACAGGCGAACCAGTATAATCAGTTGATGGCATCACTGAAAAGTTCGCATCAAGCCAAGAATGAAACCGTACTTGAATTTGAACGTGAGTTGCAAGAGCTAGGTGTACGTGCTGATGTTGAAGCTGAAGAGCGCGCGTTGGTTCGTCGTAATGAGCTTAATGAGCGATTACATAGCTCTCGTAACCGTCGCAGTACACTAGAAAAATCAACCACTTCTATTGAGCTTGAAATGAAAGGCTTGATGAAACGTTTACGTAAAGTAGGTAAAGATTACCAAGATTTCCGTAAGCTGGTAGTCAATGCAAAAGCGGGCTGGTGTGCGGTATTACGCCTTGCACGTGAAAGTGATGTTGAGCGCCGTTTACACCGTCGTGAAATGGCCTATATGTCAGCTGACGAGTTGCGTTCATTATCAGATAAAGCCTTAGGTGCATTGCGTTTAGCGGTCGCTGATAACGAAAACTTACGTGACGCATTACGAGCATCAGAAGATGTGTCTCGTCCTGAGCGTAAGGTATTGTTCTATATTGCGGTGTATCAACATCTACGTGAGCGTATTCGTCACGATATTATTCGTACCGATGATCCGGTTGAAGCCATTGAAGAAATGGAAGTTGAACTGGCACGTTTAACCGAAGAACTTACCGCACGTGAACAACGTTTAGCAATCAGTTCTGATTCGGTTGCAAACATTATTCGTAAAACGATTCAACGTGAACAAAACCGTATTCGTATGCTTAACCAAGGTTTGCAAAATATTGGTTTTGGTCAAGTACGTGGCGTGCGTCTTAACGTTAAGGTTCGTGATACTCACGAATCATTATTGCTGGGATTAATTGATCAAAAAGATCAGCATAATGATTTGTTTGGCAATAATCGTTTAACGTTCTCAGAAGCGATTGCGAAACTGTTCCAACGCTTAAATCCACATATTGATATGGGTCAACGTTCACCGCAAATTCTGGGCGAAGAATTACTTGATTACCGTAACTACTTAGAGCTGAGCATTGAAGTTAACCGTGGTACTGATGGTTGGCTGCAAGCAGAGTCTGGCGCATTATCGACAGGTGAAGCGATTGGTACTGGTCAAGCAATCCTATTGATGGTTGTTCAAAGTTGGGAAGAAGAATCTCGCCGTCTACGTGGTAAAGATATTATTCCTTGTCGACTATTGTTCTTGGATGAAGCTGCACGACTTGATGGTAAATCAATCGCAACCTTGTTTGAGTTGTGTGAGCGATTGGATATGCAGTTATTGATTGCAGCACCTGAAAATATTAGCCCTGAAAAAGGCACAACCTATAAATTGGTACGTAAAATATTTAAAGATCGCGAGCATGTGCATGTGGTGGGTTTACGCGGCTTTGGTAACAAACCGAAAGTAGAAATGCCAGTACAAACGCTATTGGATATTGAGCCAATATAAACAATAATTATATCAGTAAGATCTATTGATTAAGCCCATAAAGCCAGCAGAGATGCTGGCTTTTTTATGGCTGCAATTTGGAATATTAATAAAAAACTAGGGTATTTATTTGCTGTTAGACCGTGACGGTTAATTATCATTGACTATAATTTTATCATTCCATTGTTATTCGTAAATGGTATATCACATTTTGTAATGATCACTGAGAGGTTGATTATGGCTAATACTGAGATCACCGAGCAAGAGCGAGGTCGCTATGAATGGCAGGCCTTTTTATTCATTATTATTCTGTTATTTCCATTGTTATCTATAGCATTAGTGAGTGGTTATGGTTTTACGATCTGGGCGTTACAAGTCTTTATTTTTGGTCCTCCAGGGCATGGTTAGGCGCTAGCGTTTCGATGAAATAAGCAACGGAGGGAGAACAATGGTGACGTTCATCAAAAAATTATGGTTAACTTTTTGGCGTCCAGCAGCAAAGATAAGTCTTGGTGTACTTACCCTTGGGGGGTTTATTTCAGGTGTTATCTTTTGGGGTGGTTTTAATACAGCGCTTGAAGTTACCAATACTGAAAAATTTTGTATCAGTTGTCATTCCATGAGAGATACGGTTTATCCTGAATTACAAGGTACTGTCCATTGGGAGAACCATTCAGGTGTTAGAGCAACCTGCCCTGATTGTCATGTTCCCCATAATTGGACTGATAAAATTGCCCGTAAAATGCAGGCCAGTAAAGAAGTATTTGGTGCGATTGTTGGTTCCATTGATACCCCTGAAAAATTTGAAGCTAAACGGCTAGAACTGGCGCAACATGAGTGGAAACGTTTTGCAGCCAATAAATCTCTCGAATGTAAAAGTTGTCATAGCTACGACAGTATGAAATGGGATGAAATGTCTCCTCGAGCGCAGGCTCAAATGAAACAAGCAGCAGCTAAAGATCAAAGCTGTATTGATTGTCATAAAGGTATTGCACATCACTTACCTGCTGATATGGCATCATCTGGTGGTATTGTGTCAGATCTCGCAGCCACTGCACAAAGTACCGATTATTCAAAAGGTGATACTTACTACAGCATTCAATTTTTGCCGTTATATGAAGATGAAGCTAAAACCAAAGATGGCGGTTCTTTAGAGCCAGCTTCAGCAGTGAAAGTGGTCGATATTAATGGCGAGATGTTACAAATTGAGTTGAATGGTTGGCGCAAAGAGAAAGGTTTCGGTCGAGTTATTAATCAAGATTTTGGGATGAACATTCCCACCGCTGCTTTAAGTAAAAATGCAGCGCAAAATCCTGAGATTGTGAAAGGTTTTGAGCAAAAAGAAGATGATGTTACCGGGTTAAAATGGCAACAAGTAACAGCAACCTTATGGGTTGATAAAAAGAATTTTGTCAGCGATATCAGTACAGTGTGGAGCGCTGCGAAATCTGCGTATAACACTAACTGTAGTGTCTGTCATACCCAGCCTGCAGAAAACCATTTTGATGCAAACACTTGGCCTGGCATGTTTAACGGTATGCTCGCATTTGTGAACTTTGATACTGATAGCGAAGCGATTGTTTTGAAATATTTACAAAACCATTCGTCAGATTTTTCTAAAACTGAACATTAATTAAACTAAAGGTTGCTTAACATACTCCATGTTTAGCAGCTTTTTTTCGTTTTAATCGTGAGGAATTGTTTATGTCACTGAGTAGACGTAAATTTTTGCAAGGTTTAGCAACTACGAGTGCTGCTTCTGTTATTGGCCCTGGGTTATTGATGCAAGTCGCAAAGGCTGCTGAAGAGGTGACAAAATCTTCAGAGCCACCGGGAATATGGAAAGTGTCAGGTTCACATTGGGGGGCATTTCGAGCGCGGATTTATAATGGTCAAGTCGCTGAAATTAAACCGTTAGAATTCGATAAAAACCCTACAGAGATGCTTAATGGTATCAAAGGGTTAATTTATAGCCCTTCACGAGTGCGTTACCCAATGGTGCGTTTAGATTGGCTTAAGAAAAATAAATACAGTGGTGAAACCCGCGGTAATAACCGTTTTGTACGAGTGACATGGGATGAAGCACTTGATTTATTTTATCAAGAGTTACAACGGGTACAGAAAGACTATGGTCCGTGGGCATTACATGCAGGTCAAACAGGGTGGCGAGAAACGGGACAGTTCCAAAGCTGTACTTCACACATGCAACGTGCAGTAGGTATGCATGGTAACTTTATTAAGAAAGTCGGTGATTATTCGACAGGGGCTGGTCAAACCATTTTGCCTTATGTTTTAGGCTCCACCGAAGTCTATGCTCAAGCCACCACATGGTCAACAATATTGAAAGATTGTAAGACCTTGATATGGTGGTCAAATGATCCAATTAAAAACAGTCAAATAGGTTGGCAATGTGAAACCCACGGTTCTTATGAGTATTATGCGCAATTAAAGCAAAAAGTAGCCAATGGTGAGATCCGCATGATCTCGGTTGATCCTGTAGTATCAAAATCGCAAAAATATTTTAATTGTGAGCACCAATACGTTAATCCGCAAACTGATGTGCCTTTCATGCTGGCTATAGCGTATACGCTCTATAAAGATGACCTCTACGATAAACAATTTCTTGAAATGTATACGCTGGGTTTCAATGAGTTCTTACCTTATTTGCTGGGTACAGGTAAAGATAAAATAGCTAAAACGCCAGAATGGGCCGAGCCTATTTGTGGTGTTAAAGCTGATGCGATTCGAGAGTTTGCTCGTGGGTTGGTAAAAAACCGTACCATGATAATGTTTGGTTGGGCAGTACAACGCCAACAACACGGTGAGCAGCCGTATTGGATGGGAGCGGTGTTAGCATCCATGCTTGGACAAATTGGGTTACCCGGTGGTGGGGTTTCTTATTCTCATTTCTATAGTGGTGTTGGATTACCATTCAGTACCGCGGCTGGGCCTGGGGGATTTCCTCGTAATGTTGATGAAGGTCAGCAGCCGATTTGGAATAATAACGATTTTAAAGGCTATAGTTCGACAATTCCGGTGGCAAGGTGGATCGATGCGATTATGGAGCCAGGTAAGAAAATACAATATAACGGCGGTAATGTCGTCTTGCCTGATATTAAAATGATGGTGTTTAGTGGCTGTAATCCATGGAATCACCATCAACAACGTAATCGTATGAAACAAGCATTTAGAAAATTACAAACCGTGGTTAATATTGATTACACATGGACGCCAACTTGTCGTTTCTCCGATATTGTATTACCTGCATGTACGCAGTTTGAACGTAATGATCTCGACCAATACGGCACGTATTCCACCTCTGGTGTGTTAGCTATGCATAAATTGGTTGATCCGTTATATCACTCAAAAACAGATTTTCAGATCTTCACTGAACTTACCGAGCGATTCGGTAAAAGTAAGCAATATACGCGCGGTATGACTGAAATGCAGTGGATAGAACAACTGTATAATGATTGTCGAAAAGCGAATAAAGGTAAGCATGAAATGCCAGAATTTGAACAGTTTTGGTTGCAAGGACTGGTTGAATTCCCAACCGATCAAACTTATGTTAGTCACGCTGCATTTAGAGAAGATCCTGAGATTAACAGTCTAGGAACACCTTCTGGTTTTATTGAAATCTATAGCCGTAAAATTGCGCGTTATAACTATGAGCATTGCCAAGGCCACCCAATGTGGTTTGAAAAAGAAGAGCGTTCTCATGGTGGCCCTAAATCGAATCAATTTCCATTCTGGCTGCAATCATGCCATCCCAATAAACGCTTACATTCACAAATGTGTGATTCAGAAGAGTTTCGTAATACTTATGCGGTAAAAGGTCATGAACCTGTTTATATCAACCCTGATGATGCTAAGAAAAAAGGCATTAAAGACGGTGATATTGTACGGGTGTTTAATGATCGTGGGCAGTTATTAGCTGGGGCCGTATTATCGGAAGATTACCCAACGGGCGTAATAAGAATTTACGAAGGAGCATGGTTTGGGCCATTGAATAACGACATTGGTGCAATAGATACTTATGGCGATCCTAATACTGTCACCATTGATATTCCAACTTCACAGTTAGCGCAAGCGACCAGTGCTAATACTGTTGTGGTTGATATTGAAAAATTTACTGGCAAAGTTCCTCCTGTAACATCGTTCAGTGGTCCTATCTATGTGAGTTAATTAAAAATAGGCGAGTAGAACGTGATCCACCATCAATAATAAAGAGTCACTACGGTGGCTCTTTATTCATTTCTTATACAATTAATAAAGGACTGTAATAAAGAAAAGGATAATTAAAACATGGTTAATAACAGTGAGTTTCCTGAGGGCGATGATTTTTCAGGTGTAAAAAAGCGTGATGTGCCAGAATTCGGACAAGGCGATAGTACTTTGATCGCAGCGGGCGGTGAGGCGGGTGTCCAACAGTTGGTCGCTGATTTTTATTACTATATGGATAATGAGCCAGAAGCAGCAACAATACGTGCAATGCATAGTGATGATCTTACGCAATCACAACAAAAGTTAACCACCTTTCTTATTGGATGGATGGGAGGAGAAGATCGTTATGTTGAACGTTATGGACGCATGAACCTTGCCAGTGCTCATCGTCATCTTGATATTGGTTTCACTGAGAAGCAAGCATGGTTAGCTTGTATGCAAAAAGCGTTAGATGCTCAATCATCTTATGATGAATTATTAAAACGCTTTATTATGGTTCGTTTATCTTTTCCTGCTGAGATGTGCCGTAATCGAAATTAGTTTAATCAGTATAATTATTGTTATTTAATCAATTCCAAATCGGAATGGATAGCTATCCAAGCTTTCACTATTCGCTGTGTCAAATCACCGTTATTATTCTGCTATCAAGGTGTTAACTAATAAAAGTGATAGTAAATGGAATTAGGTGTAGATCTACTCGCGATTTTATTTTTGGTGGCATTAGCTGCTGGGTTCATTGATGCGATTGCTGGCGGTGGCGGTATGCTGACAGTGCCAGCATTATTATCGGTTGGTATTCCTCCAGCTCAAGCATTAGCGACTAATAAATTACAAAGTTCATTTGGTAGCTTTTCAGCATCTTGGTATTTTGTTCGTAATGGGTTGGTGAATTTAAAGCAAATGCGGCTAGCGATTGCCTGTACATTTGCAGGCTCAGCAATCGGAGCAATATTAGTACAACATATTGATGCGACGATACTAACGAGCCTTATACCAATATTATTGGTTTGTATTTCACTGTACTTTTTATTCTCACCCAATATAGGCGCAGGCGGTGGTACACCAAAGTTATCAGAAGCGGCATTTGCGTTTTCTGTCGGAACGAGTATTGGTTTTTATGATGGTTTTTTTGGCCCTGGTACTGGTTCATTTTTTACTATTTGTTTTGTTGTTATTGCACAGTTAGGGCTAGTTGAAGCAACGGCTCGCACTAAAATTTTAAACTTCACTTCTAATATTGCAGCATTAGTCTTATTTATTCTGGCAGGTTTACCTATTTGGAAAGTGGGTTTGATCATGGCTGCTGGTGGTTTTATTGGCGCACGGTTAGGTGCGCATATTGTTATTAGCAAAGGCCAGCGTTTCATTCGACCTATGGTGGTTATCATGTCAATGGGAATGGCGATTAAATTGCTGTGGCAACAACATCCGCAATGGTTTCAATTAGGGTTTTAACGCGCGGTGATTTATAACTATTTTGACGATAAATGAGGTTAATAGGGCGAGTGAGTTCGGCTAACTCCTCAAACTCAAAGCAGAAATTATCGTCAATTGCTAAGGTTTTCACTATAGACTTTGGCACGAGGGCAGGTGCCATGCCTGCCAATGCTAACTGTGCTGAGGCTGTGTAAGAATCCATCTCCATTAACGGTGTGATGCCATGCTTTTGCAATACTGCTGCTTGGGAAATGTTGGACGGATTTTTTAAATCATTCACGACAATCGCTTTAGGCAGTTCAGACAGCGGTTGATTAAATATAACCTTAAATGGTTCATCGATTAAATGCTCTGCAATAAAGTTATAATTTGCTGGTAAATGCCCAGCACAAAAACCAATAGAAGCTTGACCTGATTGAACATTTTCAACAATGACAGGCGTGTGGTGAGTGGTAATTGAAATATACTTATCACGCTGAAAATAATTGCCTAATGCTGAGGCTAAATAGCCTGCAACCAAGGTTTCAGAGCAATCTAGCGTAATAATCGTTTGATCGTCTAGATTCTGATGCTCAAAAATTAAGCCGCGAATTTCATTAAAACTTGGGCCAACGTTTTTTATTAGCGCATGAGCATCGGGGGTAAGTTTAATTAATCGACCTGCGGGAATAATTAGTTTGGTCCCTAATGTCGTTTCAAGTTTGGCAATCCGTTTACTCACTGCCGATTGGCTAATATACAATCGGCTGCCAGTACGGCTCATGGTACCTTCTTCAGCTAATACTAATAAGGTTTCAATACCTTCAAGCAACATCGGTTCATTCCATTGATGAAAGAGAGGAATCAATGATACGGAATGATGAGTCAATGGGCTAGATAGACTGAAGAATAGTGTGCTGTGTAGCGTGTTATATTGGCAATACACTGCTTAGCGGCTATTTAGTCAATACAAATTAGCATATACAAAAAACCGATCAAATGATCGGTTTTTTATTATCTGTTGTTAGCGATTAACTGTTTATTCGTCTAATTCGCTATTGGTTTTTTCTTGCTTGGTGATACTGCCGACTTCAAGTAGTGGTGCGACATCAAGGTGCTCAGCGTTCATCATGGTTGAAATGCGTTGCACTGAAGAAAGTAGTAATGATTGCTCCCAATCTTCCAAATCTTGGTATTGAGAGATAAAACTATCTTGTAATGGCAGCGGTGCTTTATCAAGTAAGGCCAGTCCTGCTTCCGTAAGATGTGC
Organism: Photobacterium sp. Alg240-V54; assembly: GCF_900537155.1. NCBI lineage: Bacteria > Pseudomonadati > Pseudomonadota > Gammaproteobacteria > Vibrionales > Vibrionaceae > Photobacterium > Photobacterium sp. Alg240-V54. Next base: position 596,166 of record NZ_UNRL01000002.1, read on the forward strand.
ATGCACTTTACGTTTATCAAGCACACTACGTTTACGAACAACGAGACCTCGTTTTTCTAAACGATCAAGAATAGTCGTAGCTGTTGCTTGACTCATATTAGTGTTGTTAGACAGTTGGCGAATAGTAATTTCGCCAGAACCACGGATTGCACGCATTAATACCAACTGTGGGCCAGTCAGTCCGGCATTCTTATTTAATTTCCTAGAATGTAGATCTATTGCTCGAATAATTTGTCTCAGAGCAATAAGTACTTCTTCGTGCCTATCCATCTAACTCTCCCAATTAAATTTGTACGTAATAACCATATAAAATCATCGTGATGTATAGGGTATTTTGATGGGTGAGAGTATACAAGAATTCTTGTCTTTTCATTGCTGTTTATCGGTTTCTAATTAAAATTTTTGTAGATAAATGTAATTATAGGCTATTAAACTCGAGCTTTAGTATTTCAGAAATGTGTTTACCATGCAGCATTAATGAAAATGATTATTAATTACACTGCCGTATTGGTGATTGTTACTCATTCACCGCAAACATTAACCTGATATAGCAAGCAGATGTCTCTATTAGTAGACAATCGAAATTTACTCCAACAGCTATTATTTGAGATAATCATTGGTGCTCAATACCAGCTGCTAAGTTATACCATCGTAATGTAACGTGACGAGAGTAATCGTTGCGATATATTGTTACTGATTCTGAAATTATATATTTGTCATTAAAAGAGCTAATTATCTTAAATGTTGACTCATTGTTGTATATTTAAGAATTACGAGCATTATCTTCTTCTACATTTAATCATCAAATAAATTTTTATTTGAAATGTTGGAAATGGGTTGCGGAGGTATTTAATGGCTGTAGTAAAAGATACTTTTTTAATTGTCATCACGGTATGTGTTAGTTTTTCTTGGCAGATATCCAGCGTCTATTCTCAGCCTATTGTTAGTGACGATAATTTACGGCCTTTGAATAAGACATCTACTGCTGTACGACCACGGAATATGCTCAATCATGCGCAACAATGGGTCACAGATGCCAATGCAAATATAACCCGACTTAAATATTCTAAAACCTTAGTTGAGTTATATTCATCAACGGGATTTAGTCAATTTTGGCAAAATGAGCGAACAATCAATGATTTTATTGATCAATTGCGAATCATTAGTTTATCTCAAGTCAATAAAGAGCTAACAGCAAGATACCATTTACTTATTCAATTACAGCCGCAACGAAACTGGCAACAATATGATGTTGTAGCAATGGATACCTTATTAATTTATCTCAGTTTTATTGAACAATTACAGGGTAAAGGAAAAATGTGGTTATTTGGTGAAAAACCACCGTTACAACTTCCCATACCTAGTCAGGTTGTCATTGAAAATATTCTGATGAATTATGAAAATAATCAATTTAATCAATTTATTGTTCGCCTAAAACCACAAACGTCTGAATATAAGAAATTAGTCGCATCAATTAATCGCCTCGAATCAAATCCAACTTTTAGTTGGCCGGTATTTGCTTTTCACGGTAACGCTGAGCCAGGTAATGAAATCCAATTTATGTCGAGTTTAGTCACCGTTCTTGAGCGATTAGGGGATTTTTCGCCACGGGAAGCTAAGCGTTATCAGCAGCAGCATAAATCGCGTTATACAGGTAGCCTAGTGCTGGCAGTAAAGCGCTTTCAAGCGCGGCATGGTTTAAATAGTGATGGTATTATTGGTACTCAAACTCAGAAATGGCTTGCATTAAATGTTACTCAGCGAGTACGGTTATTAGCATTAAATGCACAGCGGTTACGTCTATGGTCAACAACTATTTATACCGGTGTTGTTGTTAATATCCCTAATTATTATATGAACTTATGGCTTGAGGGGCGTTGGATCATGACCAGTAAAGTGATTGTTGGTCGGCCAACACGACAAACACCTATATTTAACTCAAGGATTAATTCAGTGGTATTTAATCCATATTGGAATGTCCCTAATTCAATTACTAAAAGAGATATCTTGCCGAAGGTCAGACGCAGTCGTAGCTATTTAAAGCGCCATAATTATGAGGTAATCCGTAGCTGGGGAAGTTCTGAGAAAATAAATATTAATTCAATTCCTTATAATCTATTTTCATCAAATAAATTCCCATACCGTTTGCGTCAAAAACCGGGTAAAAAAAATGCATTAGGGTTATATAAATTTAATATACCTAACAACCAAGCTATTTATTTGCATGATACATCATACCCGGTATTATTTAATAAGCATGAGCGTGCACTGAGTTCTGGTTGTGTGCGTGTACTTGAGTCTAAATCACTGGCATTTGCATTATTAGAATATTCAGGCAAAAGTGAATCGCAATTTAACACATATACTAGAAGTAAAAAAACGCGCACAATTAGACTCAGTAAAAACAAAAAAGTTCCAGTAGAAATTATTTATCAAACTGCATGGATTAATGATGAGGGAGAAGTTAATTATCGGTTTGATATTTATGAATATGATAGACAACAACAAAATATGGTGTCATTAACCTCTGCTTACAATAATAACTGAGTGTAACCTAATGATATATTAAAAATAGAGATATAAGTTTTATTTTATGTGACTCATGCATTTGACTGATTTATTAACTAAAGATAATGTTTTGCGATATTGGTATATGGATTGCTTTAGAAATAAAGGTCATTTTTTCGGTTGTGTAAGATATGTCAAATTTAGATATTAGTCGTCGCAAATTTTTAACATTAGGTGGATTAGCAGTAGGCGCATGTGTATTACCCAATATTGCAATTGCTAGTCCTTTTCAAGCAACAACACCTCGTACAATGTTAGTGCGCAATTTACATACTGGTGAAGAGTTAGAAACCAAATATTTCAATGGAAAAACCTATGTTGGTAAAGAAGTTCGACGCTTAGATCATCTTTGCCGTGATTTTCGCCAAAATGAAATTGCGCGTATAGATCGTCGTTTATATGATGCAATTGCACAAATTCAATCTTATCTTGGTCATGAAGGTTACGCCCAGCTCTTTTCTGGTTATCGTTCACCTAAGACCAATAAGATGTTGGCAAAGCGTGGTGGTGTTGCCAAGAAAAGTTATCATATGAAAGCACAGGCTATCGACTTCAATCTTGAAGGTGTTCCTTTAGCTAAGATACGTAAAGCAGCGCTAGATTTAAATATTGGTGGCGTGGGTTATTATCCAAATAGCCAATTTATTCATATCGATACTGGGCCTGTGCGTAATTGGAGAGGGTAGTTTATTACTGTATCAATCTGTATTTTTAGTCATATTCGTGGCATGCTGCGCTGCATAATGTCTCAGCGAGGAACTATGAATGAGTCTTCAATACAAAATTGTGCCAGTAACACCATTTCAGCAAAATTGCTCTATTGTATGGTGTGATGAAACTCACCAAGCAGCGATTATTGATCCTGGTGGTGATATTCAGCAGCTTCAGCAAGTAGTTGAAGAACTTGGTGTTAACGTTACTCAATTATTATTAACCCACGGACATTTAGATCATGTAGGTGGTACAGCGCCTCTTGCTCAGATATTAAATGTGCCGATTATTGGCCCTCAACGAGATGATGATTTTTGGCTGCAAGGTTTACCCCGTCAAAGTGAAATGTTTGGTTTTCCATTGACGGAACCCTTTGCGCCAACGCAATGGTTAAATGATGGTGACATCGTTAAGGTTGGTAACCAAACCCTACAAATATTTCATACTCCAGGCCATACACCTGGTCATGTCATATTTTATAGTGCAGATGCTAAAGTAGCATTTGTTGGGGATGTGCTATTTAAAGGTGGTATCGGTCGTACTGATTTTCCACAAGGTGACCATCCAACATTAGTTAATTCGATTAAGACCAAACTGTGGCCTTTAGGTAATGAGGTTACATTTGTTCCTGGACATGGCCCATTGTCTACTTTTGGCCACGAGCGTGTCACAAACCCGTTTGTAGCAGATGAAATGCCATTGTATTAATGAGTTGGTTAATGATGTGTTAGCGAAAAGTTCAAAATAGATTAACTTGAGACCACTGATAAGTTTTATTGTCAGTGGTTTTTTTATGGGTTTTTTTATTGTTAATAATTAACATGCCAAAAACTTGCGTACGGTTATTGTAAACGGTATTTTATGCGCATTAGGGTTGGATTTGTTCTTTTTAATGCTTGTATAGGTATATTTCGTCATGATTACTGTTGCTTTAGTTGATGATCACGTTATTGTCCGCTCTGGTTTTGCGCAATTATTATCATTAGAATCAGACATCAAAGTGGTTAGTCAATTTAGCTCCGCCCAAGAAGCTCGTGATGGATTAGCTAAGCAAGTTGTTGATGTGTGTATTATTGATATATCAATGCCAAATGAGAGCGGCTTAACGTTACTTGAAGACTTATCACAACATATGGCATGTATTATGTTAAGTGTCCATGATACGGCAACAGTCGTGAATAAAGCACTTACGACGGGAGCAAAAGGCTATTTAAGTAAACGCTGCAGCCCTGATGAGCTTATCCAAGCAGTACGAAAAGTCGCTATTGGCCAATGTTATTTAGGATCTGATATAACGACTCAGTTAGGTAACATTGATCCTTACCAGCAATCTGTTGCCTGTCTAACCAAGCGTGAACGTCAAATAAGTGAAATGCTTGCAACGGGCTTAGATGTGAAAGCGGTTGCGATTGAATTAGGGCTGAGTCATAAAACCGTTCATGTGCATCGTGCTAATGCAATGGATAAACTTAATGTGAGTAATAATGTTGAATTAGCGAAATATTTTCCACAAGAAGTGTTGTAATGCGGCAATATCTACTGACTTCATTAGGCGGATGTCTATTTTTTATTTGCAGCTGGTTTTGTTTGTGGGTGATTGCTTTTTATTTTGTCGGTGATCCAGCACTTGCGATTTTATTGTTTCCTTTCTCTTTGCGGTTAGGCATAACCTTACATACCGCTGCTCGCTATTGGCTTTTTATTTATATTGCTGAGTGGGGGCTAATTGTTTTATTGGCTAAAGTGCTGAATGATTTACCGTGGTGGCCAATATTAATAGCCAGTGGTTTATCGTGGCCATTATTATGGTGTTTACGACGTTATTATTATGGCGATCAGTGGCGACAATTATTAGTCATGGCTGTGAGCATTATATCAACCGCCACGATTAATGTTGTAGTGGTGATTGTGTTTAGTTCTATTAACTTAATCTCAGTATCACCTGCCGGGATGATCTTTCTTATTAGTATCACTGGCGGCTTAATGTTAGTGCCAACGTGTTATTTATTATGGAGCTTTTTATTTAGCCGTTCTTGGATTCCACTGACTGTTGCTTTAATTTCTCGCCCCTTAGAATTACGCTATCGTGATCTATGCTTATACGCATTACTTTTTATTGCTAACATCTTTTTGCAAATAAACTTACCAGAAGAATTAAGTCGCTTTGCGCCATTTTGTTTAGCGATACCCATTATCGTGTTTGCTTTTCGGCATGGGTGGCAAGGGGCATTATTAGGCACGCTACTTAATAGCATTGCCTTAATTGCGGCGCGAAGTGATGTTAATAATATGGAGATCACCGATTTATTATTATCGCTATCAGCGCAAAGTCTAACCGGTATTTTGTTAGGTCTAGGCATTCAACGTCAACGGGATCTTAACCGCAAACTGTCTGCAGAATTAGGGAAAAATCATGTATTATCGCGACAGTTAATTAAAACAGAAGAATCAGTCAGACGAGATGTCGCAAGAGAATTACATGATGAAATTGGCCAAAATATTACCGCAATAAGAATGCAAGCGAGCATTTTAAAGCGAGTAGAAACAACCCCTGTTACTCAACAATGCGCTTCGACTATCGAACAGTTATCGCTCAATGTTTATGATACGGCCAAGGGCTTGTTATCACGATTGCGACCTAAGACACTGGATGATCTTGGTTTAGCAAAAGCGGTTGAGCAAGTGGTCTGTGATTTAAAGTTAGAAGATAAAGGCGTAGATGTTGCAATGGCATGGGGACACTCTCAGCAACCATTGTGTGATACCACGAGTGTGACGCTATACCGTATTTGCCAAGAAGCTTTAAATAATATTGCTAAATATTCACACGCGACAGAAGTTATTATTGAATTAAATATTGACCAAAAAATCAGATTGCAAATTGAAGATAATGGTATTGGATTTAAAGCAGAAGATGCCTTCAAGGGGTTTGGTTTACGAGGTATCCGTGAGCGGGTAGAAGTGTTAGGCGGGCAATGTTCAATTATCAGTAACCATTATGATGAATCTCAGCATCTTGTATTACCAAAACAAGTAACAGGCACAACATTGGTAATTGTATTACCGTTGGCATAACCATAAATATATTTATATTCTCAGGTGTAGCATGGCTGATTTATCACATTCGACAATAGAACAACGTTATAAATATTGGCGTTTGCATATTATGGTGAGTATGTATATTGGTTATGCTGGATTTTATTTAACCCGTAAAAACTTCACTTATGCTATGCCTGCAATGATTGCTGATTTAGGTTGGGATAAATCAGACATCGGTATGATGGGGACTTTGTTCTACCTTACTTATGGCTGTTCAAAATTTATATCAGGAATGATATCTGATCGTTCTAATCCGCGTTATTTTATGGGTACTGGCTTAATTGCTACCGGTATTATTAATATCTGTTTTGGTTTTTCAAGTTCTATTGTGGTGTTTACGTTGCTGTGGGTCGCTAATGCTTGGTTTCAAGGTTGGGGGTGGCCTGCATGTTCTAAACTGCTGACGAGTTGGTATTCGCGATCTGAACGTGGATTATGGTGGTCATGTTGGAATACCGCCCATAATGTTGGTGGTGCATTTATTCCGCTGCTGGTTGGCTTTTTAACGCTGCATTATGGCTGGCGCTATGGCTTTTTTATTCCTGGCATCATCGCGATTGTGATTGGTCTTGGCTTATGTTGGCGATTGCGAAATAAGCCAACAGCGATGGGGCTACCCAGTATTGGTTCATGGCGTCATGATCATTTAGAAATAGCTCAAGAAAATGAAGGTATTGGTCTTTCGCAGCGGCAAATATTATTTAAATATGTATTAACCAATAAGTATTTGTGGCTACTTGCGGTGAGCTATGTATTAGTTTATATCGTGCGAACAGCAATTAATGACTGGGGAAATCTCTACTTAACCGAGCAGCATCACTATAGTTTACTATCTGCGAATGGCGCATTGTCATTATTTGAGGTGGGTGGATTCTTAGGTTCGTTGGTTGGCGGGTGGGGATCTGATAAATTGTTTGGTGGTAATCGTGGCCCAATGATTTTACTGTTTGCGATGGGCATATTCTTAGCGGTTGCGGCGTTATGGGTAATGCCAGTGACGAGCTATATATTACAATCTGGCTGTTTTTTTGCGATTGGTTTTTTTATCTTTGGGCCACAAATGTTGATTGGTATGGCTGCTGCTGAGTGTTCTCATAAAGACTCTGTTGGTGCCGCTACGGGTTTTGTGGGGTTATTTGCCTATATGGGAGCGGCGTTAGCTGGATATCCGCTGGCAATCATTATGAACCATTACCATTGGACTGGTTTTTTTGTGGTGATATCTGTGGCGTCAGCTTTTATTGGATTATTATTACTACCTTTTCTTAAAGTACAAACAGCCACGAAGGTACCATTATCATAATGTTAAGCTGCCGCTTTATAGCGGCGTAAGAGTCCAATGAAATCCGCAACAGGCCTATCAATAACATCATCAGCAATAAAAAAATCAAACCCAAAGAAGATTCTATTATAACGCATTCGGTTGGCAAGCATGGCTTGTAGTCCACGAAATTGCTCACCATTGGTTGTAATAAAAGGTGAGTCATCAAATAGCATATCTTCAAGTAGATAGGGTGAATTAGGCTGAGATTTCAGCGCCATGGCCAGTAAAACACGTTGTTCCAGTAATATTCTAGAGGCGACACGTGGGCAAATGGAACCAATAAAATCATCATAATTTGTTAAACGAATGCCGATCCAAGGCAGGGATGTGTACCAGCCCTGAGTGCCCAGCGTTGCATGACCGATATCGGCAATATTGTGCCATGTTGTTGTCCACCCACCGTAACGACTATGATATTGGCAGTGCATAAAGGACAGTGTAAAACTGACGGTTGGCGAATTCATCAGTTTTATCATCAGCAGTAACATTAACATCATTAAAATAACCATAATACCAACGCTAAGCGCTGATAATTGCGATTTGAAATAACTTATAAAAGCGAGGGTTATAGTCATTATGGCGATAAATAACCCAATATAATGTTTGGGTGTTAATTTTTCTGCATGAATATGAAGCGTCTCCATTACGACCTCCTTTGACCATTATTGCTATAATAATTCTATCAATGCTGTTATCAAATATATTTTAGACGTGTATTTTTAAAACGTATTTCGATGAATATGACGATTTTTAGGCTTGTTTTTACTTATAGTATGCCAAAATTCATGATTATTTGACTTTCATTTGCGAGTGATCATATTTATTGATGGATAAATAATCGTTTACTGGTAATTGCGAAATAACCTTGGTATAAAACGCGCTCACTTTTTCTCGCTGAAAATAGTGGTGATCGAAAGTAGTGTAACGGAGCAAATAAAACCATGAGAATTTCTCACAAACGTAATATCCAGCGAAAACTGCATAAACAGAAACCCCTTTTAACTAATACCATCTCTGCAGTTAACGATACTCTAAAAATTGAAACAGTAATTGAAAAAGTAGAAGTTGCAGTGACGGTTCAGCCAGTTGTTGCTTCTAAATCAGTGGTGACATTAACGCCTAAACAGCAACAAGTGTTAGACATTATCGTTAATAATACCGACGGATTAAATCCCAAAGGTATTGGTTTACAAGCAGGTCAGGAAGATGCGAAAGCAGCTTCTTGGGCTACCGGTGCGTTAAAAAAACTAACTGAAGAAGGGTTAGTGGAACGTATCCAGTTGGCAGGGAATAAAGTGTTATATAAAGCACTTTAAGAGATGCCAATCCCGCTTCTCGTTAAGAAGCGGGTTTTTTGTTGTTTGTTTCAATTCTCTCCGTAATGCTATTTTTTTCATCTCTTTAATACTACTGTAATTATTTAGACTATTATTATCTTTATATAAATAACAGTTACGGTTGTTTTGTACTCTGCTATAACTATTAGATAGAGAATGATTCTCAAGGAGTGCGTAAAATTCGGAGAAACTGATCTTATGACGATGATAAGTGCAAAGGAATTTTCTGGTTGGCTACTTGAACGATTTGCAGATGACACACAGGGAGTATCTTTTAGTCGCGAAGATATCAACATGCTGACGGGGAGACAGAGTTTTTCTCTTGGCTATATTCACGATATACATTATGAAGTTATGCGACAAGGGATGGCGTTTGTCACTGACACAACAAGAGAAATGTTTTATCTAGTACCAATAACACAGCGGCCTTGGCGTGAACAACTAGAGAAACATTATGAACATGATCTTTATTGTAATGTTCTACCATTAAACAAATCAGGCTAATATTATTATTACAATAGTTGATAAAAAAGAGGATAAATATCCTCTTTTTTATGGTTTATGTTAGCTATTATTGCTTATAAAACGGCAGCAATTCCCTGACATAATGGCAGCATGTTTGATTTTGTCATGCCTGCAACACTGATACGGCCAGAACCAACAATATAGATAGCAAACTCGTTTTTAAGACGATCGACTTGATCTTTGTTGAGGCCTGAAAATGAGAACATACCATTTTGACGTTCAATAAAACTAAAGTCAGCGTCGACACCACATTGTTTTAGTGTCGCTACAAAAAGTACCCGCATTTCTTGAATACGATCACGCATGTCAGCAACTTCTTGTTCCCACTCTGCCCGCAATACCGCATCGTTGAGAATTTGAGTAACAATAGCAGCACCGTGTGCTGGTGGATTTGAATAAATAACGCGTGCAATTGATTTTACTTGGCTAAAAGAAATTGCAGCTTGTTGTGCATTTTGAGCCACTAAGGTAAAAGCACCAACACGCTCGTTATAAAGACCGAAGTTTTTCGAAAATGAACTTGCAACAAGAAGTTCTGGCACTTGATCAGCAAAGATACGCAATCCTTGAGCATCTTCTTCCACACCACGAGCAAAGCCTTGGTATGCAAAATCAAACATAGGTAATAGGCCTTTATCTAGGCAAAGTTTAGCCAATGTTTGCCATTGGGCATTGGTTGGATCAATACCGGTCGGGTTATGGCAACAACCGTGAAGCAAGACAACATCACCTGATTTTGCTTGATTAAGATCTGTAATCGTCGCATCAAAATCGATATCTTTTGTGTCAGCGTTATAATAACCGTATGTTTTAGTCTCTAAACCCGCAGCACCAAATACGCCATGGTGGTTAGCCCATGTAGGATTACTGATCCAAACCGTAACCTCACCTAACTGGCGTTTAATAAATTCAGCAGCAACGCGTAGAGCGCCTGTACCACCAGGAGCTTGTGCTGTTTGAATACGCTTTTCTGCAATTAGGGTAGAGTCTTCACCAAAGAGAAGTTGTTGTACTGCTAGACCATACTCAGGCGTACCTGGAATACCTAAATAAGATTTGGTTGTTTCTTGTGCTAATAGAATTGCTTCGGCTTTTTTTACTGTCGCTAAAACAGGAGTATTGCCTGCTTCATTTTTATAAATACCTACACCGAGGTTAATTTTATGTGTTCTAGGATCAGCTTTAAAGTCATCTGTTAAACCGAGAATAGGATCTGCGGGTGCAGCTGTAATCTTTTCAAACATATTTGTCATCCATGGGTAAGTAAATAGTTATGTCCCTATTTATACCCTTAGTGATAGAACCTTGACAAGAGGATGCAACAAAATTGTGAATATATATTTATATTTTTTGTACATTTTTACGCTTACCATAAGTGATGGTATTGTTATGTTGCTTTATAAATACCAAGCTTAAACAATGGTAACTTGATTTCGACCGTTGTTTTTGGAATGGTAAAGTGCCTGATCCGCTGCTTTATAAGCATCATTAAAATGGATGTTTTTTGCGCTAATACCACCAATAGATACGCTAATATCAATATCAGAAATAGGGTATAACGCAATTGAGTCACATATTTGCTGGGCTTTTCTAGTAAGTTGCTCGCTATTCATTTTTGGGAATGAAAGCATAAATTCCTCTCCTCCCCAACGAATGGCAATATCATTATTACGAATACAATTATTGATTCGTTTAGTTACAGCTCGAATAACCTCATCACCAACCTCATGACCATAGTTATCATTCACTTTCTTGAAGTGGTCAATATCGATAATTAATAAATTAAAATCAGACTGATTAAGTAGTTTTGTTTCATAAAAATCACGACGATAAAAATGAGTCATTTGGTCATAACGTAAAATGAAGTTTTTATTCGCAATAAGTTTTGTTAAAGAGTGATATAAAAACATTAATAATATAGAAGGTAAAAAGGTGAATTTTAGTAGAGTGTAAAAATTAACGCCTAAATGAATAGGATCAACTTCTGAGCATGGTAATAAATCATGGGTTTGATAAAGGTTATTATTATTCATATTGATAATTGTCATTTTATTACGATTATAATTATCTAATATATTCTTAAACATTGAGTTATTAATATCGATAGCTAATAAAGCGTCTAATTTTTTATTATTATATATAGGGAAATAAACAGTACGAAGAATTTCATCTGTACCTTGTTCAGTGTATATATCCGTTAGCTTTATATTACAGCCATAAAAGGATTGATAGGTATCTGTTAGACCTTCATTTTTAACAATAGAGTTAAGTACCACATGATCATAGAGTTTTAAATACACAGAGCGAAGCGGATCAAAATGTGAATATTTAGCAGATGTTTCAAAAACAGCCACTGTCCAAATATGGTTTTCAGCTAATTTATCTATTTGTAAACGTAGCTTGTTTATGCCTGTTGATAATATTTTTGCTTGTGTTGACGAGTTGACAACGACAGAAACGCCGTTAAATAAGTATTGGCCTTCTTTTAAATCTTCTGTACCGGTATTATTATAAAAAGAACCAAAGCGACGAGCAGCAGAATAGATATTATTTAAAGTTGTGAGATATTGGCCATGTAATTTATTAATATTATAAATGTTATAAATAAAATAAAGGCTAGAGCAGATTATAAAAAACAAACTAAAAAGCTTAAAGTGACGTAGCGTTTTCTTGAAAAAAGCTTTTATATTTATAATCATTACTATCCATGAGGTTGAAAATATCAATGGTTGCATTTTATAGGTTCATGCGGCACGTTAAAATGAAAAACACTAATTTTTTCCATAAAAATATTTTGTTTTTAGTATAAATATACCTTGCAGGTATTGAGTGCTACAATGTGCATAATAAAAATTGTAACAGAATGATTATCTAACTATTTATTAGACAATAGTGTACTGATTTCTGCCATTGTGTTTTGAGTAATAGAGTGCTTTATCGGCAACTTTATACACATCATTAAAGTGAGTGTCAGTGGCTGTAGTACCACCAATAGAAACGGTAATATCAAGCCCCAATATAGGACTTGATGCAATTGAAGTACATATTTGATGTGCTTTAATATGTAATTGTTCATTCGTCATATCTTTAAAGGTAATAATAAATTCCTCTCCACCCCAGCGGACAGCAATATCTTTAGTTCGAATACGGTTATTAATTCGATTAGCAACATGACGTATAACATCGTCACCAACTTCATGACCCTGGGTATCATTAATATTTTTAAAAAAATCAATGTCTATTATTAACAAACTAAAATCACGTTGTTTTAGCCATTTTTTCTCATAGTAATCTCGACGATAAAATGTTGTCATTTGATCTCGCTGAAAATGATCTTTTTTCTTAATAAAGTATATTCTAAAATAACGATAAAAAAGACTTAATAATAGAGAAGGTAAAAAAACGGCGTTTAAAATAGACAATAAATTAATACCAATATTCATTGGGTTTGATTGTGAGCATGGAAGCAACTCTACTATTTTATAAATATTATGATGTGTGTTCATATTAATTATTGTTAGATATTTATTATTATATTGTGTTATAGCATCAGTTAAAAATTGACTTTTTATATCAATAGCCAATAGGGCATCAAGATGCATTTTATTATAAATAGGATAATAAAGTGTTCTAATACGTGTTTGTGAACCATCTTCGATGTAATTTTCGGTAAGTTTTAAATTACAGCCATAAAAAGATTGATATGTATTAAGTAAACCTTCTCGTTCAACAATACGTTGCATAACTGAATTTTCACCGTATTTATCAAATTGATTCAAATATTCTGGCCGAATAGGATCAAAATGTGCGTAATCAGCGGGATTTTCAAGAACAGCAATAGTCCAAATATTATTATTAGTAAGTTGGTTTAACTCTGAACGTAATTTACTAATACCATTTGACAGCACTTTTACTTGACTAGCAGTATTAACAATTAATGATACATTATCTTTTTTATAATGATTTGCTGCTTTATATTCCTCTTGAGTATTGTTGTAATACGAGTTAAAACGGCGAGTATATGAATACACCGATTTAATTTTAGTAATATAGCGTTGGTGAAATCTTTCAATATGGTAAATGTTATAAATTAAATAAAGGCTAGAGAACAGATAAAGAAATAAAGCAAAATATTTAAGGGAAGTAATAGCATGTTTGCTAAATGGGTAATGCTTCGTTCTCATGTTGATGTTTCATTATAAAAGCAGGGTGGAATGTATTCTGCTGGTGAATTATTAAGTGGAATTTAATCTATTTTTGCTATTAAATCAATGATTTTGGATTTCTTGTGAGTATTTACGCGTGCACTTTTATTGATTTATTTTAATTAAACATAAAAAAAGCCACTTTAAAGTGGCTTTTTGAAAGGCGAACTTACTATGAAAATTAGAAGTTTGCTGAACGTGGAGTACGTGGGAATGGAATCACGTCACGCACGTTACCCATGCCTGTTACGTAAGAAACTAGACGCTCAAAACCAAGACCGAAGCCAGCATGAGGCACTGTACCGTAACGACGTAAATCACGGTACCAACCCATGTGCTCAGGGTCGATACCCATAGCAACCATACGTGCATCAAGAATGTCTAAACGCTCTTCACGTTGCGCACCACCGATGATCTCACCAATACCTGGAGCAAGAACATCCATCGCTGCTACTGTTTTACCATCATCATTTAAGCGCATGTAGAAAGCTTTAATGTCTTTCGGGTAGTTCTTAACGATAACAGGTGCTTTGAAATGTTCTTCAGCAAGGTAACGCTCGTGCTCAGAAGACATATCGATGCCCCACTCAACATCGAACTCAAATTTCTTACCAGAATCTAATAGAATTTGGATTGCATCAGTGTAATCCACTTGTGCAAAATCAGCGTTAACAAATTGCTCAAGGCGAGTGATAGCTTCTTTATCAATGCGAGAAGCAAAGAATTCAAGATCATCACGACGCTCTTCAAGAACAGCGGCAAAAACATACTTCAGCATGTCTTCAGCAAGTTTTGCTACATCGTTTAGATCAGCAAAAGCAACTTCAGGCTCAACCATCCAGAATTCAGCTAGGTGGCGGCTAGTGTTTGAGTTTTCAGCACGGAAAGTTGGACCGAACGTGTAAACTTTGCTTAATGCACATGCATAAGCTTCAGCATTTAATTGGCCAGAAACGGTTAAAAATGTTTCTTTACCAAAGAAGTCTTTATCGTAATCAACACTGCCTTTATCGTCTAAAGGAAGGTTGTTTAGATCAAGTGTTGATACACGGAACATTTCACCCGCACCTTCACAATCAGACGATGTGATAAGTGGTGATGATGTCCAGAAGAAACCTTGCTCGTGGTAAAAGCGGTGGATTGCTTGAGATAGACAGTTACGCACACGTGCTACTGCGCCAATCACGTTAGTACGTGGACGTAGGTGAGCAACTTCACGTAAATACTCAATTGAGTGGCGTGTTTTCGCCATTGGGTAAGTGTTAGCGTCTTCAACCCAACCGACAACTTTAACTGCGGTTGCTACTAGCTCAAAATCTTGACCTTTAGCAGGAGAGGCAACAATAGTACCAGTGACTTCAACAGAGCAACCCGTTGTTAATTTAAGTACTTCTTCCTGGTAATTATTTAACTCATTAGAGACCACGGCCTGAATCGGGTCGAAACAAGAGCCGTCATAAATGGCAAGGAAAGAAATTCCAGCTTTGGAATCACGACGTGAACGGATCCAGCCACGAACAGTAATTTCACTGTCAACTGCTAGCTTACCGCTTAATACGTCTGTTACAGGCGCGTAAGTCATGTTTAAGTTATTCTCCGTTTAGGCACTCACTTTGGAATTAAAGTATGACGTGCTTAAAGATATCGTTGTATTAGTAATATTACCTTTCTTACGTCAAGCATCAAGCATTGATCTCATCAGATTGATAAATTGATGTGGGAAAGTGATAATTCACCCACAAGATCGGTTAAGAAACGATCATTTTAGCAATGATAATCAAACTGAGCCTTATCATTGCCTTATTATTTGTTGAAATTATAGTGTGATAATTTTAAAGGCTTAAGTTAAGCAATCGCTAAATATTTATGGGTTTGAATTGATAAACGCCAATTACGTGCGATACAGGTTGAAATACATAACTCAGTTGCGCGAGGCTTTTGACTGATAGGTTGTAAAGCAATGGTGACATCATTACGTAATGTTGCCGTTGCCAAAAGAGCATCTAATTGATCAATATCTTTTTGTGTACCAACAGGGTGTTTAACTTCGTTAGCACGGGCTAGGGCAGAAGTTAAAACCGGTAATTTCGCTTTCATATTGATTTTAGGTGATACCGTAACCCAGGTATTATCACTGGTTAAAATAGCAGAAGTACCACTGGTTTCTATCTGGCAATTAAAGCCTGCGGTTTCTAATGCCGCCGTTAATGGACGTAAATCATAAATACAAGGTTCGCCACCAGTGATAACAACGTGCTTAGCAGTATAACCTTGAGCAATTAATAAATTTACAACGCCATCAGCATCAAGCTGTGTCCAAAGTGGAGAGTCTTCTGTTTTTACCATGATGCGTTCAACGCTGACTAAATCTTCAGGCTCAGCAGTCCATGTTTGTTTAGTATCACACCATGAGCAACCAACAGGGCAGACTTGCAAACGAACAAAAATAGCAGGAACGCCGGTGAATACACCTTCACCTTGAATGGTTTCGAAGACTTCATTAATTTTGTACACGTGGAACCTCATATTCTCTACCGCTACTTTTGTCATTACCAATGAGAGACCATAGTAAATATGGCTGAGTAAAAGCACGCAAGAGATTAAATTTGCTAGTTGAATTTATACTCGACGAAATGTCGATTTATCATTATGTCAGAACCGAAAGCGGAAGTCTTTAGGGATTCCTCGTGACATCTGTCACGTCCTGAGAACAAGAGACTTCACAATTAGTTCGCAAAGTAAAAAAATTAGAAACTGAATGATATTTAGCGCTGTTTTTCCCCTAGGAGTATCGACATGTACGTCGCTCAGCCAGGTCATATTGATCATATTAAAAGAAATAATGCCGGGAGCGTATATAAACTTATTGATCTGTACGGACCTATTTCACGGATTGAATTATCTAAACGTAGTCAACTTGCTCCTGCGAGTATTACCAAAATAACCCGTGAATTAATCGAAGCGCATTTAATAAAAGAAACACAATATCAAGAATCGACGAGTCGTGGGCGTCCGGCAATAGGACTAGTACCTGCCAATGAAGGTTGGCAATTTTTATCGATTCGATTAGGTCGAGGTTATTTAACCATCGCATTACACTCATTAAGTGGTGATGTTTTGGTTGAGGAACGGCAAGATATTAAACAAGTGCAGCAAGATGATGTGGTGTCTAAATTATTAACTGAAATTAATGTTTTTTTTGCTAATCACGTTAGTGCTCTTGATCGTATTTCAGCCATTGCTGTTTCATTACCAGGACTTGTCAATGCTGATGAAGGCATCGTATTACAAATGCCGCATTACACTATAAATAATTTACCGTTAAGTGACATTATTCATCAAGAAACAGGATTACCAGTATTTGTGGGTAATGACACCCGCTCGTGGGCGCTGGCCGAAAAATTGTTTGGTAATTCACAAGGGGTTTCAAATTCTATTTTAGTGTCTGTCCATCATGGTGTTGGTGCAGGAATTATTTTAGATGATAAGGTACTTCAAGGTCGAACCGGTAATATTGGTGAATTAGGCCATATTCAGATTAAACCTTATGGTAAGCGCTGTTTTTGTGGCAATCATGGCTGTTTAGAAACCGTTGCCAGCTTAACGGCAGTATTAGAGCAAACAGCGCTTCGTTTACAAGAAGGGCATACATCAACATTGGTAGCATCGACATTAACCATTGAAGCTATCTGTGATGCAGCAGTTGCGGGTGATGCACTTGCTCGTCAAATTATCATCGATCTTGGTCATCATCTTGGGCAAGCAATAGCGATTATGATTAATCTGTTTAATCCACAACGGATTCTTATTGGCGGCGAGTTAAATCGCGCTAAATCGGTCTTATATCCGGCAATAATGGAATGTATTATTGGTCAAACTTTACCGATTTATAATCGCGATTTAGAGCTGAAAGAAAGTTGTTTTTATACTCAAGCAACCATGCCTGGGGCTGCTTTAGTTAAACAAGCGTTGTATGACGGTCATTTATTAATGAAATTGGTCGATGGCTAAAATTGTTCTTTAATTTCCATGTAGCTCTCTCGAATATGTTCAATGAGGGCTTGAATGCGTTTAGCAGGTTTACGGGTGTAAGGGTAAACGGCATAAATACCAACGACTTTTCCTGCATGGGCGGCTAATACTTCAATCAGTGTTCCTTGTTGTAATTCGTCATAGACTAAACAAGTCGGTAAATATGCAATGCCATTACCAGCAAGAGTCGCCTTTTTTAATGCGGCGGCATTATCTGATGAAAAGTTACCACTGACCTTATGGGTATAGATCTTATTTTGACGAATAAATTGCCATTCAAAAGGACCTGAGCTTTGAGGATTATAACCTAAACAATTGTGGCTATTTAATGCCTTTGGCGTTTCAGGTATTCCGTGTTGTTCAAAGTAAGTGGGTGAGGCGCAGATAACCCAGCGAGAGTTAAAAATATGCCGCGCAATAAGGCTTGAGTCTTCAAGGTAGCCAGTACGAATAACCAGATCGTAGTTATCTGCAACCAAATCGACAAAGTGATTATTAAGTGACATATCAACGGTGAGGCCAGGATGCTTTTGACAAAAACTAGAAACAGCATTCGCTAGCACCAGTTCGCCTGAAATCGTTGGGACTGACATCCGTATTTTACCTGAGAGTGCTTCACTATAGCCGGTAACAGAATCAAACGCGGTTTGAGCAATATTATTGATACTTTTTGCTCGATGGTAGAGCACTTCACCAGGCTCGGTCAGTGTTAGCTTACGCGTGGTACGGTAAATAAGTTGTAATCCTAAACTTGTCTCAAGCTTGCTGATACGTTTACTAACAACAGATTTGGTGATGTTATTGAGTTCAGCAACTTTACTGAACGATCCATGCTCAATAATTTGAGTAAAAAGAACGAGATCATCAATGGCAGGCATATTAATATTCCATGAGTCGGTTTATTGCCGAATTATACGCGAAAAAAAACGCAGTCCGATAACTGCGTTTTTTCGTATTCCCGTTTAAGTGCTTAACCACTAGCATCCTGCTAGTTTGATTATCACTATTGGTGATAGGTAAAACTACATATCATCAATAATGATGTAGGTGGCAAAGACGGGCCCATGCACACCAACAACCTTGATCAGCTCGATATCTGCAGTCGAACTAGGACCTGAAATAAAGTTTACACATGACGGTATACGTTCACCATTACGTGCTTTTTGATGTAAGACTTCTGTCGCTTGGGTTAAGCGAGGGACAATGTTACTTTTAGGTACGATAAACACAGACGCCTCAGGGAGCAAACTAACTGCTCGACCTTGTGCAGCTTGGCTGTAAAGCACCATCGTACCTGATTCTGCAAGTGCCTGTTCGGCAAATACTACGCCGACTTTAGCCCGTTCCGCAACCGCAATATTTGCCTCATAACCTGCACTATGATCCCAGATATAGACGCCATGTTGTTTTTCAGTCAAATCTTTCGGATTAATGATATCTAGCAGACGATTATCTGCTGTAAAGATGGTTTCACCGATAGGATTTAGGCCTTCGCCATCATCAGTACAATAGTGAAAACATACATTACGTAACGTTTCTGTTAGCTTATCTTTGGTTGTAACCACGGCCTGAGAGGCTAATGTTGTTTCAGTGTAGTCAACTAAAATGGCTTTTAACTCATCAGGGCTTTTATTTGCAAAAACCTCTTTATGACAGTTATATTTTAAATTTGGGCGTACTACAGGCGCTGTAATACGCTCACGACCAAGTTGTATCGCGATATTATCAAGGAAACTATCGCGGTTAAAAATACGTTGCTCTGACATGCGGAAGTCCCTTATTTATTGTTTCTGTTTTTAAACCAGCTACGGAATGATTGACCTGCGGGGTCGGGTAAATCACGCGTTTGTGTCCAAGCGCTAAGCAGACCTACTTTGAATGGCAATTTGCCATCTTTAATCAGTTTTCCCGCCATAATCGCGCCCATTTTTACGGTCTTATCCCAGATGAATGGGTGAGAGTTAATAAAGTTAAAACCCGTAATTGCAGCACGTTCTGATGCTGCTGTGATTTTTTCTTCACCCATAATTTGGCGGTGTTTTAGCAATAAATCAGACAGTGGAATTTTTACTGGACAGACATCATGGCAAGCACGACATAAGCTACAAGCATTGGGTAAGTCTTTAAAATCTTTATAACCACCAAGTAAAGGCGATAATACTGCGCCAATTGGACCTGAATAGATTGAACCGTAAGATTGCCCACCAATATGGCGGTATGCAGGGCAGGTATTAACACACGCTGCACAACGGATACAACGTAAGATTGGGCGGAATTCTGAGCCTAGAATCTTTGAACGACCGTTATCAACAATAACAAGATGGAACTCTTCTGGACCATCGCAATTATCACCCTCACGAGGACCTGTTAGCGCAGTGACATAACCTGTTAATGGTAGGCCAACGGCACTGCGACATAATAGGCTCGCAACAATATCAAATTCTTCAAAAGTAGGAACAATACGTTCCATGCCCATGACGGCGATATGGGTTTTTGGCAAGCTGGTGGCTAGACGTGCATTACCTTCGTTAGTCACTAGTGTGACAGTGCCAGATTCTGCAATGGCGAAGTTACACCCAGTAATACCGATTTCTGCTTCAAGGAAATCATGACGAATATGCTCACGGACAAAGCGGGTCATGGCTTCAGGATCTGAGGTGCCGTCATAACCGAGCTTTTCTTTGAACACTTCGCGAATTTGAGTGCGGTTTTTATGTAATGCTGGCACAACAATGTGTGAGGGCGCATCACAATCATCGACTTGTAGAATATATTCGCCTAAATCCGTTTCGATGATTTCGCAATTATTGCGTTGAATCATCTGGTTCATACCGATTTCTTCAGTCACCATCGATTTAGATTTTACGATTTTTTTAGCGTTCTTTTTCTGTACAATTGTTTCTATGTAGTTGGTTGCATCTTCAGCTGTTGCGGCAAAGAAAACATGACCACCATTTTTTTCTACATTTTCACTAAGCTGCATTAAGTAGTAATCAAGATTTTCAAGTACATGGTTACGAATATCCATGCCCATTTCACGCCATTCTTCCCAATTACCGAGTTTTTCAGCAGCAACAGCACGGCTTTTAAACATACGTTCTTGTGCGTTGGCAACGGCGGCACGCATTGACTCGTCTTTCATTTTTAGATGAATACGATCTTTAAATTTAACGTTGCTTGTTTTCATTGACATAAGAATGACCTCTTAACGACTCATCAGCACATCAACAATGTGCATTACTTTAATTGGTTGACCTTCGCGGCTAATACGACCACCAATATTGAGTAGACAACTAATATCAGCACCAATTAAGAAGTCTGGTTTTACTGCGCTAATGTGCTGTACTTTCTCTGTTACCATTTCACCTGAAATTTCAGACATTTTGACTGAGAAAGTACCACCAAAACCACAGCATGTTTCTTGGTTATCAATCGGTAATAACTCTAAGCCTTCAACGTTATTTAATAAAATAAGTGGTTCTTCACGTACGCCTAATTTACGAATAAGGCTACAAGATGGGTGATAAACCCCTTTACCTTTAAGACGCGCACCAACATTTTCCACGCCTAATTGGCGTACAACAAATTGGGTCAATTCAAATAAACGGTCAGCAACTTTTTGTGCGCGAGCTGCCCATTCAGGCTCATCTTCTAAATAATGTGGATATTTCTTTATTGAAGCGGCGCATGAGCCAGCAGGGGTCACGATTGGATAATCGTTAATTTCAAATGCTTCGATCATGCTTTTCATTGCTGGCTTGCTTTTTTCAATGTAGCCACTGTTTAGTGCTGGTTGACCACAACATCCTTGGCGTTCTGGAAAAATCACTTCACACTTGAGTTGTTCAAGCAGTTGCACTGTCTTTTTAGCAACCTCTGCTTTTACGGTATCACCAAGACAAGTGACAAAAAAGTTTACCTTCATTTTATTGCTCCAATGGCGTAAAGGCGCCTGAGATATTAATGTTATACTGTTGGTTTACACCTGTTACACTGCGGCACAGCGCGTAAACCGATTGTGTTAAGTGATTAAAGAAAAATGCTTACAATTGCGACAATTACGCCATATAAAACCATTGGAATAACGGTTCGTTTAATGATGTAACCTTCTTTATTTGCAATACCAAGAATGGCTGATACTGCAATAATATTATTGATACATACCATATTACCCATTGCACCACCGACAGATTGCAAGGCCAGAATAATGGTTTCAGGTAAGCCAACGGTGTGAGCAATGCTTTGTTGAATCGCACCAAAAGTAAGATTAGAAACCGTCGCGGAACCTGAGAAAAATGCACCTAAAGCGCCAAGGTAAGCGGCACAGTATTGCCAGTTTTTACCTAAAAGTGCCGCAAAAGCATTACCGGTTGTCATAATCGGTGAATGGTCGCCACCAATCATCATGAACTTCACCATAATTAACGCACCAACAAGAGCAATAAAGGGCGTTTTTATTCGTGATGTTGTGTCGCTAAACACGGTGGTTACTTGTTTTTTGTTCATTTTTAAAAAAGGAATCGACACAAAAACAACCAAGAAAAAAGGAATTAATGCAGGCACATATAAGGTTTTGTATGCCCAAGCAGTATCAGTGCCTAAAATTTGATTGATGTGAATAATCAACGCTTGGCTAATATGTAAATCAGCAAAACCTAAGTGGAAATTCCACATTGGCGTTGCGTCGTTTAACATGCCTTTTAATCCTAATTGCTTAATACGAGTGACAATTAAAATAAAGATCAGTAATAGAGTTGGTGCCATAGCTTTAAATACGTGTCCAAAAGGTAACGTAGTCGTTGTTTTTTCTATGTCAGTTAGCTCTTTCTTTTCTAAACCAATGTTATAGCGTGCAAAAAAGATTGATAATGTTAAACCAATAGCGCCACCAATTAGGGCTGGAAATTCATAGTTCCATTGTGCAAGCCAAACATAAGGTAGCGTACATGACCAAATACTCAGCTGAATAAAAATAATGTTACGGCGAATTTGTTGCCAACTAACAATAAACCTCAACGCAATAACTGGAATAACGATTGCCGCAACAGTGTGCATGATGGCAGATAAACTGCCGACATTGAGTAATTCAGTATCAGAAAGCCCTAAGTTACCGAACCCAAACCATGTTGGCGTACCGACCGCACCAAAAGAGACTGGTACTGAGTTCATGACTAATGCCAGCATTGCAACCCGTAGCGGGTTAAAGCCTAGTCCGACTAGAATAGGTGCTGCAATGGCAGCGGGCGTACCAAATCCTGACGCACCTTCAATCATGAAGGCAAAGGCCCAACCAATGATCATTAACTGACCAATTTGGTTTTTACTAATACCTTCTAACCATTGTTTTATGACATCTTCACAGCCTGAAATTGAGAGGGTACGATTTAATAAAATCGCGCCCGCAATAATAGAAATTGGAGTGATTGCTGATAAAGCGCCAGAAATAATATTTGCAGTTAATAGTCGTCCACTAGTGCCAAAATAAACTAATTGTAAAAAACCGATAATTAATGCGGTTACAGGTAATGCAATATGTGAAGGTAGAGCATTTTTTTTCGTCATCATCCAAATTAATAATAAAATTGGAATGATCGATATCGCTAGATTTAGCATGTTTTTTTCCCTGACTGAGTCGTCTTATTCCATATTCAAACAGACGAATTTTATTTTTATTTATTATTACTATGTGAATAGTATTATTTGTACTGATTACCTCAGTGGGAATATTATTTTAGGCAGGAAAAAGAAACTTTCTATCTATTTCTTTTGTGTATTTATCATACGTATTAATTAAATGTGATGTGAACATAAAAATAGATGTAACTGTTTTATTTATTAAGACTAAAAAATCAATGCATTAGAGTTTGTCTTTAAAAGGGGAGAGCAAATGATTATAGCATTATTGGAAACAATATATTTGCATACATAAGCTAATATTTTAGGTGTTTATTGCCGTTGTTTTATTTGTTTATTTTTATTAAAGGTAATGATTATCACTACAGTGATTATTTAAGCGAGATAACAAGCAATAATACGGTTAATAATGCATTTGTTATGGTTATCTGAAATGCAGTAAGCCTTATTTAGTTGTGGTTAAATATATTAATAGAGAGAAATAATAACAGGAAGCTATTATTTTGCATTAAGTTTAACTTTCTATTAAATATCGCAAACAATTACTCATAAGTCGGTGAGTGTGAAAAATGATTATGGTGGTACTTACTTATTTTAAATTCGCATTATTACTGATAACTGTGTGTAGAAAAGATAATGCAGCACTGCAATCATTACGACTCATAAACCACTGCTTTTGGTTGACTTCTAATGGTAGGATCTCGAGCCACCGCTGGCATACCCACGTAATATCATCAAATTTAGGCTCTGGGTAGTAACGGGCGTGATCTGGATGCTGTTGGAACAGTTGCTGTAAGTTGTCTGAAATGCTTTGATCGATAAAATTAATCCCTTTGCTATGCCAATTTGGGACAGGTGAGGTATCACCAATATAAAGACGATCGTTGTCTTGCCAGTGATTATTAATTAAAAACATTTCAACGCCCTTAATAGTAATACTCATAAACCCATTAGGGAGGGCATCAAAATCAGTAATAATCGCGCGAGTTCCAAAATGGCATAAGGTGTCATCAATCTTCATGCATAGCCCAAAGCCATGATGGTTGGTGGTTGCAAGTTTTACTAATCGAATATAGCGTTGTTCGTAAATACGTAATTTGCAAATACCATTAGGTAACAAATAGATATCAAGTGGGAAAAGAGGTAACTGCATAATGATAACCCTAGCTAATGCGTTTTTAACATAAGTAAATGGTCGCTCGATATATGATTATCATTATTATTCTGTGGCTCGGGCTCCTGTAATCAGTATAAGCAGACTAAAATAGAGTAATGTCTGCTTTATGATACTGCATTAAAATAAAAGGCTGTTTAGATAAATAGCATTATATGTTTAACACCTGATATATCGCTTGAGTTAACGATGATAATTGACTCGAAGTAATAATATAGGGCGGCATTATATAAACTAAACGACCAAAGGGGCGAACCCATACTCCTGCATTAACAAAAGCCTGCTGTATGGCAACCATGTCAACGGGTTGGTGTAATTCAATCACACCAATGGCACCTAACCAACGTACTTGTTTGACTTTTTCAAGGGTAGCAATGTGAGGTAATTCATTGGCAAGTTGGTTTTCAATGGCTGCAACTTGTTGTTGCCATTTATTTTGTTCTAATAGTTCGAGATTAGCATTGGCAACGGCACAGGCAAGCGGATTCCCCATAAAGGTTGGTCCATGCATAAAGCATCCAGCTTCACCGCTGCATACCGTGTCTGCAATACTTTTTTGAGTAATAACGGCAGATAACGTCATATAGCCGCCAGTCAGAGCTTTACCGACACAAAGTATGTCAGGACTAATTTCTGCATGTTCACAAGCAAATAATTTTCCGGTACGTCCAAAACCCACCGCAATTTCATCTGCAATTAATAGCACACCATAATGATCACATAATTGGCGAACACGACGCAGGTAAGTGGGATGGTATAGCCGCATTCCTCCCGCACCTTGCACTATAGGTTCCAAAATTACCGCTGCGATGTGTTGGTGGTTGTGCGCCAATTTATTTGAAAAATCACCAATGTCATTTTCATCCCATTGATCCCAGAAACCACATTGTGGTGAATCAGTAAAAATATGCTGTGGTAAAAATCCTTTATAAATACTGTGCATTGAGTTGTCAGGATCTGTAACTGACATTGCTGCAAATGTATCGCCATGATAACCGTGGCTGAGGGTTAAAAACTTGGCTCTATGCTCACCTTTAGCATGCCAATATTGCAGTGCCATTTTAAGTGCAACTTCAACGGCAACGGATCCAGAATCAGCTAGAAAAACGGTATCTAATCCTGATGGTGTTATTGCGACTAATTTTTTACAGAGATCAATCGCGGGTTGATGAGTGATACCTCCGAACATCACATGGGACATTTTATCAAGCTGGGTTTTAGCTGCGGCTGTTAATTGGGGGTTGTTATAGCCATGAATAGCAGACCACCATGAAGACATACCATCAATTAATTGGGTGCCATCTTCTAGCGTAAGATAGACACCATTGGCTTTAGTTACAGGGTAACAAGGAAGCGGTGACACTGTTGAAGTGTAAGGGTGCCAAATATGCTGCTGATCAAAAGCAAGATCAATGTCGGGTTGTTTTTGCACTGTTGTAAACCAAATTTATGTTTTGTGGTTGACAGTCTACGCGCTGTTAGTAGACTAGCCAATAACGGAAAGGCAAATAAGTGTCTTAGTGGTTGTTTATTGAACAATGAGTTATGAATCGATTGTGATCTCAATCGGTATTGGTTTTATTTCAAGATATAAATAAAAAGCATAAAAGAGGGACGCATTGTGGAAGTTCGTAGTAATTGGACTGTTGCAGAAGTGCAGGCTTTATTTAATAAGCCATTTATGGATTTGGTGTTTGAAGCACAACAAATTCATCGTCAATTTCATCAGCCTAATCAGGTTCAAGTAAGTACTTTGCTTTCTATTAAAACTGGCGCTTGCCCTGAAGATTGTAAATATTGCCCTCAAAGTGCGCATTATCGTACTGATATAGAAAAAGAACGGTTATTGGAAGTCGAGCGTGTGCTTGATGCTGCTATAAAAGCCAAACAATCAGGCGCAACTCGCTTTTGCATGGGAGCGGCGTGGAAAAACCCTAAAGATAGAGATATGCCTTATTTGCTTGAAATGGTACAAGGCGTTAAGCAATTAGGTTTAGAAACATGCATGACGTTAGGGATGATAACCACTGATCAAGCAAATACATTAGCAGCTGCAGGGCTGGATTATTACAACCATAATCTTGATACCTCTCCTGAATATTATGGCAATGTGATCACTACACGTACCTATCAAGATCGATTAGATACTTTAGCGCATGTGCGTGATTCGGGAATGAAAATTTGTTCTGGTGGCATCATTGGAATGGGAGAAAGTGTGCGAGATCGTGCCGGATTGCTGGTGGAATTAGCCAATTTACCCGTTCATCCAGAAAGTGTACCAATAAACATGCTGGTAAAAGTAAAAGGTACGCCACTTGAAAATGCGCAGGATGTCGATCCATTTGACTTCATCCGTATTATTGCTGTTGCCCGTATCATGATGCCGCATTCTGCAGTGAGGCTGTCTGCTGGTCGTGAGGATATGAATGAGCAGATGCAGGCGTTGTGTTTTATGGCTGGGGCTAATTCTGTGTTCTACGGCTGTAAATTATTAACCACGCCAAACCCAGGTGAAGATAAAGACATGCAACTGTTTGCCAAACTTGGTATTAATAGCCAACATCAGACAGCAAAACCAGATGATATTCAAGCGCAAGAATTATTAGAGCAAGTCGTAGAGCGGGTTGCTACACGTCCAACTAAAGATGACATTTTTTATGATGCCTCTCTTTAATCAGCGTCATCAACAAGCACTTATCAAGCGTCAGCAGCAAGGCCTTTACCGACAATTACAGTGCCAAGATGCCATTTCAAAAACCATAAATTTTGCCAGTAATGATTATCTAGGTTTAGCACAAGAGCCAGAGATTATAGCTGCATGGCAGCAAGGGTTGGCTAAATATGGTGCAGGAAGTAGTGCTTCACCCTTAGTGACAGGGTTTCAATCACCACATGCAGATTTAGAACAACAACTTACACAATGGTTGGGCTATCAACGGGCATTGTTATTTAATAGTGGCTTTAGTGCGAATCAAGCAGTGCTATTTACGTTATTGCAGCCACAAGATCATCTGTTTCAAGATAAGTTAAATCATGCCTCTTTAATAGAAGCGGGTATGTTATCGCCTGCGAAAATGACGCGTTTTGCTCATAATGATATGTCAGTATTACAGCGACAGCTTTCAAAAATAAAACCGACACTAAACACTGCATCATTAGTTGTCACTGAGGGTGTTTTTAGTATGGATGGTGATTGTGCGCCATTAGCATCATTACGAGAAATGACAACGCAACATAAAAGTTGGTTAATGGTTGATGACGCCCATGGTTGCGGTGTATTGGGTGAGGCTGGGCAAGGTAGTTGTCATCTTGCCGGTATAAAAGCCGATATATTAATTATTACTTTCGGAAAAGCCTTTGGTATACAAGGTGCTGCGGTATTGTGTAGTGATGAAACTGCTGAATATTTGATTCAATTTGCTCGTCATTTTATTTACTCGACAGCAATGCCTCCAGCACAGGCTGTTGCTTTAAGCTGTGCTTGTTCATTGATTCAAACCCAAGCTTGGCGACGAGAAAAATTGCAGGCTTTGTCTGAGTCTTTAGCGCACCAGCTTGATAAGCGTATTGGTCTGATGTCAACAATGACACCGATTAAACCGATCATTATCGGTGATAGTGGTCAAACAATGGCAATTGCTGCTCAATTACAACAGCGGGGAATTAAAGTAGGGGCTATACGTCCGCCGACAGTTGCACCAAATAGCGCTCGGCTTCGCATTACACTTACTGCAAACCATAATGATGCCGATGTTCGTCAGTTAGCGATGGCACTTAATGAGGTGGTTGATGTTAGATAGATTAATCAATAAACCGCTATGCGGCATCGATCAGAACAACAAACAAGCGATAGCCAATGCCTTTGGTCGTGCTGCTAAAGATTATGATAAATCAGCGGCATTTCAACGACAGGTTGGACAGCAATTATTATCATTTATCGCACCACCAATTTCAGCATTTACGTCGTCTACGACAGTGATTGATGTGGGTTGTGGAACGGGGTATTTCAGTGCAGTTTTACATCAACAAGGATTCGCTGTGACAGCGGCTGATCTGTCTGCAGAGATGTTGCAACAAGCACAACAACGATGTGGACAAGATTGCCAATATTTACAAACAGATGCTGAAAATATTGCGATGGCTGATAACCGCTATGATATTGCCTTTAGTAATCTCGCTTTACAATGGTGTGATGATCTTTCTGTTCCGCTACGAGAATTACAACGAGTTGTTAAACCACAAGGTAAAATTTTTTTTACAACGCTAGCTGAAGGCTCGTTGAGTGAGTTAACTCAAGCATGGTCTTATATTGATGATCAGCAACATGTTAATAGCTTTAAATCACTCACAACAATTACAGCCGAAATTAGCCAAGTCGGATTAACTATTGAAACCTTAGAGTGTAAGCCTATAACGGTATATTACTCAACGGCAATGAAACTGATGAAAGATCTAAAAGGTATCGGTGCCACACATTTACAGCAACAGCGGCGCTCTGGCTTGGTTGGTCGACAAACATTCATTGATTTAGAACGAGCTTATGATGACCTTCGCTTAGACAATGGTTTGTTACCCGCTACTTATCAAGTATGTTTTGGAGTATTGATCAATGAATAACGCTTATTTTGTTGCAGGTACCGATACTGATGTAGGAAAAACGGTGTGTAGTTGTGCAATTTTATACGCAGCGCAACAGGCAAATATTGCGATGGTAGGGTATAAGCCGATAGCATCAGGCAGTGAGAATACACCGCAAGGATTGCGTAATAGTGATGCCTTATTGCTCCAACAAGCATCATCCGTTTCAGTGACATATGATGACGTTAACCCTTATACCTTTTATCGACCTGTTTCACCGCATATTGCAGCCAATGAAGAACATAAAACAATTGAATTTAATGTATTGTCACAAGGGTTAAACAAGCTTAAAGCACAAGCTGATTATGTGCTGATTGAAGGTGCTGGTGGTTGGCGAGTGCCTATTAATATTACTGATTACCTCTCGTCGTGGGTAAAACAAGAACAATTAGCGGTTATTTTAGTCGTTGGTGTTAAACTTGGATGTCTAAATCATGCTTTATTGACCGCAGAAGCGATTCAGGCTGATGGCCTTACTATTGTCGGTTGGATTGCTAATCAAATACATCCAGTAACCGATAATTATACAGCAATGATAACGTGGTTAGAGCAGCACTTACCGGGGAAAAAAATAGCCGAGATCCCCTATGTATCAATGAGCAAATCAGAAAAAGAAATACCCCCACACCAGCATTTAGCTCAATATGTTGATGTAAGTTTTTTAAGCGAAAGATAACAACCTGCTATAAGCAACAAAAGGCACCCAATGTGCCTTTTGTTTTAATGAAGTAAGATAAAATTAATTAGCTGAGTTAAGGCCAATCAATTGTTCTTGTGTATCTGTCATTGATACTGGATTATCAGCGTTATCAAGCCCTAGCTCTTTATGCGCTTCATCGATTGACATACCAAGATGACAACGCAAAATGTCTATAGCAACTTGATAACTTTCATTATTAGCCATGAATCCTCCCTGTGTACTCATGTCTTTACGTGCATTGTTTCATAACAATATGTAAACAATAATAGAGTTATGCTATTAAAGCAATACGACCAAAGTCTAATCAGCATTTATTTTTGCAATTAAATGTTACTAGTGATGTTAAAAAAAGTGAGATGAAGACAAGTATATGACGAGATAAGCTTATAGCTTTGCGGTTATTTTGCGATACAGAGAGTGGAAAAGCTTGAGCTGATAAGAATTGGTAACAATTTAGCACTTTAATTTACAGTCATATTATTTGAAGATAGTAGTAATAAAAGTCTGAATGTACCAATAAGACGTTAGAATATAGTCTATAGGGTATAAACTAGATTAATAATGTCCTTTCAATTGGAGAAGATAACAGATATGAAACGTATTGCGTTGTTTTTAGCAACGAACCTTGCCGTAATGTTGGTGTTTAGTATTGTTCTAAACATTGTTTATGCGGTAACAGGAATGAAGCCAGGCAGCCTTTCTGGATTGTTAGTAATGGCGGCGCTGTTTGGCTTTGGTGGTTCATTAGTGTCTTTGATGATGTCGAAGTCGATGGCACTACGTTCTGTTGGCGGGGTTGTGATTGATAGCCCACGTAATGAAACTGAGCATTGGTTAATTAATACCGTTGCTCGTCAAGCAGAACAAGCTGGAATTGGAATGCCAACCGTTGCTATTTATGATGCGCCTGATATCAACGCATTTGCAACAGGTGCAAAGCGTGATGATTCATTAGTGGCAGTATCAACCGGTTTGCTCCACAGCATGACACGCGATGAAGCCGAAGCAGTATTAGCACACGAGATCAGTCATGTTGCTAATGGTGATATGGTAACGATGACGTTAATGCAAGGCGTGGTAAATACCTTTGTGATTTTTGTTTCTCGACTTGTTGCTGGTGCAATCAGTGGCGTTAATAATAACAGTGAAGAAGGGGAAGGTGGCGGTAGCTACATGACTTACT
This sequence comes from Photobacterium sp. Alg240-V54, assembly GCF_900537155.1. Taxonomy (NCBI): domain Bacteria; kingdom Pseudomonadati; phylum Pseudomonadota; class Gammaproteobacteria; order Vibrionales; family Vibrionaceae; genus Photobacterium; species Photobacterium sp. Alg240-V54. Next base: position 627,296 of record NZ_UNRL01000002.1, read on the forward strand.
TTATTGTTTCTTCGATCATGGAAGTCTTATTTGGTTTCTTAGCCAGCATTCTAACGATGTGGTATAGCCGCCATCGTGAGTTTTATGCTGATGCCGGTTCTGCAAAATTGGTCGGTCGTGAAAAAATGATTGCCGCACTTGAACGCTTAAAAGTCAGTCAAGAGCCACATTTAGAAGGTTCAATGATGGCGTTTGGTATTAATGGTAAGAAATCATTATCAGAATTATTCATGACTCACCCACCGTTAGATAAACGTATTGATGCATTACGTCGTGGTGAGTATGTAAAGTAAGTATTTACTAAACTACTATCATGTATAAAAAAGCCCTTACAATTTATGTAGGGGCTTTTTTTTGAGGTGCAGTTTACTTATTTACACAACTATTTATTCAGTAGTGCTTTTTCTTGGTTTTCTACATACCAGAAACCCAGTAATGAAACTGCCCAGAATTGGAATAAGTATTGAACATCAGACGTGCCTGCTAGCGTTTGGCTAAAGCACATCGCTGATGTGACAAATAAAGAGGCAAGAATACCAGCTTTTAACCATAGCTTTGATTTACCTGGCATGAACTCCATTTTTAGGAATGATACAGCTAATAAAATGAACGGTAATATTTGTAATAACATTAGCACAGGGAAAAGGTAGTCAAAAGAGGGGACTAATAGAAAGTCTGTTACTGGTTTCTTTGCCCAGTTACCCGCAATGTATTCTTTCCAGCCTGCCCAACTATTACCGGCATAGGTACCAAAAAACACACCGTAGAACTTATCAACAACACCGTTAGAAAACCAAAAAGGAGCAAAAAGTAAATAGAAAGGGAAAAATTTGACAGTATTAATTATGTTATTTAATTTCATTATGGGTATAGTTCTTTATATTACTATTAATTGAGGTGATGAATATTTTATTTATTATAGGCGTACATTATTGGCAATAAGGAGGAAGATTGCCGATCAAATTGCACAGCTTAATAGTATAAAATACACTCTAAAAATAATGATAAATTATAGTCTTATCATTAGGGCAGTGATTATAGGTTTATGTAAAAAGGTTAACACCAATAAAAATGGAATATTAAATTCACAAAATATGATTTATTTTTTAAAGTGACTAAGAAAAGTGTTTTTTAGACCTAATGACACAAATTAATTGTAGAGAGTCATAATAATTATATAATATTTTGAGTGAATTTTAAGCAACGCAAGTTTTATCTGCTACTATTAAGGGGGATCTTTGTTATTTATAAGAGATATAATAATATCTTTTATATCATCGTTGTTAATTTTTTCTTGCTGTTTGATTCAAATAATAAATGATATAGGCCTGATTTAATCTGAAAATCAGAAAACTTGAGCGTAGAGATAATAGTGTTAATCACGGTGTGTTTTTACGTTTTTATATTGAGGTTTGTTGTAATCATCTGTTTTGTATATGTTTATAGTGTATGATAAATTTTCTTTTTATTTTATTTTAATTTAATATTTTAATTTAATGGCTGTTTTTTAACTAATATCATATTCTTAGGCTAGATTTACAAAGTATCTTACAGCGCTAACGATATATCTATATAAGGTCTTATTGCTTTTCTCATTATGGTAGTGGTAATAAGATTTTTTATGAGACACCATATTTATATAGTGAATATTTTATAATGTGTAGTTTTCGATATTAACTATAGAAAGCTATTACGGATTGCTATTTTGATATCTAAAAGTTGATCCCTTATAGGTAGAAGTATTGCTATGAAATGAGTTTGGTAAACGTCTTATTTCATTATGTGCTTGAAAAGCGTACAGGTCACCTAGCATAAGCTTAATGGGGAATATCTATTCGGTAATGTAACTGAATCCCCAGGTTGTTCGATATTGAACTATATTAAATATGAATGATATATGTGATAAGAACAACGCTCTAGATATTAATCATCGTAATCAATAATTAGAACGTTAATTATTGTGCCATATTACTATTGTTGAAATTATTCAGATAGATGTGCATTACGGTAGTTTATTTTAACAACATATGTGAATTTATAATGGATTTGACAAAGAAAATTCTAATAGCGGCATTAATCTCATCTACTTTAGCTGGGTGTACAGTACCTGGTTCAAACTTAACACTGTCTGGTAAGCATGTTGTTGAAGTTGCTGATGGTGACAGTACTAACATTTCAGACCGCGTTAATGTTTATCCTTTAACAGCGAACACTGTTAATCAGTATCGTATTCCCAAAGTGAAAGCTGAGCAAAATCCACGTTTGGAAGCGGAGTTATCACATTATGAATACCATATTGGCCCTGGGGATATTCTAAACGTTACAATTTGGGATCACCCTGAATTAACGATTCCAGCGGGTGCATACCGTAGTGCAAGTGAAGCGGGTAACTGGGTTCATGCTGATGGTACGATTTTTTACCCTTACATTGGTAAAGTCTACGTACAAGGTAAAACAGTTTCTGAAGTACGTAAAATTATATCTAATCGTTTATCTGCTTATATTGAAAGACCACAAGTAGATGTTAACGTAGCAGCTTTCCGATCTCAAAAAGCATATGTTACTGGTGAAGTGAAAACACCAGGCCAACAACCTATTAGCAATGTACCCCTTACGTTACTTGATGCGATCGATAAGTCTGGCGGTTTAGCTGCAGATGCTGATTGGCGTAATGTAACATTAACGCGTAATGGTAAAGATCAGAAGATTTCATTATATGCACTGATGCAACGTGGTGATTTACTTCAAAACCGTTTATTACAAAATGGCGATATCATTCACGTTCCACGTAACGACGATCAGAAAGTCTTTGTTATGGGCGAGGTTAATCAGCCTAGACTACTTAAGATTGATCGTGCGGGTATGAGCTTAACTGAAGCGTTAAGTAATGTCGGTGGTATTAATGAGCTTGAGGCTGATGCTACTGGTATTTTCGTTATTCGTTCAACACGTAATGATGTTAAGAAAAATCCAAACGATAAGACGATTGCAAATGTTTACCAGTTAAACATTAAAGATGCGACAGCATTGGTTATTGGTACTGAGTTTGAACTACAGCCATATGATATTGTTTATGTGACTGCTGCTCCGATTGCACGTTGGAACCGTGTTATCCGTCAGGTTGTTCCAACTATTGATGGCTTTAACAACTTATCAGAAGGCTTTAATTACTACACTAACCTTAAATAAGAAAGTGTAAGTTAAAGCGGTATAATTGATAACGTTCAAAAAGGGGTGCTAAATAGCATCCCTTTTTTATACGTTGAGAGTAAGGGAGACAGACTGCGTCTCCTAGATGAAGTTACATCATTGGCGTAAGTATGATCACACCTAATAGCGCTAGCAATAAGCTAACACCCGCAGGAATTAACCATAATGATTTATTCTTGTTACTTTTCATTTTCTCTCCTGCATATCCGTGTCTGAGAGGGAATGTTGACGGCTTTCACTGATAACTGTAGATGTAACTATTGTGTAACAGGAATTATTTATGGTGCTGAGAGCGACTTTTTGATAAAAATGAGGCATTGATGCTAATTTTTATCAAAAAGTGATGTTTTTTCGTATTTTATTGATTTTAAATCTAAACTGACAATAGAAAAAATAAAGCTGCTAAGTTTACGTATTATTCTTATATAAAATCAAATTGTTACTGAAAGGTTGTAGGTTATGTTTAAAATGTTGTTAAGTGCAGTCGTGCTTTATTTTGTGCTACCTGTATCTATAACTCATGCTGCTAATGAAAATAGTACTAAGCCTTATTCTGAGCAAAGTATTTATGAAAAACCTATGATTGAACGTTATGTATTAGATGAATTGAAATCTTTACGAATGGATCAACAAGATCTCGAACGTCGAATTACGCGTGATATAACAGATAGGGAATTAGCTGTTGCTGACAAATCGATGAATTACGCCAATGTAACGGTAACGTATTTCTTCTATATCATTGCCGGCGTGGCGTCATTAATTGCATTAATTGGCTGGCAGTCAATGCGCGAAATAAAAGAAAACACCAAACGTATGGCAGAAGTACAGCTAAAAGATATTTCTGAAAATTATGAGCAAAAATTTAAAGCCTTAGAGCGCGATTTAAAGCGTAAAACACGCATTATTAGTGAAAATAACCGTGAAATAGAAAAAATTAACGAAGTACATAACTTATGGCTACGTGCGCAAAGTTCTCAAACGCCTGAACAAAAAGTAGAAATATATGATGAAATTTTAAAAGTACGACCAGGTGATTTAGAAGCGCTAACCTATAAAGCTGACGCGACAATGGAAATGCGAGAGTTCCATTGGGCATTAAGCCTTTGTAATCGAGTATTGGAAGTCGATGATACTAATGCACATGCTTTGTATCAACGAGCTTGTGCTTATGCTTGTTTAGGGGTTGAAGAACAAGCTATTTCAGATTTAGAGCGAGCAATTAAAGATAGTCTATCACTACGAGAATTAGCGGCAGATGAAGATGATTTTGAAAACTTACGCGGTAATGAACGTTTTGAACTTTTACTAACCGTAGTGGATGATTAAACTTTTTAATTATGGTTGTAATTACAACTCAACATTGCATTTTTAATGCTAGTAAAAACAACGGAAGAAGCATAATTTTATAGTTAGAATTAATGTTGGAAGAAATAAATATGACTAACTTTCAGTTTTATACTTATGAATTATCTTGTTTTAATTGCCATGTTAAAAAAGCAAAAACCGATCTTGGTTGGTTAACACCAGCAATGAAAGCCGATGTTATTGATCAAATTGATTTAATGCTGAAGCAGCGCGGTAGTGTTTACGAACCTTATTTTACGGTAAAAATTATTTGTTCAGCAGATGAAGCAAAAGATTTTTTATTGCTAAATTATTATGATAATTCTGAGTCAGAAATTAATCACGGAAATATAAAACCAACAGTCATTGCTGATGTTGACGATCAAATATCTGAACATATGACAGCAGAAGGGGTGGCTATTTTTAACCATGAAATCGCACTTCAAAATTGTGATTATTGTTCCCAAGAGATTGGTGAATAATTAAAAAGGGATAGAAGAATGCTGTGGAATGCTTGCGAGGAACAAACAAAAATCGGATTGGGTAACGGTGATTTATTGCCCTTAACCAGTGATGATATTATTTATCAGCAACAAGGGGTTAACTATATTGTTAATTTGGTTACTGATAATATGAAAATAAAACATTCGCCAGCGGTTTCAGCACAAGATCCTTTTATTGAGCCATATACGCATTGTGATTATGTAACGGATATGGATGCGAAGTATGTGTGTCTTCTAAATCGCTTTCCAATTGTTGTACCACATTTGTTGGTTTGTGCTAAAGATTATATTCCACAGACCTCTGTTTTAACCTTAGCGGACTTTACGGCATGGGTTAAAGGCATTACTCGTAGTGATGTGTTAGGTTTTTTTAACTCTGGTCGAATTGCGGGCTCAAGTCAAATGCATCGGCACATGCAATTGGTTAGAACCCCAATTCCGTTAGAGTCTCAGATTATTAATGGTCAGCTACCATTTAAACATGCGGTATTTCGTTATTCAGGATTAGATCCTCAGCAGCTATACAGTGACTATTTACATGCACTAGCATTATTACAGTTAAATACAACTAAGTTAATTAATGGCTTAAGCGAGTGCTTACCTTATAATATTTTATTAACTGAACGCTGGATGTTGATTATTCCACGGGTTAAAAATCAGGTCGAAACCTTATCTGGCCATGGTGTGAATTTCAGTGGTCGTTTTTTAGTTAATTCTGAACAACAATTAGAGTGGCTTGAGCATTATGGTTTCATGCAGTTTTTAATTGATTGCGGTTTTAAGCAAAAATAAGCGAATGATCGTTGGATATTTAAGCGGTTGTTCAATAAAGACTTTACAACTGATAAGGTTATGATTAGTATAGCGGCCATGGAGAGATGGCTGAGTGGTTGAAAGCACCGGTCTTGAAAACCGGCATACGTTTATAGCGTATCTAGGGTTCAAATCCCTATCTCTCCGCCAAATTTAAGAAAACCGTTAATGAAAATTAACGGTTTTTTTTCGTTTGTATAAAAGCAGGTTTAAATCCTCCAATATCTCAAGCAACTCCGCATAGCTAAAGCATCAGTGGCTTTTTGATTTTAAGATAATAACATTGCTTAATTTTGATACATCTCTCAATTTTTTTGTTTTATTTTCAAATGGTTGGCAATATAAAGTAAATGGTTTAGAATGGTCATAGCAAGGAAATGCTACTAAATTGTTATAAACCAGACTCTTATTTGGAGTGGTAAAAATGAACAATAATAAAGAACTTAATTATGGATAGAAAACGAAAAACTATAATATTTTTAATTGTTACTTTAGTTATAACCGTTATTGGTGTTGTAATGATTGAGAATATTAATTCTACTTATAATAAACAAATTACTCATGACATTAATAACAAAGCAAAAGAAAACTTAGCTGCATTACGCTTTGAATTAGAATCTAATTTGGTTAATGATATTTATTTAACAAGTACATTGGCAGATATTGCTACGATAGATTTTGAAAATCGTAATGAAGTATTAAATAAAATATCTGAAGCTGTAATATTAAAAAGCGGACATTTGACAAGTGTCGGATTTGCAAAAAATGATATTATTGATTTTGTTTACCCATTTAAAAAGAACTCTAAAGCGATTGGACTTGTTTATAAAAACAATCCTGAACAATGGAAAGATATAAACAAAGCAAGAATGACAAAGCAAATATTAATTTCTGGTCCAATTAGTTTAATTCAGGGAGGAAAGGCGTTAATTGTTAGAGTTCCAGTATTTTATGATTATCCAAATAATAATCAATATTGGGGAGTGATAAGTGGCGTTATTAATTACGATAAATTATTTGAAACATTAACGTCGATGAAAAACTTTGAAAAATATGACTTGTCGATTATTAATGAATCTGATAGTCAGCAGAAGAATTTTATTTATGGACAACCAAAAGCAATAGATAATTATCTTTTTTATGAAGAAGTTAAGTTGCCATTTGGACAGTGGGGTATTTATCTTTCACATAGTAAACACAGTGTTGACTATTTTGATGATAATGTCAGAATTATTGCATATCCATTACTTTTTTGTTTTATAGTGTTATTTTTAAGTATAGCATTATTATATATTACTAACGAACATCGTGCTTATCATGATGCATTAACAAAGATACCCAATAGACGGTATTTAATTAAAAGATTAGCTAAGCTTTTTAAACAAGCTAAATTAGGCAGTATTGATGGAACATTTATTATTGTTAATATAGATATCGATAAATTTAAACATATTAATGATAGTTATGGTCATGCTGCTGGTGATAAAATTCTAATGGTATTAAGTAAAAGAATTAAAAATAACCTTAGACAAAATGATGTTGTTGCTAGAATTGGCGGTGACGAATTTTTATTATTAATTAATTTTAAAAATGATAGTGTAAATATTAAAGATAGAGTTGCTGATATAGTAAATGATGTAACTCAAGAGGCAATATTATTTGATGGAATGAAAATACCTATTAGTATTACATCTGGTTATGTTGTTTATGATGAATCAATAGCAAACTTTTGGGATATGTTAATTTTAGCAGATAAATCAATGTATAATAAAAAGGCATATTAAGAGCTAAAGTTTATTTTATGATTAATGTTGGTATAAATAGTATTAAATAATATAAAGCTGTTAATAAGGCTAACAGCTTTATTTTTGATACTATAACTTACGATTATTCACAAGTGCTACAAGCTTGCAGTGCGATTTCGTGTTCAAAAGCCACTTGACCTAATGCAGTTGTGCTGGCTGCGATTTCTTGTTCAATGTCTTTCATATCATCAGCATCAATACCATTTGAGGTTAACTCTTCTTCAGTGTAACCAAATGCATTTAATAATAAGTAATCACGCGCTTCTTCAGGAGTACAAGTGATAATTACTGTTAGATCATCACCAAAAGCAGCATCACCTGTGATGATTGCGGTAATTTGTTGTTGGACGCTGTCATACATTGCAGGTGTTAACCAGCCTAAGTCAGATTCAGCTGTATTTTTACGACAATCAAAGCAAGGAAGGAGCTGAGAGTAGCTCTGAAAATTGTTCATGGAAAGTATCCTGATCACGGTATTAATATTGCCTCGCAACTTATGCTAATTTGAGCTTAATTACTAGCGCAAAAGTAAATTATTTAATGGGGTAGGCAAGGGGAGTCGTCGCTGAAAATAGGCGCTAAATATTGGACTCACCATCAAGGAAATATTTACAACAGTTATGTATCTTGTTGATGAAAAGATAAAATAGATTCAGTTGTTATAGTGTTCAGCTGTAGACTACAATCACAGCTAAATAAACATTCCCTTTAATATAATAAAGAGTGTGTCATTAATAAGTTGTTCACAATAGGGATAAACATGAAAAAGATAATAGTAGCGGCGGTGACGGCAATCGTAATAACGGGTTGTGCGGGAACACCGTCAAACAGTTATACCGTTGATAATGCAGCTGGTGTGTCATCGTGGGAACTCTGTCGTAATATCGGCTACCATGAATTTTTCAATCGCAATCAAAAAGCCCAGCAATTAACACGATATGTTATTCAGCGTGGTGATGTTGATCCACAAGCTTGTCAAGCTGCTGCAGCAGAAGGCAAGAAGTTTGCAGAACAGGAATACCGTAAAACCGGCGGCTATTAAGCACTCAGATACCCTTGCTTACAATATAATGCGCTTATTTGCTGTTCTTTCAGTGATAAATTTATAAAATACAACAATCAAAATTAGTGCGAATATGTAGATAGGGATAGCTGCTATGATGAAAAAAAGCGCATTGCTTGTTATGTGTGTACTTAGTGCATTGTCACTGACGTCGATTTCGTTAGTCGCGCACGCCAATGATCGTCCAGCAACATTACCAAGTGAGCGACCTGGGCTACAAGCATGGAATAAAGAAACCGTCTACACCAAAGGTGAGAGTGCGCGTTATTTAGGCCGTTTGTGGATCGCTAAGTGGTGGACACAGGGCGATCGTCCTCAACGTGATAATGAATCGGGTCCGTGGAAATTAGTTCGTTTAATTGATAATGATAATAATCACACTAAACCAAATAATTTTAAGGTAACCCGTTATCGTGCCGGAGTGAAATACAGTGCTGGTGATAGGGTGCGAATGCCAAATGGTAATGTTTACCGTTGTCGTGATTGGCCTGCAACCCCATGGTGCGAATTAGAAGGTTATGCGCCAGGTAAAACTCAACACTGGCGTGATGCATGGTCACGAGTGAATTAATACAATCAATACAGAGTATCTGCACACAAAGGCAGATACTCAGTAATTGTTATTCATTAGGCTGAGATGTCTCAAATGAGTAGACATTCACTTTCTCGATGCGATTGTGATCAATAATCAGAATTTCAAAACGCCATTGTTGCCAAGTAATAATATCACCGATTTGAGGCAAACCACCTTTGATCCACATAAGCATACCATTCAATGTTTGATAGCCATTTTGGTCTTCATCAGGTAATTTTTTTAAATCTAAGAGATCTTTTACAACGGTGATTGGAATGAGCCCATCAAGATGCCAATGATTATCGGCTATCTTTTGCGACCATACATCAGTTGGATCTTGAGTGGTAAATTTGCCTGTTAACGCCTCAAGGATATCCAGTGGCGTAACAATACCTTGAATATCACCATATTCATCGACAACAAAAGCAATTTCACTACCAGACTCTTGGAACATTTCAAGTAAATCTGTACCAGTCCAGGTTTCCGGAATAAAGAGTGGCTGAGTGATATAATCAATAATATTTTTTGAGACATCATGACGATTATCAAGCTCAAACCGTAATAATTGTTTTGCGGTGATGGTACCTTTGACGTCATCAATAGTGTGATTACAAACAGGTAAGCATGAAAAAGGGCTGGCGAGTAATTTTTGTTGATAGCTTTCAACCGCATGATCAAGGTCGAGATAACTGATGTCACTTCTTGGGGTCATCATGGATGAAACTTTACGATCATCGAAATGGAAAACATTACGTACCATCGCATGCTCTTGTTGATGAATGATACCGGTTTGAGAGCCTTCATTAATAATGGCTTTAATATCATCTTCGGTTAAATGGTTACTATTATTGGTACTGTTACTAAAGATGCGCAGGAATAATTCGGTTGAACCAGCTAATAAAATAACAAAGGGGCGTGACAGCAGTGACAGTAAACGAATTGGGCGAGCAACGCGTAATGCCAATGGCTCTGCATTAACTTGGGCATAGCGCTTAGGGATTAACTCACCAACAACAATTGAAAAATAGGTGATAATAACCACCGCAATAATGGTAGCAGAAATGGATGCAGTGTGTGCCTGAACGCCAAATGATTTCAACCATGATGAAATAGGTCCGGCTAAAGCTGCTTCACCAATAACACCATTTAAAATACCAATGATGGTAATACCAATTTGAATAGTTGATAAAAAAGTGGTCGGTTTATTGGCTAATTTTAATGCCGTAATGGCTGAGGGGTCGCCTTCATCTGCAAGCACCTGTAACCGGTTTTTTCGAGATGTTACTAAGGCTATTTCTGACATAGCAAACCAGCCATTAAGAATGACCAGAAAAACAAGAATAGCGATACTCATTAAAACTCCTAACAATTAAATAGGCGAATTCATGATGAGAATCGGTAAAATAAGTCCGCCAAATAGGGTGAATCGCCTATTAGGCCACTTCAATTTTCATTATAACTCGCATGTGAAAATTGAAAATCCACATTTCAGTTAAATAATTTATTATATTTGAAACGTCACCATAGTTTAGTGTTACAGGCCGATTCGATAGTAAATAATTAATATAAAAATAGACAAATAATAATGAAAATAAAATAGCCGAGGGTAAAATGAAAAAGTTATGTTTAATAAGTGGGTTATTGGTCTCAAGTTCGGCAATGGCGACGGCACAAACGACAAAAGTTGATTGTGATAATGCTTATACAACGATTGAAATTAATCAATGTGCTGAGAATAAATTTGATACGGCCAATCAACAGTTGCAACAATATTTAACGCAGGCAATCAAGCAAAATAGCACCGATAAGCAGCTTGTTGATGCAATACAAATAGCACAAAAGCAATGGCTACAATACCAAAAAGCAGAATGTAATGCTGTGTATACTCAATGGCAGCAGGGCACAATACGTGGCGTTATGGCACTTTCTTGTAAACTTGCATTAACGCAACAACGGACATTAACCATTTGGGATAACTATCTTCGTCCAATGGATGGCAGTGCTGCGGTATTGCCTAAGCCAATCGTCGATGTTGACTAATTTATTGTATTGTAAACACTAATAAAAAAGGCCTCCTAATATACAGGAGGCCCAAGCTTAAAATCGTTTGGTTGGTATAATAAAAGTTATATTACAGACCAACAGTCATATGAAGCCCATAAAAAATACCACGCCCAGTGAGTTCAGCAAGTAAGATAAAGATCAGACTTAACAACATGGTGAACAGTGTTGGTCGTGCTTTAATGAGCCGTGGAATAAACCAGCAGATAATCGCTGCAAACAATAAACCGATCCGTAGGATTTGTAATTGCATCAGATTAGGGATCACATCCATCGCCGAGCCTAACGCTGAAGTTGTGTTATGCAAGTCAATAATCTGACCAACCACAACCACAATATATAACGCGGCAAAAATGGCACCAACTAATGGCAGTGCATTATCCATGTCTGCATTATGATGCTTGGCAATCGTCAGTAATAGGTGACCAAAAATCAATCCTGATAAGAGTGTGGTTAGTACAAATGCTAGCGGTGTATAGAGGGTATTCCATGTGGGTACTGTGCTAATTAAATACACCATGATCATTGAATAGATAAAGCTGATACCAACCAACATACCTACCACTAAGATGATGTTACGTAATGCCACAGGCCCGAGCTTTAACAGTGCTAATAGCCAGTAACTTCCCCCTAATGCAAAAAATAGACTACCGGTGAAAATTTCATTGGATAACCATGAACTTCCCACTTGATTTAACGCATTAAATGCTCGTAATGGGCTGCCAAGGTGCATGGTTGATGCCATAAAACCTAGGCCCATTAAAACCCAAATAAAGAACATCGCTTTGTGTAAGCGATCACTGACTTCTGTAGTTAGGGTGTTACGTAAAATAACACTGCCCACTAATAGATAAGCGCCAACAGCTGTTTGTGCTAATACGGTAAAAACGATTAGCGGCCATTCATGCCAAGCCATATTAAACCTCCGTAGGATTTGCTAAGAAACCAGTTTTGTCTCCACAAGGGCGAGCATGACGGTTTGCTTTGATTACAAGATTGGGTTTGGTGTGTGATGATGGCGGTAATGGCGCAACATCAGCATTAGTGCCATATTTCGCGCGGAGCTCGGTAATATCACCAAACTCTAATGCACGTAGTGGACAAGAACCGACACAAACGGGATCTAAGCCTTGCTCGACCCGCTCAAAACAACCATCACACTTTGTCATATGACCTTTGGCTTCGTTGTATTGTGGCGCGCCATAAGGACAAGCCATGGTGCAATACTTACAACCAATACAAATATCCTCATTAACAACCACTAAGCCATCTTGCTCGCGTTTGTGCATTGCACCTGACGGGCACACTTTGGCACAGGCGGGTTCATCACAATGATTACAGGCAATGGATAAGTAGTAAGAGAATACGTCTTGGCGGAACGTATCACCTTCTTTTACCCAATTTCCGCCCGCGTATTCATACACGCGACGGTAGTTAACGCCAACATCTAAGTCTTTGTTATCTTTGCAGGATAACTGGCAGGTTTTACAGCCTGTGCATTTACTTGAATCGATATAAAAGCCGTATTGTTTCATGATCTAACCTTATGCCTTATTAACCAGTTGTACTTCCACCAAGTTGGTGTGTTGCGGGTTGCCTTTTGCTAGCGGACTTGGACGTTGCGTTGTTAATACATTAATACAACCACCGTGATCGACTTTCTGGCCATCAGGGGCATACCAAGCACCTTCACCAAGTGCAACCACACCAGGCATCATACGAGGAGTCACTTTGGCATTAATGTGGAGCTCGCCGCGGTCATTAAAAATACGGATCACATCACCATTGGCAATACCGCGTTGTTCGGCATCCATTGGGTTGATCCACATTTCTTGACGAGCAGCTTCTTTAATAATATCGACGTTGCCATAGGTTGAATGGCAGCGCGCTTTATAATGGAAACCGGTCAGTTGTAACGGAAATTGCTGACGTTTAGGATCATTCCAACCTTCAGGCGTAGTAGCATAAATTGGCAGTGGGTGAATAACGTCACCTTCGGCTAATTCCCACTCAGAAGCGATGGTTGCCAGTCGTTCTGAGTAAATCTCAATTTTACCTGAAGGCGTAGTTAATGGATTGTTGAGTGGATCTTCACGGAATGCTTTATACGCCACAAAGTGTCCATTAGGATCACGACGTTTAACGATGCCTTGCTTACGCACAGTTTCAAAGTCAGGCAAGCTTGGATCACTCGCGCGAGTTAACTGGTATAAGTGGCGCAACCAACCTTCTTGATCACGGCCTTCAGTAAAGGCTTGCTCTACACCTAAACGCTTGGCTAAATCGCTACAAATTTGGTAAATACCACGGGTTTCAAATTGTGGCTTAATAGCTTGATCGGCATAGATGAAATACGGCATGTTTGACGCTTTAGCATCCATACAGAAATCAGCTTGCTCAGACGTTGTCAGATCAGGCAATAAAATATCAGCATATTTCGCAGATGAGGTCATGTGGTTATCGATCACCACAATCATTTCACACGCGCTGTCATCTTGCAGAATGTCATGAGTACGGTTAATGTCTGAGTGCTGGTTAATCAGACAGTTACCAGCATAGTTCCAAATAAACTTAATTGGCATATCAAGTTTATCTTTACCGCGCACGCCATCACGTTTCGCCGTCATTTCAGGGCCGCGAACAATAGCATCTGTCCATAAGAACATTGAAATGGCAGTTTTTACTGGGTTGGCAGGAATAGGGAAGCGAACAAACGGAATGTTGTAGTCAGATTCGCGCGCACCAGTACCGCCGCCATTAATACCAACATTGCCTGTTAGTAGTGATAGCATTGCAATTGAGCGACAGGCAATCTCACCATTAGCGGTACGTTGTAGTCCCCAACCTTGGTAAATTGCGCATGGTTTCGTTGAGCCAATTTCACGTGCCAGTTTGATGATCACATCTACTGGAATACCTGTAATTGGGGCAGCCCATTGCGGTGTTTTTTCTGTTTTATCTTCACCTAAACCAAGAATATAAGACTTATAATCTGAGTTTGCAGGTGCTGAAGCGGGTAGGGTTTTAGCATCATAACCAACACAATAAGTATCAAGGAAAGCTTGATCTACCATGTCTTCTTTGATCATCACATGGGCAATAGCGGCGACTAATGCAGCATCAGTACCAGGACGAATTGGTATCCATTGATCTTCACGCCCGCCAGCGGTGTCATTATAACGTGGATCAATCATGATCATTTTAGCGTTTGAGCGTTGCTTACTTTCCATCAAATGGTGAATATTACCCCCACCTGACATGCGTGTTTCTGCCGGGTTATTACCAAATTGAACAATTAATTTGGTATTTTCAAGATCAGAAAATGAGTTATTAGCCGCAAAACCACCATAAGTGTAATTTAAACCAGCTGCAATTTGGGCTGTCGAATAATCACCGTAATGATTTAAATAACCACCGGTTAAATTCATTAGCCGTGCAATAAGTGTGCTGCCTGGAGGCCATGATTTAGTAACAGTACCGCCAAGTGTTCCTGTGCCGTAATTCAGATAAATCGCTTCGCTGCCATAATCTTTGCGAATACGGGTTAGGTTGTTGGCAATCTCATCGTAAGCTTCATCCCAGCTAATACGCTTGAACTTACCTTCACCACGTTTACCGATACGCTTCATTGGGTATTTAAGGCGATCAGGGTTATAAACACGACGACGCATAGAACGCCCACGCAAACAGGCACGTACTTGGTGATCGCCATATTGATCGGTACCTGTATTATCAGCATCAACCCATTTTATCTCACCATCAACAACGTGCATACGTAATGGACATCGGCTACCACAGTTAACGGTACAAGCGCTCCAAACGACTTTTTCTTTGCTCTTACTTTCTACAGGCTGTGAGGCTTGAGCTTTAAATGGTAGCGAAAGGCTGCTCGCTGCAACGGCAAGTCCACCAACGGCAGAGCTTGATTTAATAAAGTCTCGACGGGTAAAAATAGGGCTGAGTAACTGCTTTATTTTTGTTTTCATTGAACGACATTCTCTTTATTAAGCAGCATGCTTTTTATGTGCTGCAATTTTTTCGCGATAATGTCGGTAAAAATCATTTATAACTTTGCTCTTTATCAATAAATATTAATGATTATGTGTAAATAAAACGATTTTAAACGTGTTTGTGATGGCAATCACTGTTTTTGCTATGCCTTAAAGGTATATATTATTGATTTTAATGTTTTTATTCTTATTTGTTTTATTGTTAATTTTATTAATTTGTCACAGAACAATTTACTTTTTATGTTTTTACGTTATCTTTTGCAAAAATTTGAGTTGAGTAGTATTCGATGGAACAAATAACAATTTTAGCGCGTGTATTTGGTAGCCTTTTTTATTTTCCATTAACACATACAAATAACCTTGAGCTTCTAAAAGCAATGGGTGACAGTGATGAGGAAAGTTTGTTTTCTGGGTTGGCCCAGCGAATGGCAATAGACGGTGATATTGCTTTAGCAACAGATTTTCAGCAGTTATTTGAAGGCATGGACGTAATGCCCGCCCCCCCGTGGGGATCTGTGTATTTAGATCGTGAGCAAGTGATATTTGGTGATTCATTATTACGCTATCGTGAGTTTTTAACTCAGCAACAAATGGCACTTGATACGGGAATGCGAGAACCTGAAGATCAATTTGGGTTGATGTTGTTGGCGTTAGCAAATCTTATTGAACAGCAGTCAGATCATGTAGCAGCAAGAGAATTACTTGAGCAACATTTATTACCTTGGGGCTATCGTTATCTCGAGCTGGTGGAGAAAAATGCAAAAACACAAACCTATCAGTATCTAGCTGTAGCGATGCAGCAGTGGTTACACTATGTACAACAAGAATTAATCCTAACACCTGCTGATATGAAGGTTTATTTTTAATGGCTGACCGCGACGAGCGTTATTACCGTAGTTGTTTGGATCACTACCATGTGAGCCGTCGTGGATTATTTCGAGGCTTATTTGGCGGGCTAAAGAACAGTCAGCCTCAACAACAGATTACAGTGATCCGTAGTATTGCTCGACCACCAACAGCAGTCGACGAGGCGTTATTTACGACATTGTGCAATGGCTGCAAAGCTTGTGAACAACAATGTTCGCAGCAAGTGATCGAATGGGGTGATGATAATAAACCGCAGTTAAATCTTGATTATAACCATTGTACTCAATGCGGAGAGTGTCAGCGAGTATGTCCAACACTGGCATTATCATCACCAATCGCAGATACTGAATATCGACCAACATTTAGCGCGGGTTGTCTCAATCGCGTCTCTGGACAGTGTCAAGCCTGTGTTGAGCAATGTCCTCAACAAGCATTAACGATCAATGCCAATCAACAGCCACAAGTCGACAGTCGTCGGTGTGATGGTTGTGGTTTATGTCGCAGTAATTGTTATATCGGTGCGGTGACCTTGGCGTTAATTATTGTCACTTAATGTGATGCATATCTAATTTATTTGAGTTATGCATTGGTTGGTATTCATTTAAATTTGTTATTGGTCACTTTCTTCACGATCTCTTCACGCTTATGGTTATAAAGTTACTCCAACGAAAGAGCTTTGGATGCTTATAACACGATGAATAACAAATTATTATTACCGTTAGCTTTACTATGTTCACCAGCATTTGCTGGACCGTATGTTGGCCTTGAGGTTGGTGCAACTTCAATTAACCATGATTTTAGCACTCACTTTGTTGCCGATGCTAAAACGGTAACGCCAAGTAACTCATCAACAACCTTTGGTGGCTTTGTGGGTTACCGCAGTAATAATATCGGTATTGAGTTAGGTTATAAGCAGTTTGAATTAGAAGGCTCAACCAGTCAGCATTTACCGTTAGTTAACAATAATAGTTATACCCATGAAAGAGAGTGGGAAGCTGATATTAATGCTAAACAGTTTATCGTTAAACCTGTTTATTTTTATGCGCTGACTGAAAAAGTACAATTAAAAGCCGGTGCTGGTATTACTTACACACAATATGATTATTCATCATCGGCTCAAGATGAATATGAAAATGTATTAAATGATGATATTGAATATAGTACCCCTCGCCTCGGTGGCGAAAGCAAAAATAAGAGTGAGTTTGGTGTAATAGCCAGCATTGGTATTGATTATAACGTCTACCGTAATATCAATATTGGTGCAGCCATGGAGTATTATGTCGACAGTACTGCAAATGGCGGTAACGTGACAGTAAATACAACGTATTTCTTCTAATACGTCATCAATAAATTATCTATTAAATGTCATTATTGAATAGGCATTTAATATTAGCCATATATTAGATTAAGAAGTGATTAAATAATGAAAAAGTCAATTTTACTGGTTACCTTACTAGCGGCAATGACATCAACAGCTGTATTTGCTAATAACCAAGTTATCAATCAAGTTGCTCAACCACAACAACAAGGTTTTTCAGGTCCTACACACGGTATTAACACAGTTAAAGGTGTCGTAGATGCAGGTATGTTTAGTGATGATACTCCTGTTACATTAACAGGTTACTTAACTTCATCTCTTGGTGGCGAGCATTATACCTTTACTGATGGTAGTGGCACGATGACAGTTGAAATTGATCATGACAAGTGGTTCGGTCTTCATGTTACACCACAAACAAAAATTACGATTCAAGGTGAAATCGATAAAGAATTTAACCATACTAAAGTTGATGTTGATCACGTACGCTTAGCACAAAAATAATACATATTGATATGTTAATTAAGCCTCGTTTGTTATCAGACTAGGCTTTTTTTTGATAAAAATAAAAAACCCGAGCGGTAAAGCTCGGGAAAGAGAGAGTGGAACATTTATTATTATCGAGAGTTAGTAATATTATTTAGCACATTAGGTGATGAAAGAAGTGCATCATAGGATCAAGGTAAGTTTGGAATAAAATTAATGAAAGCAAACCACCAATAACCACCCAAATAAGACCAAAACGTAAACTTATCATAGTGCAAACAATCGCCGCTAATAATTTAGGGTTCTCTAAGTTAAATGCAAAGTTTGATCCTTTACCTAAAATTTCCACCGCAATAATAGCGGGTAAAACAGTAACTGGAACAAAGCGCAATGTTTTTTTGAATCGCTCTGACATATTAAAACGACCTGCCATTCCAATTACAGCAAAGCGAATAATAAATGTGGCGGCAATCATCGCCAGTGATAAATAAAGAACATAATCATTATCTAAAGCAATATGTGCGTGAGTATGCATGGTTATGATCCTTACTATTTATTAATTGTAGTAGTTGATGAAAGAGTTTGTTGGTATTGCTGTTCATCAGCTAATTCTTGCAGAATGATTTTTTTAGCTTCTGCTTTGGTTTCAGCTTCCATTCTCTCCGTTGAGATATCCATTTTGTAACCTGCGTAAACACCAACGATTGCCGCAATAACAAGCCCTAATGAATAAGGTAAGCCTGATAATAAAATACCAGTGACTGTTGCAATAACAGCGGCCACAATACATTCACGCTTTTTAACTTGTGGAATAACAATCGCAATAAAGGCTGCGACCATCGCAAAATCTAAACCGTAATCAGCAATATGTGGGAATGAAGAGCCAATCATTGCACCACAGAAATCGGCAACGACCCAGTTAACCCAAAAACCAAACATTGCTGCTAAATAAAACCACTGACGCCCTGGTTTTTCTTGCTTCATTTCACCAATGGTTGCTGCATACACTTCATCAGTTAGACCATACGACATCAGCATTCGTGTTGGCATGTTGTATTCTTTTACATATTCGGATAATGAGGCGCTATAAAGAATGTGGCGTAAATTAATAACAAACGTGGTAACAAAAATAACAATAATCTCGGTTGATGATTGTACTAAACCAAGCGCTACCATTTGTGCTGATCCTGCAAAGACGGTTAATGACCATAACGTACTTTGTAAAACAGACATGCCGGCATTAATACTGATCGCACCTACAATGAAGGAGAAAGGAAATGCTCCTACGCAAAGAGGAAAGATAGCTTTTAGTCCTGCTTGTATTAATTGTTTCTTCATGAGCGGCCTACTTTAATGAGTGTGTCTAATTCAAAAATAATTGCAGAAAATATGTCTACGGTGTTTTTTTACTATTTTATTTTGTGCAAATATATTTGATTTAAATAGGTTTTGCAATGCAAGTTACAAGTTGTTATACACTATATTGTGACCGTTTTTGATTATTTTTATAATAAAGTATAACTTAATCCTTGATTGATAACGAATAAATGCTATTTATTTAAAGTTGGAACATATGATTTCAAAATTGATTGCAAATAAAGTTGCATTATCTAAAGTTTAAAGGTTAAACTAAATTTGAATTTTAGATTAGAGAGATAAAAAACATGTCAAAAGTAATCACTTCAAAAAACGCACCTGACGCAATTGGTCCTTATTCTCACGGTAATGCATTTGGTGAATTGATTTTCACATCAGGTCAACTACCTGTATGTAAAGAGAAAGGTGGTATTGTTGATGGTGGTGTTGCTGAGCAATCTCGTCAATCTCTAGAAAATTTACGTTCTGTATTAGAGGCTGGCGGCGGTGATATGAACACGGTTGTTAAAACGACATGTTACTTAGCAAATATTGATGATTTTGCTGCTTTTAATAAAGTTTATGCAGAATTCTTTACAACAGAATGTCCAGCACGTAGCTGCTTTGCTGTTAAAGACTTACCAATGGGTGCGTTGGTTGAAATTGAAGCAATTGCATACCGTAAGTAATTTACTCATAAATAATAACTAAAATAATTAGTACCATTAAGGGTCATCAATATGAATACACAATGGAAGCAATACAAAAAAATCATTAACACTGTAGTTAAACCGGCATTTGGTTGTACTGAGCCTATCTCAGCAGCCTACGCCTCAGCTGTTGTTGCCCAGTTATTGGGTCAAGAGGTTGAAGAATTAACAGTTAAGGTTTCAGACAACTTATTTAAGAACTCAATGGGTGTGTTTGTGCCTGGTACAGGTAAGATTGGTTTGCCAATTGCTTCCGCTGTAGGTGCTATCGGTGGTAATCCTGAAGGTGGTCTGGAAGTTTTAGTTAACATTACAGCAGAAGATGTCGAGAAAGCTCAACAACTTATTGATGCAGGTAAAGTGCATGTAGGTCGTAAGGATGTTGAAGAGTTTATTTATTGTTATGCAGAAGCAAAAGCGGGCGACAGTATTGCTACTGTCGAAATTAGTGGTGGTCATACACAAATCATTAAAAAGACGCTAAACGGTGAGATTGTTTATGATACGACAGCTTTAAATGGCTGTGAGCAACAGCAAAAATCCACCGCTTCTGTATGTGACGATATCGATATCTCTATTGCTGGTATTTATAAGTTTGCAACAGAAGCCGATTTTGCAGATATTGAATTTATTCTACAAGCACGTGAACTCACAGTAGCGCTTTCTAACGAAGGTTTGAATAATAAATATGGTCTGCAAGTCGGCCGTACTTATCAAAAAAATATCGAAAATGGTCTATTAGGTGATGGTCTGGCAAATCGTGCTGTAATGCGTTCTGCTGCCGCGTCTGATGCACGAATGGGTGGTGCAACACTACCAGCGATGAGTAACTATGGTAGTGGTAACCAAGGTATCTGTGCATCTATGCCTGTGATTGTTTTTGCAGAGCATTGCCAAGCAACCGATGAGCAACTTGCTCGTGCACTTATCATGAGTCACTTAGGTGCCATTTACATGAAGTCTTTTTATCCACCACTATCACCATTTTGTGGCTGTGCGGTAACAAGCTCAGCAGCATCAATGGCGATGACATATCTGCAAGGCGGCTCATTTGAAAAAATCTGTTTTGCTATTCAAAATACGCTGAGTGATACCACAGGTATGTTCTGTGATGGTGCTAAATCGACGTGTGCGATGAAAGTGAAGAGTTCAACCAGTTCAGCTGTAATGAGCTCGTTAATGGCAATTGATAACCATGAGGCACATGCTCAAGGTATTGTTGCTAATGACGTTGAAACTACGATCCGCAATGTAGGTCGTATGGTTACTGAAGGTATGACAAATACTGACAGAACAATAATTAAGATTATGTCTGCATAATCACTGCATTTTAACCGCCTAATCTATATTCATTCACAAATAGGATGAGTGTAGAAGGCGGTTTTTTTGTATCTATGATTTAACCAATGGAGCTATGAATGTTATTACGAAAATTAACAACGAGTGATTATCATATTCTTCATGCAATTGAGAATATTGTTGATGGCATTGCTGCAATGCGAGGTGAACATACAGAAGTGTTATTACACAGCTTAGATATTCGTCATCCATCGATAATCAAAATAGTGAATGGCCATATCACCGGACGAGAAGTAGGAGCACCGATTACTAACCTTGCTTTAGTCAAACTGAATGAAGGCAAAGATATTTCAGACGCTTATATAACTAAGTGTCCTGATGGTAAAACATTACATTCAATTACTACTATTATTCGTAACCATCTTCAACATCCAATTGGTATGCTATGTGTTAACACCAATTTAGATGCGCCATTTCAATCAATGATCCAATCTTTCTTACCCAATATCACGTCTCATTGTGATCATAGTTTCACTGCTGAAACGTTTGCTCGAAATAACGATGAAATGATGCATAGCGCAATTGAATCTATTCGTCTTCAGATTATGGGAGATAATAGTATTCCTCCTTCAAAGAAAAGCCGTGAAATTGTTACACGTTTAAATGAAATGAATATTTTTGATTTAAAAGACAGTGCGCAGATTGCAGCTCAAGGGCTGAATATTTCTATACATACCATTTATCGATATTTGCGTGAATTACGTCATCATGAAGCACTACATTAATAGGTGCCATAATATATAAAAAACCGCAGTATTATTGTTAATACTGCGGTTTTTTTTATGTCGCTATAGACGATGATTATTTGAGTCATTAAGCCTGTTTGAGCTGCTTGTTACGATAAATAATAGCAACAATCGCTGGAAAACTAAAAATAATAAATCCTGAAATTAATGCAATTGCAGCAGTACTTTTGTTAATGCTAGATGGTACATCGAAAGAAACAAAAATAGTGACGAAACAACTGATTAAACCCAGTGTTGAAGCGATGACCATGCCAAATTTCCCACCTGGTACGCGGAAAGGACGCTCAATATGATGATGCTTGCGGCGTGATGCTAAGAAACTGATGAAAATACAAATGTACATTACCATGTAAAGTTGCGTCATCAGAATATTAAGTAACCACATACCTTGGTTAACATTGGGCACTAACACAAACACTAACGATAATAAGCTAACAATAGCACCTTGCAATAGCAGTAGTGGCACTGGTGCTTTATTACGGTTTTCTTTAGATAAGCGCATTGGCATAAACTTATCTTTAGCTGCAACGTGTAAACTTTTAGTTGGAGCAATGATCCAGTTATTTAAACTAGCCAAGCTACCAAATACAATTGCAAGTGCGATTACAGGTAATAAGAAGGGTAAATTCATATCTTCAAAGAAGGTTTTAAACGCCAGAATAATACCTTCACTTAAACTTGAGTTATTGTGTGAAACAACCGCTGCAATAGATAATGAACAAGCTGTTAGCGAGACTAAAATCATGATAGTCGAAACTAATAATGCTTTAGGGTAGGCTTTTTGTGGGTTCTTAACTTCATTTGCATAAGCGGTAGTGATTTCAATGCCAGTAAGTGATAACACCACAGCAGTAAAACTAGCACCAATACCACTTTGAGAGAAATCTGGTAACCAATCTGAAACATGACGTAATGAGATATGTGATGCTTCAGGGTTAGTATATGTCCAATAGCCACCTAATGCGATAATAAGCAAAATAGGGAAGATCAGACCAATCATACCAAAAACATTAGTGATCAGTGATGATAGACGTAAGCCAAAGATGTTAACTAAGGTCAGCGCCCAAAAAATAACATTAATCATCACTAACATGAAAATATTATTTTCTGCTAAATGGGGGAAGAATGGGTAAGTACCCGTCGCAACAATAAATGATATCAGTGGTGGATAATAGACAATATTTTCAGCGTATTGATACCACACGGTAACAAAACCAAAGTTATGGCCTAATGTCTCTTTACCCCACAGGTAAACCCCGCCTTGTTTTGGGTAAGTGGTGCTCATTTCTGCACAGACTAATGCTGTTGGTACAAAGAAGCATAGTCCCGCAAGTAAAAAGAAAGAAATAGCATGGCTGCCAAAGAGTGCTGCGCCCGGTAAATTACGGATACTATCTACCGAGGTTATCGTGATCATTATTATCGAGAAAACGCTTAGTTTTGCAGCAGATTTTGCGATATCGCCCATTAAAGGCCCTCAGGTTAAGTCCGCAAAATGTGTTATAAAACAGCAAGCAATGCGGTATTCAAAAGAAAAAGAGTAGCATTTTAGAGCCTGTAGCTTACGTTGGTATATAGGCAAAAATGACATATTGATTATCAAAAATGGTAATAAGGATTCAGTATAGTAAATAATAATTATTTAAAAGATTTATTTTACTTCGATATGAGAATGTCAAAGCTATAACATGAGGAATTATAAGCTTATTTAGTCGCTATTTTGCAGCATTTAACTATATGTAGTTACGGCTAAGATTGATGATGGATGTCACTTAAGCTGCATCAAGAAATGAGTAATTAATCATTTAGTACTTTTTTGAATAATTATTTGTTTATAAAGCGAGCAATATCGATCGTATAATTAAACAAATGATTAATTACATGAGGTATAGATGAGCAATGAACTAAATAAAAGAGCGAGTGGACGACCAAATATCGATATAAATGCTCGCCAATTATTGATCGTTCATGCGCGAGAATTATTTTCTGTGATGGCTTACGATAAAGTGTCAACACGAATGATTGCTCAGAAATCAGGGGTAAATGTCGCGATGATCCGTTACTACTTTAATTCAAAAGAGGGATTATTTGAGGCGATGGTACGGGAAACTCTCGCACCAATTCAAATATTGATACAACAATTATTGGTAGAAAAAAACACCACGAGTCTCTTTGATTTAATGCGAACGTATTATCGTGTAATGACTTTAAACCCGGCTTTTCCACGGTTGATATTTCAATTAATGTATTTACCGAATACCAATAATCAGCGTATAGCGATGGAAAAAATATTTACGGAAATTACCCAACCATTACAACATCAAATTTTTGAACCATTAGCTCAGCAAGGCGTTATTCGTGCTGACTTAGATCCTCGTTTATGTAAAATATCTTTTATGAGTTTAATGGTTTTTCCTTTTATCGCACCACCTTCGATATTAAACATTCAAGGTGTTGAAGTTAATGAAGATTTTTTTGTGCGTTTGCTTGAGCATAATATAAAAGTGATCACTGGAGGATTATTATTGCCCATAGAAGAGCCATTGTAAGCTTGTTTTGTATGGATAGTATTTGAGTTCAATGGAGCTGATTATGAAAAAAGTATTGTGGCATTATTGTATTTTTATTGCCTTATTTATCGTTGTAACGGGATGTAATGATCAAGCAGCCACTTTAGCACTTGGCACGATTGAACGTGATCAGATAGCCCTTACAGCAACAGCAAATGAAATTATCACCTCGCAACCTATTGCTGAAGGCAGTGCAATTAAAAAAGGTCAGGTAGTTGCAACGCTGAAATCGCAACAACAACAAACGCGAGTAGCTAAAGCGCGAGCAGTGAAGCAGCAAGCACAAGCTTATTTACAGCGTTTAACCAATGGCGCTCGTCTTGAAGATATTGCTGCGGCACAAGCACAAGTGGAACAATACCAAGCGAACTTCCTCGATAAAAGTGAAGATAATCAACGCATACAACGCTTATTTGCTAAAAAAGTTGTGTCAACGGCAGAGCGTGATCGTGCTCAAACACAGCGTGATATAGCACAAGCTGAACTACAAACAGCAATTAATGGGCTGAAAAAAATAGTCAGTGGTGAGCGTATTGAAGATATCAAACAAGCTCAAGCAGCATTAATGGCTGCCACCACTGATGTAACGTTACAACAACAAATTTTGCAAGACTACACAATCGTTGCCACTCGTAATGGTGTTGTTGAAAGCTTGCCATATCATATCGGTGATCGTGTTGCTGCTAACGCAACCATTGCAATTATTACGCCCCCGACCATCCCTTATGCGCGTATTTATGTACCAGAACCTTATCGCGTCAATATTCAAGCAGGCAATACATTAACGATACATGTTGATGGTATTAAACAGCCTTTTCAAGGCACAGTACGTTGGATAGCAACCATGCCTTCTTTTACACCTTATTACACTCTCAATGGTAGTGATAAAGCGCGGTTAGTGTATTTGGCCAAAGTAGACTTTCCTGAAACGGGTCGGGATTTACCAGCAGGGGTGCCAGTTCAAGTGGAGATGCCACATGAGCGATAATGCGATTATTGCAACTAATCTAAGTCGAAAATTTGGTGATTTTGTTGCGGTCGATAATCTGAATTTAGTGGTACCTAAAGGGACTATTTATGGTTTCTTAGGTCCTAATGGTTGCGGTAAATCGACCACATTAAGAATGTTAACGGGATTATTAACTCCAACCACTGGCAATGTGAATGTGCTTGGATTTGATATTCCACGACAAGCCGAACAATTACGGTTACGTATTGGCTATATGACCCAAAAATTTTCGTTATATCAAGATCTAACCATTCAAGAAAACCTTGAATTTATGGGACAGATTTTTGGTATGCCAAGAGCACAACGACAACAACGTGTTCAACAACAATTAATCACTTATGGGCTTGATCAACGGGCTAAACGACGAGCAAGTGAATTAAGTGGTGGACAGCGACAGCGTTTAGCATTAGCGGCAGCCACCATCCATCAGCCCGATTTATTGCTTCTCGATGAACCAACATCAGCTGTTGATCCTGAAAATAGACGTGATTTCTGGGAAAAATTATTTGATCTGTCGGATCAAGGCACCACGATTTTAGTCACGACACATTATATGGATGAAGCAGAACGGTGCCACAGCTTAGCTATTATGGAAGCGGGTATCGTACGGGCTAACGGAACACCAAATGCACTTATGGCAGCAATGGCGGTGACGGTTGTTGAAATAGAAGCCCAGCAATTACGTCAATTGAAAGCGAAAATTATACAATTACCCCAAGTACGATCTGCAGCTCAACTTGGAGTAAGGTTACGGGTGTTGGTGTCAAAGGATGTTGAGGATCCTGTTGGTTGGTTACAAATACAAATACCCGTATTAGCAACAGCGATAATAACAATTAGTCGACCAAGCCTTGAGGATGTTTTTGTAACCAGCACAGGGGAGAGACGACAATGATCACTCGCTTATGGTCGAGTCTATTGCGGATCAATGCAATTGTTAGCAAAGAGTTACGGCAGTTAAGTCGGGATCGTATCACCTTTGGTATGATCGTAATGATCCCATTAATTCAATTGTTATTATTTGGTTACGCTATCAATACCAATGTTCGTAATGTGCCTACTGCAATCGTTGATCAGAGCCACTCAGCGACTGGACGTATGCTGGTGGAGTCGATTAAAGCCACGCAGGTCGTTGATGTTATCGCGAGTTATGCCACGCCTCAGCAAGGGCAACAAGCGATTATGGATGGCACAGTAAAAGCGGTATTAGTGCTTCCGCCTGATTTTCAACGACGAATAGCGAAGCAGCAAATATTAGGTCAATGGTTGGTTGATGGATCTGATGCATTGATCAGCTCGACCATCATGCAATTACAAAAAATGCCGCTAACAGAAGTTATTTCACAACGTAAACTTCAACCGAATAATTTTGAAGTGACGTTGTATTTTAATCCAGAGCGCCGCTCTGCAATTAATATTATTCCAGGGTTACTGGGGGTGATATTAACCATGACAATGATTTTATTTACCTCGGTTGCCATTGTACGTGAGCGAGAACAGGGTAATTTAGAGTTATTAATCACAACCCCAATTCAGCCATTAGAGTTGATGCTTGCCAAAATAACGCCGTATATATTTATTGGTCTTATTCAATCCATTATTATTTTAGGATTGGGACATATCATTTTTGATGTGCCAATTAATGGCTCATTAACGCAAATATTGCTTGGTACATTGTTGTTTATTGTTGCGAGTTTAACCTTAGGTCTGGTGATTTCGACTAAAGCGACTACGCAGCTACAAGCGATGCAAATGACCATTTTTATTTTATTGCCATCAATTTTACTATCAGGGTTTATGTTCCCTTATGAAGGGATGCCCGTTGTCGCCCAATGGATTGCAGAGGTATTACCAACCACCCATTTTATCCGTATTATTCGTGGCATTGTGTTGCGAGGTGCTGATTTAGTCGATTTGTGGCGTGATACATTATGGTTAATTATATTCACCATTGTAGGACTAATCGTCGCGTCAATACGGTTTAAGAAAACGTTAGATTAAGATCATGACTAGAGATTATGCTTTTTGAGAATAAGTAGGCGTGGTGTTATTTGTTTATGGCCTAGCGATCTTTCGGCGCTATTGTTAGACTTCGACCATTATTTAGAGATCTAAGGTCGTTTTATGTTCACCTATTCGCCAAAATTATTGTCAAAGCGAAGCTATGTTACCGCGTTGTCGTTATCTGCTATCGTACTGTTGTCTGGTTGTAGTCAAGCGCCAAAATTACACAAGATCACGGGTTTTGCTGAAGGTACTAGCTACCATGTGACATATTGGTCAAAACAGGATGTACCTGTGGCGAAGGTAACTGAACAGTTTAATAAAAAGCTGGCAGCGATTGATAAAGAATATTCCACTTATCGCAATGATTCATATATTTCTAAGTTTAATCACAGCATATCGACTCAGTGGCAACCCGCTTCTAAAGATTTCATTTATATGTTGTCGCTTGCGAAAAAATTAAATAAAGATAGTCACGGTTGTTATGATCCTACGATTCAGCCTTTGTATAAATTGTGGGGTTTTCAAGGTGAGACGCTTAATGTGCCGACAGCTCAGCAAATAGCGGCGATAAAAAAAGATATTGGTATTGATAAGATTGAAATTGATCCAGTAAATTTACGGATCAGAAAAACCATTCCTCAGATACAAGTAGATCTATCTTCAATGGGCGAAGGGTATGCGATCAGTCAGCTAAGTAAAATCTTAGAAGCTGATGGCGTTAATAATTATTTAGTTGAGTTTGGCGGCGATATGAAAATTAAAGGTCGCAAACTTGAAGGTCAAAAATGGCGAGTCGCTATTGAACAGCCAATAGCATTAAAAGACGGTATTCGTCCTTATACTATCGTTAATATTAATGCGGAAGATGGTGTGTCATTAAATACTTCTGGCACTTACCACCACAATTTTAAAGATGGCAAAAAAGATTATTCCCATATTTTAGATACTAGAACGGGAGCACCAGTAACCCATGATTTAGTGTCAGCTTCTGTATTTGGTCATAACCCGATTGTGAGTGATGCTTGGGCAACCTCAATGTTATGTTTAGGGCCTGTTGAAGGTAAAATTGTCGCCAATGAGCAAGACTTATCGGTCTATTTTATTCAAAGTGAGAACAACACATTTAAAAGCTCTAAAAGTAAAGCACTGCAAAATAATAAACGTATCACGCTAAGTTAGTTGAATGGTTGTATCTGAATAATTATCGTTAATAAAACGACTGTAAGTGGTGAGTGATCACCGCTTTTTTTATGGCATTTTTAAGATAAGCACATGTATTCACAAGGCAGTTATTTGTTATGTTAGGTATAAATAGCTTTTATATATTGACACTATTTTAACGTACAATGAATTAATATTGATACTGTGAGGGTATAATTGAAATGAAATAGAGCACTATCATGGAGTGTAAGAGCAGAATTTTAATGGGTATATTGGTTCTTCCAATGATGTTTACAACATTATCGTCGCTGGCGAGTGAATCGGTAAAAACATCATTAATTCCAATTAAAATTCAGAATATAAAAAATAGAACTTTCAACCAAGACTTTCAAGAAGTCGGTAAAATTACCGCTGTAGATTCTACAGCATTAACCTTTAGCGCATCCGAAAAATTAATAACAAAATGTTTTTCTGATGGTGCTTATGTCCATAAAGGAGAGGTTATAGCGAAACTTGATAGTACGCAACCCAAAGCAGAACTGCAAAAATCTGAAACACAATATGCAATTGAACGTTCTAAATTACATCGCATGTTAGCGTTAATCCAAAAACAGCCAGATGCAATATCAAAGCAAGATATTGAGAATCAGAAATTACAAACACACTTAGTACAAGTGGATGTACAACAAAAAAAAGATGATTTACTTAATTATCAATTAATAGCCCCGTTTAATGGTCGTTTGACTAATTTCAAATATTCTATCGGTAGCCGTATTAGTGCTGATGATGTTGTAGTGTCGTTAATTAAAAATGATCCCGTGAAAGTTGCGTATTCGATCAGCCAACAAGAATTAGCACAAGCAGCATCTAATCAGCAGGTCACTATTTCTGTTGATGCTTATAAAAATAAACGTTTCACCGGTGTGGTTAATTACATTGCTCCAGAAGTGGACTCACAATCAGGCCGTATTGATGTTCAAGCTAATATCAAAAATACCGATAAATTACTCATTCCAGGTATGTTTGCTAAAGTAACACAGCATTCGGATAAAAATATCACTTACCCCATTGTGTCTCAAACCGCAGTCATTGTTGATGGTGATAAGCGTTATGTGTGGCTTTATGATGGTAAAGGGGTCAAACAACAGCCTGTTATTCTCGGTGATAACACCAATGATGGTTATGTGGTAATTAAACAAGGTGTTGATGTTAATGATAAAGTAGTCGTTGCAGGTCAGCAAAACTTAAAACCAGACTCTTTGGTTAAACTTCAAACATCCACAGTATCCACAACGCCAGTTTTACCATTATCTTCACCCCAAAAAAACACAAATCCAGCTTCGTCCTTAAATAAACCGATGCAAAAAGTAACAGAGAGCTCAAATCAAGGAGCTCAGCATGAAACTGCCTGAGATTTGTATTAAACATCCGATTTATTCATGTGTGCTAAGCATTGCGATTGTGCTGTTGGGCGCAGTGGCATTACAAACCTTACCGGTGCAATATTTTCCAGATCACCGCGCTCCGAATGCAACGGTTACCGCGCATATTTCAGGTGCAAGTGCTGAATTTATGTCTGATAACGTCGCCGATAAACTTATTTCTGCAGCGACGGGGCTTGAATCTGTTAAAAATATGAACACTGATTGCCAACAAGGAACATGTTCATTAAAAGTATTTTTTAAAGATAATGTATCTGATGTGAAATATGCCAGCTTGATGAATAACTTGCGCAGTAAAGTTGAATCAATTAATAACTTTCCACCAAGTATGGTTGATAAACCTACCGTGACTGATGACTCTTCAGAAAATGCGCTGCCAAGTAATATTATTACCTTTGTTGCAAAAGGAAAGATAACCAAGCAGCAAATGTATGAGCTTATTAGCCAACAACTTATTCCTCAGTTTAGTCACATACCGGGAGTTGGCGGTGTTTGGGGACCCTATGGTGGTAGTAGTCAAGCGATTCATGTTTGGCTTGATCCTGAAAAGATGATGGCACTTGGTATTACAGCAACCAATGTGGTGAGTACATTAAGTAAATATAATGCCACTTTCACCGCTGGAACGATTCAAGGTCAAGTTCGTGATTTCTCGATTAACCCTGTGAGTTCAGTGAGCAGTGTTGATGATGTGCGTAATTTAGTGATTCGATATGATAATGGCAATATTGTCCGTGTTGGTGATGTTGCGAATGTTGTTAAAGACGATGCCAGTTTAACGCCTTCAATATTACATATTAATGGTCAATTAGGGATGTCGATTCAGACGTTACCGCTTAAAAGTGAGAACCCCGTTGTGGTCGCTCAGCGCGTTAAAGCGGCAATGGCATCGATGAATATCCCTAGTTCCATTGAAATGAAAATGGTTTATAACCAAGCAGATTTTATTAAGGCATCGATTGATGAAGGCTTTAAAACCTTAATTGAAGCAATTGTATTAGTTGCAGCGGTGGTTGTACTGTTTTTAGGCTCCATACGATTTGCGCTTATTCCGTTGATTACTATCCCTGTGTGTATTATTGGTGTATTCGCAGTAATGGCGGCGTTAGGCTTTAGTATTAATGTATTAACGATTCTGGCGATAATTCTTGCTATCGGTTTGGTCGTTGATGATGCTATCGTGGTGGTTGAAAACTGTTTTCGGCATATAGAACAAGGTAAAAAGCCGTTAGAGGCTGCGATAGTAAGTAGTAAGGAAATTGTCGCCCCTGTTATTGCAATGACATTAACTCTGGCAACGGTTTATTGTCCCATTGGTTTTATGTCAGGACTAACCGCAGATTTATTTCATCAATTTGCTTTTACGCTTGCAGCCGCCGTTCTTATTTCAGGTGTTATAGCGCTAACATTGTCACCAATGATGAGTGCTTATCTATTAAAGCCAGTCGCTCATCCACCCGCTTGGTTTGTGTGGGTCGAGGGTAAAGTTGATCAGTTAACAGCTAAGTACTTACAATTGTTGAAGTTTGTTTTTATCAAGAAAAAGTGGTTAGTTGTTATCGCGATATTACTTATTAGTGCGTCAACGGTTGCAGTATGGTGGATGCCTAAAACGTTATTACCAATTGAAGATACTGGCTTTATTTCAGTATCGACTAAATCACCATCAGGGGTAGGGCGACCTTATCATCTTCAAAATAATGCCCAGTTAAATAGTGTTTTTAATGGCGATCCTGCTATTGCGGCAAATATGGCTTATATTGAATCAACCCCAGAAAATCATTTGATATTAATGCCATGGAATGAGCGTAAACAAAATATTGAGCAAATTATTAGCCGTTTAATGCAGAAAGCAAAATCAACGGTGTCGGCTTATGGTATATCAATGTCTGTCCGTTCAGCGGACAATTTAAATTTACCTGCCGGATTAGTGCTTGAATTAACAACGCTGAATAAAAACACCCTAGCATTAAGTGATACAGCAGCGAAGGTTGAGAAAGCACTCAGTAATTATGCGGGTGTTTCAAATGTCAGTAATTCAACCCATCGTGATTTATTGCGGTTTGATTTGAAAATTGATCAAAATGCAGTGGTGTTATCAGATGTTGATTATGCTGATGTAACCAGTGCTGTATCGACGTTTTTAGGATCAGTGAAAGCGGCAGATTTAAAAATGGCCGATGGTTATACTTATCCAATTCAAGTGCAAGTAAATAAACAATCGCTGGGTGATTTTAAGATATTAAATAAGTTATATGTCGTATCAAAAACAGGAAAAGCGTTACCGTTATCGCAGTTTGTGACGATTAAGCAAGTGACAGCAGAATCTCATATTAAAACCTTTATGGGACTTGATAGTGCAGAAATTACGGCGGATTTAATGCCCGGTTACAGTGCCAGTGATGTGCAGCAATTTGTGAATCATCATGTTCCCAATTTATTACAAAAAGGACAGCAGTATCAATTTAATGGCGTAGTAAAAGATCTTCAAGATTCATCAAATGGTATGACACTAATTTTTGCGATGGCATTGATTTTTGTATTTTTAATTTTAGCGGTGCAGTTTGAAAGTTTCTTTGAACCGTTAATTATTATGCTTACAGTGCCCTTGTGTTTAGTCGGGGCATTATTAACCTTAACGGCCTTTGGTCAGAGTCTTAATATTTACTCTAAAATTGGATTGTTAACATTGG
Source organism: Photobacterium sp. Alg240-V54 (assembly GCF_900537155.1). NCBI lineage: Bacteria > Pseudomonadati > Pseudomonadota > Gammaproteobacteria > Vibrionales > Vibrionaceae > Photobacterium > Photobacterium sp. Alg240-V54. The sequence continues at coordinate 660,400 of NZ_UNRL01000002.1, forward strand.
TTGGGCTTGTAACTAAACACGGTATTCTATTGGTTGATTTTGCGAATAAACAGCAAAGACAACATGGCATAAATGCCTATGATGCCGCTATTATGAGTGCTAAATCTCGTTTAAGGCCCATAATGATGACATCACTTACAATGATCATTGGTTCGTTACCATTAGCATTTGCAATAGGGCCTGGCTCAATAGGTCGAATTAATATTGGTTTGGTGTTAGTGGGCGGATTAATACTAGGAACGGTATTCTCGTTATTTGTTGTACCTATTGCTTATGTGGAAATGGCAAAAATAAGACGATGTAATATGAGCAAGTACTGGCGGTTGTTAAGGTTTGCTAAGAAAAGTGATTAATAGAGATATTGATAGTATAAGCCACTCATGATGAGTGGCTTTTTAATGATCTGAGGGCGTTAATCAATGCTTGAATGTTGTTTTTTCATTGTCGCTAGTTGCATTGATATCGCCAGCCGGGTTGAGTAAATGCGGTACGATTTTAGGTAAATTTAATTCAATGTTTTTATCTGTAACGGGATTAATTGCGGCGTTATACCAGCCCAGTAAGCCGAGAACAGCATAACCAATCGCATCATCGCTTTCACGGTGCTCAAGAATGATTTGTAGAAAGCGTAAAATAGCTTTGTCGTTTGATTTAGCTTGGATTAATGTTTCATCAAAAACCACAGCAGCTTCAGTGAGTAAACCTTCAAATTCAGTATCAACTGATACTTTAAACGAGCCGCCATCAACAGTAATTTTCATCGTTATATCGTCAATTATTATAATTGATATAAATATTACCTAATTACTGTTCGGTTGTCGCTAACCTGTGCTGTTGATTGCAATTGTTATGATCCAGATACAAAAAAGCCTGCTAAAAAGCAGGCTTGGTTGTATCTAAAAGATGGTGCTCGCTACTGGACTCGAACCAGTGACACCTTGCATGTCATGCAAGTACTCTAACCAACTGAGCTAAGCGAGCAAATTGTACAGCGATAAACCGCAATTAAGCTGTTTATTTTAAAATGGTGCTCGCTACTGGACTCGAACCAGTGACACCTTGCATGTCATGCAAGTACTCTAACCAACTGAGCTAAGCGAGCAAATTGTACTGCCATAAACCGCAATATAAGCCGTTTATTTTAAAATGGTGCTCGCTACTGGACTCGAACCAGTGACACCTTGCATGTCATGCAAGTACTCTAACCAACTGAGCTAAGCGAGCAAATTGTACTGCTATAAACCGCAATCAAGCCGTTTATTTTAAAATTGGTGCTCGCTACTGGACTCGAACCAGTGACACCTTGCATGTCATGCAAGTACTCTAACCAACTGAGCTAAGCGAGCAATTTAAGCTTAATTACTGTTTTAATGTAATCAGCGAATGACAAGCATAGTAGCGAGTCACCGTAATCTAGGCAAGTGTTTAAATGGAGTTTTTTAGTAAATTCAGTGCGTTTGCTTGCACAATAGCCAATTTGGTGGTGGATAAATAGCCGAATGTGAGATCGCGCATATTCTTAGCTGTAAGAGCCACCAGTAAAGGACTAGTGGCAATACAGTTGAGTTATTGAAGCAGTTCGTGGTTTTCTGGTAATAGACGGCTAATCCACAACACTAGTTTATGTTTCATGTTAACACCGTCTTCTTTATCGACAGCTAAAGGTGTGATTTGTTTGCACTCTACTAACAAGCGATAAATACATTCAACACGATCTGTTGAACCTACACCGCGATCTAAATCGTTAAATCCTTGTTTTTTTGCAAAGGCGAAACCAAGTTCTAATGCTTTTTTTAAAAGTTTTGCTTCGTTTTTATGTTTTTTCATTGTTATCTCCCTTAACCTCTACAATGTAGTCTAGTTTACCTATTCTAAAAATGAACTAATAGTAACAAAAATGATAATTGAGGTTGGTAGCAAGTTATTGATGCCCAACCTTAAATTGACAACGTTCAAATAATCGTTGCCAATAATGAACATGCTCAAGAGTGGCTTGTTGAAATTGATGCTGTAGATCACCATCAAAATAATCATCAGCGTACAAGGCCATTGCTGATGATGGTTGGATATGGTGTTTAACGAGTTTGGTGTAGAAGCGATGTAAATAAGGCTGTAACTGTTGATATTGAGATTGCAATGTACTTAGGTACGGTTGAATATCAGTGACGTAATATTTATAAAAGACGTTACGTAAATATAGCGCCTGTTGGTTATTAATATTTGGGCCGCAAAGCACTGTACTCTCGTGCTGATTCAGTTGAGTTGTAATGCTATTAAGTACAGCTGTTATATGTGCCATAGAATAAAACAGCTGCCCAATATAGTGTTTATTATGAATTTGCTGCTGATGGAAAAGCAGAAGATCAATATTGTTTGTTGTCAGTGTTGCCAATGCCTGTGACATATTCGTTGAAGTAACTGTTGTTGTTAGTGTCGCTAAATAGTCAAATGCCGCTAAATTTTCGATATAACCGCTAAATTGCTGTTGTTCTAGAACTTGATGACCTAAGGTAAATTGCTGTCGCCACTCTTGACTCGTAAATGCCATATTCCAGATTACGTGTGGTAATTGTTGTTGCTTTTGATGATAAATATCGCTTAATTGAGACTGTAAAGGGTCGCTACTATCAATAACGTTCAGGCAGTGACCGAGTTGTTTTAAAAATAGTAATTCATAACGTAGTTGACGAGTTTGATCCTGTACCTTGCCTAATATTGAATTACGCTCTGCAATTAACTGAAATAAACCACATTGACGTAATTCATACGCATTTAATAAACCAATACGAATATCTGCAACTGGTTGTTTGAGAGAGCGGGCGGCGGGAAGGGCGGCTAAATTCAACCGCGGAGTTTCCGCTGGCGTAATCTTTAATACGTTAGCAAGTCGTTGTTGGTAAGTGTCTAATAATGCTTCAGTGGTGTTTTCTTTGCAGCCAGTAAGTAGCAATACATAGCAAAGCACCAAAAATGATATTTTCATTATACTCTAGCGTTGGTTACAGTATATTAAGCATATGCAACCAAACAATTTTAGACAAAAAAAAAGCGTTCCTCAGATCACTTTTTTAATAATACAGAGCCAACAGTTAACGTAATGACATGTCAATTTGTCGTTGATGGTCAAGTTTATGTACCCAACGCATACGCATACCAAGCATGATTGCGGCTGATGTTAAGCCAATAATAAAGCCAATCCAGAAACCCTCTGGCCCCATTGGTTTTACTATCCAATCGGTCATTCCTAAAATATAGCCAATTGGTAGTCCTAATAGCCAATAAGCGATAAAAGTACAGAAGAAGATCGCGCGCATATCTTTATAGCCACGTAGTGCTCCAGCGGCAACAACTTGTACTGCATCACTACATTGGTAAATAGCAGCTAATAACAACAGTTGACCTGCAAACATAATAACTTCAGGGTTATCTGTATACAGTAACGCAATTTGCTCGCGGAAAATCACCGTTAAAATTGCCGTACAAAATGCTAGCGATGTACCGACAATCAATCCGCAATGACTGGCTATTTTAGCGCCAATAATATCTTCTTGCCCCATTTTATGGCCAACACGAATACTGACAGCTGCCGCTAAACTCATTGGTAACATATACACTAACGATGAGAAATTCATCGCAATCTGATGTGAAGCCACTTTCATTGGTCCAAGTGGTGAGATCAATAAAGCAATGACCGCAAATAAAGACACTTCAAAAAATAATGATGCAGCTACTGGAAAACCGAGTCTAAATAAGCGGCTGATCGCAGCAAACTTAGGTGGGTAGATCACGCCAAACACATTCAAACTATTAAGACGTTTATTGATTAATACGAATGCAAGCATGGCAAAAAACATAAACCAATACACGATAGCAGTTGCAATACCACAACCTACGCCACCTAATGCTGGCATACCAAATTTACCGTAAACAAAGATCCAGTTAAGTGGAATGTTAAGTAAAAGACCTAAAAAGCCAATCACCATGCCAGGAATGGTAAAAGATAACCCTTCAGAGAAACTTTTTAGGGTTTGGAAAAATAAAAATGCAGGCACAGCGAATAATACTGCGTGTAAATAACCAACAGTCTTTTCTGCCAATACGGGCTCAACATTCATGTAATGAATTAAAATCCCTGCGTTGTATAGGATCAACATCGTTGGGATGGAAATCAATACTGCGAGAATAAAAGCAGTTTGAATTTCAAAGGGGATTTTATTTTTTCTACCTGAACCACTAAGTTGAGCCACGATAGGAACAATCGCCATCAGCAAACCCACGCCAAATAAAATCGAAGGTAGCCAAATACTTGCAGCAACCGCAACGGCAGCCATATCGGTTGCACTGACGCCACCTGCCATAACGGTATCAACGAAACCCATTGATGTCTGGGCAACAGAGGCAATTAAAACGGGTATCGCAAGTTTTAGCAATTGTGTGGTTTCTTTGGTGTAGTTTTGCACTCAGCATGGCTCCAAAAATGAAGAAATAAAAGAGGGGATAAATGAATAGCGGCTAGGCACTATTTTAATGCATTCTAAAGATGGCTGGATTATATAAATAAAACCCACAAAACCAAGTAATATTTATCACTTTATACATATAAAAACAAACGGCCTCGATAACTGAGAATCGAGGCCGTTAGCTTTAGTTTACAGTAAGGGTATTGAGTTAGACGGTAAAAAAGTGATGCCCAAAGAAACCTATTGAAATAAAGGTACTTGCAGCGCTAAAAATACACAGCATTGGCGTTTTAATATTTGGGTAACGTTCGACAAGTAAAGCTAATCCAAGAAAGGTTGGATAAAGACCAAATGCGTAACGAGGCATGGCATTAAGGCTTGAAGAAAGCGGTAGTATTAAACAAATAAACATAAACAGCGCTTCGGCATAATATTTACGTATGACTAAGTAAATATTAAGTGCAAACGAAAGTAGCGCCATAATAGTGAGATATAATTTCGGGCCACCTACTTCAAAACCAACCATCAACCAATGAAATGGATTAGTCAGTTGACGTCCCCAAGCGATTTGAATATGACCAAATGCAAGTGCGTCTCCAACATGGAAATATAAGTAGGTCATAAAGCCAAAAAAGCCAATAGGGATCACCCAAATAGCCGCTAACACTTTTAATGCTGGTGTTTTAAAGCGTAAGAAACTTTGAATACCGTAGTGTTGAATCGCAATAATTAATACAGGGAAGACTAAAAAAACACCCAAGTTACGAGTTACAGCGGCAAGCATGCCTAAAATAGCGACCCAAACCCATTGTTGACGATAGCTAAATAAGAACACACCAGCCACTAATGCAATAAATAGTGGTTCGGTATAACCGGCAGAGGAATAAACCGTATAAGGTGAAAAACACAAGATCCATACCATGGTAGAACGTGTTGCAGCACTCAGTTTTAGCTGCTTGAGCACCATTAACACCATTGGAATGCTAAATAAAAATGCGAGATTAGATGCAAATGCTAATCCAAAGCGGTAGTTATTAATCGGATCTTCAAAGGTGGTTAAATGTGAGAATATCCATCCTAGGAAGGGCTGCAATGGCATAAACGCCCAATTAGCTGCATTTTTTTGACCAAGCCATTGTGGAACAAGATCATAACCATTATCGATTATGCGATAAAACCATACGCAGTCAAAACGGCAAACGGTTTGTAGTAAAGGTTGCTCTGCATAATGGCCAGTCATGAACATATTTACACCCCACAGACCAAGGGCGTAGATAACAATACGGCTAACAATGACAGCAAAGATCAGGTTTAACCAATCTTTGCGGGTAAGACGAATGTCTGTAACAGATAAGGGATTCATTTAAAGACCCAAAATTTCGATAAAATAAAAGTAATGATTGGTACACATAAGGTTGAAATAGTGACTGCTATCCATCCTTTAACATGTGCTGTTTGTAATAATGTCACCAAAATAAGGTTATTAATTAAAAACCCAAATAAAGACACTGCTAAGAATTTAAAAAATGAGCCTTTTTGGGCAAAAGTGAAATGGCGATGGCCAAAATACGACACCAAAAAAGCGACGGCAAACCCTAAAATATTAGCAATATATTCTGAAGGGTGTGCCATTTGAAAAAAATACAGGCGCACTATCGACAAGTGCACCGCTGTGGCTAATAACCCAACAATAGCAAAACGGTTAAGTTGCCAAAAATGTTTAAGCAAAGAATTACTCATAATGATGACTAGGTTTATTTAACGTTGTTTGAGTGTGATGTTGATTGTTTGACGCTGGTGGATTGTTTTTATAGTTGCCATACACATCTTCAACTAAATAGATTGGCCGGTGCTTAAGCTCGGTATAAATACGGCTGACATAGCCACCAATCACACCTAAAGATATCAGTTGAATACCGCCTAAAAAGAGCACCACAGAAATAGTAGATGCATAACCAGGGGTATGGACACCAAAACAAAGAGCACTAATAACGATGTACATTAAAAAGATGAAAGATAAAAATGAAATCCCAAAACCAACAAAGCCCCAAACGCGTAATGGCCAAGCGGTAAAACTTGTGATGCCATCCATTGCAAAATTCCACAGCTTCCAGTAATTAAATTTGGTGTCGCCAACAAGACGTTCTGGACGCTGAAAATTTACCCCAATAGCGCGTAATGATGACCACGCGAGCAAGCCTTTCATAAAACGGTTACGTTCAGGTAATTGTTTCACTGTTTCAATGACGCAGCGATTAATTAATCGAAAATCTCCTGCATTTTCTGGTAACGTGGTTTCAGCTGATAAAAAGTTAAAGAAGCGGTAAAAGCCGCCAGCTGTCAGGCGTTTAGCATAAGTATCTTGTGAGCGATCAACACGAACACCATAAATAGTGTCATAGTTACCTGTTAACCATAGTTCAACAAATTCCAAAATGACTTCAGGTGGATCTTGTAAATCAACATCCATGATGACGGCAGCATCACCTTGAACGTAATCTAAACCCGCAGTCATTGCCGCTTCTTTGCCAAAGTTACGCGCAAAGTTGACCAATGAGATACTTGGGTCTTGTTCTATCATTCTATCAATAACATGCCGAGTATTATCTTTGCTGCCGTCATTAACAAACACAATATCGATGTGTGAACGAATGCTACTGAGTTTGTCATTGATAGCCGTTAAGAAGGGCTCAATAGCGACCTCTTCATTATAAACGGGCACAATAAGCGATAAGCGGTAATCAAGCGGGTTTGGTTTATGATTCATTCGACGTTCCCAATTTTTTGATTAAAAGAGCCAGCACTATGTGGCAAAGGTAAAGTATCTACATTCGTTGGTGTTAGACTTATTGCCGTAACTTGTAGTGGTGTTGGCGTTGTTAATATGAATGATTGTAATTGTTGAGATGCAGCTAAAAATTGTTGTTTTGGCAGTTGAGCAACCAATGTATTTCCCTGTGCTTGAGGTCGTAAGGTGCCTTGATGATGATTAAAGGTAAACGTCAGTGGTTTTAGCTGTTGCTCAGCTTTTGTTAAGGTGAATGTAATCTTAACATTGGTTGCTGGCACATTCGGTAATGTAAAGTATAAACCACCTTGCTGAGACAGTTGGCGCATATTGTTACTGGTATCAAAACTCCAGCCTGCTCGAGATAAGTTCGGTACTTTATTGGTTGTTTTTAAGGTGATTGGTAATGTTAACGCAAGGTTAGGTTGTTTAGGTTGCCAATATAAGGTCTGATTTTTAATATAGTATGCTTTATAAGCAAGGCTGACATTAGGCGTTATTGCTTTATAAAGTACCCAAACATAATATCCAGATAACACCACTAACAAGCTAATAAGTAACACGCGTAAAATAGATGGCTTTTGTTGTCGTGACAATGTAACGGTTGATGAGGCATTAGCGGCCATGATGCACCTTTAACTAGATGTTATTAATTGACTAGATATAAAAATAGGAAAAGTTAGACAAAATTGGCTAACTTTTATTGTTATACAATTAATACGCTTATGGTGTTTTAAAGTGTCACCTCAATGTCAAAAAGTTATTATTGCTAACTATAGCCGACACGAGTGTGAGTTTATTGAACACTTTTTTGTGTGTTAAGATTAACAATGTTTAATAAATTGATATATTAATCATAGAGTAAATAAGTAAAATAATATAAGGATAGATATGTTTACTGGAATTATACAAGCGACGGCACAAGTTGTTAGTATTGAGAAAAAAATGCAGTTTCAAACTCATATTATTCGTTTACCTTTTGAGATGACTCAAGGATTAACCTTAGGCGCTTCAGTGGCTCACAATGGCTGTTGTTTGACGGTAACGGAAATTAACGACCAATTAGTATCGTTTGATTTAATGCAGGAAACATTGAATGTGACTAATTTAGGGCTGCTTAATGTGGGCGATTATGTCAACGTTGAACGTGCCGCTAAGTTTGGTGATGAGATTGGAGGGCATGCCATGTCAGGTCATATTATGACCACAGCGACGATCTCAGATGTAAATATAACTGAAAATAATCATCAAATATGGTTTTCAGTACCAGCACACTTGATCAAATATATATTTAAAAAAGGGTACATCGGCATTGATGGTATTAGCTTAACCATTGGTGAGGTTAAAGATAGCCATTTTAATGTCAATTTAATACCTGAAACGTTACAACGCACCAACCTTAAAAACCGTACAATAAATGATGTTATTAATATTGAAATTGATCCACAAACACAAGCTATTGTAGATACTGTTGAACGTATGATGGCAAATAAGACCCATTATTAAAATATTTGCTCATCATCAGCATCAACAAATAGATTAATAGTTTTATGGAGTTCATCGACTTCCATGGTTAAATGAATAGGATTACAACAAATAGTGCAATCATCATAAAACTCTTGACTACCAGCACTTGCATCAAGAGGGATTCTTATACTATGTCCACAATGTGGGCAACAGACGTTTTGAGTTGAATATTTGTGCATAATAGATCCTTAATATAGATATGAAAAGCATCGTTTAATAGCGCTGTATATTAATATAGATCCTAGTTGTTTGTTCTCGATTTTGCGAATGCAGGAGTGAAGTACCAGCACTATGTGGCAATAGTGCTGGCGTGATATCAAAACAAATAACCGCAATTACTCTTCTAGCAGCAACTTGGCAATAATATGCTGCGCTTGCCCCATATATTCGCCACCAAAGAGATTACAGTGGTTAAGAATATGATAAAGATTATAAAGATCTTTGCGATCTTGATAGCCCTCATCTAGAGGGTAAACAGATTGATATCCCTCATAAAAGCGGGCAGGAAAACCGCCAAATAACTCTGTCATCGCAACATCACATTCACGATCTCCCCAGTAGCTAGCAGGATCAAAAATAATCGGCCCTAATACTGTTAATGCGGTATTACCATGCCACAAGTCGCCATGAAGTAATGACGGTTTGGGTTGATGATTCATTAATCGTTGCGCAACATTAGCTGTTATCGTATCAATATCACCAAAATGTAACCCTTTTTCTTCACAAAGTTGTAATTGCCATTCAATGCGTTGCTCTGCAAAAAACTTATCCCAGCGACGACGCCACTTATTGGGTTGAGGGGTTAAACCAATATAGTTATCAAAATCAAAGCCAAATTCAATTTGCTCGCCCCATAAATGTAACTGGGCGAGTTGTTGACCGAGTTTATAGCCAGCCTCGTCATCAATAGTTTTCGTGGGAAGGTAATTGAGAATGAGGAAAGATTTGTCACGACAAGTACCAAGATGGAAATGTTGTGGCACTTGAACACAATTAGCCTCATTGAGGATACGTAAACTTTCGGCTTCAGTTTCAAAAACAGTGAGCTGATCTTTGTCATTGAGTTTGATGAAAAAGCGCTGTTCGCCATCACCAACACAATAACATTGGTTAACATCACCACCTAGAATAGCTTCACGTTCGTTGATTTTGAATTGCCGACCAAGTACTTCCGACAACTGGTGAGAAATAGCCTGCCACATAGCATCCTCCACGCATAAAATTGGACTAGATAAAACTTGTCTATCAACATCTTAGTCCAATTCATTTATATATATCTGTGAAGTCGATGCTATTTTAAGTAATTTATTAACGTGCATTTATGTAATAACATGAAACTAAAGGGAATATTTTGATGTTTGTTAAAATTGAAATTTTATTAATCTTAGATGAATATTTAGTTTCTTTGGTTATTGCTCGTTTACTTTTAAATATTTGCGGTTACTCTAAGCGAAAATTTATTTAGTCGTGAAGGACATTATAATGACTACGCCTATTATCCCTACAGAAATGACTTTTTTTACACGTTTTGAAAGCGATATATTGTCAGGAAAAAAGACAATAACAATTCGTGATGAAGCTGAAAGTCATTATGTTCCAGGTACTACTGTTGATGTCTCCACTTATGAAGACGGACGTTGGTTTTGTCGCTTAGAGATTTTAAGTGTTGAACCAATAGCGTTCAGTGATTTAAATGATTTTCATGCTCAACAAGAAAATATGACATTAACGGAATTAAAGGCCGTTATTAACGATATTTACCCTGGTATCGAGAAACTGTACGTAGTGAATTACGCCTTAGTAAAATAAGCGTATAAAAAGTTAGGGTGATCCTTTGCAATATCTTGTTACCGTTTGTATAGTGTCACTCTGTTTTTACCTTAGTATGTTGCTCTGTATTGCGGCATCAAAGTAAAAACGTTTTCATTCATAAAAGCTTCTCTAAAAGCTTTGTTAACTCAACATGTGCTACTTGGTGTGTGGCACCACTGTTTAAGGATATTTAAATGCCTGTTATTACTCTTCCTGACGGTAGTCAACGTCAATTCGACGACGCTGTATCAACAATGGACGTTGCACTTTCAATCGGTCCTGGTCTTGCGAAAGCAACCATCGCAGGGCGTGTTGATGGTGTTCGTGTTGATGCTTGTGATCTTATCGAAAATGACGCAAGCCTAGAAATCATCACAGCAAAAGATGATGTTGATGGTCTTGAAATCGTTCGCCACTCATGTGCACACTTGCTAGGCCATGCAATTAAGCAATTGTATCCTGAAGCAAAAATGGCGATCGGTCCTACGATTGACAACGGTTTTTACTACGATATCGATCTAGAGCAATCATTAACACAAGAAGATCTTGAAGTTATTGAAAAGCGCATGCTTGAACTAGCGAAGACTAAGTATCAAGTTGTGAAGAAAAACGTAAGCTGGCAAGAAGCGCGTGATGCGTTTGATGCACGTGGCGAAACGTACAAGATCGAAATCCTAGATGAAAACGTTGCTCGTGACGATCGTCCAGGTCTATACCATCATGAAGAATACATTGACATGTGTCGTGGTCCACACGTACCACACATGGGTTTCTGTCAGAACTTTAAGCTATTAAGCGTTGCTGGTGCATACTGGCGTGGTAATAGTGATAACAAGATGCTGCAACGTATTTACGGTACTGCATTCCACGATAAGAAAGCACTGAAAGCGCACCTAACGCGTTTAGAAGAAGCTGCTAAGCGTGACCACCGTAAAATTGGTAAGCAACTTGATCTGTTCCACATGCAGCAAGAAGCTCCAGGTATGGTATTCTGGCATCATAACGGTTGGACTATCTTCCGTGAGCTAGAAGTATTTGTTCGTGAAAAACTAAACGAATACGATTACCAAGAAGTAAAAGGCCCATTAATGATGGACCGTGTGCTTTGGGAACGTTCTGGTCACTGGGATAAGTACGCTGAAGCGATGTTCACAACAAGTTCTGAGAACCGTGAATACGCTATCAAGCCAATGAACTGTCCTGGTCACGTACAGATCTTTAACCAAGGCCTTAAGTCATACCGTGATTTACCATTACGTATGGCTGAGTTTGGTTCTTGTCACCGTAATGAGCCTTCTGGTTCACTTCACGGTATTATGCGTGTACGTGGTTTCACCCAAGATGATGCGCATATTTTTTGTACAGAAGCACAAGTACAACAAGAAGTTACATCTTGCATCGAAATGGTGTATGATACGTACAAGACATTTGGTTTTGATAACATTGTTGTTAAATTATCTACTCGCCCTGAAAAGCGTGTTGGTTCTGATGCAATGTGGGACAAAGCTGAAGCCGATTTAGTTACCGCGCTTGAGTCAATGGAAATTCCATTTGATATTCAAGAAGGTGAGGGTGCATTCTACGGTCCTAAGATCGAGTTTACACTTCACGATTGCCTTGATCGCGCATGGCAGTGTGGTACTGTTCAACTTGACTTCGCATTACCGGAGCGTTTAGGCGCTACATATGTAGGTGAAGACAACGAACGCCACACACCGGTTATGATTCACCGTGCAATTCTTGGTTCACTAGAGCGCTTCATCGGTATTCTTATCGAAGATTACGCAGGCTTCTTCCCAACATGGTTGGCGCCTCAGCAAGCTGTAGTGATGAATATTACTGACTCTCAAGCAGAATATGTGCAAGAAATTGTAGAAAAATTGAAAAAAAGTGGAATTAGAGTCAATGCGGACTTGAGAAATGAGAAGATTGGCTTTAAAATCCGCGAACATACTTTGAAGCGAGTGCCTTTCATGCTCGTTTGCGGTGACAAAGAAGTCGAAGCAGGCGTAGTAGCAGTTCGTACTCGCAAGGGTAAAGATTTGGGTAAATTTAAGATTGATGAATTAATTGCATTTATGCAAGAAGAAATCAGCAATCGCAAGCTCAATGTTGTGGAGGAATAAGGTATTAAAGGCGGAAAAAGAACCCAAGCACCAGTTAAGCAAAACGCGCATCGTCTGAATGAAGAAATTCGTGGCGTACGTGAAGTTCGTCTAACTGGCCTTGACGGCGAATCAGTCGGTGTTGTTTCTATTGAAGAAGCAATGAATGTTGCTCTTGATGCTGGTGTGGATCTAGTTGAAATTAGCCCTAATGCCGAGCCACCAGTCTGTCGTGTGATGGACTATGGTAAGTACTTGTTCGAAAAGAGCAAGGCTGCTAAAGAGCAAAAGAAGAATCAAAAACAAATCCAGATCAAGGAAGTTAAATTCCGACCTGGTACAGACGAAGGCGATTATCAGGTAAAACTACGCAACCTGACTCGCTTTTTAGAAGAGGGCAACAAGGGTAAAGTCACACTACGTTTCCGTGGTCGTGAAATGGCCCACCAAGGCATTGGTATTGAGCTTCTTAATCGAATTAAGGCAGAACTTGAAGAGATCGCGGTCTGTGAAAGTTTCCCTAATCGTGTAGAAGGTCGTCAAATGACCATGATGCTTGCCCCAAAGAAGAAGTAATAACGGCATTCAAGTAGCTAAAAAGCGCTGCTTTTAAGTAGCGCTTTTTGTTCGCCCTATTACTATGATTATTAACTATCAACAATGCGGAGTTATCATCTCATGCCAAAGATGAAAACAAATCGTGGCGCAGCTAAGCGCTTCAAAAAAACAGCTGGTGGCTTTAAGTTTAAGCACGCTACTAAGCGTCACATCCTGACTAAACGTACTACTAAGAACAAACGTCAGCTTCGTCCAAATGCAATCCTTCCTAAGTGTGAAGTGGCTGCAGTTGCTCGTATGCTTCCGTTCGCTTAATCGTTTTTAGTTTTATATTTTATTAATTTTAGTTAGGAGTCTCCTATGCCTCGCGTAAAACGTGGTGTACAAGCGCGTGCACGTCACAAGAAAGTTCTTAAACAAGCTAAAGGTTACTACGGTGCACGTTCACGTGTTTACCGCGTAGCTTTCCAAGCTGTTACTAAAGCTGGTCAATACGCTTACCGTGACCGTCGTCAGAAGAAACGTACTTTCCGTCAACTTTGGATTGCACGTATCAACGCTGCTGCACGTCAAAATGGTATGTCTTACAGCCGTCTAATCAACGGTCTTAAGAAAGCGTCTATCGAAATCGATCGTAAGATCCTTTCTGATATCGCTGTATTTGACAAAGCTACTTTCACTGTTCTTGTGGAAAAGGCAAAAGCTGCACTGTAATTTATCAGTCTAGTTTTAAATTGAAAGGAGAGCCTCGGCTCTCCTTTTTTCGTTTAAATTACGGGTAAAATTATTGCTAGTTGTTATTGTTCGCACCTCGCACCTCGCACCTCGCACCTCGCACCTCGCACCTCGCATAGTCGTGATAGTTTATTTGAACTTCAGCTAAGCTGCCTTCTCATTGACATCTTCAGTGTAAATTAAGCACGTAAGTTTGTTTTTTAATCACATTAAAAATAACGTTCGATTGTAAAGATATATACATTTAAATAATACAACGCTGTTTTTTATTATTTGTGTGGAAGATATAGATTTGGGATTGGGAGTATAGGAAGAGTAGGGATAATAAAAAGCCAGTCATATATCGATAGACGATAGTGACTGGCTCTAAAATAAAATCTAGTTGTTATTGTTTATTGTTTATTGTTTATTGCTTATGCGCGTGCGTAACGTTGATTACGTTTTTTGTTTGCTGTCGCTAGAGTTTTAAGTAAAAACGCTAAGAAACCAACAAATAATGCGTTGAAGCCCATAAAGAAGACAAGATTAATGAAGTTGAAACCCTCTTCTGGTGCAATCGGCATTGCTGATGCTAAGCCATAATTACCAAGCAGCAATAAAGCAGTACAAAGAATCGCAGCGATAGTTGAAATTTTTGAGAGAGCAGCAAGATCTTTAGTATTCATAATATGGTTCCTAACATTGACATTGATCATAATTTACACTGAAAAATGTAACTTTAAAACCAATTTGATAAAAAAAGATCGTATTTATCACAGCTTTTATTACAAACAAAGCGCCTCAATAATTGCTATATAGCGTTCAAAGGCGCTGGTATAAATATACCTGTTGGATAATTAGCTAATATTAACAATTAGTTGTGGGCAAGATATTGCTTCAGTTGTTGTTGTGAATGTTTTGCTCTCCAAAGTAGGCAACCAAGAAACCCTACAAACATACAATTAAAAACAACATAGAAAATGATATGGATGTAATCAATATGAGTTTGATTGGTTGTCAGGTCTTTGACTTCAATCGGCATGTTAGAAAGGAGGCCGTAGTTACCTAACAGCACCAAGCCTAAACAGAGTAAAGATGCGAAAAGACTTATTTTGATTAAAGCTGAAAAGTATTGGGTGTTCATGATGATTATTCCAAAATAAATATCGCTAAAATTTACTTTTTTGATCTCATTTAAGGAAGAGAGAAAAATGGAATATAGGTGTGCGAAATCTGTTTTATAGTCATATGTCGTATGGCAAGAGTGTACTGAAAAAGCACAAATTCAAATTTTAATGGCAAAAGACGTTTTTTTTTCGTCCAAACTTACTGTTTTATTACGATTCAATTTGGTTTTAGACGCTGCTTTCTTTAGTATGTATCGTTACGCGATTTTATATCTCCCTTAAGGACGCCACCTGTGGGTGGATGAGGATACGATGCAACATCTAGACGAGATTATTGCCAACGCAACGGCAGCTATTGGGCAGGCTGATTCATCAGTCGCTCTGGACGAAGTCCGAGTTCAATTTCTAGGCAAGAAGGGTCATTTAACTCTTCAACTACAAGCCCTAGGTAAATTACCACCAGAAGAGCGTCGCACTGCTGGTCAAGAAATCAATAAAGCGAAGCAAGTAGTACAAACATTACTTGTTGAGCGTAAAGACGGCCTACAACGTGCAGAGCTTGAAGCTAAGCTTGCAGCTGAGACTGTTGATGTTTCTTTACCGGGTCGCCGCATTGAAAATGGTGGTCTTCACCCAGTGACACGTACCATTGAACGTATTGAAAGTTTCTTTGGTGAGCTTGGTTTTACTACTGAAGCAGGTCCTGAAATTGAAGATGCTTTCCACAACTTCGATGCATTGAACATTGCCGAAGATCACCCTGCACGTACTGATCACGATACGTTCTTCTTTAATCCAGATCTAATGCTACGTACGCATACTTCTGGTGTGCAGATTCGTACCATGGAAAATGGTCAACCGCCATTCCGCTTTATTGCGCCTGGTCGTGTATACCGTAATGATTACGATCAAACTCACACACCAATGTTCCACCAAGTGGAAGGTATGTTAGTTGACGAAAACGTAAACTTTGCTCAGCTTAAAGGTATTCTTCACGATTTCCTTTGTAATTTCTTTGAAGAAGAAGTTGAAGTACGTTTCCGTCCTTCTTTCTTCCCATTTACTGAGCCTTCTGCTGAAGTTGACGTAAAAGGTAAGAATGGTAAGTGGTTAGAAGTACTAGGCTGCGGCATGGTACACCCTAATGTTCTACGTTCAGTTAACATCGATCCTGAGAAGTACTCAGGCTTTGCATTTGGTATGGGCGTTGAGCGTCTAACCATGCTTCGTTACGGCGTTAACGATTTACGTGCGTTCTTTGAGAACGACTTACGTTTCCTAAAACAGTTCAAGTAAGCACTAGGGGCTAGAAATCTATGAAATTCTCTGAATCTTGGCTACGCGAGTGGGTTAATCCTGCAGTAAACAGCGAAGAACTAGCTCACCAGATCACAATGGCTGGTCTGGAAGTTGATGGTATTGAAGCAGTAGCTGGTGAATTTATTGGCGTTAAAGTGGGTCAAGTGGTTGAGTGTGCTCAACACCCAGACGCTGATAAGCTACGCGTAACAAAAGTAGATGTTGGTGCTGAAGAGCTACTAGACATCGTTTGTGGCGCTTCTAACTGTCGTCAAGGTATCAAGGTTGCTGTTGCAACGGTTGGTGCTGTTTTGCCTGGTGATTTTAAAATCAAGAAGGCAAAACTACGTGGTCAACCTTCTCACGGTATGCTTTGTTCTTTCACTGAACTTGGTATTGATGTTGAGTCTGATGGCATCATGGAACTTGCAGAAGATGCAGTATTAGGTACTGATTTCCGTGAATTCCTAGGTCTTGACGATGTAACTATCGATGTTGACCTAACAGCTAACCGTGCTGACTGTCTAAGCATTGCTGGTCTTGCGCGTGAAGTTGGCGTATTAAACCGCGCTGAAGTAATCGAACCTCAATTTGATATTGTTGCGCCAACTGCGGCTGATACGATTACTATTGATGTTAAAGCACCTGCTGCATGTCCACGTTACCTTGGCCGTATCGTTCGTAATGTTAATGCGCAAGCTGAAACACCTTTATGGATGCAAGAAAAACTTCGTCGCTGTGGTACACGCTCAATTGATCCAATCGTAGATATCACTAACTACGTATTGCTTGAAATGGGTCAGCCAATGCATGCATTCGATCTTGCTAAGATTGACGGTGGCATCGTTGTGCGTATGGCAGAGCAGGGCGAAAAGCTGACGCTTCTTGATGGCAACGAAGCTGAACTAAACGATAACACGTTAGTTATTGCAGATAACAAGCAAGCACTAGCGATTGCTGGTATCTTCGGTGGTGAGTTCTCTGGCGTTAACGCTGAGACTAAAGACGTACTACTTGAGTGTGCATTCTTTGCACCAGATGCAATCCGTGGTCGTGCTCGTAGCTATGGTCTACACACTGATTCTTCACACCGTTTCGAACGTGGTGTTGACGCTACACTACAAATGAAAGCGATGGAGCGTGCTACTGCACTTATCGTTGAAATCTGTGGTGGTGAAGTTGCACCTATCGTTGAAGCTGAATCAGAAGCCGATTTGCCTAAAGCGGCAACAATTGAACTACGTCGTTCTAAGCTAGATCGTTTATTAGGTCATGCAATTGCTTCTGATGAAGTGGTTGAAATTCTAACTCGTCTTGGCTGTGATGTTGAAACTACAGATGCTGGCTGGAAAGCAACAGCACCTGCATGGCGTTTTGACATGGCAATTGAAGAAGATTTAGTGGAAGAAGTCGGTCGTATTTTCGGCTACAACAACATTCCTAACCAATCGCCTGTTGCTGCACTTAGCATGAACTTACACAAAGAAGCGAATTTACCGCTGAAACGTGTACGTGATTTGCTCGTTGGTCGTGGTTTCCAAGAAGCGATTACTTACAGCTTCGTTGAGCCTGAGCAACAAAAACTGATCGTGCCTGAAATTGAGCCATTGATTCTGCCATTCCCAATTTCTGCGGATATGTCAGCAATGCGTTTGAGCCTATGGACTGGCCTACTAAATACAGTAGTGTTCAACCAAAAGCGTCAGCAACCACGTGTACGTTTATTTGAAGCCGGTCTACGTTTTGTGCCTGAGCAATCAGCAGAAAACGGCATGCGTCAAGAAATGATGCTTGCAGGTGTGATTGCGGGTAACCGTAGTGATGAGCATTGGGATATTGAAACTAACACTGTTGATTTCTTTGATCTTAAAGGTGACTTAGAAGCCGTTCTTGAGCTAACTGCAAAAGATGCTTATAGCTTTAAAGCTGCTAAACACCCAGCGCTTCACCCAGGCCAATCAGCAGCAATCGTTGTTGATGGCAAAGAAATAGGTTTCATCGGTACAGTGCACCCTGAGCTAGAGCGTAAGTTCGGCTTAAACGGTCGTACTATCGTATTTGAAATCGAGTGGGCAGCAATCAATACTCGTATGCTTCCTGAAGCTGTCGCTATTTCTAAATTCCCTGCAAACCGTCGTGATATTGCGGTTGTAGTGAATGACGATATTGCAGCGGGTGATGTTGTGGCTGCTTGTCGTGAAAACGGCGGCGAGCTATTAAAAGCAGTTAATCTATTTGATGTTTACACTGGTAAAGGTGTAGATGACGGTCAGAAGAGTCTTGCGATTGCGCTAACGTTGCAATCAACTGAGCGTACATTAGAAGAAGCTGATATTGCAGCAGCAGTAGAAAGTATTGTTAATGCATTGGCTGAAAAATTTGATGCATCACTTCGTGATTAAAAAAGCATCATAATTAAATTTAAGTCTTTGTTTTAGGAAAGCAGCCTCTTGAGGCTGCTTTTTTTTGATCTAGATCTAAAAAATAATAACAGCTTGATAAATAGTTATATTTTCTAATTTAAAGTGTTCGCGTAGAGTTTTTAACTGTATATCTTTGATTTTTTAGTGATTTAATGCTGTTTGTTATACTGGCAACCTCAACTAGATGCACTGTTATAGTAAAATTCCGCAACTAAAATGGTGTAATTTGACATGAAGTTAACGTAAAAAAGTTGGCGAAAATCAGCGAGTTGGCTTAGACTGAGTCTAGTTGATAGTGAGAGGGATAATATAGTCCCGTAGTTTTTGCAGTTTAGAATTACATCTCTAATTGACATATACCTTATTCACAGTGGCATACTTTTTATGTAGGTATGTACACTATCCATTCAACATAGTCTTGAGGGAGTTATCTATGGCGCTCACAAAAGCCGATTTGGCTGAGAACCTGTTTGAAAATGTTGGATTAAGCAAACGGGACGCCAAGGATACGGTGGAAGTCTTCTTTGAAGAAGTTAGGAAGGCTCTAGAAAATGGTGAGCAAGTTAAGTTATCTGGTTTTGGTAACTTTGATTTGCGTGACAAAAATGAGAGACCAGGAAGAAACCCTAAAACGGGTGAAGATATTCCTATCTCCGCACGCCGTGTCGTTACATTCCGTCCCGGTCAGAAGCTTAAGGCTCGTGTCGAAAGTTTAGAAGTTAATAAATAAATCTTTCGCTAGTTTGCTGATCTGAACTGAAACCCAAGTAAATGTATTTTTACTTGGGTTTTTTATTACCCTGTCGTTGTGACGAAACTGACAACAGGGCTATATTAATCATAGTAATGTTGTTATTTCTTATGTCGAGGATGATATAAGCATAGATAGAGGGAGTATGTTGAAATGAACAAGGAGGTTGTATTATGACGTTAATTGAGCAGATAAAACGCGGACAGTTTCTTAAAGCAACCTGCGACTTTTCCCAACCTTTTGTTGCAGGGGAATGGGTATTAGATTCAGGGTTACATTGTCAACTTTTGTACCGCGGTGTGCTACAAATAACGCCACGAGAATTGGCCGCTGATGCCAAAGATATTGTGTTGTCTAGCGGCATTCATGGTGATGAAACAGCGCCAGTTGAACTTGTTCAGCAAATAGCATCAAGCGTGGTGTTAGGGCAGATTCAGCCCGTTCACCGTTTACTGTTGATTATTGCCCATCCTGAAGCGATTAATCATCAGCAACGCTTTATGGCTGAAAATATGAATCGGCTGTTTCAAGTGAGAAATTTTGAGAAAAATAATGAGTGTCGCATTGCGAATGCATTACAGTTAGCCATTAACAGCTTTTATGGTACCTCTATTGCCATAAAGCCTGAGAGATGGCACCTTGACCTACATTGTGCTATTCGTCCGTCACAACACGATACCTTCGCAATTAGCCCCTATACAGATAAACAAACCCGCAGTAATAAATTATTTAGTTTCATCCACCATGCTAAATTGGATGCCGTTTTACTTTCAAATACACCGTCACCGACATTTGCATGGTATAGCGCAGAATATCACGGCGCACAGGCGTTAACTGTTGAACTTGGGCGTGTGGGTAAATTAGGGCAAAACGATTTTTCTGTTTTGGCGCCATTTCAACATGCAATGCTGCAATTGATCACTGATGTTGCTTTACCGATCATTTGGACCAGTGAAGTAGAGGTATATCAAGTTAGTCGAACGATAGTGAAGCGACATCCTGAGTTCTTATTTACCTTTGATGATGATGTTGCTAACTTTACTTTTTTTGCAGAAGGTAATGAGTTTGCCGTTGATGGTGATAAAAAATATGTCGCAGATACACATGGAGAAGCCGTTGTTTTTCCTAATCGCCATGTTGTTGTTGGTCAACGAGCAGCATTGATGGTTAAAAAAGCGAGCTTAATTTTTGATGAACAAGTCAGAGTTTATGCTAAATCTAACCCATCATATTGATAAGTACCTTTAAAGCATGAGGTTTTAACTGTGTTTGGTTGCATTATAAAAATGGCACTGTATGGTGTTTGACCTTACTTTTTTGAGCATAATAACGTCTTGATATTGTTAAATGAATTATTACATCAACAGCAACAACGATGGCGTGCTTGGTTAATTGTTTGTTCTATTTTGTTGATCGCGATTTGTCTGTTTGCTATTGCCGTCGGTGAAGTGTGGATTTTACCGTGGGCACCAATTGGTGAACTGCAACAACAATTATTACTGCAATTGCGAATCCCACGCGTATTAGCAGCAATGATTGTTGGGGCTGCACTAGCAAGTTCTGGTGCAGTGTTACAGGTTTTACTCGGTAATCCATTAGCGGAACCTGGTGTACTTGGCATTTCTGGTGGCGCAAGCCTGGCTGTTGTGTTGCTATTATTTGTTGTTCCTATTACGCCAACGCCATTGATGACGATGGTGGCTGCGATGGCTGGCGCATTATTATTTACCCTGATTTTAGTTGGATTTTCTCGCCGCCAAAAAGTATCTATGGCGCGTTTATTATTAATTGGTGTTGCACTTGGTATTCTATCGGGGGCGGTGGTGACATGGGCATTTTATTTCAGTGATGATTTAAGTATGCGTCAGCTGATGTATTGGTTGATGGGCAGTGTTGGTGGCGTAAGTTGGCCGCAATTATCGTTACTATTCTTCGTTGTGCCAGTATTAGTTGTACTGTGTCTGCAAGGTAAATCATTGGATGTAATGATGCTTGGAGATGTGGCTGCGCGTCAATTAGGGGTGGATGTTCGACGTATTCGATGGTTATTGATTCTAATGATATCGTTGTTAGTCGGGTGCTCAGTCGCCCTTGCTGGCGTGATTGGATTCGTTGGTTTGGTTGTACCGCATTTGTTAAGATTGCATTTAGGCACAGAGAATAAATATTTACTGCCGCTCTCGGCAATTTGTGGCGCAATATTATTGGTATTAGCTGATACCTTATCGCGTGTATTATTGCGTGATGCTGATTTACCGATTGGTGTGGTGACAACATCACTTGGGGCACCCGTGTTTATTTGGATGTTAATGCGTTCGCAGTTGGATTAAAGCATGATCACAATGTTTGATAACCATGATCTTTCAACGCCAGAGTTAATATTAAAGGCTCGAAATATTGCTTTTACCCCTCGATTATTGCCGATGTCACTCACTCTTTATGCCGGGCAGATCACCCATGTTATTGGCCCTAACGGTAGCGGTAAAAGTACTATATTATCGATTTTATCAGGGCTATTTGATTATGACGGCAGCATTGAATTACTCAATGATGATTTAACCGATTATGATCTACCGTCTTTGGCACATGTGCGAAGCTATTTATCGCAACAAGATAAACCCAATTTTTCTATTCCAGTTTTTCAATATTTATCACTTGCAGTGTCAGCTTTACAGTATGTAGATAATCAACAGTTACAAATTGCACTTGATGAAATTTGTCAGCGGTTAGATATTCAAGATAAGTTAACACGTAATATTCAACAACTTTCTGGTGGCGAATGGCAGCGAGTACGCCTTGCTGCTGCATGTTTACAGGTTTGGCCAAGTATTAATCCTCAAGCAAAATTGTTATTACTTGATGAACCAGCAGCAGCATTGGATATTGGGCAAGAAGCTACGATGTATCAATTGGTACGCAATATTGCTCAACAGGGTATTGCGGTGGTGATGGTTAATCATGATTTAAATCGCACTTTACGTGAAGCTGATAGAGTAGTGCTACTTGATCATGGTCGTTGTGTCGATTGTGGAAGTGTTGAGCAAGTAATGGATGTAGAACAATTACAAGCGGTGTTTAAAACTAGTATTCATCGTATAGATCATAATGGTATACCGTGCTTAGTCTTTGTTGATTAACTTGCAGCATCGATATTACGGTACAAAATGTAGAGATAAAAAAATACCTGCATAAAGAGCAGGTATTTATAATCAACTAGTTAATTATTGTTTGTTTTTTAAGTAAACAATCGTATTTGCTAGATCTTGTAAACTTTTATGTGCGCTGGTATTAACTAAGTATTTGCCGTTAACCAAAAATGCAGGTACTGATTCTAGTGCTGCATTACGCACGATCTCTTCAGATTGTTGGAACATTTTAAAGACTTCTTTTTGTTGAGCTTCTGTTAGCTCATAAGGGCTCTTTAACTTGTTATCGTGGAAGATCTTATCAATAGCAGCTTTACGTTGTTCTACACTCATATCTTTTGGTGAGTCTTGAACAAAGGCAAATAGTTGCTCAACCAATGTATGGCTTGGTTTATTGTCTGTTTGTACCATCGCGGCATAGAAAATAAAGGCTGCTTTTTGTGCACTTTCATTAAAAATAACGTGAACTTGTTTGATATCGCCCTTCGTTAGTTTTTTGATTTCAGGCAAAATGCTTTCCATCTTACGGCAATGACCACAAGAAAGAGAAAATATTTCAGTCACGCCTTTCATTGCCGGCATTGGTGTTGGGATCACTGAATATTGGTCACCTTCTTGAGGTGTCTTTGAATCAGAACATCCAGATAGCGCAACGACAGTAAAGAGTAGAACAAAAAAAGCTTGATAAATACGTTTCATATTTCTGTACTTTTAAAAAAATTATAGTTCTATTATGTCGATAAAATACGGTAAATGCATCGACAAAATGATAAAAATGAATAAAAAAATGTGCCACTTAATTCATTTATGCCTAAATGTTAAACGTTTATTGTTGTTCATCTATTATATATAAACACAGGCTAAGATCTCCGTGTGTTACCTTTTAGAATAAGCTATTATTGGCGGCTTTTTTACCGCATGTGAGTGTTAATCGATGTACATTGGATTTGATTATGGAACCGCAAATTGTTCGGTTGCAGTGATGGAAGACAGTAAACCTAAACTTTTACCGTTAGAGAATAATAATCAATATATTCCGTCGACCTTATGTGCGCCAACGCGTGAAGCTGTGTCTGAATACTTATACCGTTTTATGAGTATCAAGCCATCAAATTCAACCGGTGAACAAGTTTTACGCCGTGCTATGGCGATGAATCGCGAAGAAGATATAGAGGTTGTTGCAGGTGATCTGCAATTTGGTCAGGCGGCGCTTGATCTCTACCTTGATGATCCTGAAGAAGTGTATTACGTCAAATCACCGAAGTCTTTTTTGGGTGCGAATGGTTTACGTGATGGCCAAATTAGTTTCTTTGAAGATCTAGTTTGCGCAATGATGGTCAATATAAAGCGCACCGCAGAACAAAGTTTACAACAAGAGATTGTCAGTACTGTTATTGGACGCCCAGTTAACTTTCAAGGTATTGGTGGCGAGAGTGCTAACCAACAAGCGGAAGGTATTTTAACACAAGCTGCGAAACGGGCTGGATTTAAAGACGTATGTTTTCAGTTTGAACCTGTTGCGGCAGGGCTTGAATATGAGTCAACCTTAACAGCAGATAAAACCGTATTAGTGGTCGATATTGGCGGTGGTACGACGGACTGCTCATTAATTAATATGGGCCCTAGTTTTCGTCATCTTAGCGATCGTAGCGCAAGTCTATTAGCGCATAGTGGCCAACGTGTTGGCGGTAATGATCTTGATATTCATTTGGCATTTAAGCAATTAATGCCACAGTTTGGTCTAGGTAGCAAAACACTTCGTGGTATTGATATGCCGTTTAATCAGTTTTGGAATCCGATTGCGATTAATAACGTTGCTGCTCAAACTGAATTTTATGGTGATGCGAATTTACGTGCGTTAGAAAAACTTCGCCATGATGCTGCTGATCCACAATTATTGTCGCGACTTATTCATGTTTATCATGAGACACTTGGCTATCAAATTGTTCGCCATGCAGAAGAAGCTAAAATTGCATTATCAAGTCACAACCACCACACCGTAAATATGGCGTTAATGCAAGATTTGTTTGAAGTAGATATATCAGCACAGCAGTTGGCTGAAGCAATAGAAACGCCAAAAGAAAAGATGCGTGATCTTGTTATTGAGGCGATGGCACAAAGTCAAGTTAAGCCCGATGCTATATTTATGACCGGTGGTACTGCACGTTCACCTATCTTACGCCAGTGCATTGAACAACAATTACCCAATATTCCTATTGTGAGTGGTAGTTATTTTGGTTCTGTAACGGCAGGCTTAGCGCGTTGGGGTGAGCGTTGTTTTGGTTAGTCTGAACAATAAATAGATAAATACGATGCCATCGTAAAATGCCTGCATGTCTGCGGGCATTTTTGTATTAGAATAATTTACGCTGGTTGAGGGGCATAGGCTGAACACCAGCCATTGATATTAACGCTTTTCCCCGGGAAGATAGCACAAGGCTGCCATTCACTATTACTACCATCATTACGAATTAATAGGCAGTTTTTACAATTTTGGCCTGTGGTAGTTGATTTATTAACATATTTTAAAGCACTAGCTTGCGGGCTGTCTTGCTCAAGCCGAGACAATTCAGCTGCAGTAACTGGGCGTATAAGAAATTTATTACCCAGCGTTAAACCAATAATTCCGCCAGCTGTTAACTGTATAAAACGCCGTCGAGATGATTTCTTTATCATGATCCTTTCCTTATTCGTATATTGAATAATTATTTTAGAACGACTTACATAAGTAGAAATAAGCGTTCTATTGTCCTTTGTTGTATTCGTAATTCTATATTATTTAAATGATAGTATATGGAGATAAAACAAACCAGAATGGCTATTACTTTACAGAGTGTAATTGATATTGATTGTTATTATCAATTGGATGTTGTTGCTATATCGCTGTTTAATAAATACCAATGATATAAAAATTAACATTTGAATGGTGTTTTAATATGATAACTATCTGTAAATAAATAAATAAAATTTTTTCGTATTTACTGGTATTTAACATTCCATTTTCGGTGTCTTTATTTATTGTTTTATTTCAGTCTTAATGTAGTAAATGCATAACTATAATTTTTAGCTGCTTTTAATTTTATATTCATTACTAATAAGACGGTATAGCATTATTATTCTTGTTATTTCACATTGGGGCGAAATAACATTAAGCAATATACGTGTTTGGATTAGTTTTATCGAAACCTTTCAAGGAAACACTACATGACTGACGAGAACGTATTCAAACAGCCAAAACCGTTCTATTTAATATTTTCAATTGAGTTTTGGGAACGGTTTGGTTTCTATGGCATGCAAGCAATTTTAACTGTTTATATGGTTAAAATTTTAGGTATGTCAGAAACAGCTTCTTTTACATTATTTGGTGCATTCTCTGCATTAGTTTATGGCTCTGTAGCTATTGGTGGCTGGGTAGGGGATAAAGTACTAGGAACCAAAAGAACCATCAAATTAGGCGCATTGGTGCTTGTTGTTGGTTATGCTTTATTAGGTTTATCAGCAACCAGTGGTTATGGTGGCTCCGATCTTATCTATATTGCAATGGGCTTTATTACCATGGGTAATGGTTTGTTTAAAGCTAACCCATCAAGTTTATTAGCAAAAGTGTATGGCGAAAATGATCCACGTTTAGATGGCGCATTTACGATGTACTACATGGCAATTAACTTGGGCTCATTTTTCTCAATGCTATTGTCACCATGGATTGCAGAAAAGTTTGGCTACGATATTGCCTTTGGTGTCAGTGCGGCTGGCCTTGTTATTACACTGATCAATTTCTATATTAGTGGTCGTATTGTTAAGGGCATTGGCTCTAAACCAGATATGGAACCATTAAATAAAGTATATTTTTTAGGGGTTTTGGTTGGTGCAATTATATTTAGCTTTGTTAGTGCCATTTTATTACAACACCTATTTTATGCGCATGCTATTTTAGTTGTCGTTGGTTGTACAATTGTTGGACTGTATTTTAAAGAACTATTTTCAACGTCAGGTATTGAGCGAGCAAAAATGTTTGTTGCCTTTGTCTTGATGCTGCAAGGTATTGTGTTTTTTGTGCTTTATTTCCAAATGCCAACCTCGCTTAATTTCTTTGCGATCCATAATATTTCACATGATTTATTTGGAATTAGTGTTGCACCTGAACAGTTTCAAGCACTAAACCCATTATGGATTATGATTGCAAGCCCTGTGTTAGCGATGGTTTATAATAAATATGGCGACCGTTTTTCAATGCCATTTAAGTTTGCATTGGGTATGGTGTTATGTAGCTTGTCATTCTTAGTGCTAGTACTTGGTGCGCATTTTGCTAATAGTGATGGTATTGTTGATTCAAATTGG
This sequence comes from Photobacterium sp. Alg240-V54, assembly GCF_900537155.1. Classification (NCBI taxonomy): domain Bacteria; kingdom Pseudomonadati; phylum Pseudomonadota; class Gammaproteobacteria; order Vibrionales; family Vibrionaceae; genus Photobacterium; species Photobacterium sp. Alg240-V54. The sequence continues at coordinate 687,448 of NZ_UNRL01000002.1, forward strand.
CTCATTCTTTCTTATGGCTTCCAATCAATCGGTGAGTTATTTGTATCAGGTCTTGGTTTAGCAATGGTAGCTCAACTTGTGCCACAACGTATGATGGGCTTTGCAATGGGTATGTGGTTCCTAACATCAGCAACTGCTGCGGTTGTCGCTGGCTGGGTTGCAACGCTAACAGCGGCACCTGCTAATGTTATCGAACCTCACCAGACGTTAATGTTATATAGCCATGTGTTTGGCATTATTGGTTACTCTACTGCTGGTATTGCTATTTTCACTATGCTTATTGCACCAAAACTAACGCGTGTTATGCGTGGTGAAGATACACCCGCAGAGGTAACAGCTGCATAATCATAATTATTGATTAAAGCTATATTGCTAAATAAAACGGATGCCAACGATCAGCGTTGTTGGCATCCGTTTCTGTTTATGAATAATATCCTGAAGAGCAGGAAGAGCAGGAAGAGCAGGAAGAGCAGGAAGAGCAGGAAGAGCAGGAAGAGCAGGAAGAGCAGGAAGAGCAGGAAGAGCAGGAAGAGCAGGAAGAGCAGGAAGAGCAGGAAGAGCAGGAAGAGCAGGAAGAGCAGGAAGAGCAGCTGTTATCATTACTATGGTGGTGATAGGGAGCTTATTTCGCCAATGATATTATATAAAAAAGCCTCAGTATCACTTCAATGTTAAAAGTGAAGACTGAGGCTTTTTTATTGGTTGTAACTTACTGAGTCGAAATAGGATTCTTATCTTGGTGTTGTAATTTCAAACTTGCAAAGTATTGCTGGGTTTCAGCAATAACAACATGGCGTAGCATCACCAGACCAATAAGGTTTGGAATTGCCATTAAACCATTAACAATGTCAGCAATTACCCAAATCATGTCTAGTTGCATGAATGCGCCACTGGCGATAAGAACTAAAAAGACAATCTTATAAGGCATGATTGCTTTTACGCCAAATAAGTAAGTAATACAACGCTCACCATAGTAGTTCCAACCCAAAATAGTAGTAAAGGCAAAAAACATTAAGCCAATAGAAACCATTAATGGGCCGTAATACTCAGAATGTAAACCAGCAGCAAAGGCATGGGTTGTCATGGTTGCACCAGCAAAATCACCAGTCCATGCACCTGTTACCACAAGTGTTAAACCTGTCATTGTACAGATGATGATAGTATCAAAGAATGTCCCTGTCATTGATACTAAGCCTTGGCGAACACATGAATTAGTTTGTGCTGCCGCTGCTGCAATAGGCGCACTACCTAAGCCTGATTCATTAGAGAATACACCACGAGCAATGCCAGACTGAATTGCTAACATCATGCCAGCACCAACAAAACCACCCGTGGCAGCATGACCAGTAAAGGCTGATTGAATCACGGTTTCAATGGCAGCAGGTAACGCGTGAAAGTTGGTACCTAAAACAATCAGGCAAGCCATAATATAAAAGCCAGCCATTAGCGGTACTACAGTACTTGCTACTTTAGAAATTGATTGAATTCCACCTAATGTTACTGTCGCAACTAAGAGAGTAAGAATAACAACGGTAATTTCTTTTGGTGCACTAAATGAAATATGTGCAGCTTCAACAATGGCATTTGCTTGTGGAAAAGTACCAATACCAAAACAGGCTACACCAACAGCGAAAAGAGCAAATAATTTAGCAAGCCACTTACTACCAACGCCTTTTTCAAGGTAGTACATAGGACCACCAAGAATTTGACCATTAGCATCAACTTCTCTGTATTTTACCGCTAATAAACATTCAGCATATTTAGTCGCCATACCAAATAAAGCCGCCAGCCACATCCAAAAAAGCGCGCCAGGGCCGCCAAGTTTAATTGCTGTTGCAACACCAACAATATTACCTGTACCAATTGTTGCAGATAACGCAGTACACAATGCAGCAAAGCTTGATACATCACCTTCGCCGGTGCTATCAGGATCCTTTTTACCACCAAAAACATATTGCAATGCCAGTGGTAGATAACGGATCTGAATAAAACCAAGTCGAATTGTTAGATATAAACCAGTACCGACTAATAGAATTAATAGCGGTGGTCCCCAAACAAAGCTGTCTAAAGTGCGTAGAAAATTAAAAATTGTGTCATGTAGTGGATTCATTATTCCTCCTTCAACGTACAAAGGAAGAGATATAGAACAACAGGTAAGTGTTAGTTACAGAATGGCTTCTTGTTGCTGCTCTTATCTCCTCTGTCCTTTTGCCTGAGAGTTTCACCGCAATATGCTACGGTTTGCTCCTTCGGCGCTCGATTTAACGAGTCTCTCCAGAGGCTCCTCCAATAACAGTCCATACCTATTGCATTACTGCAACCTGGTGCCTGAAAGATTTACGAATTACAACATGATGGGATCATATCAGACTTCGCTTACTTCTTCGGCGGGCCGACGTGTATACCGTTATAGTATTCGTCAATGGCCGCTCTCCTGCTACCTTCATCGGAACTCATTTCGCCCGCAATGTTAGGGGATAAAAATGTGATTGTCAGCAAAAAAATAAAAAAAAAGTCACTGACTAAATAAAATAAGCGTCAGTTGATAATAAAAGGAATATTCCGTATAAAAATAAACCAGCTTAGGTTATGGCTATTATTATCAAATTATTCCTAATGGTAATTATTTTTACATTATTGATTAAGGGTTTAAGGTGCTATCAAGCACTGAAATTAATTCATCATTCACGTCAGAGGTGATTTCCCACCCAAACACGCCACCAAGACCATGCTTTTTTACATAATCAGCTTTTGCTTTAAGGGAACGTTTATCTTCAAAGCTAATATATTCTTTATTTTTTTGATTATAAAGCACAGCCGCTTGTGCAGCTTCGTCGTAGTAGTAGCGATAACCTAATTTAGGGTTATTAAGGAAGTATTTACTGATATCACTGTAGTTAAAATAGCCAGGATCTTGAATGTCAGAACCTTTTTTTAAGCCGCCATTACTACTTAACTTTTCAAGTCTATCGGCTGAGATTGTGTTGACTCCTTGCCATCCTCGACCATAAAAAGGGCTGCCGATAATGATTTTATTTTTAGAAATGTTCTTATCGATAAGTATGTTAACTTGGTTTTCGACAGAAATATTATTAGGAGTGTTTGGCGTACTATATAAATTACTGTGATGGCCAACGACATGATTCCAATTGCCTAAGAAATCAAAGCTCATTAAATAGATTTGGTCTAAATATTGGTTAATATAAGACCAATTAATACCTGGTAATGTTTTAGAGCCAGCATTGATAGCAGCTGAAAGTTGGTAATCGCGGTTATTTTGTTGTTCTAGTGTGTCTAATTTAAGCCTTAATTCTTTAATTAACAGACTGTAGGCTTCCCGCTCTAGTTTGGCATTTGTTTGACCTTTACCTGATAATCCATGCCCGCCTGGATATTCCCAATCAATTTGAATGCCGTCAAAGAAATCGTATTTTAAGATTAACTCAGCTGCAGTATTTATAAATGTCTGGCGATAGGTTGGATCAAGAGCAACGGTATGAAAAGGTTCTGAAAGTGTCCATCCACCAAAGCTTGGTAGAATACTTAAATGGGGGTATTTATCCGATAATGCTTTTAATTGACCAAAATTACCCTTGTAACTAACGTTAGTTGCGGTCTCTCCTGCTAGTTTAATATGCAAAGCTGCATATTCATCTAAAATAATGGCTGTGCCTGTGGGTTTATTCGCACATTGAGTGGCAATTATTTTTTTGATGTTATTCGGTGATGAATCAACAGGGCCACAAACGGCAAGAAAGGCATAAATAAGATGAGTTAATTTCTCTGCAGGGATTTTACTCGCAGGATAAGGATTATTAGGCGTATAGACTTTCCAATCAGGGTAGTAGGCAGCCACAACAGCAGGTTGGTCATGATCTGCTGCATAGCTAAAGTTCATTTGAGAGACAAACCCAAAAGCTAAAAAAGAGCATAATGTGAGTGTACGTGTTGTGGTTAAAAAAGGCTTCATCGACGATCTAATTAATTTATAAAAACTGTATATATTATTGACTGGGTTGATAAAAACCATGTATACGTTTGTTATTGTTTTTTGAAATAAATCACAAAATTAGCAGGTGTGATCTATCAATATCAAGGTGAATATTTGTTGTAAGTCTTTTACCTGTTGTATTTATGAGCGCTATGTTGAGATAAAAAAACGATAAAATCTAATATTTAGAACAACAGCAAAAGTAATTCTCAATTATTTTATTAATACATGTAATTATCTTCTTATTTAAAGGTATAAATGAGTTGTTTATATTTAAGACGCGATATTGGATAACTAAATGCGTCGTGTTCGTCTGGAGGTAATGTGATCTGGGTTAATTGCTGTTATAAAGAGAAATATACTTGTGTTAAAAATAACCTTATGAAATATCATAATGTGTTAGACGTATCGCCCTATGAATTATTATTAACGATGACTGGATATGAATTGATTTTTATTGAAATCGAAAATTCACAATCGAATGGCTTTAAGTTATTGAGAATTATTAAACAGCGTTATCCGATTGTAAAAGTCGTTATTGTTTATCATGATTTGGATTCTGAGTTAGCTATTGTTGCACTGCGTGCTGGTGCTGAAGATATTTTAGTCGCAAGTGCAAATCGGCAAAAAGTGGATAGCTGTTTAAGTCGCTTACATACACATAAAGAAGATATTGTGATCGATAGTAATGTATCACAACGAGAACGTTCAATATTACCGGCACTTTCTATTATTGATAATGATATTAGTGCACCATTACGTGAAGAAGAACTAGCTAAAGCTTGCGATTTTTCTGCAACATATTTTTCTCGTTTATTTCACTCCACAATGGGTGTAACACTCAAGCAGTATATTATTCAAAAGCGGTTAGATTTAGCATGTGGTTTGTTAAGTGCCGATCATGAAAAAATAGCTTCTGTTGCTACCTCCGCTGGATTTAAAGATGTCTCTTATTTTTCTCGTGTATTTAAAAAACATATAGGCTGTTCGCCGGGAAAATTTCGTTCTAATAATTATAAAGAAACAGACTAACAGTAGAGCATTTACAGGTTATAGTGGAGTTGTTTATAATTATCGAATATTCCCTTTGATGATTTGATTAATGACCACATTTCATGAATTACTTGGTACTGATGATAACTGTTCAAAAGCAGATATAAAGAAAAAGTATCGACAATTATCAGTCTCATTGCATCCCGATAAAGGTGGTTCGCAAGCATTAATGAAAATGTTGAATTTGGCTTATCAACAAGTAAATCAAGGGAATGGCAATAAAAAGTGTGCTGAAATAGCGTTTGAAAGTGATAATAACGCAGGGGCACAGCAGCACATGACAGCGCTCAAGGAAAAAATACGAGCACTGATTAAAGAAAAAGCCCAATTACAAGCTTTGATTAAACAAAACCAACAGCAGCTGACGCATGCGTATAATGCCGGAGAGAATTGTGCTCGAGAAGCGCTAGCGTTATTGCAGACAACCAATTGTCGTCTCAATGAACAATTGCTGGTGCTACAAGGTCAAATTGATGCAGACACAACTAACTCTCGTGTTGCTAATCAAGGGGTTAAAAGCCGGTATATTGTTATTTGTGCAAGCTTAATTATTATTGTCGCCATGATTGGATGGTTTATTTGGCATTATCAAACCCAGTCTTTACAACCTCAATTATTACCTTCAATACCTGTTACTGCTCCCGTCCCCGACGATAATGCGATCCCGCCACTATCAACAACAATAGAAGAAGAGACTGAAAATAACGTTGAGAGAATCATGCTGACTGATACTGTTGGCCAGTGGCAACAGCGTTACTATGAAGGTACTCGCCAACCTTATATTGCGGTTCGCAGCGTTAACGGTTCTTATATTGTTAAAGATTGCCAAGGGACTTTTAGTTATTATTCCAATCGTTCTCGTCATTCAGCCCGCGTTGCTGCGAATTTAATTTATAGTACGAATGATCACCAGTTTGCAGTGTATCGAATACCTTATGGTAATGGCTCAACGGATAGGCAATGGCTTAATAGCAAAAGTGTAAGTATTAATAACAACATTTTTAGTAATAATGGCTATAAATCAAGTGCATTAGCATTAGCATCGGTATGCCGTAATGGCGCGCCATTTTAGTGAGTAAAAATAGCCGTGGGTAATAAAAAGTGCGTTAAAGTAAAGCTGAATAAGAGTAACGGGGAATAAAAGTAAGGAGTACGCAATGGATTTATCGTCATACCAAGGGATTATTTTTGATATGGATGGCACATTAGTTGATTCAATGCCAGCCCATATTAAAGCGTGGCAACAAACTTGTACTGATTTTGAACTACCGTTTGAACGTGATTGGTTTTATTCAATGGGTGGCTCACCGACGATTAATACTGCCACCGAATTATTAAAGAAATACCATATAGATGCAGAACCACAGTTATTAGTGGCCAGCAAGTTGCGTTATTTTGATGATATAAAACATAAAGGCGATATTATTCCTGCGACTTTTACTGTATTACAGCAACAAAAAGCGCTAAATAAACGCATTGCAATTGGTACAGGGTGTTATCGACACCATGCTCTAGAAATACTGACGACGTTAGGCATTTTACCGCTGGTGGATATTGTTGTAACGGCTAACGATGTTGAGCGACATAAACCCTTTCCTGATACCTTCTTACAAGCAGCGCAGCTCTTAGATTTGCCACCTTCAGCTTGTGTTGTGTTTGAAGATACTGAGTTAGGTTACCAAGCAGCACATGCAGCAGGTATGGATTGTTACCTAGTTGATGATGGAATGATAACCGAGTTGAGATCCTTTGCACGATAAGGTTTGGTCATCGTAAAAAATACGCTATTCTTGACGCGTTTTTTTACTTACTAGTGATGTCATTATGACTAACCATTCGCCACGCAAGCAATCTCAGCATCAACTTTCTGAAACTCGCTTTTGGATTCAACGATTAACCAAAACCGCTATTCGAGCACTGCATATATTAGGTGTCGCTATCTCTAGTGGGGGCTTTATTTTTCACCTTGAGAAAGGACTATGGCTCAATTGGTGGTTATTAGCGATGGTTAGCGGTTTGCTGATGATGGCGCAAGAAATCTATCGGTCAAAGCTATGGTTAATCCAACTTAAAGGCGTATTAACGTTTATAAAGCTAGGCTTATTGGCTTCGATTATTGTCATTCCACAGCTACAACCGCATATTTATATTGGCGTGTTATTACTGTCAGTATTTATTGCGCATGGCCCTGCAGGGCTAAGGCATTACTCAATCTGGCATCGACGCGTTCTTCATGAGCCAAAAGGTATGCATAAAAAAAACATCAATGGGTAATACAACAGCCGTTAGTGGGTTTTGCTACTAACGGCTTTTTATTATTTAAGAGTCAGCAAAAAAGCCCCACTGTAAGTACACTTAATAAGGAGGAACGACATAAAGGCATTTAAATGGTGAGATATGGGGCGTGGTATTTATTGTTTGCAGTTATATTGGGTGGTGTCGTTATGGTGGTAGATCGAATCCATAATGATCATTTATTAAAGCAAACAAAAGACTCAGTCTATTTAGACAGCGATAAAGACCGTGTGGATTTTGTAGCTGAAATTGTTCGTAAATATATTTTAAAGCCCGATGATGTTTTGCCCGAGGCTGAAAATGGATTACCACCATACCGTTATGGTTATGCAGATTTAAATAATGATGGCAGTGATGAAGTGTTTATCATTATGCAAATAGATGAGTTTTGCACTAAAAATGGTTGTGAAGGGTATCTTTTTAGCCATACACAGAAAAAATTGGCAAGTTGGAAAAATATTTATCGGCCTATCTTACTCGCTGACGACTCCCACAATGGGTGGCGGGATATCTTGATAGCGAGTGAAAATAAAATGCATCGTATTGAGTATTTTGCAGGTGCTTATCAAACAGACTTAGCTAAAGCCCCTGAGTTTAATAACCGTCAGCAAGCGTTAATTGCTGTGGGATTAGCGCTTGATAGTAAATATTATCGTAATGGAGGGAGCAATCTCGCCTTAAATTACTCTCAGCCTATCTTTGATTGCCAACAATGTTTTTTATTTAGTTTTAATCGTTACAGTGAATCAAACAATAACTATTATTTAACCGTTAATAGTAAAGATAAAACAGTCGCCATTTATCCGTGAATTTGTATCAAACCGTTTCAGTGTGTAGTGTTTTAATTTTTTGTTTTTAAAGTAGTTATGGTTTTTATTAGTTATTGTCAGATTGATGTTTTTTTTGTGATGACAGTGATTGCTTTCTTGGTATATTCTAGTATATAAACTTCCTTATACATACAATAATAAAATGTTATGGAAGATTTTTATGGCCAATAAAAAGTTAATCGTATTAGCAATATCATCGGCATTAATGATGGGCTGTAATGGCGGTAGTGATTCAAGTGAGCCTGTAGCGCCACCACCTGTGGTTGATCCTGAGATCACACCGCCAGTTGATCCTGAAATACCAGATATTTTACCGCCAGTCGATCCTGTTATTCCTCCTGCTGCAGGAGTATTTTCTCTTAATGGTGACATGAATTTTGGTGCGAGTGTTCATTGTAATGGTTCACCCGCTACTGATTTTATTATTGAAGATGGTGATACTGTTGATTGCTCATTTGAGAGTATCAAATTAGCAACGTTTACTGAGGTAAAACTACAAGCGACTAAGTCAGGAGCAAAAGAAAGAATTAAGCAATTAACACTTGCAGAGTCTGACCGATTTGTGGCGTTTACTGATGATGAACGTATTAATGCAATTGCTAATACACAAGCATTATTAAATAAAATGGCTCTTGAAAGCGGTAAGATTTTTGATTTTAAATTATCAGCTATTGACCAATTACGGTTTGATAATTTCTATAATTCAGATGATATATTGCTGCCTACTGCTGAATTTAAGGCATTGATTAGCGATAAATTAGAAGAAAGTACAGAAACTGATAGTAAACCATCAACTCATGAACCCGAATCTCAGCCAGCAGTAACAGAAGGAGCCGGTGATTTAAATAGTAGTTTTGTAAGTGCAAATGCTGAGCAAAATTTAACTTACCAGCCAACTAAAGTCATTTTAACGACGGGTTTTTTACGTGATTTAGATGGTCAACCTATTGTCGGCGTTGATTATTACAGTCCATCAGGACGTGGGCAAACTGATGCTGAAGGTAAATTTAGTTTTAGCTGGGGCGAAAGTGTTGCTTTTGGTATTGATACCTTTGAGTTAGGTGAACTTAAAGCCAATAAAACGCAATTTACGGTGACAGATTTAGCCGCAGGGCATGCTGGTCGTAATATTACTCGCTTATTACAACGTTATTCTGACGCTACTGATCATATTCAGATTTCCGAACGTGTTCATAATGTATTTGCTCAGTACCCTAATGTGATTAATGAAATATTAAATATAGGGCTGTCTGAATCCGTACAATTAGATAATGGTAGTGGTCAGGAAGAACTTGTTGCTGGTGAATTTGATAAGCAATTTGAATCAGGTTTAGCACAGCAGATTGATATGGCCATTTGTGGCGATGCTTGCCAAGCAAATATAGTCTTTTCGCCATTGTCATTTCCACGTACGGTAACAATAGCTGAGAAAAATATCCAAGCTGATATTAGTAAGCTTTGGGGAGCAGGTGCTGAGGCTATTGCCGATGGCTGGAAACCTGTCACTAAATTCCATGTGTTTACCGATGAAACGTGGTTCTATGGCAGCTCAGGTAATGCTCGTGGTCAAAGTGCAATTAATATTTCCAATCGTGCCTTTCCTATTTTAATGGCACGTAATGATAATAATTATTGGATTAAGTTTGGTGATAAAAAAGCATGGGATGAAAAAAACTTAGCTTATATTACTGAAGCGCCGTCAACGGTTGCTCCTGAAAATGTGACAGCTAATACTGCAACCTTTAACTTACCATTTATTAGCATCGGTGAATTAGGTGCTGGCAAAGTTATGATGGTCGGTAATAATCGCTATAACAGTATTCTAGTGTGTCCTGATAGTTATAGTTGGAATGACGGTGTTGATAACAATGGCGTGTGTTGGCAGCGTAAAGATCGTGCTAATGATAGTGAAGATATGGGAAATTTCTTTGCCAATACCTTCCGTTATTTATTAGGTGATAGCTATATTAATACCACGGCACCGATTACGGTTGGCACTAATATATCACATGTTTATTTTCGTCAAGCTGGGCATCAACAGATTGGCCGTTCGGCAGAATTTAAAGCAGATAAGCGCTTTAATTTAAATATAGAGCAAGTTACCGATTTCAGTTCAGTTGATCCTGAGACAATGCCATTAGTGATGTTAAACGGTTATGAGTTCTCAACTATTACGGGCAGTTATACAGTACCAACTGTTGCGGATATTAATAAGCCTAAACTAACCGAGCAAGATGTTTCTGGATTGCTGAGTTATGTTGAGCGTGGCGGTAATATTTTGATAATGGAAACTATTGCTTCGCAACCAAAAGATGAGTTTGCACGTTTATTAGATGGCGCTGGTTTAGCGTTGAACGGACATTCAGTTATCGCTAATGGCCCAAGTTTTGGTTATCCCGATCGTGTGCGTGCACAACGTGAACATGGTTTTTGGGTTATTGAACGTTATGAGTCAGCAAAAGATGAAGTGAGTGGCGAGATAAAGCCACCATATACGATTAAAGATGGCATTGTTATTTGGGATTTCATTACTAATAATAAACCCGATGATAAACCAACATTAGCCGTTGCTAAGAAAGTGATTACCAATGATAAAGGTGAAAACGAAACTGTGGTTGCGTTTATTGATACATATAATAAAACACCATCAGAGATCGATGCTGAAAAACAAAAATTACTAGCAGTATTTAGTGATGGAGAGTTTGGTTATCAGGAGTGCCGTCTTAACGATTATCACTATGAAGTGAATTGTTTAGAGTATCGACCAGGAACAGGTATTGCGACTGATGGTGGTATGCATACTCCGCGTTACCAAGAATTAGATCTGAATGAAACCACAGCAAAAGCGATGGTAAAAGCAGCTGATCTTGGTACTAATATTGAACGTTTATATCAACATGAATTGTACTTCCGCACGAAAGGTCATCAAGGTGAGCGCTTAAATAGTGTCGATCTACATCGTATTTATCAAAATATGACAGTATGGTTGTGGAATGATCTTGATTACCGTTATGAGTCTGGTGTTAATAACGATGAGCTAGGTTTTAAACGTTTTACTGAGTTCCTAAATTGTTACGGTGATAAAGCGCCAAATCAAACAGTTTGTAGTGCAGAACTAGCTCAAAGCCTTGTTGATAACAATATGGTTTATGGAACTAATAACGATGTAAATGCTGAATACCAAGGATGGATGAACCCAAGCTACCCATTGAACTATATGGAAAAACCATTAACACGCTTAATGCTGGGGCGTTCATACTTTGATTTAGATATTAAGGCGGATATTCGTCAATATCCGGGTGAAGCTAAAGGTTCATCATCAGCCACTGTCGAGGTTGATTTATCGAATAATACTGTTGCATGGTATGCAGGTAATCGTCAATCAACTGGTCAATGGGCTGTAGCACATCAGCCATTTACTGTTTCTGTTGCTGGGAATCATAATCCAGTGACAATCACAGTGGCTTTAGCTGACGATCTAACTGGTCGTGAAAAACATGAGTTGGGTTTACTGCGACCACCACGTGTTTCTAAATCATTCACATTATTAGCTGGTGGTAGTGAAACATTTACCGCGCCGTATGGTGGCTTGATTTATGTGTCAGGAAATGAAACAGGAAATGTAATCGTTAATCTTGATGGAACCGTTGCCGCACCATGGTACAAAAATAATGCTTGGGTAAACCCTCAACATTCAGTGGCTCCAATTGGTGAAATTGAATCGAATAGCTTTATTTATACGGCAGCCGCAAAAAATCTACAAGCAAGCAATTACGGTGGTAGTCCACAACAATTTACACAAGAGTTAGATGTTTTCGCAGAAGATCTAAATGATTTTTATGCGCGAGATGAAGTTAAGGGTGAAGGAACAGATCGTCATAATAAAGTAACAGATACGACACTGCCTAATAATAAACATCATGTAGTGAATGATGTGGCTATCTCTATTGGTGCCGCACACTCGGGTTATCCTGTTATGAACATCAGCTTTGATACCAATAGTCGTGATATTAAAATGTCGCCATTAAATAGCTGGTTGTTATGGCATGAAGTTGGCCATAATGCAGCTGAAGCACCATTTAACGTTGAAGGTTCTACAGAAGTTGTAAACAATATTCTGGCTCTTTATATGCAGGATAAGCATCTAGGTAAAATGGCACGTGTTGAGCAAGATATTCGTATGGCTCCAGCCTTTGTTAATTTAGAAGCATCTTATGCTTGGGCTGCTGGTGGTAATGGTGAGCGACTTGTGATGTTTGCTCAATTGAAAGAGTGGGCTGAAACTGAATTCGATATAACAAATGTCGTGAGAGGAGAGTTACCAAGCTATTATGTTACTGATGTTGATGGTATGAAGGGATGGAATTTATTTAAACTAATGCATCGTCTAACGCGTGGTGATTTAGAAGATAATATGCAATTACCATCACCAAATGCTTGTCAATTAACATCAAGTTTGAGCAAAGGTGATCAATTAATGGTGTGTGCATCTTATGCTGCACAAACAGATCTAAGTGGTTTCTTTAATGCTTGGTCACCAGGTTCAAAAGCTTATATGATCCCTGGTGTGACAGAGCCCTCTTATGAAGGCGGTATTACGGAGGCAGGACGTGCGGCAGTAAAAGCGCTAAAACTTGATACGCCAGCGCGTGATCCATTAAAGATTAACTCAATAACAGTGCGTAAAATGGATTAAAGAGCGTACATTGTTTAGCAAAAGGCCGCGAATCAATAAAGATTTGCGGCTTTTGTTATTTTAAAGCGCCCACAAACCTACACTACAAAAGCGCGCTGATATAGCATCCATGCAGTAAGTTGCTGAATATCCTTTTCAATTAATGCACATAACATATCTTCTGGAATGGGCGTTGTTTCATTATCAAAGGGGGGCTGCTCACCATGCTTACAACGATCTGGAAATGTTTGTTCTATCCATTGTAATTGACCGATCCAACGTGCAGTCGCATGGGATTCATTTGATTGAATACCCAATTTTGTCGCTAACAATAAGCCATCATTTAAACGTTGAATTAACACTAATAGGCTTAACCAATCCTTTGAGGTACGAGGGCTTAAATTTGGCTCTCGCAGTAAATTCTTCACTTCGCCATGTAAGGCATAATAACGTTGCTGACTTTGGTATAAATTAATTTTTTGTTCCCATTGTGGCTTGTTTAATACTGCAACATATAATATTTGTGACTTTATCATGCTAGAAGTATGGCGATCTAACCATGTCATGGTCCAACTAGGAGCAATAAAATAATTGACCGAAAAGGCAATAGTTACCCCAAAAAGTGTATCGATAATACGATAAAAAGACACATAAGTATTATCTGGTGAGAGTAAGCTAATTGCGAACACAATCATCGATGTTAGCCAAAAGACATGAATATCGTAACGCTCTTTATGATATGAGGTAAACGCAAAAAAGACCGAAATACTGGTTAATAAAATAAGGTGTTGCGGAGGGACAAAGTACAAACAAACAAAACAGTAAATCCCGCCTAGAGCCGTGCCAGAAAAACGATTCCAGATTCGATGGTTAGTCACCGCCATTGATGAGGTCAGTAAGACAATAAAGGCAGTTAATGAGATCCAATATCCTTGAGGAAGGTGATAGAACTCAGTTAAAAATTGAGTAACCGCTAATGTAACTGCAATTTTACCGGCATGCCGCCATTCTTTAGAATTAAATTTAAGTGCCTGACAAAAATCACTAATAAATGCAGCACTGTCACTGGTGAATAAATAAATATTTTTACTGTTATCAGGGGTGGAAAAGGAATCAAAGTTATAGCAACGTTTGAAATTTTCTATTATATCAATAATATAAGGTGTATTTTTGTATTCGTTAGTTGTGAGCGTTGCAGTAATTTGTTGGTTATTTCTTAGTTGCTCAACGGTGAGTTCTATCCATTCAAAGAGCTTTATACGTGTTGTTTGGTGTAAGTCAAAACTGAGAGCGCGTTCTAAACAAATAATATATTCAGACATTTCTAATAAACGCTGCAGTTCGATTTTTATTTTAATAGCGCGTTTAGATGAAGAAATAGAGTTACTGTAATAGGCTAAATTATGTGCGCTTTGATAAAAGAATTGTCGTTTAGCAGCAAGTTGGGCTTCATTATCAGAAAAACGCAATTCATTTAACCAATCAGTAAGCGCATTATCTACTGTTACCGTGTGCTGTTGTAAAATACGGCCGTTAAAAAAGGGCCATAAAATAAGTGACGACAACATAACACATAGCCCAGCAAAGATATTAGCCATCAGAATAATGGAAAAACTATCACCGACAGCGGCAAAATGAATTGCCATAATATAGATAAAACCAAAGTTATAACCAAATAGGCGAATATGAGGCCGTTGATTAGACATCAAGCCATAAAGAATTGCGATTGAGCACAATGTAATCGCGCTTAGCCACATATTATCAAACACTAAAAATGCTAAATATGTCGCCATAACAGTGATTAATGCCGAGATAGACAGTATTTGTAATCGTTTTAAATAAGGCAGATTACGCGCTTGAGTACCAAGTAACCATGCGGTGATTAAGCCTGAAATACCCGCACTGGTAAAACCTAAGTTATAAAAAACCCCTAAGCTAACTAACATCGGAAGGGTTATACGAATAGAATCAGGAATATCTGCTGCATTGGAGAACCAGCGGCTAAACATCGTCGTTAAGGTTGTTATTTTCATTATGGCGGCTTGTTAATAGTGAAACACGCAGATACGACAAAGTATAGCTGGAATATAAAAGCCATAATCAGCTATAGAATGGTAATAAATAGCGCATTGTGAGTAATAAGTTATTGCTGGTGTTACAGAATAATCGTGCTGATACTAATAAGCAGTGCTACAGATGAAGCACTGCTTGTTTATTTTATTATGCTGATTGTAGCAATAATTGACCAAGGTAATTCATGGCAAAAGCAGCATCTTGCGCAGCTGTATTGACTTGAGTAATGAGTAGCTGGGCGCGTTTATCGTCTTCTTTTAAACTGATTTTAATTTTATTAACCAGTTGCTCTGCCATTTCTGTCTTTTGCTTACAGTCATTAAATAATGCTGAAATAACGGCAATATCAATCTCGCCACCTTTTGCGAACAAATCGGCTGCAATATTATAAACAGTATAAAATTGATTGGCCGCGTCTTTCTTGCCTGCTTCAACGTCTTTAGCCCACTCCGTAGACCATGTTTTAAATATAACGGCAATTTGAGGGTTAGGTTGCACTTTTATTGGTTGCATTATGTAGTCCTAGAAGTGGTGATATCTAGCATAGTAATGCAGCTGATTACGGGTTTAAAGGGCAATTTTTAGAAAGTGACACTATTGAGTGAATTTAATAAGTGTTGAATGTTTTTAGCGCATAAAGTGGTTATTTACTACACAATATTGGACTCAGTATCACAGAATCAAGTTATATTTATCATTTTACATCAAAATCTTTGCGAAATATCTTGCATGCGACACTGTAACGTTTTACGTTAAATACAGCTCTTGGCAGTAGTGATAGCCAACAGGAGCTAAGGAGAAACTCATGATTAACGTGAACTTCGAATTGGCCAAGCAAGCATATGCAAAAGTGCTGATGTACCCTCATGGTGGTGAAATAGAACAACATGAATATATGGCACTGCGTGTTTTCCGTTGGGATCTAGCACGTGCAGGCAAGCCAATAGATACAGCCTTTGATTTAAGATTACAAGCAAGTGGTTATCGTAAAATAGCCTCTCAGCCCGCAAAAGCCCATCGTCCACTTCCTGCGTGTGTTTTAGCACAAATGAGTGACGGCTGGAAAAGCCAACATGGTTACCTATAATGTTTGAATATCCCCCAAGGCTAAAGAATCTTTTTCTTTAGCCTTTTTATATTGTGTTTGTTTGCTTCCCTATATCAGGCCCAAAGCTCAACATTTAATAATAAATAGTATGTTTATATTTTGTCGAAAATTGTAAGAGGGATGACTCAATGGAAGCGTTATGACTGTAAAAAGAACGAAAAAAAACCAGCCATTACTGACTGGTTTTAGATATTAATAGGCTTTGATTCGCTTACTTATTAAATGTATTGCCATTTGCTTCGCGTGCTTCTGCAATAGTATCTGGGTGCCATGCACCTTCGATATCTTTTAGCTCTTTAAATTTAGAGCGATCAAATTCTGGCGTTTTACCTGCTTTAAGTTGTTCTTCGTAATCTTTAATGACTTTAATTGCCAATCCAGAAAGGAAAATCAGAGCAACAATGTTAACCAGTGCCATTAGGCCCATAGAAACATCTGCTAAACTCCAAACAACAGGCAGTGATGCAACAGCACCAAACATTACCATGCCTAGAACACAAAGACGGAATAAGAATAAACCACGCTTGGTATTACCGTTGAGGAACATGATATTTGTTTCTGCATAAGTGTAGTTGGCAATGATTGATGAGAAGCAAAACAGTAAAATAGCTGACGTAATGAAATACGTTGTCCAATCACCCAGTTGGTTACTCAGTGCTTGTTGTAATAAACCAATACCTGTCGACGCATCCGGTGTATTCATAACACCAGAAAGCATGATCATTGCCGCAGATGCTGTACAAATAACGATGGTATCAACGAAAACACCCAGCATTTGGACAAAGCCTTGTGATGCAGGGTGGTTAGGGTTCGGCGTCGCACTTGCTGCAACGTTAGCCGCTGAACCCATACCGGCTTCATTTGAGAATAAACCACGAGCAATACCACTTTGCATCGCTTGTGAAGCTGTGAAAGCGACACCACCGGCAACGGCTTCATGCCAACCAAATGCACTCTTAACAATAAGAGCCAGAACAGCAGGTAACTCAGTAATGTTCATTGCAACAATCACTAACGCGATAGCTAAATAGCCAACCGCCATGATAGGCACAATTTTTGTAGAAGCTGTAGCGACACGGCGTAAGCCGCCCATAATGAAGAAAGCCGTAAAGACAACAATCACAATACCTTGTGTGGTTTCATCCCAGCCAAAAGAGTGGTGCAGTGCGTCAGTGATGGTATTTGCTTGAACGGCATTGAAAACAAAACCAAAAGCAATAATAAGACAAATTGAAAAAAGAGTACCCATCCAGCGCTTGCCAAGACCTTGCTCCATATAATAAGCAGGGCCACCACGATATTGACCATCAACATCTTTTACTTTGTAAACTTGGGCAAGGGTCGATTCAATAAAAGCGGTTGCCATACCGAAGATAGCGATTAGCCACATCCAAAAGATAGCACCAGGGCCACCAATGGTTAATGCAACAGCAACACCAGCCATATTACCGGTACCAACACGTGCAGCCATCGATGTACAAAAAACTTGATAAGAACTAATACCGTTTTCTATTTCACGGCCACTTTTTAGGACATCGATTGAATGACGGAATTGACGGATCTGGATAAAACCTAGACGAACACTAAAGTAAATTCCTACACCAACCAATAAATAAACGAGAAGTTGGCCCCATAAAACGCCATTTACTGAACCAATGATCGCCATTAAGGCGTCATTAATTGATCCCAGTATATTTCCATTCGTAGAAGTCATATTTTTTCCTGTTAATAAAACTATGCAACCTCGAAAGACTACTTAGTGAAGAGGAACATTCATCCGTTATGAGTGCTCTGCTATCGGTTGTTATAATAGGTTTTTTATTGATAATAATTTGCAACAAATATAAATAGTAGATATTACAAATATTAAACATGTAACCGATTTCATTGCCATGAAGGCGATGCAAGGTAGCACAAAAAAACAAAAATCCAAGGAGACTTATATCACAAAAAATGAATTATTACTATGTAACGCGTTACATTATTAACAGCTGGTAGTTATTTTAGTCTTTATAATCAATGTGTTGAAGAAGTGTGTGAATGGATTCACTGAAAAGCTATTGAACGGCGTGCATTATCGTATGTTGAGATTCGGCGGTTTAAAAAAAAGACATTGATGTCATTTATTGATGTGTTATTTATTGTTTGAAGTGGTAAGTGATAGTGAAAATAGTTGATATATCACTATCTAGAAGGACAAAAGTAAATGTAGATAAACAAGAAAGCAAACAGTCGCTCGCTCTCTTGTTTGTAGTCGATAAATCAAATATGAGAATGCTTACTTGCCTGCGGCCTCAATGTATATCTTTTTGTGACAATTACCATAGAACGGGCGTCCTTTAGGTCCAGATTCAAGTAACTGTTGAACACTATTATTAACATCAAATGATTTACCAATATTCAATCGAACTTCATTTAAATAACGACCTTGGCTACAAGCTAGACTAATTCGGTCTACCGCATCAGCACCAAAATGTGAAATGAGGTTCTTCTTAAAGCTTGCTGTTGAGACATTATTACCAATATTGGCTTTTATAAATTGGCCAATTGCTGAAGCATCGACTTTCTCGACTAATTTGGTTGCTGTTAGAAAATAAGCATTATCATCAAGGTTTTGGCAGGCGCCGTGTTTCTTCCATTGATATTCGCCAAACTTTGTTTGGTAATAAAAATTTGGCATCCATGGTGCAATGTCTTTAATGGTTTTAGCAGATAAATCGAGGCGGGCATAACGATCACAATAGCCATATTTGGTGCCACAGCTGGCTTTGTTTGGCCATAAACCGTGTAGCGTTAAATGAGTAATGTTTAATTTACCATCATTAATTGCAGTACATTCTGGCTTATTACCTTTATATTTAAAGTGCTCACAAAATCCAGGTTGCCATGTTAAGGCTAATACATATGAATCAAAGTCATTACGCGTATCACACTGTTTTGAGGCTGGATTTGATGTTGAAGAAGAAGGTTTAAAGGTAATATCATCATTAAATTGTGCGTTACCACACGATTTACTTACCCAGCGCATAGAAGGGGATGCGTTAGGTATTAATATTTGGACCCAATCAAATTCTTTTTTATTAATAGCCTTTATTGCATATTGTTTATTACTAACAAGCTGAGTGCTATCAGGATTAGTTTGTTTACGAAAAGATTGATAGGCATCGCAATCGCCTGTTGCTGTAAAGCTACCAGAGGCTCGAATGGATGCGGTTGCAGTAATACTTGAAAGCGAAAGGATACCACCGATAATGACGGTAATGAAATGAGAGTTAGTACGCACAATATGCCTATTCTGAAATGATAATTGAGTGTTCACTATAGTTGATTATGATGCTTTTATTAAGGTATATCATTTTTAGCATCGAATAATAAAATGTGATATTGAGTCAGAAATCGAGTCAAAAAAGAACATACGGCAATCGAAAATGAATAAATTGACGATTTTTTTAAATTAGTGTTCACAATAAAGCCAACTCAGAGTAATATTCACAGAAGTAGCGTCCCCAGCTACACGAAAATGAAAAGATCAATTATAATAAAGAGTCTTTAGTGTAAACAGAACACTTAAAGAGTGTCGGTAAATAGACACCTATCTCATTTATTCATCTGAGGTTATTAATTTCATTTAGCTAAATATAGAACAATGTTAAATTTCCTGATTAATATTGATCATTTTATCAATGCATGCTTTGCCATTACCGTGCGAAAGCAAATTTGTATTATTATCCGAGGTTATTAATGGACAGTTTCGCTGCTGCAGAAAAAGCGCTCAGTGCGATGTTAAAAAGTGTAGAAGCAACCGGTGAAGTCAAAGAAGCCCGTGTTGACTACCGTCAAATTCTAATTGATTTTGCTGATGAAGTTCCTGGTCGCCAAAAAGCCGTAATTAAGCGTATTCCTCTACAAAAAATCAATAACCTAATTGCTGTATTGCATGAATTCAAACAAGAATCACGTCAATCACGTATGATTGAGATTTTAGCAATGATGGAAAAAGATGACGTTTCACCACATGATCTAGTTATTGAAGAGTTATCAAACGAAGCTGAATAATTATATAAAGATAATATAAATCAATAACTAAGCGTTATTTGATTATTGCAATATAAAATGCCAATATCGCAGATGTTTAATACTATATTTATTGTGTAATTTCAATTGCAGCCTTCTTATTTTAATATAGTAAGTCGCATTTTTTATATTAGCTATTTATTTAGTATACAGAGCTAATTATATTTGCTCTGTATACTCTCCTCTTACTATCTATTCTCAATACATTCCGTATGGCGTGTTTTATTTCCCATAAGCGTACTCTTTTCTATAGCCCATAATTAAACGTTGTTTTATTTTTGTCAGTTTTGTAAGTCTTTAATTTATAAAGCGACTTATTTATGTTATTAATAACGCTTATCTGAATTCATTAACTACTAAGGATGTTATGTGAATAATATAAGCTGTGACGAACCTTTTATTAAAGCTCAACACATTACAAAGTCTTATCATGGCAAAAAAGCGCTAGAGAATATTAGTTTTAACTTAGCGAGTGGACAAGTCCTTGGTTTGTTGGGTCATAATGGTGCAGGTAAATCGACATTAATAAAAACATTATTAGGAATGCACAGCTGTAGCGGAGAGCTAAGTATTTTTAATTTATCGCCTGAAAAGCACCGAGACCAAATAGTTCAGAACCTTGCCTATATATCTGATGTCGCTATGCTACCTGATTGGATGACGGTGAAACAATTAATTTCTTATGCAGCAGGCGTCCATCATGGTTTTGAACGTCCTAAAATGCTGCAATACTTAGATCAAACTAAAATTAATCTTAATAGTAAAATAAGAACGTTATCAAAGGGCATGAAAGTACAATTGCACCTAGCGTTAGTCATGGCAACCAATGTCAATGTACTTATCTTAGATGAACCAACGCTTGGGTTAGATCTTATGTATCGTTCGACTTTTTATCGCACATTAATGGCATGGTTTAAAGAAGGTGAGCGGGCATTAATAATTGCGAGTCATGAGGTCAATGAGATTGCACATTTACTGACAGATGTTTTGATACTTAAAAATGGTCAAGCGGTTTTACAAGCACCACTCTCATCATTAGCGACTGAGTTTACGATCTTATCGGTTAATGAAAACAATATAGACGCAGCGAAACAATTACATCCTTTAACCGTCAATTGTCAATTAGGGCAATATCGATTGCTATATGAGGGAGCTGACGTATCACAATTAACCTTGCTAGGCGATATTAGCCAGCCAAGCCTTGCTGATATATTTTTAGCGAAACAGCAGGAGACAGTCGCATGAAGCAAAGCTATACGTTAATTAAAACGGAATTATTAGAACATAAAATAATTGTGCGATTACCTGTGTTTCTAGCATTATTTTCAATGCTTGTTGTGGTTATGATACTCACCAATATTAATAATTTTTCGTTTAATATCCAGACAAACGGTTTTGATGGTTGGCAACCGCCAATAACCACATCATCGTTTGCTGGAATAGTTGGTTCAGCGTCTTTTTTTGTTGCAGGTATTGTGTCGTTACTGAGTTTTTTTACCTACTCTGCAAGAGCACTTGCCAAAGAGCGTAAAGAAGGCAGCTTGGCTTTTTGGCATTCAATGCCAGTGAGTGACAGTAAAGCAATTGCGATTAAGCTATTGGTCGCATTAGTTGTTATTCCGCTATTTTCGTCATTACTGTTATTATTTATTGATGCCACAGTGTGGATTGTCGCTATGTGGGTTATGCCGGCAGATATGTTGGCTGAGAATGCACTCTCTTTGGTAGCGATTGGATTACATTGGGGACAGTTTATTGCCACAATGGCGGCCATGAGTTTAGCTTTGCTGCCAGTTGCATGCATTATCTTTTGTACTTCTCAGTTAACTGATCATCCATTATTGGTGCTGTTTGTCGTAATAACATTAGTTAAATTAATTAGTTCGATGTTATTTAACTCAATGGCTATCGGTGCCTGGATTAATAAAGTCAGTAATTTGGCGTTTAATATTCTAACCAGTGAACATCCGTGGCAAACATTAGCAAATATAGGAACAATAACATTATTAGGGTTATTGATTTTATCTATTGGAATATTTAAAGCGAGTGTCCATTTGCGTAGCGGTGATTGACGCTAACTATATAATATACAGTTATAAAAAAGAGAATGTAGCGATACATTCTCTTTTATTATGCCTCTAATTAAACCATGGTTATTTTATTTCATATATACATGCTGTATATCGGTTTAATTATAAATAATATATTTAATTATTAAGCTGCAGAAACAGACTCAATGTATTGTACTTCGTTTTTATATTTACGAACATTACGAGACAAAGTGCCTTTTGGCAGCTCATAACGCTTCTCAGCTTCATAGCTTGATAGACCATCAAACACTACAGCAGCTACAGCAACACGCTGGTTTTCTGATTTGAAGATACGTTGTGCGATTAAATCATATTGTGTATTAGTCATAGTCTTGCCTATTTGGTTTTTTGAGAGTGGGATAATGGCGTTCCAATTCGTCCACTCAATGCTTGAAAAACGGTCGACCTGTTAGATATATAACAAGTAAACAAATGCTGTTAGCAAGACAATAGCAATGTGAACCTTAACAGAAGATTAATAGAATTATATTTGTGGTTCAATTTAGAATTTAAAATGAAAAATTAAGGATTACATCTCTTTTTTTAAACCATTAAGCCAGTAATTGGGTTTTATTTTTAAATAAGAAATATTAGATTGAAAATATGAAATTAAATAAAGAGAGGCCGTCACCTCTCTTTAATCGTGTTAGCTTAAATTTAATTAACCAATAAGACGTAATCCATTGGGTAATGCATCACCGAAGACACGTTTAGTTTCATCTTCTGTCAATACTTTGACCTCAGAAACCATCTCGATCCAGCTTTCTGGTGCTTTACTTTGTTTTAATTTATTAATGACTTGTTGGCGTAATTCATCGTTGATATCTAATGTACGATCGCCAGTCATGCGGGTCATCATTACTGCAGCAAAACCAATATATGATTCCTTACGCCAATCATAACTCATCAGTTCAGGTAAGCAGTACGAGACGTGCTCTGCAGATAATAAGTTATGGTTATTGCCATAAAATGGCGTACGAGTGGCAATACGGCCGATTGCCCACCAATGCGCTTGAGCATATTGGGTTTTTTGTAAACGTCCAAAAAGCCATTCAATGAGTTGCAGCTTCTTATCAAATGGTAAATGCTCTAAAGAGGCCGCTAAGCGAACCATATCTTCATAGCTACGCTCTTGGAGTTCTTTGTTGAGTTTAGCGTTGCGGCTTGCTCCAGGAGTAATATATTTAGCAACATCTTTATAGATAAGTAGTTGCTGCTCTTGGGTTAAGCCTCCGGCAACACGGCGCCAGAATGTCCACCAGTCACACCATGTTTGGGTGTTGGTATCAAATTGAATTCCGTGTTGATACAACTGCCAGATTTGTTCCATGCGGTATTCATCTGCAGGGTAGCCAAAACCAGGACGCATGGTAAAACCTGCTAGTTTTAACCAATTACGCTCATGAAGATCTGAACGGCGACGGCGCTTTTTACTTTCAAGTAGCGCATTGGCAAGTTCACGTAAACACGGTGTTTCCCAATTATCGCGTTTGCCTAATATCTTATCGAGATCATTACGGAGTGTTTTAACCGCTTTATTGTTATCGGTGTTTTTACTGCCACCAAAGACTTTTTTAACAGCGTCAATAGCATCGGGCATTCGAGTGGGAAGCTCACTTTCAGCCAGAGTACTATCGCCATTATTGCGGTTTAAACGAGCTAAATCTTTACGAATAGCAAATTCAACTTTCCAACGTTTATTATTATCACTAAGACTAACCGCTTCAATTTGTAGCGTGCCAACTTCTGTTAATTGGCAGGCTAAGGTGACTTCTTCGCGATCTTTTTGGTTGGCTGCTAATTCGCTACGATCGCGTTCACTGTCTAATGTTGCAATAAACGGTGGTAGACTCACATAACCATCACCAATGATTTCAATCAGTTCACCGACATCATGATGTTTATCATTAGTAGAAGAAACTAAATTAAATCGTACTGGCTCACCCAGTGTTAGCGCAAATTTACGGTGTGTTAATGTAACTTCAATACCTTCTTCAATTCCTTTAGGTAATAAACAAATACCTTGTTTAGTACCTTTATTTTCACCAATAGTTAAGAAGAATGAACGGGCAGATCCTCCGCCAATTTTAAGCTGTGCGCCATGACGAGCTTTAGCATAAGCAACAGCACCAAATGCAACAGCCAAATCAGGGTGTAGATTTTTAAGTTCGGTTACGGGAGCACCGCGCCAGCGAGAAATAATATCTAACGTACGTGCTGACAGTAGCGGGCTGTTAAAAACACCACCATTGAGTAATACCGCAACAGGGATCGCCGGTTGATCGTCATTAATAATGATTGAGTCTGAGTGGTGGAGGTTAAAATCATTAAACGCTTCACGACAAACATTATCATGCAGATCAATAAACTGCGCGACATGCTTACTGATAGCAGGATCTGCCGCGTAGGGGAGTCCAAACTCAACCATAGCCGCTTGTCGTTGATTAGGTTGATCGGTGAATTCAGTAATAGGGAAAAAGCCATCAAGGGCGATGCTATGCACTTCTTCACGGTTTAACTCAATACTTTTAGCACCACCAATCAACCGCGAGCCACTGCCGAGCATAGTAACTTTGGCGTTGTCTGGTGCGTTGCCTGATAATAACTTTTCTTTTACCTTACGGGTTTGCTGAATCAGCTTTGATAATGCAGCAGGGCTAAGCTTTTTTGATTCGCCATGCAAACGTTGTTCGGCAACGTGTGCTAATGCTAAATCGAGGTTATCACCACCTAGCATTAAGTGATCACCAACCCCGATACGATCAAGAGTTAATTTCCCTTGATCGCTACCGACTTTAATTAAACTTAAATCGGTTGTACCACCACCCACATCGCACACCATTAATAATGGAATGTCTTTTAATAACTCATCGGCTTGTTGGCGGTTTTGAGCGTACCAGTCGTAACAAACGGCTTGCGGCTCTTCAAGTAACAAGACTTTTTTTAATCCCGCCAGTTCAGCTGCTTCTAATGTTAATGCACGTGCTGATTCATCAAAAGAAGCAGGCACAGTGATCACCACTTCTTGTTGAGCAAGTTTGTCATTTTTATGGTGATAGTCCCACGCTTGACGCACATGGTTAAGATAACTAGCACTAGCAATAACCGGCGAAACTTTTTTTACATCAGATGTTGACGCTGTTGATGACCACGGCAAAATAGCTTCATTACGATCAACATGTTGATGCGACAGCCAACTTTTCGCACTGACAACTTGGCGCCCTTCAACTTTCGCACCTAATTCACGTGCAAATTCACCAATAATAACACTCGCAATTTCACCTTTTACAGGTTCAGTGTTCCAAGGTAACACCAATTGGGTTGCGTCCATTTCACCTTCAGCTGGGTGATAACGGAAAGAGGGCAGTAGTGGTTTACGTGCGACTTCACCCGGTGCAATTAATTGATCAATTTCAAAAATATGCATCGGACTTGTTTCTAATGTATCTGTAATCTCACTGTAAGCGACAACAGTGTGGGTAGTACCAAGATCAATACCAACAAGATAACGAGGGGAAGATGAAGGCATGCTGACTCCATAAAATAATTGCAATGAGAAAATAGCCTGATGGGAAACGATTGATGTGTCAGTTTTTACGGGTGAAAATTAGAAGAATATAGCCCGCTGACATGTTTCATTGGCCAGATAAATAAACGGCGCACTATAAAGTGCGCCGCTGTATAAGCTATTACGCTTCGCGAACGTCAAATTCGACTTGCCACTTCTGACCATTATCGGTCGCAATGGCTTCAAGGCATAACATACCCAGTTCAGTGACATGCGAGGCAAGTTTAACCGGAACAACCTCACCAGCACTACGCCCTTCAGAAACTGGCAGTGTCATTTGAATGGTTGGTAACTCCTCCATTTCTTCTGGTTGCCACCAATCAAGGTGAGTACCCGCTATATCGTCACGACGTACGGTTGAACCAAAGAATTTAAACTGCACTGGCTGGCCAATGATTAAACCAAATTCTTGACTTGGTACATCGGCTTGGCTGCCTTCTTCCATACCAAAAGGCGCCACACAAAGTGCTTCTAGTGGTGGTTCCATGCCAGGAATAGCAGGCATTGCACTTTCAATACCCACGTAGTAGCTGCTTGCAATACCACCACGAATACGTACACCTTTACCACGGCGAACAAAGCCATAGTATGACGCGCCACTTGCGACAGCAAGATCAAGATCAAGACCTGAAAGTAACTTCGCTTCAGCAGAGCCCGCAGTCGTTAACCAGCTATTGATGGTTGATAGTAGACGCTCTGATAATAATGATGATTTAAGTACACCACCGTTAAACAAAATAGCAGTAGGGCGAATAAAGCCTTCATGCTGTTGTTCATATTGTGCAAATAGTTCTTCTACAGCTTGGCTTTGACGGCTTAAGAAACCAGCAACATGGCGTGATACCGCAGCATCTTGTGCATAAGGTAGACCCATTTGGGTTAATGCACCACGCGCTGTTTGTACTGGTAACTCTTCAATGGTTGATTGTGGGAAGAAACCTTCAACCAATGTTTGCTGCACTTCTTCTTGGGTCAGTTCTGTTTGTAGCGTACCGCCAAGAAGCTTAGAGCCGCGGCTTGGAACCACAATTGGCATCGATTGTAATTCAGCATCGTTAAGCAGCGCTTCTTTCGCATCACGACAAGCATGCGTGATCGCCAACACTTGCCATGGCTGTAATTGCTTGCCTTCTTGCGCTAGCTTCATCTTTAAACGATAAGCAAGAGCAAGATCCATGTTATCACCACCCAGAAGGATGTGATCGCCAACAGCAACACGGTTAAGCGTTAAGTTGCCGTCTTCTTCAGTAACCGCAACTAATGATAAATCCGTCGTACCACCACCGATATCAACCACTAAAATTATATCGCCAACAGCAACTTGGTCACGCCAGTTATCGTCATTATTCTTGATCCAGCTATAAACGGCGGCTTGTGGTTCTTCAAGCAAAGTTAAGTGTTTAAAGCCAACGTTACGTGCCGCTTCTGCGGTTAATTCACGTGCAGCAGGATCGAAAGATGCTGGTACAGTAATGGTGACATCTTGATCACTAATTGGCGTTTCTGGATGTTGGAAGTTCCATGCATCAGCCATGTGCTCAAGGTATTTCTGTGTCGCTTCAAGTGGTGATACTTTTACCACTTCTTCTGGACTATTAAGTGGCAAAAATGCATCACGACGGTTAACACCACCATGACATAGCCAACTTTTTGCACTTGAAATAAGACGGATCGGGGTCTTACTACCAAGGTTTCGTGCCATTGCACCAACAATAGCATTAGGCTTTGCATTCCAAGGAAGTGCAGTATCGCCTTCAGCTAGCTCTGATTCGTGAGCTTGGTACATGAACGAAGGTAATTGATTCTTGTCTTCCACATTACCAGGAGTAGTTAATTGTGGAATCGTCATTACAGTGACATCAGCGTTTTCACTTTCAAGATCGACATAAGAAAGCACACAGTGTGTTGTGCCTAAGTCAATACCGACGCTGTAACGATGTTGTTGTGTATCTTGCATTATAATTCTACCTCAGCGGCTGCGATGATATGTACATCATGGCCTTCTGCCAATTTAGGCAATTTAACATTTGTCACTTTCCAACCGCGATGGATCAGAGTGCCATTAAATGGCGCTTCGCCGACGACGTTACCCGTTAGGCGTACTTCAGACGCATTAAACCCTTGGGGTAGGGTAATACGTGATTCTTCATCTTCAGCACGTACTGGTGCAAAGCTAAAGTATTCATTAAGTACTTTCTGACCGCCTTCATGAATAACACGAGCAGCAGCGCCAATATCAGCATCTGCAAAGCCTTTAAGATCTTCTTGCATGAAATCAATAAAGCGCGCGTCTTGTTGTAAAAGTGACAGTAGTTGGAGTGCTGAATCTGGCGTTGATGTTTTGAGTTTAGGTTCAACTTCTATTTCAACGATTTTCTCAACAATTTTTTCTACTTCAACAATTTTCTCAACAGGTTTTTCGATAATCTTTTCAACAACGATTTCGACCGGTTTTTCAACCTCGACAATCTTTTCTACTTCGATTTCTTTTTCGACAATCTTTTCGACTGTTACTGGCTTGCCTTTCTTCGCGAAATACATGACCAATAAAATCAAAACTAAAGCGCCTAAACATGCGTGACCCATGTCGATAGTAGTTGGCACAGCCGACAAATCAACGTGTATCTTAGAAAAATCAAAAGCCATATTTGTTTACTCTTTGCGGTGAAAAGGGCGATTCATTTAACATCTTGTTAGAATCAGCTTTAAATAATTGCTGGAATAGTAGCATAGACCTATTAAAAAATGGCTAATTAAACGGTGTTTTATAACCGATATTCGTTAATAAAGGCTGATTTTGCTTAAATTCCATGCAAGTGATTACGTTAAGTTGTACTCAGTTTAGTCGTTTCGATTATGTTCAAAAATAATTTAGTCAATAAATGGGGATGATAAAATTTATTTCAAGCTAACTGTTTGTATTAAAACAGGCTTAAATAATAAATGACGGCTATCAATGATTTTTAATAATCTTTAACTGAAAACTGTTATTTTAAGGTGGTTGAATCGAATTTATGGCGGTAATATGCGCCATAACTAATGACATCAGCCTTGTGTTTGTTGTTTGGTATTTATATTAATAGGTCAAAATATGTCGTCTGATTATACTGGCAGCAGTGCCGCTTATGCTCGTCAAGAAGCGGGCTATCGTGAAAAAGCATTAAAAATTTATCCTTGGGTGTGTGGTCGTTGTTCCCGTGAGTTTGTTTATTCAAACTTACGTGAGTTAACTGTTCACCATGTTGATCACGACCATACTAATAACCCTCAAGATGGCAGCAACTGGGAATTATTGTGTTTATTTTGTCATGATCATGAACACGAGAAATACACTGATGCTGATAATGGTCAAGGCAGTGTGATTCGTGCAGGTGAGGATGATCACCAAGCGGCGACATTTAACCCCTTTGCAGATCTTAAAGCGATGATGGCGAATAAAAAATAATACCGTTATGGTTAACCCCAGACTGTAATCGTAATAAAAAGCCAGCATGACAGATGAACGTAGTTTATATCGTTCAATGAGTGCTGGCTTTTTCACATCTTAATTTTACGGTTTGTTAAGTGCCCAGTATTTGTAGCGGTAGGCTAAGTAAACTATCACCAAGGCTTGCAAAATACGCAATAATTCCAACAAAAGCAGCGACTAGACTGATATACCATACCGTAGAGAAAATCTGACCATAGCGATCTAAAGGTAATAGATGACTTTGATGACGTTGTCGCCATTCAAAGATAATTTCTAAGCTACCCATAATCAGTAGAAAACCAAATAACGTTAGCCCTAAGCGATAGCTTAAAATGACGCCAGCAACTGCCGCTAACGCACAAGCAATAATGCCAATTTTACTGTTCATTGAAAAACTAATGCTTTTTAGAACATGACCACCATCGAGAGGCAGAATTGGCAATAAATTAAATAAGTTAAGTAGCGCGTTAAAAACCGCTAAACCAGCAAAAAACATTTCACCTGTGATCCAGTAGGCAATCATGCTGGCTAGCGACATGATCAATCCAAATGCTGGCCCCATAATTGAAATCACCACATCTTGCCAGCGAGTGTTAATTTTCTCATCACTTAATGCTAATCCACCCAAAAAGGGAATTAAGTAAATGCCTTTGGTTTTCATGCCAAAATATTTCATAGCACGAATATGACCATATTCATGAAACACTAAACAGGCCAGTAGTGCTAATGCAAATTGAATTGAAAACAGCCATGAATAAGCGGCTAAACTTGCTGACGCTAATACAACTTTAATTAATTTGGCGCTTTTAAGGGCTTTCATCCCTAAAGAAACCAGCCCAATTAAACTGAATCTCTTTTCTGCTTTGATCGGCTGTTGTGGTTGCTGGCGTTCAATATCTTTATTATTTCTTTCACCTTGCACTATGACTTGTTGATCGGCGCTGGCTTGATATTGAATTAAAAACGGCTGCCAACTTAAGCTGCCATGAAGTTGGCACTGAATGGTTTGCTCATTATTTGACAGTTCAAATTGATGTATAAATTGATCTGTATCGGTTGGTGCTGCTGCAATTTGAGAAACAAGTGTATTGTCCCAAAATAATTGTTGCCATCCAGCCATTGAGCCTTCAAGTCGCAGCGGCTTACCTAAAAAATCGATAGCCAATAGTTCCAATGCATTATCCACAGAGTAAGGAAAGATAGCGTGATTATACGGAAAAAAGTCTATTGAACGAGGTTATGTTACGGGTTGTTACATATTCTTATTATCGTTATTGTCCTTGACTAGAGATTACCACTTTTACTGTGACCAAGAGAATATAGACATCTGTTTTTATCCAACTTGAGAGTGAGTTAAGTGATAACGCATAGCTATGATCAAAGCCGACTTTGGAGCGTACATCATCAATACAGGTGTCATAGCCTTGATTTATTTGGGCTAAACCAGTGATTCCGGGTAAAACACCATAAGTTCGTTCGCTAAAATAAGGAATTTCACACTCTAGTTGTTGGTAAAAAGAAGGCCGTTCTGGACGCGGGCCAACTAACGACATATCACCAAGTAAGACATTAAACAGCTGCGGTAATTCATCAATACGGGTGCGGCGTAAGAAACGTCCGACTGCGGTGACACGTTGATCTTCTTTACTCGCAAGAATAGCTCCGGTGTGATCTTCTGCGTCTTGTTGCATGCTTCTGAATTTTATCATTTCAAAAATGTGAATTTTATCCGCTGTTGCTTTACCTACCCGCAACTGACGATAAAAAACATCACCTTTGGAGTTCAGCTTAATGGCTGCAGCGATTAAAGGAAAAAAAGGCAATACAATAACTAACATCACCAATGTTAAGCAAAGATCAAACACTCGCTTAGCGATCATTATTGATCGATCAATGTGGATGGTTTTTGTTTTGCAAGAGGAACCGAAAATTGTCATTTTGATATTATTTATGCACACGATTTAATGGCCCTGTTAATTTTCGGAAAATATAATTTATTCCGCCTATAAAATTCGCTGTATGCCCAGCAACAAGATAGGCCAATACATGGAAAATTTTATGTGAAAATAGACGAGGAAGAATGATGCCAAGTATGCTCATAATATAGCCTAATGTTTGGCAAATGAAAGCGACAAGAAACAACGGCGAGCTGATTAAAAGCCATGATCCAATGTATGCCATTAGCATAAAATAAGGCATGGTAATCCGCAGTCCTTTACCTGACAGAAATGTAAAAGCGGTACCTTTATATTTAGGATTAAATAAACCAAATAAACGTACAAGTTGTTGAAAATTTCCGGCTGAAATACGTAAACGTCGAGAAAAATCATCTCGGCGGTCGACATAATCAAGCTCTACTGCGCAAATGGTTGGATCATAAATAGCATGGTGACCTTGCTCGACAATGCTCATCGGTAAAATGAAATCATCGTTAATCGTATCTTTATCTAAAGGTACAAACAGCGTACTTCTAAAGAGATAAAATGCACCGTGAGCACCTAAACTATCGCCAAGAGTCGCTTCTTGTTGTTTAATTTTAGTCTGATAATCCCAATATTGTCTTTCACCGACAGAACTTGGTGTCAACAAGCGATAAGTTGCGTTAACTACTCCTATCTCGCTGTTTTCAAAGTGTTTAGCTGCGATTAATAAAGCATCATAGGAAATTAATGCAGAAACATCACTCAGTGCAATTATATCGCTATCGTATTGTGGTATAAATTGATTGAGAACAGCGACTTTGCCTTGATTTTTTAGCTGCGGAAAAATTTCAATATGGGTATCAGAGCATAAAGCTTCTTGAATAGTATTGTTGGCAATTTCGACCGTATTATCGCTACAGCCATCACAAACAATAATTACTTTTAGCTTGTCGGTTGGATAATCAAGATAAGAGATATTTCGTATTTTTTCAGCAATCCACTGGGCTTCGTTATAGGCTGGAATAATGATGGTCACAGTGGGTAATGTACAATCTTGACTGCTTTTTGAAAATTTTCTTGGAGTCGGCGCTAACGGTTTTTGTGGATGACGTTTAGCAAACCAACTTAATAATATTGGATACAGCGCATGGTGATAAATGACAGCAATGATACTAACCGATGTCATTATATAGAGAAAGGTGGTCATATATTTTCTCCTGAGAAATAAAGTTGTTCATAAGCTTTGGTCATTGTTTGAGCATGGTTATGTTTAAGAATGAAGTTACGGGCATCATGACGAACACCATGATATTGAATCGATTGAATAGCGTTAGATAGCGTGACAGCAGTATTATCATTAACTAATAGGCTATCAGCACTGAGTGTTTCACTGACCCCGCCAACATTATTAGCAATACAAGGAATACCACAGGCTTGAGCTTCAAGAGTTGAAAGCGGAAAACCTTCGTTATTAGAGGGTAAGCAAAACAGATCAAGCGCTTGATAAAACGTTGGCATATCATCAACATGACCGAGAAAGTGGACACGATGCTCAAGTTTATACTGGTGTACTAATTGTTGTAACTCAGAGCGCGTTGAGCCTGAGCCTGCAAGTAATAAATGAAAACTTGAGGGTAATAATTGTAAAGCTTCGATTAAATGGCGTTGACCTTTAACGGTTTCTAGGCGGGCAGCATTGCCAATAACAATACTACCTGTAGGCAGTGCTAGCGCTAGTTTATCACGAGCATGGAGCTTATTGCCGACGGTGAACCGAGACGGATTGATACCATTTTTTATTGTATAAATGGGATAGCTTTTAAATATATTACGTATTTTTTGACGAACAAAATCGGCATCAGCGACGACTGTTGGGTTGGATAACAGCAACGCAATATAATGTATAAAGCGGTGCTTATAGCTATTTAAGTGCCAAGCATCATGTTCGGTATGAATATGCTTTATTAGGTGCTGATGACGTTGAAGTGCGCAGCTAGCATAGAGTAAAGGACCAATGTGGTGTGAGTGAACAATATCTGCCTGATAGTTTTTAAAAACAGCACCTAGCTTTTTAATGGTTGATAATGATATGCCTTGTGGTTTGTTCAAGCCAATAATTTGATGTTTAAATGGGAGTAATTGACGCCAACTCGCGACAATATGTTGGGAAGTACCTTCCATGCTGCAAATAAAAACACGATAGTGAGGATCACTAAACGACAGCATATTTAATACCATTGTTTCTAATCCACCTGGAGATAAATGTTGTACAACATGAATAATGGTTTTCATTACACACTCCTTATGATTCATTGATAACAATGCAGGGATTGTGCCATTAAAAAATGTAATTTATTCAATGTGTTATTTTATTTAGAATAGAATTGTCAGAATGAGAATGAGAATGAGAATGAATATAATAGGAATCTATTAATAGCAAATTGAATACAAGGCAGAGAAATTATTGGCTGTTGTTTGTGGTGGGTGGTTGTTTTGGTATACGGCTTAATATAGGAACAGTACTCAACATTGCTATTTGATCTTTACGACGAATACTGGTGTCACAAATTTCAGCTAAAAAAGCTAATCCAGCCCCTAAACCAATTCCTCCAAGAAGGCCAGCAATGGCAAAAAAGTAAGACGGTAAGTTTGATGGGCTTGTAGGTGTGTAAGGGCGGTCGATAACCTTAATACGTTTTTCTTGCTCAAATACACCTAATGATCGTGTTAATTTTGCCATTTCGAAACGGTTGATAAGATCATTATATAATTCTCGTTTTGAGGCTAAGTCTCGTTGTAATTGTGCGAGTTGTTTCTCGTTTTGACTAAAACTGGCGACTTTAATTTCTATTTCAGAAATGATGATTTTTAATACTCGTGTTTCTTCCTCTAAGGAATCAACTTTTGCTGTGGCTTCTTGTAATTCTTCAAGTTGAGATAATAAAATAGGTGGTGATTTCGATATATCGTTAACACTATTACTACTGGCAATATCCCACAGTTGTTCTGTACTTAAACCTGCAGGTTTTTGTGATAGTAGTCGTGCACGCTCTTTTTGTAAGCGCTTTAAATTACGTAATCGGCCTTGAATCTGGCTATGTTTCGAGGTGTATTTAGCCTGTAATAATGTCAGTTCTGCTCGAATAGTAATGATTTGTTCTTCTAACTTACCGATGACAGGGTTGGTTTTTGATAATTGTAGGTCTATCGAGCCTAAACGCTTTTTTGCACCAGCAAGTTCTGCTTGACGTTCATATAATCGCTGTTTGAGCTTTGCTAAACGATCTAAACTGGATATCTGCATTTCTGGATGCGTCGTGTTTTCTTTATTTTTGAAATCGACTAATTCATTTTCCGCGATATCAAGTTCTTGACGTCTAAATTCAATATTCTCAGCCAAGAACTTACTCGAATCGGTCATTGAAGATCGTTCTGGTGCTAATAATTGCTCGATGAAATAGTAACTGACAGTCTCTAATGTTGTTTTCATATTTTCAGGGTTGTCTGAACGGTAATCTATACGGATAAGATCTTTACCTGCCATTCTAACAGTAAGGCTTTTAGATAATTTAACAATTGCGTTATCAATAGCTTGTGGTGACATAGAGGAATGAATAATACCTCTTTCTTTCGCGACTAGGCCCAAAATATGGCGACTGTGAAGTAAGGTTTGTAATGCACTCAGACGTTCTTTTAGCATTGTTGAAACGGCAAGATCTTCTAAAAAAGGGTTCATCTTTGCTGTTTCTTGAATCAGCATACTGGTATGCGACTCATAAAGTTTAGGTGATAATTTAGCAATGAATAATCCAATAAAAGGCATGATAATAATAGGGATCACTATCATATAGCGTCGTCGCCATACTGAGGTTAATATAATAAAAAAACGCTGGCTTAATGAAATCATAGTAGATTTAGCCATTGTTCAAGTTGCTGTGCTTTTATATCCCATGTTTGTTGTTTACTTAATGCAATCTGTTGTAAACGTTTGTTTTTTTCAATAGTGTCTGCTGTTTGAGTATTATACCAAGCGGTTTTTATTGATTGTAAGTTCATACTAAATTCAGTTGCGTTTTGAGCAAGATTAACAACTGATTTATAAGGAATAACGGCAGTAAACGGAGTGCTGATTATTGGCGTACCTGTTGCTAAATATTCTAATAGTTTTAGAGGATTACAAGATCTTATTTGGGCGTTATCAATAAAAGGTAACAGGCTTACTTGCCAATGCTGACTATATTGCGGCAGCGTTTTATGGGGTTTTTCACCTAGCAAATAAAGATTACTATGATTAAAAAAAGGTGATTTATTGAACATCTTTTTTCCGATGAAAACAAAATTCCAATCGGGGTTATTAGCAATAATATTATTCAGTAAATCATAGTCGAGCCAGTGCGACAAACTGCCATAAAAGCCAGCTGTCGGACGATTATTATTGGGTAAATCATGTGCACGAGAAGCTGAATGGTTAAATAGCTGAAAATCGACACCATGAGGCAAATAACGGGTTTTGTGCTGAGGAAACTTGTTATATAACGCCATACTAGCAGCAAGCACAAGGTTAGCTTTCGAGACTAATTTTGTTTCATGCTGGCTCACAGTCACATGGTCAACTCCGGTTAATGCATTAAAATCATCACCACAATAATATATAACGGCATATTCACCGAGCGCTCCACACAAATCAGCCACTGTTGGTAATGATGTCCATAAAATGGGTTGATGTAGCTGAGCTTGTTTTAAAATAGGGGCTAATTGGTAACAAATAAGTTTTTTAGCTATCCAGCGAGCAAATTTAGTTTTAGGAGCCGGAATAGTCTTTAGAGAAATGGTTTGAAACGGTGCTGTTGATGTAGAAAATGTCGACACTGTTTTAGGTTGGGTGAGTTTATTATATATGCGCTTTATATCATGCAAGCTAAACTGTGGCTTACGTAAGCCAATAGAATTTACCCAGATGATTTTTCGATTGGGCGTGAGGCGCTTAATCAAGTGTTGAGTGCTTGATGGTAATTGGCCCCAGTCTTCTGCAAAAACAATGAGATCATGTTTCATGATGTGTCCTCACTGTGTGTTGATGATGAGTGAAAGGTGAGTGTTTTTATCGCTTTAGCAGGATTACCTGCAATTAAGGTATCAGGCGGAAAGCTTTGTGTAACCACGCTGCCTGTGGCAATAATGGACCTGCTCCCAATGGTGACATTGCCTAGAATACTGACTCGCGTGCATACCCAAACATCATCTTCTAGAATAATTGAGCCAATTTGTTGTGGTAGATCTGCTAACCCTTGTGCTCGTAAATGAGGATCAATGGGATGCCCAGGATAGCCGCAAAGGAAGCCTTGACTGGCAATGCGGACGTTATTACCAATAATGATCTTGTCGCCAACAGCAATGGTTGTCTGCCAGCCTATATCAACATTATCACCAATGGTGAGTGTCGGATTGATGGAATCAGTACGGCCTGAAAACGTTGTTTTACCAGATATTCGACAATCATTGCCAATGCTCATAACGAGCGGGCCACTAAAAAAAGGTAAGCCATTATCCAGTAGTGTTCGTTTACCATAATGATGTAAACGTCCTTTAAAGGCTGGAAGATAATAAAAGCAATGACTGAAATAACCCCATAATGAAGTCAAAGTTCGATGGAGAGAATAGAGTGTAGATTGACACCATTTAGGCAAAGGTAACTCAAAACATCGTATGATTGAGAACAAGCGGATCAAAGCCATAGCAGATGGATGCTGACTGTTTTTAAGCCATTTTTTACATTGAGCAAAAGAAAATAAATACATCATCGCTCTGCCTTTCTTTATATGCTGTCTTTATACTTACATAGACTGTGCCAAAATTTTTTTTAATATTATCAAGTTGTTATTTGAAAAGATTACATGCTTCTCAAATTGAGAATAATATTTAACTATTTATTTTGCATAATGCTTGTTTTGATATGTTGCTAATTGCAATAACCAATGCCGCTAGAATATAAATTGGCCAGGTAAAACCTTGGGTTAGAAAGGTGCCTGATACTATAGTGCCAATAAGGCCAGCATAGACACCTTGCGCGCTAGCGTAAATTATTGGGTTAACTTTATTTTTATGAGTTTTTAAATTATCTAAGGTACGTTTGATATTTTTAATCAGCACAACAATTAGGCTAATAAAAATAGCTAAGCCTATAAAACCTGTTTCTGCTAATACAGAAAACCAAGTGCTGTGAACTGCATGATTAATTCCATCCCAGTAAGTACTAAAAAAGAAGTAATTAGGATAAAAATTACTTAGGCCAACCCCTGATAAAGGATGTTCAAGTGCCATATAAAAAGCAGCTTGCCATGCGTATAAGCGCCCCATTGATGATGCATCAATTCCTGCTTCAGCACTACCACCAGAGGTTCTGTCTGCTATACCGGCAAGGGAAAAAAGCATAATACCAATAACGGCACTACAACTAACTAATAACAGTTTTGATTTAACACGTTGCATACCGTAGATGCCAAATACTGCGATGATCCCTAACAGTCCACCACGGCTTTGAGTCATAATGACTGCAATAAATAACAAGATAGTTGAGATAAGGCCTAATAAACGATACAACCATGATAATTGTGGTGTCAGTAGTAGTGCAATTGAAAAAGAGATCGGAAACATAAGTACTAATGCTAAATCATTTGGATCACCAAGCATAGAACCAAGATCTCGACCGATTGTTGTACGTGTGCCTTCAACGAGCCCAATACCTTCAATTCTATTATAAATAGCAGTAATAGCGACAACCATTCCAGAGAAAATTATTGCTTGTAAGGTCAGCGTCAATTGTCGAGATCTTTGAATTAAAATCGCAATGGCAAATGTCATGATAATGATTTTCCAATAGGTATTTTTGAAGCTTTCAAAGGCGAGCGGGCGGTCTACAGCAAATACAATCCCGATCATAATAATCATTAGAAATGTGGTAATTAATGTAAACTCACGGCACCAAAAAAGCTGAATATTACGTTGAATAAATATTTTCCATATAAATGCAGCCAACGAAATTATCGATAAATATTTAGGGATTTTGAAATCATACAAAAAAGGAAATACTTCATGTAGTCGAAAAAATGAAAATAGAATAAATAGTAATACAATAAAAAATGGATTATTTAAACTATAGTATGCAGCTATCGGAATGATGCCAATGACAATAATAAAAACGGGGTGAGGTAGGAAATACCATATTATTCCGATAATTAATGAAACTAATAATGTTATAAGCCAATATGATGGTAGTGCTTTAGGTGGAGTATGATTAGATAACATCATTATCTCCTGTTAGTTTTTTTGAATTATTTAGACTAGAAAAACTAATTAACTGACTCAAAAAAGCGTAGCTTAATAAAATTAAAAGCGATAAAACAGCACTTAATAAGTAAAATATCAGTGTTTGTTTCAGTTGGCTTAATCCAATAGCGAGGATTGTTATTGTAAATAAAACAGTGATTCTTTTTACTGCAAAAGGAAAGTGTAAACACCGTTGAGATAACCAGTAGGTGGTTAATGTTCTAATACTTTGTGCAATCATTAATGCACCAAGCACACCGTTAATTTTATATATTGGTGTTAACATAATAATGAGTACCACTCCAATGACCGTCGCAATACTATTAATTATCAATAATTTTTTTGTTTCTTTTTTTATTAACGCCCCCATATTAATCAACTCATTAAGCTCTCTAATCGCAAAGATGATCACTAAAATAACAACCAGATCTTTTGCTGAGTGGTAGTTATCGGGCATGAACATATCAATAAAATAAGGTGAAAAAAAGCATACGCAGATTGTTAGACTACAGAGTAAGACAATACTGATGTGAGTGATTTGAGTGGTTACCTTTATGCCATTATTGGATAAATATTGAAATCGTTTTGGCATCCACCACATGCCAAAGGGTTGCATTAAGAGCACTAAAATTAAAGCAAATTTAAAAGCAACGGCGTACAGTGCAATTTCATTGAATGAAACATAATAGACTAATAACCAGCGCTCTAAGCCATTGAGACCAAATATAATTAAGCCGCTGAACATCAATGGTAAACAATAAGACAAATATTTTTTGGTCACATAAAAACTAACGTGATAATTAACCTCCGCTTTTTTATTTGCCTGATATTGTAAGCAGATGATCACTAAAGTTTGTAAAATTGCGCTAATAAATCCGGCTAAAAGAACAGCTTGTACACCAAAACCATAATGCAGAACGATCATCGTTAGCAACGCATGGAGTAGGGCTCTGCCGGTAGTGATATAAAAAAAAATTCCTGCCTTTTCCTGCATTCTTAATGCTGATAAAACAACCATGACGACGGCTTCAAAGGCAAGTGGTAGCAATAATAGTTTAAGTTCTAATGATGAGGTTTGTAATTGGTTAAGTTGACTTAATAGAGGGCATATTATCCAAATAATAGGTAAAGCTATTGCAGCAATTATGATGCTAATAATAAAGATATCTGCGGTAATTTGATGTTGCTGAATTTTTTTAGCTGTACCAGAAAAACGATATAATGCTTCATGTAAAGATAAGCCAAAAATAATGCTGATAATAACGGCAATGGTAGTAAGAGTCTCTAAACGGCCTAATTCAGATTGTGGTAAATGAGTCGCAATATAAGGTAGCATAATAAGTGACACCCCTTTCATAAGTACAATACTAGTACCATAAAGGACGATATTTTTGAGTGGCGTCGATAAAGGCCATATATGCATATTGGTAACTTATGTCGTTCTTGAAGTGTGTTGACAAAGGATAGAGACAATATCGGCATAACATTTTTCTGCTTGATAATCTTGTGACAACAACGCGGCTTCAGAGCCTAAAACCGCAAGTTGGTGAGGCGAATGGCTGATATAATTTATTTGCTGTTGTAGCGATTGACTATCATGAGGAATATATTTTAAACAGTTTTTTTGGTGTGTTAATTGGGTATCCCAAAAAGCACCATCTTTGGGAATAATGACACACATACCAGCAAATAATGCTTCTAGAATCGATAGTCCAAAAGGTTCTTTGTCACTGGTTGAAATGAATATATTACTTTGTGCACGAATATTATCGATTGACTCAGGTTGCTGGTGCCAATGGATCGATTCAATCGCTTGGGGAGCAACTGTAATCGGTAGTGTGGTGTTTTGAGGTACAAGGTAGCAGATATTTGCAGGTAAACGGTGATTTACAGGCGTTTCTTTTATGACCTCTAGTAACAAATCAAGTCCTTTCCACTTCAATAATGAAGCAGCCCAAAATAATGTTGGTGTATGGTATTGACACAACATGGGCGATTGTTTTTTTGCGATGCCATTTATAAAGGGTAAAAAATGACTTGATGATAGTAATTGCTGGCATTTTTGATCGCGAATATTGGGTTTCAGCTTGCGCCACCGATGTTGTATTACTGCGTTAATTGAAGCGTAAGCACTGTGCAAATAAAATACATTGTCAGCTTGATATAAGCACAAACCACATGAACGTGAAATACTAATATTACCGTGAATGAATTGGGCAATTTTGTATCTTAGCAACCATTTTAATAAGTAAATTGGCATATCGTTACCAGGGCAAGATGCACCAACGGCAACCTGTATTGAACCATAGAGATAGCGGCTATATAAAATCCACCAACAAAAATAGATCTGCCTTAACCAATAGCCTTTGCCGACGTCGCTAATAGACAGCCATGATGGGTAAGATAACGATATTATATTGGCTTGTGCTATTGGCCACGATTGAGGATCTGAGGTTAAGATGGTTAAGCGATTTTTACGTGAGTTAATAAGCTTTAACACTTCACGAGTAGCGAATTTAGAACCGCCAGCATAGCAAATAGGGTCAAAAACAAAGATGTGGTGATCGTCAGTCATGAGATCCTCTCGTATATTGATATAAATTCACTAAAATATGAATATAAATCAAGCAAAAGGAATGCCAATATTTTATGTTGTAGCATATTGAAATTATAGTGTTTTTTATTAATGTCGGTGACTTTATTCCTTATTCTTAAATTGAGAATAAAATTAGTGATTATAAAATGATAGTAAACGCGGTATGACAACATGGGTTGAGTAATGCTGTTTAATCATACGTCGAGCCATTTGTTGTATTTGTTTTCGATGCGATTGGCTTAGTTGAGACCAGTGAGTAATAGCAGCAACGAGTTGAGATGGTTCAATGATCCAACCATTTATATTAGATTGAATAAGCTGGTGGATATTACCAACAGGGGTAGAAATAATTGGAATACCACGTCCCATAGCCTCAAGAGCAACCATGGGTAAGCCTTCATAACGAGAACAAATAACTAATAAACCAATATCTTGCCATATAGGATCCATTGATTGTTGTTGACCATGAAATCGTAAGTTTGTTGGTGCTTGTTGACGCAATATCGAGGCTAAAGGGCCATCACCATAAATATGAAAACTAAATTGCGGTAAGCGCCGAGCAAGTTCGACAAATCGATCTGGGGCTTTTTCATTACTTAAACGGCCAACAAAAGCGATTTGTTTACCATGAGAAAGGGTTAGTGCATCGGTATCAATAAAGTTATTAATGAGCTCTGTTTTAAACGGGATACGGTGTTTTATAGCATCACTTACCACTAAATTGACGTGATTTAGACAAGCACTCCAGCGATCAATTGCATCATATAATCTCACTTTCCCAGTGGGGATCTCGCCAGCATGAAAGGTATTAATAAATCGTATTTGAACAGAAGAAAGTAACAGGCATAACCGTATTAAACGACAATAAATAGCGGCTTTATAGCCATGAGAATGAATAACAGCAGGGTGATTTTTTAAGGTATGTTGCAATAATGAGCCTATTGAACCTGATAAAAACTGATAATTGATATAGTTCTGGTCACATAAAGAGATCAAAGGGTGTTGTTTGTGATAACGGCATAAAAAAATGATTGTAACCTCATGCAGCAGTTGTCTTAGACCTTTAGCCAGTTGTAGAATATGCGATTCAATTCCCCCAGCATCTTTACTATCAATCACTAGCCAAATACGCATAGGCTTAATCTGACTCTTCATAAGTATCCCAAACTTGTTTTTTTCTATATAACGTCGATGGGCTTAACTCAAGTAGGACTGCAGCATTTAGTACATTTCCTTCGCAATAATCAATCGCATTTTCAATGGCTTCACGTTCAATATCTGCCATTGGTCGAATAAGATGAGTGTTAATTGTTTTTTTATCATCGGCGTTAGTGGCAGATGTTGTTGGCAATGGTAGTTCTGTTTTTGTAATCGGCTTGATAGGTGTAATATTGTTTGTTTTTAGATGTTGATTTTCGGTGTTTTTAATAGCAGCTTTAAAGCTATTGAGTGGCTCAGGAAGGTATTCCATTAGGATATGGGTATCATTGTGAAGCACGACAATATTACGGATAATATTTTGTAATTGACGAACATTACCAGGCCAAGAATAATGGCAAAGCTTTAATTCGACATTACGTTTGATCTCAGTGAATTTTTTATGATCTTGTTTTGCAAATTTCTTTAAAAAGTAACGGGCGATATCAAGAATATCAGTCCCTCTATCACGTAGTGGTGGCATTTGAATCGGAACCACATTGACACGATAATAGAGATCTTCACGAAACCGTTTTTCGTTAAGTTCAATTAGCGGATCACGATTGGTTGCACAAATTATGCGAATATCTGTTGAGATTTCTTTACTGCCACCAAGCGGCGTAAAGCGTCCAGTTTGCAGAAAACGGAGTAATTTTTTTTGCATATCTAATTCCATTTCACACAATTCGTCTAAAAAAAGTGTGCCTCCGTTTGCCAGCATGGCAGCGCCTTTTCGATCTGTTGTTGCGCCAGTGAAAGCCCCTTTTAAGTGGCCAAAAATTTCACTTTCCATTAAATCACGAGGGATCGCGCCACAGTTAATCGCGATAAATGGCTTATTATAACGCTGACTTTTATAATGAATGGCTTCTGCGCAGACTTCTTTACCGGTACCACTTTCTCCTGAAATAAAAACACTGGCGTTAGTCGGTGCAACGGCATCAATTATTTTATAGACAGCCTGCATTGGTAAACTAGAACCTATAAATCCTTGATATTTATTACGATTAAAGTCATTTTGAATATCTTCGACTAACCCTTCAAGTTTGTTGTGCGCCAAATGGTTTTTAATTGAGGTTTTAAGCCGGTCTGCTTGAATGGGTTTTTCTAAAAAATCGTTAGCACCACTTTGAATAAGCGTGACAGCGATATCAATCGTGCCGTGAGCGGTTGCAATGATCACTGCTGTTGGAATCTTTTGCTCGCGAATCCATTGTAAGATCTCTGCACCTGATATATCAGGAAGTTTGAGGTCTAAAATGATCAGTTGTGGTGGATTTTTGACAATAAAATTTTTAGCATCTTCACCTGTCGTAACATGAAAGAATTCGTAAGGTTCATCTTTTACATATTGCTTATAAAGAATCGCTAATGATGTTGAGTCTTCTACTAACAGTACTTTCTGTAGCATAATAACATCCTGTTTATCGAGAAATTTAACGACTAATTTTTATTTATTGTTAATTTTAGTGTTATTTTTATCCTAATTTGTACGATTAGCGACAAAATATTATCGGTAGTAAAATGCTAAAATGGATCATTAATGATGATTTAAGAACACAATAATATACTAATACTCACCGTATTATTTATTATAGCTGTTTTTAAAATGCTTGGTTACTAATACGATAATGCACTGATCTAATGCTGTTCTAGTCGAGGTTGAGT
Source organism: Photobacterium sp. Alg240-V54 (assembly GCF_900537155.1). Taxonomy (NCBI): domain Bacteria; kingdom Pseudomonadati; phylum Pseudomonadota; class Gammaproteobacteria; order Vibrionales; family Vibrionaceae; genus Photobacterium; species Photobacterium sp. Alg240-V54. Next base: position 731,383 of record NZ_UNRL01000002.1, read on the forward strand.
CTAAATGAAAGGTATAGAATAAAATACTTTTTAAATATCAATATAGGCAGTTATTTTTTTTCAATGATTAATAATAACGCATCATCATTCGGTGGAATACCAGCTAAAGAGTCAAAAACGTGCATTATCTTATCGAGTGCAACATTAAGGGGCAAATTAGCTGTCATAATCAAATGTTTTTTTATTGCTCGTTCTAATGTTTCACGTTCGGTAATAGTATTACCTGATTCAAATAAGCCATCAGTTACTAACACTAGCCGTTCATTTTTTTTGAAAGTAATAGACGAACTTTCATATTCAGTGTGGGGTAATAATCCTGGTAATGTACCTTCAACCTTAATTGGATAAAGAGTTTTATGATGAATATGCATTGGGTAAGGGTGCCCAGCACAGCTTAATGTAATTGTATTTGAATTAAGAAAACTAAGGCAGCAACCAGTTAGCATTGTTTGTGACAATAATTTATCTTTATAGGCATTATTGGATAATTTAGTGAGTAATTGTGCTGGTTGGGTAAGATTAGTATTTTGCATTAATCCTCTAATATAACCAGCGTAAGCATAAGAAAAGAATTTTGCACTTTCATCATGGCCCATTACATCAGCAATGAGTAATTGTGTGACGCCGTTATTGCGGGTTGATAATACAAAATCACCACCTCCACGGCCTGTATTACGTTGCTGAAAGGAAAGCCGCCAATATTTTGAATTTAAACTAATTTGAGGCAGTAAAGTATTGGTGATTTTTTGATTAACCTGTTGTGATATTGCATGGAAAACCTGATTGAAACGCGCTAATACTCGGTGTATTGAATTAAGTAATTGTTCTTTCTGTATGGGTTTTTTTAAATAGTCATCAATGCCCAAATTTACGGCATCATTAAGTACATTTTCATCTTCTGAATGAGATAAAAAAATAAAAGGTATTGAAAAATTTTTTATTTTTTCTAGCTGCTGACGCAATTCTATACCATTCATTTCTGGCATTTGAATATCAGAAATGATTAAGTCAACAGTCTCATTTTTTAAAAAGGCTAATGCTTGTTTGCCATTATTTACTAAGCTGACTGTAAATATATCTTTTATATAGGAATGAAACAGTTCTCTTTGTGATTTTTGGTCTTCAACCAATAATATATGAGGTTTTATACGGTGGGTGTCACGTTCCCAAACAATAGTAAAAATATTGTGTGTCGGTAATGATTGGTAATAGGTCTCATCAGCAAGCGTATTGATGATGTGAAGCCCATAGCCACCACCTCTTAATATATTTGTATTAACATTGAAGGCTGGCTGTTGAGTCAAAGGATTCCATGAACCACCTGAGTCTTGGATAACTAATAACCATTTATTTTTAGATTTCCTCAAACTCACAGTAATATCATTACTGGAAGGGGTTGAGTGGTGAATGATATTTGTGCACCACTCAGAGCAACATAGTAGACAATATTGTTTGATATCTGCTTTGATATCAAGATGATCAAGGATTTTTGATAATGATTGGCGTAATATTCGGATCGATTCTAATGTCGAAGGTTGAGTGCTTTTAAAAAGAAGAATGGAATTTTTCATTTTACACCAAAATAGATAAGAACCGATTATGTTGTATAAAGTGGATGAGCTTGGTGGTTATTGTTTCAGGTAAAAAAGTACAACGCTTTATTTCACGACAAATTTCATCTTTAATGTGTGGCTGAAGTTTATCGTTAAAGACTAATCCAATCAGATGAGCATTGTGCGCTGTTAGTTTTTCTATTGCATCTTTGATTTCATTTTGCTGTGTTTGACCAGAAAGTACGATAAGAATAGTACCATCACAGCAACTTGCAACCGTATGTGCGGGAATATTATGTAATGTGGACTGAGAAAGCGGAGATGCATCAATAATAATTTTATCAAACTCCAATAACCATGCAGCAATTTTAAGTTTTAAGTTATGAGGTTGGCGTAATTCAATAATATGGGCTTTATTGTTCATCAGTGATGTGCCTAATAGGCCGACTTTATTATGGGCATCATAGCTTAAATATGAGTTTAAATGCTGGTCTGTATTTGATTTATTTATTAGTTCAGCTAATGGAATTAAACTTGGGTTTTGAAAGTTTAGATCAACAAGCAGAGTACGGTAACCTGCTAATAAATGCCGTTCAGTAATCGCTTGTGCAATAGAAGTCACTCCCTCTCGAGGATTACTAGAAGTAATACAAATTGAATGATGATTTTGTTGCTCTAAGAACAGAAAAATATCCTCAATTTCCATTTGGTATGAAGGGATCTTCATTACAACGCACCAATGAGAGCAATTGTTGCAAGTACCTGGAATATATCTTTGAAACCAAGACGAATATTCGCAAGAATACTTTCATCTTTGTTTGGTACATACACAGTATCTCCAGCTCTAAGTACTGGTAGCAGTCGATAATCACCGGTGCGACTAAATTTAATCAAATCAAAGGTGCGTGCTTGGCCTTGATGGCGGGAGTTATTAATAATACTGATCTTTTCAGGATAAGCGTAGTCAGTTGTCCCACCAGCTTTAGCTAATATATCAAGTATTGTCATTGAATCATTATAGCGATAGCGTCCAGGTTTATGGACAGCGCCTAACATACGAATGGTTGACTCATTAGTTTCATCGATCCAAGTGCGATCTTTTTCTGGAATATAGATTGAATCACCTGTTTTTACTATAGGTAATAATGATTCGTCTCCAGTCTCAAAATAAAGAGCGAGATCTAATTTCGATACTTTTGAATATTTTTGATTACGGTGAGTAATTCTAATATTGTGCAAATCGGCATTGATTGTAGGGCCATCAGCTGCAGCAAGGATATCTAAAAAATGAAGATTGTTAGTGAAGCGATAGCGGCCACCTGAATTAACTTGTCCAAAAACATAAATAGAGCTGTCCGATGTTTGGCGTACCCATTGGGATTTATTATCGGTAGGATCAAGAGGTAGATCACGCACTCTTATGGTGGCTCCTGCACGAATTATTGGGAGTGTTGATTCAGCTCTTCCCTCAAGCATAAAGCTATCAAGGTCAAAAATATAAACCTGGTTTCTGCCATTTGCATCTGGTGTGACAACTTCAATGTTCGCGGTATCTGCTCGTACAGTTGGTCCTCCCACGTGGGCGAGTAAGTCAAGAAATGACATTTCATCAGACCACTCTATACGGCCAGGATCTTCGACTTCACCAAGCACACGTACGGCACGATGAGGTGCTATTTTTAACCATGACTTCTCATTCATATCTGTTTTTTCAGGAACAAAAATAGCATCACCAGACTCAACAGGTGGAGGCGATTGGTAATTAGTGCCTTCGGTGTACCCCGATAGGTCAAAATTAATCACTTTACCGTCAGATTTTATAACGCGAATTTGGCGAGATTCTGCAAACCGTGTTGGACCGCCAGCATTAGCCAGAATACTCATGAAACTTGCACCTTTTTTACCTTCATAGGCGCCAGGTTCTGCGACTTCTCCCATTACATAGACAATGTTGGCACCAAATTTAATCTCTTCTTGTTGTTTAGGTATAAAAATGGTTGAACCAGGATACAGCTTGGGTAGTAAAGTTTCGTCACCTGAGTCTAAGTATTTTTTTAGGTTAAAAGTACGTGGTTCATTATTAGAAATAACTCTGATTTGCTCAACAGTCGCATAACGAGTTACGCCACCTGCACGCATTAAAACATGCACGATAGAGGCACCCTTGTTATAGGAAAACGTACCAGGGTCGTGAACTTCACCAAATACTTTGACAGCGTTTTTATCATCAGCAGCATCACCAGCTTGTGCTAATTTAGCGGTATCAAATTCTTGTTCAATATTACCAATCATTGCTGATGCTGGAATAAACAGGGTATCGAGGGACTGCAGGGTCGGTAATTTTGATAGATCACCTGAGTCTAAAAACGCTTTATAATTAAATGTTGTTATTGTGTCACCACGGCGCAGTTGTAAGCGATTTAGCTGTGCGCCTGGTCGTAATCCGCCAGCAGCATACAATGCCAGTTGTACCGAGTCGGTGTCGGCAATAATATATTCTCCGGGTTGATTAACATAACCTTGAATATTAACAATCAGTTGGCGTTTACTAATAAAAACGCGTAAATGACTTAGATCTTGCATTACACTTTTTAAGCTTATGGTAATCATTGCTACCATCTGTCTTTCGGTTTTTCCAGCAATAGTGAGCGGCCCGACTTCAGGTAAAATGATCCGGCCTTGTTTATTGACTTGGAATGTCTTATTGAGTGATTCTTCCCCAGGTAAAATAATGCTAATAACATCGCCAACACGCACTACTTTATTGGTTGATTCTGCATGCGCGTATTGACTCAATAAGGCCATGAAATACAGACAGAATAAAATATGCTTAAAGAGATGCATTGTAATTACCTCTCTGATAAGTAATTAAGTGTGAGATTTTGATCAATATGCATTAATTCGATAGTTACCCGCCGATTACTTAAATGCTCGCTTGGTTGCGGTATTGATACTAAAGAAGGGCGAGAATTAATCGCTTCAATATGAATACGATTTGGGTTGAGCCCAAAAATACTGAGATAGCGCTTTATTTGCTCAGCTCGCTGACGAGCAAGATTATTGTCTGGCATATCAGCAGCAAAAACATCGCTATGGCCGGTTATTAATATTTTATAATCGGCATTTTTTGCCAATAATTGAGAGGCTACAGATAGGTTAATAATATAGGTAGGATCGAGTTCTACGGAGTTAAAAGTAAATTGATTAGCGCTATTGAGTAAGTTGTAAATCTCTTTAGCAAAGATAACATCATTCGGCTCCATCGTGCTGTTTCGTGGAGGTTTACATTTTTGTTGTTGTTTGGCATCTTTTGTTTGGTGTTCTAACCGTTGTAGTAAATTACGCTGAATAATCAGACTATTGGTCGCATCAACTTCTAATCCTCCAACAAGTTCACTGGCAATACGAGATTCATTTCGTTGTGCTTGAAGTACGGTGGCTGGAAAACACCATTGCGCCTGATCTGCGATGAGCATATCAAGATGGCGAGCAACAAGTACCCATTCAAACTGTAAACCATCTTCTGGGCCTAATGGTGGAAGATGATCGAGCGTCGTTGAGCGCGTATTTAAATAGTTATTAGCACCACCTCCACGTCCATGCTCAGCAAAAGGGGTACAACCTGATAATAAAAGTAAGCTAATAACGAATAGTGACTTTAAATTATGTTTTATGCTTCTAAATTCCATAGCGTGATCACCTCCATGATAAGAGCAGTGCTAGTCACTATGTTCATTAACTGGAATAGCATTCTCAATTCTTAGTAATTTTAGCAATGAAAGCGGTTGCCCATGGGCATTTTTTATTTGCATACTATGTTGTTTTTCTGTGAGTCGTTTATAGAGATAAACTAAAGCTCCAATACCGGATGAGTCTAAAAAGGCAACATTTTCCATATCTACATCAATATGTGATTGTGGTTTGCTAATGACATCATCAATGATGGATTGTATGTTTTGACATCCTGCAGCATCCATATCACCATTGACTGATAACACTAGTGTATCGTTATCTACCTCTAATTGACGTAATTCCATATTTGACACCTAATAAAATAATATTTTGAGTGTTAATAAAATTGCAGAAATTGTGCCAATAATTTTATTTATATTAATCAACATCTTGACTTTTTGTATTTAAAGTAAGATGTGAAATAACAGGATTTATCTATTTGCAATGCAGTATGATAGACCGCCTATTTAGGCTTTATGGTTTACCAATCTGTTATTGAATACACAATGTGTCATCGGCTTTGTTGTTACTGAACAATACAATAAAGGTCGGATAAAAAATCATTGTTATTAAACAGACTGATAATAATTATTAATGGCAAATTTGTGTTTTTTAACTTGTTGTTATTTAATTGTTTTTTATATTTTTAATTGCAAAACTTGGCATTATCCTAATTTTGACAATAAAAAACATAGTTTTGCTTTTTACTCGGATGCGAAAGGACTATTATAGCAGTATTGAATTTTAGTAAATCATTAAAACCCAAGGCTATAATATCGTATGAGCTCTAAGCATATTCCTGTTTTTTCCTATTCATTATTGCATCCTCGTTACTGGGGGACACTAATGTTAATGGCACTCATGTATTCCCTTAGTCTATTGCCTTATCGTGTGCAGTTTTTTTTAGGAAAGCATATTGGCCGTTTAGCGATTAAATTAATGAAAAAACGTCGTCATACTATTTCTCGCAATCTTGAATTGTGCTTTCCGTCAATGACAACAAGTGAACGTGACTGTTTAGTAAAGGAAAATATTGATAACTCAGGATTAGCCTTATTTGAAACAGGTATGGCATGGTTTTGGTCTGACGAACGAGTGTGCCGCCATGTAACGATTAAAGGCATGGAGCATATGGAGCAACTTGAGCGTGAAGGCAAAGGCGCGTTAATGGTTGCTGTGCATTCTATGAATCTTGAACTTGGTGCACGTGCATTTGGTATTAAAAAAACTGGGATGGGGGTTTATCGTGCTAACAATAATCCGTGTTTTGATTACTTTCAATATCAAGGGCGCTCACGATCTAACCGTACTTTAATAGATCGTAAAGACGTTAAAGGTATGCTGCGCGCACTGAAAACTGGTGAGCGAGTGTGGTATGCCCCTGATCATGATTATGGTCTAAGACGCTCAACATTTGCGCCATTATTTGCAGTAGAACAAGCGTGCACAACAACCGGCACTAGCTTATTGGTTGATGCAACTGACTGCGCCGTGGTGCCATTTACTATGGTACGCGATAATAATTCTGGTCATTATACGTTAACTATTAGCCAGCCTGTTGAAGGCTTCCCAAATAAGGATCCTGACGCTGCTGCTGTTTTTATCAATAAGATTGTTGAACAGTCAATAATGGCGGCACCTAGTCAGTACATGTGGCTACATCGTCGTTTTAAAACTCGCCCAGAAGGCCAGCCAAGCTTTTATTAATTAAATAAATGTTGCTGGATATTATTAAGCTCATCTTTGACGATGGGCTTTTTTTTGGCTGAAAATCAGTAATTAAATTGGATTTATTAACCTAATAATAACTAACCTTAATCGGTGCTGTATAAAACCTATAGCCATAGGGTATTAACTTGCATTTAATAAACTACATCATCTACTATAACAATACTATTAGTATTATGAATGCTTTTGAAGAGTGTGTAGTTCAAGCTCTTCAATCATATTAACTGAGGAACCTTGTGCTTTGTTATGCGTAAATTTACTGAACCGACATTTAGAAGAGCATTACTACATCCACGATATTGGTCTGTATTGATATTAATGGCTGTGATGTACTTACTAAGTTGGCTGCCGTACTTCATCCAATTTCGTTTAGGGCAAGGTGTCGGTCGATTAGCAATGAAAGTGATGTCGAATCGACATGAAACGATTAAGCAAAATATAGCGTTATGTTTTCCTGATTTATCAATAGAAGAACAGCAACGGTTAATTGCACAAAATATAGATAATACTGGATTAGCGTTATTTGAAACGGCAATGGCGTGGTTTTGGCCTGATATACGTGTAGAAAGACACGTTAAGGTTGAAGGACTAGAGTATGTTGATCAATTACAGCAACAAGGAAAAGGTATTCTACTTATTGCTGTCCATTCGATGAACTTAGAATTAGGTGCGCGTGCTTTTGGTCTGAACAGACCTGGTGTTGGTGTATACAGACCGAATAATAACCCTTGTTTTGATTATTTCCAGTTTAAGGGTCGTATACGTTCCAATAAATATATGCTTGATCGTAAAAACGTAAAAGGCATGCTTAAAGCTCTCAAACAAGGAGAGATCTTATGGTACGCCCCAGATCAAGATTATGGTCAAGGCCGAAATTCAACTTTTGCACCATTATTTGCAGTTAAAGATGCGTGTACAACAACAGGGACGAGTTTGTTAGTTGATGCATCTGGCGCAGTGCCATTACCTTTTGCGATGATTCGTGATAATGATAATGGCCAATATACATTGAAGATATTTCCACCATTATTTGATTTTCCTCATAAAGCTCCTCAGGCTGCAGCGGCATATATCAATAAAGCCGTCGAACATTCAATTATGGCGGCACCAAGTCAATATATGTGGTTGCATCGACGTTTTAAAACGCGTCCAGAGGGTGAAAAAAGCCTATATCATTAAGTACGGTCATTAATAAATAGATAGTGACGCCCTAAACCGAGCATCATGCTCGGTTTTTTTATAGAGATTAAAAGTCATAGGTTAAGCTGACTGTGCTATAAATTTCGGAATGACTTTTATCAGAAGCAACTTCAGTATTATAAATATATTGAGAGTCGAGTAATAATGATATGTCGCCAATCAGTTTGTTTTTAATATAACCATCAATAGAGTAATTGGTATTTGAAACACCGTAATCAATACCGCTATTTGCACCAACGGTTAATGTTGAAGTAATCTTCTTTTCCGCATTTAAGAAAGCATTAGCAATGATATTGCGTTCAATTTGGCTTGGATGTTCAGGATCATTGAGTTGACGTTTACTATAACGGAAACCTGGGCCACCACCGACTGTTAACTTGGTCGTTTTGGTATAATAAAGCTTATAACCTAAACCTGTAGCAATGATATATTCATGACGATAGGTTTCAAATTGATTATGGTTATATTCATTACGTAAGTAAGTAAACTTATGTGAATTAATCATATAGCGATTATCTAGCACAACACTATATTTATTAACACCATCTTCTTCTTTGGTTGAATCCGTATAATAAGAGCTAAACTTAAGTTTGTTGCTCCAATCGTCGGTGGTGTGCTTCAACGAAACGGCAGAATTCATCGACATCGAAGTATTTGTCGTTTTAGCGTAAATAAAGCCTAATTTTGCCGAGCCGTTAAAATCAGAAGATCTCTCTTCAACAGGTTGATTATTAATATTTTTGGCATAGGCGGCATGGCAAAATAAAGTTGCAATAGGGATTAACAGTAATGCTTTCATTGTTTAGCCGTCGAATGTAATTTGAACGACAATGTAAGCAATATAGCTGGCTAAAATGTCATGGCTTTGTACGGTTGCTGTAAAGTGCTGGTGATGATGGTTAGTGAGGTGGGGTGATAATAGATGATAGTATTTTGTTTTAAATAAAGAAAAAGGCTACTAGGTAGCCTTTTTTATATCACATATGATTTTTATTTACTGTATTAGAGAATAAAAAATAGCCGAGATAGACATTAAACCAATAACAGTTACAAATACATTACTGATCGTGCCTGAATATTTTTTCATAGCAGGTACTTTCTTTATTGCATACATTGGCATAATAAATAACAACATCGCAATAATTGGTCCGCCTAAGTTTTCAATCATACCCAAAATACTTGGGTTGAGTGTTGCGACAGCCCAAGTTGTGGTTAACATAAATAAAGCCGTGAAACGATTAAGTGCTTTATTTGAAATAGTCTTGTTCTTATCACGTGCGACTTTTTGAACGATACCATTTAAACCTTCACTCGCACCTAAATAGTGGCCTAAGAAAGATTTAGTGATCGCAATAATAGCTACAATAGGAGCAGCATAAGCGATAATTGGCGTGTCAAAATGGTTAGCAAGGTACGTTAAAATAGATACGTTTTGTGCTTTTGCCTCAGCAAGGTTAGCTGGTGTTAAGCTTAATACACAGCTACAAACGAAAAACATTACCGTAATAACCATCATAATATGGGCGCGTAATAAAATACGTGACCCTTGGCGCTCGGCATTAACGCCATATTCTTTTTCTTTAGCTACAGCAAATGAAGAGATAACCGGTGAGTGGTTAAAAGAGAATACCATTACAGGTAAGATCAACCATACCGCCATCATTATGCTCGTGGTATTACCACCTTGTGGAATAATGTCTGTAAAAATAGCGCCGTTCCAATACGGTACTAGGTATAACGCAAGCAGCAGTAATACAGCAACAAAAGGGAATACTAAAATACTCATTGCCTTGACAATTAACTGCTCACCAAGACGAACAATTGCCATTAGCACAACGATAAGAATCAATGCTAAAACGGCACGTGGTGGTGGCTCAATACCTAATTGAAATTCCATAAAGCTTTCAACAGTGTTGGTTAAAGCGACACTATAAACAAGTAAAATAGGGTAGATGGCAAAGAAATACAGTAGAGTAATAATCTTGCCCATATTTTTACCGAAGTGCTCTTCAACCACTTCTGTGATATCTGCGCCAGGGGTTGCACTTGATAGCACAAAACGCATCATTGCGCGGTGAGCGAAAAAGGTCATTGGTAATGCTAAGACCATCATTACGATAAGCGGAATTAAGCCACCCACACCAGCATTAATAGGTAAAAATAAAGTGCCAGCACCAACTGCTGTACCATATAAACCGAGCATCCATACAGTATCACTTTTACTCCAGCCGAGTTTTTGATTGTTGTCAGCGGTTGTTGCAGTTGTTTTTTGTTGTTGTGCGGTGCCCATTATGGACATCTCCTTTATTTTCTTTTCAGTCAATGTGAATTGAATAAATTGAGTGGCACAACAAGCGAAAAAAGGGTGATTTACAATAGCTATTCTTACTGTAAAAAGTGAACGTTCCGTGATCGTATAAGCATATCCGTGCTAGTTATCGTTGTTGTTGCTCTTTATCCTATACCGTTAGTCACAGAGAATGAAAAATAATTAACCATTATTGAATTGGCTGAATTATAGGGTATAAGCATAGTCAGCAACAATTTTTGCAATTAAAAAAAATTTGTTTGCTTAAAAAGTATTCGTGGTTGTAAATGAGGTGTTGGTAATGTTGTAGTGGTATTATTTAAGGTGAGGGTGTTTACACAGCTATTGTTTCTTTTGTGTGTGATTTTATATTTGTATGACGTATTTGAGTGTAACAGTAAAGTATATATTTAATGACATCAGTTTAAATATTATAATTATTTTTAAGTTTATTAAAAAATATTTGAATATTCAAGTCAAAAAAAAGGAAGCGCAAATACGCCTCCCTTATGAACTTAACCGTAATTAGTCACGGAAATTATCAAACTGGAACGGTTGACCGAGATCTTGTGCACGAACAAGTGCCATTGTTGCTTGAAGATCATCACGCTTTTTAGCCGTTACACGTAACTTTTCACCTTGAATAGCAACTTGAACTTTCAATTTTGCGTCTTTAATCGCTTTAACTAGTTTTTTAGCATTAGCGGTTTCAACACCCTGCTTAAATTCAATATTCTGTGATGCTGTTTTACCTGAGAAGTTGATAGCCTTACGCTCAAGCGCATTAGCGTCAACGCCACGTCGTGCAAGGTTACCACGTAAAATTGCTACAATCTGATCAAGTTGAAATTCAGATTCTGAAGTGATCTTTACGATCTCTTTGTTTAATTCTACGTTGGCTTCAACACCACGGAAATCAAAGCGAGTGCTAATTTCTCGGATTGAATTCTCTACCGCATTTTTGATTTCTACGGTATCGACTTCGGAAATAATATCAAAACATGGCATGTTATTGGCCTCTAACCTGAATGTGGGAAATTTATCCCGTTATAATTAACGCGGACATTATACCGTTAATTAAATATGAATAAAGGAGCAACAATCTATTGTTACTCCTTTATTGTATTAAGATGTGTAGCAGAAGATTACGCGTTGGCGTCTTTGATAGCACCTGCCAGCATATCAAGCATTACTAAAGTATCACGCCAATTAATGCATGGATCAGTAATCGATTTGCCGTAAACAAGTTGTTTTTCTTTACCGCTGATCACTGCTTGATTGCCTTCTTCAATAAAGCTCTCAGCCATGATGCCAGCAATAGATTGGCTGCCATTGCGAATTTGCTCACATATATCAGCAGCAACATCCAATTGACGTTGATGCTGCTTTTGACAATTACCGTGACTGAAATCAACGATCAACTTGGGTGCTAACTCAAACTCAGTTAAAGCGGCACACGCTGTCGCAATATCTTGGGCGTGGTAATTGGGCATTTTCCCACCGCGAAGAATAATATGGCCATATGGATTACCAGAAGTACGGTAAATCGTCATTTGACCATTTTTATTTGGCGAACAGAATAAATGTGATGCCCGAGTGGCTCGAATCGCATCAATAGCAATTTTAATATTGCCATCAGTACCATTTTTAAAGCCAACAGGGCAAGACAATGCTGATGCCATTTCACGGTGGATCTGAGATTCAGTGGTACGAGCGCCAATGGCTCCCCATGTAATAAGATCGGCAATATATTGCCCAGTGATCATATCTAAAAACTCAGTCGCTGTGGGTAGCCCTAACGCATTAATATCGATTAATAACTTACGTGCTTTGTGTAAACCAGCCGCAAGATCAAGGCTGCCATCTAGATGAGGATCTGAGACGAGGCCTTTCCAACCAACAACGGTACGCGGCTTTTCAAAATAGGTGCGCATAACGATGAAGAGTTGGTCTTTATATGTTTCTTGTACAGCAACAAGGCGCTTCGCATAATCAATAGCAGCATCGGTGTCATGAATTGAACATGGCCCAACAATCACCAATAGACGCGAATCTTTACCCGCTAGAATAGCTTCAACTTGCTTACGTGCGTTATCAACATGCGCAGCAATGGCATCTGTCATTGGTGAGGCTATTTCTACTTCTGCAGGTGTCGGCATAAGGCCGAGACTCATTGTGCGAAGTTCATCTGTTTTCATTGGCATAATAGTTTGCCTACCTTGGTATCTCTGTAATAACCCCGTTAAGATAGCCCAAATCAGCGTTGGAATAAACCAAACTTGTGATAACAAATGGGTTTTTAATGACTAACGGTGGATATTCAGAGTGAAAATGGTGATTTTGCATGCAATTATTCACACCCATAAAACGAATGGCATATGATAATAAGGTTGATTAATTGTTATCAAATAACCTTTTACGCTTGCGTGTCCATTAATCTCGCAGTAAGGTCATTAGGGAGTTATTTAATGGATTGATATATATAGACATCAGTCTTTTTAACATGGACGTACAGGTGGTGTATGACAACACAAACACAATTACTACTCGCAACAACAGCCGTATTGCGTAATGCCCAACAATTAACGACGCTCAATAATCAAGCAATAGGGCTGGTTTCATTAGATGATCTTATTGCAACCTCGATAGGCATTCATCCGTTAGTTTTTGCTCAGCAAAGCAGGTTATCTGAAGTCACTCAGCAAGCACTGCAACAAAAAATCGCAGATCAATACGGCCAACAAACAGTAGCGTTGGCGGAATATTACGTCTCAATGCTAACCGAGCTATTAGTATCAGCCGCAAGGCAACAAGGCACGACGCCTTTAAAAGTACAACTTATTAGTGCTGATTCTAGTGCGCGCCAGCAATTATTAGGGGCTGAATTAGAAACCGTAGAAGTTAATCCACAATTAGGGTTACGCGGTGCGAGTTTTTTTGCTGATAAAAATTACAAATCGAGTTTTGCACTGCAATGTGAAGCGATTAAACGTGCGCGTGCAACCGTAGGCGGAGAAAACATTGAAGTAGTGGTGCCGTTTGTACGGACATTTAGTGAAGCGGCGACTATGATTGATCTCTTGGCTGAACAAGGATTATGCCGTGGTGCTAATGGATTAAAAGTACATATGCTATGTTGCGTGCCTGCAAACGCATTATTAGCTGAGACTTTTATTCATTATTTTGATGGTTTTGTGGTAGATGTGGAGCAACTGGCACAATTTGCGCTTGGACAAGATTTTGACAACCCTGGCCTTAATTACCGGGTTGATACTCAAAATGATGCTGTCATCCAACTACTTAAAATGCTATTTGCAGTCGTCGGCAATACAGCGAAAGATTGCGATATTTATTGCCGTTCAATTGAACAATCACCACGTTTACAGCGATGGTTGAATGATCATGAAATAACCACGGTTATCTGCTGATAATTCCAACCTGCACTATTATCATCATAGTGCAGGTTGGTTATTTTTAGTATCCGTAGCTTTAGTGTCAGTAGCTTTAGTATTCGTCGCACCTGTTAGTACTTATGACTGCCGCTTTCTGAGTTAAGACTTCGTAATTGAATAATAAGCGCATCAAGTTGACTGATAAATTGGCGAGTAAGCCAAAAATAGCCGTAAATTCCCAACGCGTTTGCTGCATCATCTGGGTTTATTTCTGTTGCCATCATCGGCAGCAGGTGGATATCTGGAAGGGTATCAATATTTGCTAAACTGCTACGATTAATCGATGCCAGTTCGATTTGATTTAAAATAGTAATAATCTGCTGCTGGTAAAGTTTTAAATCGGCTTGAGCTAATAATTGCCGCCGACTAATGTCAGAACTCCAATGGGTTTCAATGAGCTGTTCAGTAATACTAATTAATGTCCGTTGAACCGTGATAATAGCGCGATAATGTCCGGCTAATTTGTGTTTTTCTTTTTGGACGTTAGGCAACAAAATGATCATTTTCATGTGTCGTTCTAACACTTCACGTGTCATGGCATTTAATTGTTTAATACTCAACATATGAGCAGATGCATGAGCTTGATAAAGCTGACGTAAGGCGCGTAAATTTTGATTAAATAAGGTATTCCAACTGGTGACAGCACGAATCGGCATCAATAAAGAAAATGAAATCGCAATCAAGCTACCAATTAAAATATTTGCCACTCGCCATAAAGCCACATTGACTTCTAAAGCGGTATCACCTTGGTAAGAAACAATAATTAACGTCATTACTGCCAAAAAGAAAAAATAAATATTCTTACCATAAGATTTAAGCGACAGTAAGAATACCCATGCCAACATCCATACCGGGATCAGATAATCCAGTTGGTGAGGGAACAATACCGTTAATAAGCCTAACATTGCCCCTAATAATGTGCCGCCTATACGCTGAAAACCTTTATATACAATCGCGCCAGCATAAGGTTGCATCATCACTACTACCACAGTCACAGGTCCCCACATAGAATGCGGAACATGTACCACGGCGTAGAAGGCGAGTGTAAAAGCTATCGCTAACGTTACTCGTAAAGCATGAGAAAATTGTGCATGTGATATTAACAATGCTTTAAGACGTAAATACATGGCGTAGCCTATAGCGATTTAATAAAAAGAAGAGAAACATCAATAACTCACTATTTTTCCATTATAGCTATTATTCCGCAATAGAATAATGGTAATACTACTAACGCTGAATGACTTGACGTGGGATCACTTCAATATTGGGTTCATAAATGCCTTTTATCGCCTGCAGTGCTAGCGCTAATGCATGTTCAGCAATCAGTTCATATTGTTGGGGTAAGGACTGTATCTTATTGGGTAAAAAATCTAACAGCCGATTATCACCAAAAGTGGCTAAATAAGTGTTACGCATGGCGTGTGGATTTTTGAGCAGGCAATCAAGTACACCTTCAAATAAAGTATAAGATGTTGCTAAAATCGCATCGGGAAAACAGTCATCATCAAGCCACTGCTGCACAATCTGTTGGCCATGTTGTTGGCTAAAATGCTCACCATGGCCAATTAGCGTTGTGATAGGCTGTTGATGACGCTCAATTGCAGCCATAAAACCTTGCTGACGTTCTTTTGATACGCCAAGCTCAGCAACCGCGCCCACGAGACCAATGCTGTTAATTGGTTTGTTTAATAATGACTGAGTGAGTTGAAAAGCGCCTTCTAAATCTTCACTGATCACTGATACAAAAAACTCATCATCTAAGGCACGGTCAATGGCAATAACAGGCACCCCATTGGCTTGAACTTGACGATAAAAAGGGTGATCAGCGGCAAGTGCACTCGCAACAATCAGTGCATCAGTGCGACGGCTTAGTAAAATATCAGCGACTTTCATTTCAGTGGCAGGATCATCATCAGAGCAAGAGATGATCATTTGATAGCCTGCTTTACGTGCATTACGTTCAAGTAGTTTGGCAATTTTTGCGTAACTGCTGTTTTCTAAATCAGGAATAATCAGCCCTAAAGAATAACTGTTACCGATACGCAATGATGTTGCTGCATGATCAGGGCGATAGTTATGCTCATCAACAACAGTCATTACTTTGCGTTGGGTTTTTTCACTAATACGATATTGTTTTGCTTTACCATTAATAACGTAACTTGCAGTTGTGCGAGAAACCCCAGCGAGTTTTGCAATTTCATCCAGTGTCATAGTTGTTATCCATTGTTAATGAGACTTGTGAGTATTTGGGTAAAGCTAATTTTGTGCACTTGATCATATATTGATAGAGCGTATGCTTTACATGTTTGCAATTCTAGCTGAAACGATTCAGTATGCAAGCTGAAAGGTTTCAGCTATAACTTAAATGGTTATTTATCGAGTGACTAGAAATGTTGTGCAACGCATGGCATTTTTATTTCTCACTTTGCTGAAACGATTCAGCTTATTACTAATATAGACCATAAAACATTAGTAATACGTTGATAGGGTTAATCGCTAACGTTAATCAATAACGATGATTTCACAGAGCATTAAAGCGGAGAGTTAAATGTTATCACTGTCTAAAAATGATATTACGATGCAGCAAATTGCATCCACCAAACAAGATGCAATCAAAGCGTTGGCAGCTGATCTTGAAGCGACAGGGTTAGTTCAGACAGGGTATGTCAACGGTATGCTTGCTCGTGAACAGCAAAATTCAACGTACCTTGGCAATGGTATCGCCATTCCTCATGGCACAACAGAAACCCGTGATTTAGTTAATCATACTGGTGTTAAAATTCATCACTTTCCGCAAGGTGTGCCGTGGGGGAATGACCAAACGGCCTATATCGCGATTGGTATTGCGGCTAAATCAGACGAGCATTTGGGCATTTTAAAGCAATTAACCAAAGTATTATCTGCTGATGATATTGAAGATAAGCTTCGTCATTGTGAATCAGAGCAAGCAATTATTGCCTTACTACATGGTGATGAGCAGCAAGAAGCAGAATGCACTCCTGAACTTATTTTAAAACAATTTCCGGCGCAGGATTTATTACAACTGACAGCGGTAGCGGCTGGGTTAATTAAATACCAAGGCTTTGCAGAAACAGCCACGGTGACTGATGCAATTGATCAAGGTGCGAGCTATTTAGGCCAAGGCTTGTGGTTAGTGAAAAGCAATAAACAGGTTAAGCGAACTGCAATTTCAGTGGTTACGCCACAAACACCTTTTGAAGAGCTTGGTCATCCAGTGGCGGGGATGATCATGATTGCGGCGAATAATAATGCCCATAAAGCTAATCTCGAACACCTTACTAATATGATCTATCAAGGCAAAATTAGCCAATGGTTAGCATCATCAGCACCAGAGATGGTAACGGCATTAACTCAAGTGACGTTAGAGGGCAATCAAGCCACATTTACTATCCGTAACCCGCATGGTTTGCACGCTCGTCCAGGCGCAATGTTAGTTAATACCACTAAAAAATTCGATGCTGATATTCAAGTGGTTAACCTAACGAGTAGCAGTAAACCTGTTAATGCAAAAAGTTTAATGAAAGTGATTGGTTTGGGTGTGAAGTGCGGTAATGAACTGCAATTTACCGCACAGGGAAGTGATGCTGAAGCGTCGTTAACGGCAATTGGTCAAGCGATTGCCGACGGCTTAGGCGAAAAATTATAAATACTGCCAGCATGACAATTTCAACCATAGATTTAGAGGCAACTACTATGCAACAAAATGTAAAACCGAAAGTCGTCACCGTAACTTTAAACCCAGCACTCGATCTTACTGGCAGTTTGCAATCACTAACATTAGGCAGTGTTAGCGTTGTCGAACAAGGTAGTCTTCATCCAGCTGGTAAAGGGGTTAACGTGGCGAAAGTGCTGGCTGAGTTAGGGGCTGATGTTACTGTTACCGGATTATTAGGTGCGGATAACCAAGAATCTTTTTGCCAGTTATTTAAAGCAATGGGTGCAACAGACAAATTTGTTCGCGTAGCTGGCGCAAACCGGATTAACGTTAAATTAGTCGAGAAAAATGGCCAAGTCAGTGACATTAACTTTCCCGGTGTTGCTGTTACCGCCGCCAATATTTTAGCGTTTGAAAAAACACTGTTTGAACTAGCAACAACCCATGATGTGTTTGTGATAGCTGGTAGCCTACCGCAGGGTATCAGTGCTGATATGTGCGCGAATTGGTTGGAAAAACTGCATCAATTAGGCAAGAAAGTATTGTTTGATAGCAGTAAATCAGCCTTGGCTACTGGTTTAGATGCCCATCCGTGGTTAGTTAAACCCAATGATGAAGAACTTGCTGAATGGGCAGGCCAAGCATTAGAAACTCCGCAACAATGTATGGCGGTTGCAGAAACCATCGCCGCCAAAGGTATTACTAATGTGGTGGTGTCATTGGGTGCTAAAGGAGTGATGTGGTTTAACGATCAAGGCTGGTTACATGCTCAACCACCAAAAATGGACGTGGTAAGTACTGTTGGTGCTGGCGATACCCTTGTTGCTGGCTTGTGTTGGGGAGAGATCAATCAATGGTCAAAAACTAAATCGCTGCAATTTGCCACTGCATTATCAGCCGTCGCTGTGACTCAAGTTGGGGTAGGTGTTGATGATATTGAGCATGTAAATACCATCGCCCAGCACGTTATTTTAACGCAATAACATAATCGCATATTAGCTTATCGACATAATAACAATAACGCTAAGCAACATTGATCAAGGTGTAAATATGAAAATAGCATTAGTAACAGCTTGTCCTAGCGGCATTGCAACCACCATCATTGCTGCGGGTTTATTAGAAAAAGCCGCTGCAGAATTACAATGGCAAGCCAATGTAGAGTGCCAGACTACACTTAATACCACCAAAACGTTGACCCAACAGCAAATTGATGATGCTGAAGTGATCATTATCGCAACAGGTAAAGCGATTGATAACTCCCGTTTTGTGGGTAAAAACGTTTATCAAGCCGACATCACAGCCTGTTTTGAAGATCCTAAAGCATGGCTAACCGAGGCTGTTGAGCAAGCACAACGATTAACAGCATCTGACACTCAAACTGTTACTAATGCATCTGATAGTGCGGTTAAGAAAATTGTCGCTATTACAGCTTGTCCAACAGGCGTTGCACACACCTTTATGGCAGCAGAGGCGTTGACAGAAGAAGGTCAACGGCAGGGTTATGAGATTAAAGTTGAAACTCGTGGCTCAGTTGGCGCTAAAAACCAACTGACAGATACAGAGATTGCAGCCGCAGATTTAGTGATCATCGCCGCTGACATTGAAGTAGACTTAGCCCGATTTGATGGCAAAAAGCTGTATAAAACCAGCACAGGTTTAGCACTTAAGAAAACGAAACCAGAGCTAGAAAAAGCCTTTGCAACCGCGACAGTATATCAACACGCTGGCAATATCAATGCGCAAGCGGCTGACACCAAAGCTGAAAAAGCAGGGCCGTATAAGCATCTTATGACAGGTGTATCTTACATGCTGCCATTAGTGGTCGCTGGTGGTTTATCCATTGCCTTGTCGTTTGTGTTTGGTATCGAAGCCTTTAAACAACAAGGCACGTTAGCCGCAGCATTAATGACCATCGGTGGTGGTTCAGCATTTGCGTTAATGGTGCCAGTATTGGCAGGTTTCATCGCATTCTCAATTGCCGATCGCCCAGGTTTAGCACCCGGTTTAATTGGCGGTATGTTAGCAAGCACCACAGGCGCAGGTTTCTTAGGTGGTATCGTTGCCGGTTTCCTTGCAGGTTACAGTGCTAAATTGTTGGTAGAAAAAATCAAACTGCCACAATCTATGGAAGCGTTAAAGCCGATTTTGATTGTGCCATTATTAGCCAGCTTAATTACTGGCTTGGTAATGATTTACGTTGTTGGTGGTCCAGTATCAGCGGCAATGGCTGGCCTAACCACTTTCCTTAACAATATGGGTTCAGCTAACGCAGTATTACTCGGTATTATCCTTGGTTGTATGATGTGTTTCGACCTCGGTGGCCCTGTAAACAAAGCCGCTTATACCTTTGGTGTTGGCTTACTGGCTTCACAAACCTACGCCCCAATGGCAGCAGTAATGGCTGCGGGTATGGTGCCAGCAATGGGTATGGGGTTAGCGACATTCCTTGCCAAACGTAAGTTCTCAGCCAGTGAAAATGAAGCAGGTAAAGCCTCGTTTGTACTAGGTATGTGCTTTATCTCTGAAGGTGCGATCCCATTTGCCGCGCGCGATCCAATGCGTGTTATTCCAAGCTGTATGGCTGGTGGCGCATTAACAGGTGCATTATCAATGTTGTTTGGCGCTAAACTAATGGCTCCCCACGGCGGTTTGTTTGTTCTGCTGATTCCAAACGCAATTTCACCAGCGTTACTTTACTTAGTCGCCATTGCTGCGGGTACGGTAGTAACAGGTGTAATGTACGCATTCTTAAAGCGCCCAGAAGAAGGCTCAGTTGCGGCTCAAACGGCACAAGCCAACGCGTAATTAATAGCGAATAGATTATTTATTTAAAGCCGACTTCATTGTCGGCTTTTTTATGGAAGAAAGGTTATAGGAAATAGGTTATTAGGGGCGAGGGTTTAGGAACAGCGGATGTTGTTACATTAAAGCCACAACACAACAACCCGTCATTCCCTACAGTGAGGTTACGAACGTGATAGGGGATCTATTTATAGCGTGTTGTAGTGTTATTATATTTTGGTATTTTTAAACGTTCACTGAAAATTCCAAGAATAAATATAAAACCCGTCATTCCCTACAGTGAGGTTACGAACGCGATAGGGAATCTATTTACAGCGTGTTGTAATGTTATTATTATTTGATATTTTTAAGCGCTCACTGAAAATTCCAAGAATAAATATAAAACCCACCCCGTCATTCCCTACAGTGAGGTTACGAACGCGATAGGGAATCTATTTATAGCGTGTTGTAGTGTTATTATTTTTTGATATTTTTAAGCGCTCACTGAAAATTCCAAAAATAAATATAAAACCCACCCCGTCATTCCCTACAGTGAGGTTACGAACGCGATAGGGAATCTAATTACAGCGCGTTGTAGTGTTGTTATTTTTGCTAGATGTGTTTCTTTATTTAAATAAGAGAAAGAGAAGCCATATTGCACCTTTTATACTGTTAATACATACAGCAATTAGTATTAGTAAAAAAAGTAGCAACTAAAAGGCAGATGCCCGATTTTGTGATTTCTATCGGGCAAAGAATGTAATAATGTTTTTGATTTATAATGTTTTTTGTATAATGACGAATGAAATACGGGCGCAGGTTTAAAGAACAAATTCGGGCAAGTTGTTAATATAATAAGTTGTTAGAACAAAATGGAAACTATCATGAAACAAAATATAAGTGACTATCAAAGTCTATTTCAGCTGTTAACGGCGATATACCTAGTTGCTGAATGGGTGAGCCTCGAAAAAATAGGCTCTTACTATCAAAATAAATTTCGAGATACTTTTCGGTATCGATTGAAAATAAATCGTAAATATAGTCCTTTAATTAATGACATATACGAAGAGTTTGAAGCTAAAGAATGGAACACTCATAATTCACGTCTGCTGAATAAAAATTATGCAAAATTTAAATCAATGTGTTGGGTGTTTTTTGTGCTTAGTTTTGGCTCTTTGATTTATTCATCATTTTACCCGAATCAGTCAATACCTCAGTGGGCGGCAGGAATAGGTCTTCTAGTTTTTTAATACCTTTCTTTTGGGCGGCTATAGCTCTTTTAAAACCAGCTTATAAACAACATAAATTGAATGCATCATGGTTCGAAGATGCGCTTCTTGATGTTGAGAGTGCTAAGAACGAGTATAAAATTAAAAATCCTGCACCAACGTTAAATGATGCTAGAGAGAGAAGGCATAAAGGTGATAAGTTAGCTTATAAGAAGTATTTTAATGCTAAGCAAAAATACGAAACTAAACTAATTAATTACATGCAAAATAAATTCAAAGAATAAAGGTAGATTTTGTTCTAACAAATGCATAAACACGATTTGCTACATTCGGCATTGTAGGTTTACCTTTAGTTTTAGTGATTAAGGCGTTAAAATTCAGTTAAGTCTGTATCGTAGCAAACGTGTTATGCAGGCGTTAGGCATCATGAGTATAGGAACATTTTGATGATTGAGTTGAGTTTAAGCGATAGCAACAATAGCTGGAGCAGTCGGGACGAGTGTAGTTTTTATAATAAAGAAGCTTAGACGCAGAAGTAAAACCGATAAGCCTACCGAGGAGAGTATTATCAATCACGAAGGCACTCAAATTGTAACTAAGGAAGGAGCGAATTTAACTATTAATGGTGGTGTCAATAACAATATAAATCAGATGACCAAAAAAGTACCTGATGCACTAGCAAAGCCATCGATAAATATTCGGCAGATTGGTTTTAGTAATGGCGGTTATCCTCATAAGACAAGTTACACTTTTCAAGCGACTAATATGGGCGGAAATTTCTTCAGCCTTAAAGTTGTTTTTCTAAATAAAGTTATATTATCAGTGCCAACCCTTGCTAGGGGAAGAAGCGTCAATTTGACGTTAAATTTGACTGACAGACCTGCATATATAGAGCTTGTTTTTAAGGGGCTAAACGAAAATGGTGAGGAAGAGTACATTTCGTTAAATGGCACCCTAGTGGGATCGACGCGGTCTGAGTATGAGTTCTAGGGATTTCAGTGAGAGCTATGCCTAACAAATAAAAAAAACATAGGACACCCATAACTTTCGTAATCCATTACGATCAATTCTGACGGTGCTCCATGAATGGGTTTTAATCAGTTGAGCAAAGTATCGCTTGAGATCATTAGTGGTTAACGTATCAGGCGATTTATCTAAATGGTGAGTAATGCGACGAAGTGCACGACTATAACCATCAATCGTGGCTGGACGTTTACCTTGCAAGGTTAGGTGGGTAACATGTTGTTCATAAAGATAATCTGAACGTTGTTGTTGTTCGTTATTCATCATAAATACTCCATTAAAAGGAGTATTAAAGGTAGCTTAATCGCTGTCTGCTTTACTCTACCGCGCAGCGGCTTCATTCAACAAACTGCTAAAGAGTGATTCGCAACGCTTGGCAGTTTCGCTTCGCTCAAGTATAGCCAAGCGTCGCTCACACCTTAATGCGGCGTTATGAGTATTTGTGGATTAAGAAAAGGAAGTCATTTTGTATCAGCTATATTATTACCCAAACAACGCGAGTTTAGCTCCACACTTCTTATTACATTTCATGGGGTTAGAGTATGATTTATTGTTGGTTGATAGGAAATCAAGCTTCCACAAATCAGCTGAATATTTAAAATTAAATCCAGCAGGTAGAATTCCTACATTAATTGACGATGGAATGGCAATCTTTGAAAGCTCTGCTATTTGTATTCATCTTTGTGAGCAAAATCCTAAGCATGGTTTAATCCCTCGGTTGGGGAGCAAAAGTAGACCTCAGTTTTTCCAATGGTTAGCGTACTTGAATAATACACTTCAAGCTGAGTTAATGGTTCGATATTATCCACATCGACATACAAATGATGAAACCACTATTCCAAATGTGGTTGCCGCGCAAGATGATCGAATTGCTGAATCACTATCCGTAATTAATGATCAACTTGAGGGTAAGAAATACCTTTTAGGCGATAAAATATCAGCCTGTGATTTCTTCTTATTTATGCTTTCTGAGTGGTGTTTACCAATTAAGCAATCGCCATTAAGTTTTGAACATTTGTCAGCTTATCTAAATCGTTTATCATCACATCCAACAATCATGGCTGTTTGCGAGTTAGAGGGTATAGATCTTAGTCCATTTAAGTAATACTCATAACAAATAAGGATATGTGTCGCGCAGCCGACACCTATCCGAAGTGTTGGACAAGCCCGAGCGGCTTTATATAAGTAAATATTGGGAATGTCATGAAAGGTGATACTGAAAAGAAGTCGAGCGTTATCCTTGGCGTGAACCAATAATTTTAATACTTTGATTTATAATAAAATCCTCTTTAATTATTACGCGTTAATGCCATTATCCTTATTATTTTACGTTTTTATCTGGGTCGAAAAATCCCCGCTAATTGCATGACATGCTGACAGCATGGACAAAAGGGTTGTGCCGTTAAACGGACAACTTTTTGTTGTGGGGGCAACGTCAGTTGCCCTGCTAACATAAAGTCATATTGAATCAGTTGAAGTTGTTTCTTCTCATGTCCTCGTAATAAACCATAATCACGAACTCGCCTTAATCCTTTCGGTAATACATGTTGTAATATCAGCCATAGAAACTGTAACACAGGCAAAGTGCGTGTTTTCATTGTCTTTGTTTGGTTATCTTTATATCGAAATGTCACCTGATGATTATCGAGAGAAAGAATGTCTTTATCTGCGATGATCCCACGATAAAGATACGTTGATAAATACAATAAAGCGGGTTTGCCATGACCAACATGGAAACATAGGACAGCCATAACTTTCGTAATCTATTACGATCAATTCTAACGCTATCCCACTAATATTTTTTATCTATTGAGTCCAGTATTACATGTTCAATTTACTGTACAAGTATATTGGTGAAGACTATACTTGTTCTATTTAACGTACATGTAGAGGTTCTTATGAGAATCGTATCTTTTACTGAAGCTAGAAATAGTCTTAAAGCTGTTTTAGACGGTGTAGTCAATGACGCAGATACAACCGTTATTACACGCCGTGATTCTGAAGATGCTGTGGTTATGTCTTTAGACTACTACAATAGCCTTATGGAAACAGTTCATTTACTACGCTCTCCTCAAAATGCTGAACACTTAAACCGCTCGATTGCACAATATCGTGCCGGTAAAATAACAGCACGAGAGTTAATTGATGAGTAGTAGTCAACGTTTACTGTCGTGGACTGATGATGCTTGGGATGACTACCTGTATTGGCAAACACAAGATAAGAAAACACTCAAGCGCATCAATAAACTCATTAATGATGTTAAGCGCTCTCCTTTTGAGGGCATCGGTAAACCAGAGCCGTTAAAAGAAAACTTATCTGGTTTTTGGTCTCGTCGCATTGATGATACTAATAGGCTAGTTTATGTGGTCGATGATCAAGCGTTAACGATAATTTCTTGTCGTTACCACTACTAAATTAGCATCCTAAAACTTAGGATGCCCATAACTTTCGCAAACCATTACAATTTATTCAATGGTGAGTAATGCGTCCAAGTGCACGACTATAACCATCAATAGTAACTGGACGCTTACCTTGTAAAGTTAGGTGGGTAAGGTGTTGTTCATAAAGATAATCTGAACGTTGTTGTTGTTCGTTATTCATCATAAATACTCCATTAAAAGGAGTATTAAAGGTAGCTTAATCGCTGTCTGCTTTACTCTGCCGCGCAGCGGCTTCGTTCAACAAATGCATCAACACGATTTGCTACACTAGGCGTTGTCAGTTTGCCTTTAGTTTCAGTGATTAAGGCATCAAAATTCAGCTAGGTCTGCATAGTAGCAAACGTGTTATGCAGGCGTTATATTTTCGGGTGATTTTAAAGGGATATTATGAATATAAGGATATATAGTTGGCTTTTGATTGTTGTCTGTTTTGGAGTCCGCGCTACAGACGAAAAAAATGATGAATTTCAGAATTATGTACATCATAATGTGACAAATCCATCTCTTAAAAAAGTTGCTTTCGAAGCCGAAATTATCTGGGATGAACTGTTAAGTATTTACGGGGATAAAAATAATCAAATAAGCGAACTTGATGCTCGTAATTTTATGGTTGAGTTAGTCAGTATAGAAATGTGTTTAAGGCGTTTACAATCGAAGCTGGTGAGTGAGCCCTCTATTAAAGCTGAGTATTTGGATACAATAGATAACTCATTCGAGTATGTAAAAGCACAAAATTATATCTATCAAACTATTGGCATTGATTATCAAGATACTATTATTTCTTTACTTCCCAAAAGAACTTGTGGTGATCATTTAACCCAAGATGAAATTGAAAATATAACAAATAAGGATACCTGATTACCACTATTTAACAGCCACTGTTAAATAGGAGGAATATAGGACACCCATAACTTTCGTAAACTATTACGATTTATTCAATGGTGAGTAATGCGTCCAAGTGCACGACTATAATCATCAATACTAGCTGGACGTTTACCTTGTAAGTTAGGTGGGTAAGGTTTTGTTCATAAAGATAATCTGAACGTTATTACTCATCATAAATACTCCATTAAAGGTAGCTTAATCGCTGTCTGCTTTACTCTACCGCGCAGCGGCTTCATTCAACAAACTGCTAAAGAGTGATTCGCAACGCTTGGCATTTTGCATTCTATTTTTGGGTTCCGTGTTTACGGCGGTATGGCTAAGTTTCGTGGTGGCGTTGCTCACTACTTAACGCGGCGTTAATCGTACAAGGAGGTGCAATGTATAAATTACGAAAACTGGAAGGTGAGCAAGATTGGCTAGATGCGGATGGAATTAAGATTTATACCATTTCAGCAAATGAAGAACCAATCAATATGGTCGCTTTTCATCAACGACTAACAGAGGTTAAATCTGAAATAACTCTCGAATGGGATCAAACTGCTGCATTCGTTATTTTTCATAATGGTGCAAGTTGTAAGTATTTGGTTTTAGCTTGGTGGGGTAATGATAATGAATTATTTACGTCAGTATCAGTTCAAGTTAATGGGGTTTGGGTTGTAGATCCAACTAAATATTCGTTTTGCCTTTATGATATTGAAGTCATGTGGATGGAACGTAATATCTACATAGAAACAATCGATTGTGAAAGTCCGTCATTGGTTAAGTATCGAAAATATAGAAAAACATAGGACAGCCATAACTTTCGTAATCCATTACGATCAATTCTGACGGTGCTCCATGAATAGGTTTTAATCTGTTGAGCAAAAAAGTGAAATTGGTGCGTTATTTTAAGTTGGTCTGTAACGTAATTGGCGTTATATGTAATAAATAAGAGTAGCAGCCAACTAAAAAAAGCTCTAAAATTAGCACTTAATTTAATGCTTTTTTTGGGGTGGAATCATGAGACAAGTTTTAGCTGATTGTTCAGCAAGTATTTCAGAATTAAAAAAGAATCCTACGGCTCTTTTGAACGAAGCTGATGGCGCTGCTATAGCCATCTTAAATCACAATAAACCAGCGGCTTACCTAGTACCTGCTGAGACTTATGAATTTTTAATGGATATGTTAGATGATTACGAGCTTTCTAAGCTTGTTGAAAGCCGCAGACTTGATTTATCAGACGCTGTAGAAGTTAATATTGATGACTTATAAATTAAAATTTTTACCTGCGACACAAAAAGAGTGGGGCAAGTTAGCTCCACCAATTAAAACTCAGTTTAAAAAGAAGCTAATTGAGCGTCTTGAAAATCCTCATGTTCCTGCATCAAAATTACGTGGTTATGATTCTGTTTATAAAATTAAATTGCGTACAGCAGGCTATCGTTTAGCTTATGAAGTCATCGACGATGAAATTGTTGTTTATGTATTAGCTATTGGTAAAAGGGACAAAGATGTTGTTTATAAGAAGTTAGGTTCACGCTTTAGGTAGTAAGATAAAAGAAACATAGGACACCCATAACTTTCGCAAACCACTACGATCAATTCTGACAGACCTCTGTAAATGGTTTTAGTCTGTTGAGTTAAGTATCATTTGAGATCATCAGTGGTTAACATATCCGGCGATTTATTCAATACTTCATTCGGCGTTGCCACTTTGCCAAGTGTTTCTCGTTTTAAGACACTAATTTTAAGTATATTGCATAGTAGTAAAGGTATTATGCAGGCGTTAGTACGCCAACATTATAATTAGCAGGATTTAAAATGACTGAAATTGCTCGCTTCATATCTGGCAAAGCCCCAGATAAATTTGGTCGTAATATTGAGCAGTTATTAGCTTACAATCACTTTTGGCTAGAGCATGATCATAAGTACATTCAAGTTCTTTTTCCAATAGATGAGGGGACTAAGTTCAATCAACATGCGCCTTTGGTAACTCAAGCTGACCGAGATGCTTTTGCTAACTCGAAAGACCTGCGTGTTGCTCACTTAAAAGCACTGGATCTTTTACTTGAGTTTTGGGGTTTACAGCGTGATGGGTACGAAATATTCTCAATGTTGCCACCGAGTCCAGCTACCCATGTATGGCTTAAAAGTCATGATCATAACCAACTTCGCCTAACGCGAGCAATTCGTAGTTTGTATTTACTTGGTAATGAACAGGTAGCAGCTAACTTGTGCGAGTTTCTAATTTCCGCAGCCAAAGAAACTGATATGGTTTCAGATAAAACGGTCGACTATTGGCGTAATGCGCTAAAAGAAAAAACATAAGAAAAGACATAGGACAGCCATAACTTTTACAAATCATTACGATTTATTCAATGGTGAGCAATGCGTCCAAATGCACGACTATAACCATCAATCGTGGCTGGACGTTTACCTTGTAAAGTTAGGTGGGTAACATGTTATTCATCATAAATACTCTATTAAAAGTAACTTAATCGCTGTCTGCTTTATTCTGCCGTGTAGCGGCTTCGTTCAACACATTGTTTAAGAGTGATCCCCAATGCTTGGCATTTTTCATACCACCGTTGGGTTTCGTGTTTACGGTGGTATGGTTAAGGCTTGGTGCTAGGGAAAGTAAATAGGACAGCCATAACTGTCGTTATCTATTGTGAATTATGTAAATAAAGGATACTAAAACAGTTCATTAAATCTTGTTATTAATTTCTTCTCACTACTATTATTAATGCAAGCAATCTCATGAAAGAAAAATAGCATGATTATAAGTGGTTGTTTATAAGGTGAAATGATGAGTGTCATGTTTTTGTCAGACTGATGACGTGATACTTTTGATGAGATATTGATAGACTTTGGCGGAAAGTAGCAACAAGGATTTGTAATGATTATTCGAAAATTACGACTACAGCGTGGTTGGTCTCAGGAGCAACTTTCTCAATTGAGTGGATTAAGTATTCGTACTATTCAACGTATTGAGCAAGGACAAAAAGCAGGGCTGGAGTCACTCAAATCTTTAGCTGCGGTATTTGAAATCCAAGTATCAGACCTTCAAATGGAGCCGCCAATGAACAAAGAAATCACTATAACAGAAGAAGAGAAACGTGCGCTTAACTATGTTAAAGGCATTAAAAGTTTTTATTCTAATCTAACCACATACGTATTAGTTATTAGCGCTTTATTTATAATTAATTATTTTACTAGCCCTGACTATTGGTGGGCGGTATGGCCTGCATTAGGCTGGGGAATTGGTATTGTAAGCCATGCATTTAGTGCGTTTGAAATAGTCAATATTTTCGGTCCAGAGTGGGAAAAAAAGCAAGTCGAAAAACGTTTGGGCAGAAAACTGTAATTGATATAGTTAAAAAGTGAAAATAAGCGATGTTTCTACTGTTTTTGAGCATATATCAAATCAGTTTGGTGCTGATTCCGGTTTTATTTGTTAATCGATAATTGTGCCAAAAGATGAAGGTTGTTAGTTGTGCTTTTGGATGGAGTGAGTATGCAAAGCTATAATAGTTCTAATCGCTTTGTTACTACATGTCGCTTATATTTAAATGAGGTCTATCAATGAAAAAGTACCTGCTAATTATATTCGTTTGTTTGTCATTGCCAGCACTTGCAGCAAAGAAAGCATTAGATTGTGATAATCCGCGTAATACACTGGACATTAATGATTGTGCAGCATTGACATTAACCTCTGCACAAGAAGAGTTATCCAAATATCTGACTGCCAGCGTTGAACATAATAAAGATGATCCAGCGTTGGTGAAAGCGATAGAGCAAGCACAAAAAGATTGGCAAGTGTATATGAAAGCGCAGTGTAATGCGGTTTATACTCAATGGCGTGAGGGGACTATCCGTAATGTGATGGCCTTAGACTGTAAAACGCAACTTACCAAAGAAAGAACCCATGATGTGTGGATGCACTTTTTAACCTATATGGATAGCACACCACCCGTTTTACCAGAACCTTCAAAGTATTTTAAGATGTGATAGCGCCTAAAATACATTAAACAATTGAATCTACTAAAAAATACCGACCTATATCAGGTCGGTATTTTTATTTGTATCGGCTTTATTGACCTACGCAATCTAGCGATAGTTTGCCATCATTGCTGCGAGATAAAGTGATCGTGGTACTCGCTTTTGAAGCCCCTTTAGGTAGATAAACTGCACATTTTTCAAAGTTAGGGACCAGTGATTTGTTAATCGTTTTGAATGCTTGTTTTTGAGTATCGACATTGTTACCAGAATAAACAGTAATGCTATCAACCTGTGCCAGCATTTGCTCAGCATGTTTAGCTGGTGCTGCCTGTGCGAAAACAGAAACAGAACCAAGGGCCAGTAACAGTAATACTTTTTTCATAATAAACCTCTAATAATTATATGAGTGATGGGGTAGTTCGGTTGCTAATATAGATAAAAAAATAAACTAAATAAACAAAAAATTATCGATAAACAATAATTTTTTACTGTTTTGATTGTGTGTTGTTGGCAGCAGGTTGATTACATTGAATAAATAACGTTTGGAATTATTGAGGATGAAAATAAGAGGATTGGCATTTCATATATCATTGTTCAAAAAGTGAGCAGTAAAACAAAACAAAAACAGCAAAAACAGAGGACAGCCATAACATTGCACATCAACCATGAGCGACTACACTTAAGCTTACAGTTGCTTATGGTGAAACCAATGACAATCTCAAGACGCAAATTGATCGAGCCTCATATCACGCCTTTTTATCATGTTATTAATCGTTGCGTACGGCGGGCATATTTATGTGGTGATGATCCATATAACGGTAAAAACTATCATCATCGTCGAGGTTGGATAGTAAATAAAATCAAACAATTAGCTGCTGTGTTTTGCATCGATGTTTGCGCTTATGCTGTGATGAGTAACCACTATCATTTGGTGCTAAAAATAGATACTGAACAACAGAAAAAGTTGACTCCAGAAGCAGTAATATCACGTTGGTTGCAGTTGTTTAATGGTCATCCTATTGCGGTCGATTTTTTAAAAGAAGGCCAAATAGGGACAGAAAAACAGCAGGCATTATCAAATTTAGTGACTGAATGGCAGCAACGATTAGGTAGTATTAGCTGGTTTATGCGCTGTCTTAATGAGGAAATAGCCCGTAAAGCTAATAAAGAAGACCAATGTAAAGGCGCGTTTTGGGAAGGGAGGTTTAAGTCTCAAGCATTGTTGGATGAAAAAGCATTACTATCGTGCATGATGTATGTTGATTTAAACCCGATAAGGGCAGGCGTTACACCGTCACTACAGCAGTCAGATTTTACCTCGATTCAGCAGCGTATTCGTGAATATAAGCAAACGAAAACCTCAGTTAAACAGCCACCGCCACATAAATCGCACTTCCAACTATTACCCTTTGTTGGCGCAGAACATCAAGCTAAAACAGCAGGAATAAACTTTGCCTTTACCGATTATCTTGAACTGATTGATTGGACTGGGCGCTGTATTCGGAACGATAAAAAAGGTTTTATTGCATCTAGCCAACCAAAGATTTTACAACAATTAGGAATCACAGCAGACGCATGGCTAGAGCATAGCGAACAATTTATGGAACGTTATGCCAATGTGAGCGGTAAATGGTCGCGAATGTGTGCCTTCAAGCAACATGCTGGTGGACATTGGTGTAAAGGAAAGTCGGCAAGTCACCAGTTGCATCCTAACTAGAGACTGTTTTTATAACTAAATGAATATACCGCAATAGCCATCAGGATTGTGGGTTTTGGTGATCGTTAAATATAGTAATAGCGGTTATTTTACTAAAAATATAAAAAGTAGAGGTTGTTTTTACAGTAATAGGGTCTATTTCTGGCTGATTAGTTTATTTTTTAGAGATTTGATTTAATAATAAAACCCTTGGCTGTCCAATATAAAATTTTGGCTGTCCAATATAAACAATATAAAATTAAACTGTTAAGTAATAAAAGGCAGCCATAATAGATACTTGGCTACCTTTTTTATACTTCAACGTTAGTGTTTATAAACCTTGAGTATATTGCGCATTGGTTGCGATAGGCACTAGGTTAGTCAATGCCGTTTTAGCGTTATCATTACCCGCAAGCAGTGCCTCAAAGTGTTTAATCAATTCTACTTTGTCTTGCTCTTGTTTAGAGCCTGCACCGATATTGGTTAAATCAATAAAGAATTCATCAAATAAATGTGAGAAATCTTTTACGGCATCAAAGTTTAGGAATTGTTCATGGTTGTAAATACTCGGGTAGCCGCCTTTTTGTTTATCAACCGCAAACGAAATACCTTTTATATTGGTAATTGTTGTCGCTTTTTCACAACGTAACATACAGCCATCTTCAATCGCAGGTTTCTTACAGCCAACCGTTTGTTGGAAGAAGCATTGACGGCTAGTCATCATTAGAATCGGATGGTAGATGCTATAACAAAGTTTAAAGTTTTCTGGGCGGGTAATATTTCTGATTTGACCGCGATTGATCTCGTTAGAAATAAACGCACCAGCACAGTTTAACTCTTCTTGTAACGTTAGTAGGGCGTGTGAGTTAGTTGTGTTTAAGAATGGCCCTGCGACCCACTCAATGCCCATTTCATAAGCTTTATAGGCAATACCGGTATTGTTAGTGACTATCCGTTTTGGTTTAACTTGCTCAAGAATTTTGACTGACTCTAAATAATCTTTACCAATCAATACTGCTGGGAACCAAGGAATTAAGCGTGGGTTATCTTGCAATAATTTAATGTGCTTAGGACAGTTTTTCTTCAGGCTTTCTGGAAGTTTGAAATAGATATCGGCATCAGTTACATCAGCAAGGTGCAAATCTTTTTCATTAGCAATCATTAACGATAGCTTAGGTGCTTGCGACACTTTTGAGTGCTTAGGTAATGCGGGTAAATCTACATGTTTAATGACTTCACGCGAGCCATTTAATAAGAATGCAGCTTGATTCTTTAGATCGGTAATTTCTTTAAACGGTACCGTTAAGTTAGCATCAAAGTTGTCAAAATTCATTGGCGCTAAATCAAATGTCGCGTTACTAAAACTGCGGAAGCGTTTATCAATAGTCTCTGGTGTCATTGATATTTCATCAGCAACGCGTAATAAAGATTCGGTTTTAATTTCAAATGAAGTGTTACCCGCAATAATGTTAAGCGTTAATGGCGTACTTTCTTTAGCAGTAAAAATCAATGTTAGCGGAATTTTATCAATGCTTAAATCTTTGATTTTTTCTGCTAGTTCTGCACCTAATGCATTCTTATCATTGTATAGGTCTTGCTTTACATCGTGGATTTGAACAACCGAGATAGCATCACTTTTTTCAACCGCATAATTGACACTATTATCGCGTGGATTATCGGTGAACATTTTTTTGTTAAGGTTGCCCTGCAAAAATGAGTTAGTGAAACTGCGGTTAAAAACTTTATGTAAATTGCTATCGTCAGCTAATAGTTTGCCTGATTCAATAAAGCTGTTGATCTGTTTACGCCATGTATCAACCACAGTGTAAACATAGTGTGCGCCTTTAATACGACCTTCTACTTTTAATGAATCAACCCCAGCATCTACCAGTTCTGGTAAATCAAAGTAGGCTGAATTATCTTTTAGATTAAGTGGAAAGCGGTGGCCTTCAGCTGTTACTTCGTATTCATCACGGCATGCTTGGCTACAACGACCACGGTTACCTGAGTTACCGACACTGACCGAGCTTGAGTAACATTGACCAGAGAAAGCGATACAAAGCGCACCATGGACAAAAACCTCGGTTAATACATCGTGATCATGGGCAACGGCTGTTAAGGCTTTAATTTCACCAAGGTTAAGCTCACGAGATAAGTTAACCCGTGTTGCACCAATTTTATGTAGGAATAAAATTTGGCCTTCGTTGTGGGTTGTTAACTGAGTAGATGCGTGGATATGCAGTGATGGGAAATATTTTTTAACAATATTGAAGATACCTAAATCTTGTACAATGATGCCATCAATACCGCTATTTACGAGCTTATTAAGTAAGCGCACTAAGCTAACAATCTCGTGTTCTAATATCACGACATTAAGGGTTAAAAAAACTTCGCAGTTGTATTCATGTGCAAGTCGTAAGACGCCATTTAGTTCATCAAATGAAAGATTGGACGCACGGTTACGGGCATTGAACATATCCAAACCACAGTAGACAGCATTTGCACCAGCAACAATCGCCGCTTTAATTGCTTCTACATCACCACCTGGTGCCAATAATTCTATTTTTCTACTCATGCGAAATAACCCACTTAATGCGTTTATTGTGATTTTTTGAGGGGGCATTCTACCTGTATATGATTGCCAATGCCACGAAATAGGCTTTGGTTGATGTAAATCAAAGATAAAACATTAATTTTATGGGCGTGTATTTGTGCGACATAATTGTTATATAACGAAATTAGGGCAGTTATTAGTCTGAGAGAAACAATATCATTAAAGGGATTTAATTGAGGAAGTGCAGATGAGATGTTTTGATATAATAGGTGCGCCGTTTAATCAACTTGGTTGTGTCACGACTGATCAAAATACGGTTGCTGGACACCCATAACTCCTTTCTATTTTTTTGTTCTATCAGTAATCTCAAATTGAATATAAAGATAATGACAGTATGTAATAGTGTTGAAATAGAAATAATTCAGATACAAAGATATGGCTGTCCCTTTTATACGCTTTCTTGGCGCCATCATTATCCACATTAAAACTATGATTAGTTGATAGTAAACGATACGATATCTCATTATAAAATCGATGTTATTTTGAGATAATAATGAGCCTATCAAATAAGCAACAAGGTGTTATAAAAGGAATGGGATCTGCGATGTTAATGTCTATCGTGGTTATTTCAGCCGCGATATTATACGATCCTTTTCATTATTCTAATATTAGCCAAATATCACAAAAACTGGCGGTATTAGGTCTTTCATTGGTTTTACCAACATTATTTCTAATTGCTTCTATTGGGCGATTAGCTAAATACCGTTTTTTTAGTCCAGAAGATATTGATGGGAGTGGATTATCATCTGCGACAACTGAAGCTGTTGTGTTACAAAGTTTATTGCAAAATACCTTAGAACAACTTGTTATCACATATGGTGTCTATACTGCTTGGTGTTTATTAATGCCTGTGGCGTGGTTGTCTGCGGTTCCTTTGTGCTCGATATTATTTGCCGTCGGACGTATTTTATTTTTCAAAGGATATCGTCAGGGCGCACCAGCAAGAGCATTTGGTTTTGCGTTAACATTTTACTCAACAGTATTAATGTTTGTTGTGTTGGTAGTATATCAAGTTGTTGTTGGTATTTATTAATATACCTATTATTACGGGTTGGTTATTGTTTGTAATAAGCAAATAGTAGGTTGATTGACTTTGGTGCTGTGACTGCCTATACCTAATAAATAGTAATAGACAAGGGATGGTATACGTGGCAACACTAAAATCAGTCATAAAAAGTGTTATTCCTGCGTGGATCGCAACCTATAAAACTATTCCTAAAGGTATTTTATTAACGTTTGATGATGGTCCAGATGTTAATCTTACCCCTCAAGTATTAGATTTACTTGCAGAATATGATATTAAAGCGGTATTTTTTATATTAGGTAAACAAGCGCAACTATATCCAAATATTGTTCAACGTATAGTTGCTGAAGGCCATTATCTAGGTAATCATTCTTTTGCGCATAAAACGGCCGATGAAATAGGCTTTAAGGCTTATGTTAATGATATAAAACACTGTCAGACCATTCTAAAGCCTTTTATTACGGCAACCCCGAGATTATTTCGTCCGCCACAGGGGAAATTATCACTCTATGCTTGGTTAGCTATTCAATGTAATCATATGCAGGCAATTCTATGGTCAATTGAATCTGGTGAATGGGGACAATATTCGCATCAATCCGTTGATCAAATGCTGGCGCGTTTAGTCCGTGAAATTCAACCTCATGATATTGTTCTTATGCATGACAATAGTAGCAAGGTACTGTTATTAATTGAAAAATTGTTACCTGTATTAATCGGAAAAGAATATATATTTGTCGATCCTAAACAGGCATTTCCTGATGTCTATAAATATTAGGCGATTGTTATGTATCAGTTAGAAGTGCTTTCTCATCAAGATTTACAGCAAGCGATTTGTTTGCCAGATGAAGTGCGGCAGGCTTTTATTTCAGGGCAAAGCATTATTGATCAGTGCGTAAAGTATTCTGTTTTACAGTGGGAAGAGCATTGTACAGAATGTGCTATGCCTGCGTGTTATAAAACCTGTGAACTTTATCAACCTCGGCGTGATGGTCATTGTCGACGGTTTATTAATGGCATTGTTCCCTTGCATATTTCACAGCGCCAATCACCCGTTGTACAAGTGGATTTTAAGCAATGGGGCGCATTAATGTCGACTTCTTATATCGGTGTTATAGCACCAGAGCAAGCAAAGGCGATTGATAACAAAGCCGCATTAGTCGAATCTGTGGCTCAATGTGGGCAATGGCTAGATGGATTATCGATTGCAGGGAGGCGGGGTATTGTGGCGCGAATGGCTACTCGTTATAAAAACCATCTCAGTCAAACAATCAATCCTAGTCCATATTTTGATGCGTTTATGATTGAGTTATATTGCCCACAAGCAATTGATTTGAGTATTGTTATTCGAGCAACCACGGGAAAGTTAAATCAAACCCCATTCCAATATCGGTTACAACAACCAGCAGGTTATCATCAAATACAGATCCCCTTTATTGATATCGCTCCTCATATTGATTTTCAAACAAGACACTTTATTAATCTCATTCCTAATCGTGATGAAAACGATCAAAAGACAGCACTTACGATGGTATTTGGATTTATTGGGTTTATTCAATTGTTACCTCAGCTTGATGATCATAAACAATTACCAACAACGGCCAAAAATAAGAGCGTTAAAGTCTTGGTATGGGATTTAGATAATACATTGTGGAATGGCATATTAGTCGAGGATGGAGAAGCGGGGGTTGAATTACGGTCAGGAGTGATAGAGGTAATAAAAACCTTAGATGATCGTGGTATTGTAAATTCAATAGCCAGTAAAAATGATCATCATCGAGTGTGGGCACATCTTACTGCTTTAGGCATTGCAGAGTATTTTATTTTCCCTGAAATTCACTGGCAGCCAAAAAGTCAATCGATCCAACGAATAGCTGATAACTTTAACGTCAGTATAGACACTATTGCCTTTATTGATGATTCGGCTTTTGAGAGAAACGAAGTTAATACAATCCATCCACAAGTACGTATATTTAAAGACAATGACTACCTTAAACTAATCGATTTAGTTGTATTTAATCCTCAAACATCAGCAGAATCAGGATTAAGACGTTCTTTCTATGTCGCCCAACAACAACGAATAACACATAGCCGTAGTTTTGATGGCCAATATATTGATTTTATTAAAGCATCTCGTATTAAATTGTCGGTTGGTGTGGCGCAATTTTCAAATATTGATCGTGTACATGAATTAGTACAACGCACCAATCAAATGAATTTTTCAGCAACACGCTATGATCGCAATAGGTTAACTGAATTGATTAACGACCCTTTGGTTACGACATTATTTTTAACCGCAAAAGATAAATTTGGTGATTATGGTACGGTTGGTGTTTGTATTATTGATATTCAGCAACAGCGCGTAATTGATTTGATGTTCAGTTGTCGTATTCAATCAAAACGGGTAGAGCATGCATTTTTAGGATGGCTGTTAGATTGCGCTTATTTGTCGGGATGGAAGTGTTTACAAGTAGAATATAAACCGACTGCCAAAAATAGCCAATCAGCCAGCGTTTTTTGTGATTTAGAATTTAAACAAATCGGTCAAAACCAAGGGGTAGTGATTTATAGTAAATCAACAACAGCCAAGCATGTCGGTGAAGATTTAATTGCCATTGAAGCACCTAATATTATTTTTGCTAAGAGTTAATATTTTAGTTTATGTTATTGAAAAATTTGTGGTATCGCTTTTTTTTACTTTTAATTATTATGATAGCAAAAGTAATAATTGAGACGAAGGAATGGCAACATTATTTTTTAAATGTTTATTAGGTGCAGCAGCAGTATTATTGATTGCGTTGCTATCGAAAAGTAAGAGCTTTTATATTGCAGGGTTGGTGCCTTTATTTCCTACATTTGCATTAATAGCCCATTATATTGTCGGTTCAGAGCGCAGCATGGAAGATCTTCGTATGACGGCCTTGTTTGGATTGTGGTCGTTAGTGCCGTACGCGGGGTATTTAGTCGCGGTGTATATATTGAGTTATTACCATAATTTAACGGCAACGCTATCGTTAGCAACCGTGGTATGGCTTGGCTGTGCAGGGTTATTATTACTTGGCTGGGCGCGTTGGAGCCCATTATTGGTTACTAATTCGCTGTAATAGTGACGATCGCCATCTTAATATTTTGTACTAAGATGGCGATACTATATTAATTACACAGATTTAGGCTTGCGTGTGCCGCGAGGAATACCCGTATCACGATCAGTGATTGGCTTACGGTTTCTCGGCTTCTTTGGCTTTGGCTTATCAGCGCTTGGTGAATTGCTACGCGGTTTATCATTGCGACGTGGCTTACCATCAGTACTATTATTGCCTTCAGGTTTTTGATATTTAGGCTTGAAGTTTAAAATAGAAATTGGCACTTCTTTGGTTGGTACAAAGCCTTCAATTTCTTTACGAACGATTAAGTGACCTAATAAGCGCTCAATCATGCATAAGTTTTTGAAGTTATCACGTGATACAAATGAAATCGCTTCACCTTTAGAACCAGCACGACCAGTACGGCCGATACGGTGAACATACTCTTCAGGTGGGAAAGGCAGATCATAGTTAACAACGCGGGTTAACTCATCAATATCTAGACCACGTGCAGCAACACCGGTTGCGATTAAGTATTTAACTTTACCTGCTTTAAAATCTTCTAATACTTGTGCACGCGAGCCTTGGCTACGGCCACTGTGAATAGCTTCTGCAGCAATACCACGTTTTTCAAGCTGACTTACTAACTTAGCTGCACCATGTTTGGTTTCAATGAAGATTAACGCTTGATCCCATTGGTGCTCATTAATTAAATGGCTCAATAAAGAAGATTTCATGTCTTTATCAACCGTGATCAAGCACTGATCAATTTTAGGCTGTGACGCTTCATCTTTTGCGACACTGATCTCTACTGGGTTACGTACTGCTGTTTTTGCCAATAAACGCACTTGTGCCGATAAGGTTGCAGAAAACAACATGTTTTGGCGATCAAGCGGTAAACGTTCAATAATCTTATTAATATCTTCAATAAAGCCCATATCTAACATACGGTCAGCTTCATCAAGCACCAAAATTTCAATCGCATCAAAGTGGATAGCACGTTTAGTGTACATATCCAATAAACGGCCAGGGGTTGCTACTAAAATATCAACACCTTCAATAAGGCGACGTTTTTGTGGTTCATAATCGACACCACCGTACATTGCCATTGAGGTTAAATTAGTATGTTTACTGTATTGAACAATATTTGCTTCAACCTGAACTGCAAGCTCACGAGTTGGCGCTAGAATCAATGCACGTACACGTTTAGCTCGTCCTTGCTGACCATCATCAAGCATTTGTAGAATCGGAAGTACAAAACTTGCCGTTTTACCAGTACCTGTTTGCGCTGCAGCAAGCAGGTTTTTGCCGGTTAGTGCCACCGGAATGGCTTTTTCTTGAATCGGCGTAGGAGTGGTGTAACCCATATCGGTTACTGCTTTAACGATAGCGTCGCTTAATCCAAGCTTAGAGAAAGGCATGTAGAATCTCAGATAAATAAATCAAATAACGGCTTCCCCTAATGTTAGGGTAATAGCCGACGAACAATAACGCGGATTATAGCACGGGCGACATTAGGTCATGATATTATTTCGTATTAAGCCACGACGAACATTTTTACACAGTTTGCCAAACTGTCGAATTTCATCAAATTGCGGAATAACCCCACGTTCAATCGCATGCTCCCAATAACTGACTTCGGTATCGACTAATTCTAATAATTTTTTAGGACAGCCAATGCATTTGTTGTC
The DNA here is from genome assembly GCF_900537155.1 of Photobacterium sp. Alg240-V54. Classification (NCBI taxonomy): domain Bacteria; kingdom Pseudomonadati; phylum Pseudomonadota; class Gammaproteobacteria; order Vibrionales; family Vibrionaceae; genus Photobacterium; species Photobacterium sp. Alg240-V54. The sequence goes on from NZ_UNRL01000002.1 coordinate 771,478, forward strand.
AGGGCCACAAACAAAGGTCTCAGGATCGTAAAGTGGAAAAGCTTGCTTAACATCACTTAGAAGCAGACGCATCGCTGTTTGACGATCAGGTTTCTTATTCATGCTATCAACAGTCTTTGTGCAAAAGTAGTATTCTAATAAAGCATGATAAAAATAACCATGATTATCTTTTTTACCAAGAAGTGTCTATTTATCTTATTGAATTAGCACATATTTCGTTTTAAACCGCTCATTGATAGTAAGCGTGTCGATATTTCTTCAACCGATAATGATGAAGTGTTTAAATAAGGAATAGCCTCGCGGCGAAACATGGCTTCGACTTTCTGTAATTCATTCAGGCATTGCTCTGGACTGGCATAATCACTATCAGCAAAACGCTCATTTCTAATTGCGACTAATCGCTCAATATCTATTGTAAGTCCAAAGGTTTTAAACCGATAAGGTTCAATGGCTTTGGGCAGTTTTAACGCTGACATATCATCGGCAATAAAAGGGTAATTGACCGCCCGTAATCCAAATTGCATTGCAAGGTATAAGCTGGTGGGCGTTTTTCCACAACGAGAAACGCCTAATAAAATGATATCTGCTTGCTCTAGATGATTAAGCGAAACCCCATCGTCATGGGCAAGGGTATATTCAATCGCTGCAATACGATCATGATAGCTAGAAGAATCTTTATTTATGCTGCGTGAACGCTGTAATTTTGGTTCAGCTTTGATAGCTAAATCGCGTTCTAACGGCTCAACTAATACTTTCAGCACATCATAAAACAGCGCATTCGCTTGATCTATAATCTGCTTTATTTCCGGCACAACAATAGAATAAAACACTAAAGGTTGAATGCCATATTTTTCATTAGATTGATCTATAAGGTTTTTTACTTGTTTTGCGCGTTCAATTGATTCCACAAAAGGCAACGTTGTCTGTTGGATTTGCAGTGAAAACTGGCCGAGAACGGCGTGACCAAGGGTTTCAGACGTTATGGCTGTCCCATCTGAAATGTAAAATACGTCACGAAAATTGGTTTTATTTTGCATTTTATATTGAATCCTTCAAAAAAAGTTGCAATTCTGTGCTTCACAGGAATAGCGAAAAGATAACTTAACACAAAAAAGCATATCTTTAACACTGTTTAGCAATCGATTGCTAGTGTCGCTCGTTTTAGCAAATGATCAAGGAGAACTACCGTGCAGCAGAATGTTATTTGGTACAGTGATCTATCAATGAATGATGTTGATAGAGTTGGTGGAAAAAATGCTTCCCTGGGTGAGATGGTAGCAAATTTGTCCAATGCCGGGGTTAAAGTCCCTAATGGTTATGCGACAACCTCCTATGCATTTAATCAATTTTTACAAGCAGATGGGCTTAGTCAACGAATTTACGCTTTGCTTGATACCTTAGATGTTGATGATGTTAATGCATTAAAACTAGCGGGTGAGACTATTCGTAATTGGGTATTGGAAAATCCATTACCAGCCGCATTAGAAGCTGATATTCGTGCTTGTTATCAAGAGCTTGGTGAAGGTGATGAAATGTTATCTGTTGCTGTGCGTTCATCAGCAACAGCCGAAGATCTTCCCGATGCTTCATTTGCTGGACAACAAGAAACATTCCTTAATGTTCGTGGTATTGATGCCGTTATTGAAGCGACTAAACATGTATTTGCTTCTTTGTTTAATGATCGCGCAATCTCATACCGAGTTCATCAGGGATTTGACCATGAAGGCGTTGCATTATCTGCCGGTATTCAGCGGATGGTTCGCTCTGATAAAGCATCGTCTGGGGTTATGTTTACCCTTGATACTGAATCTGGTTTTGATCAAGTCGTTTTCATAACATCTTCATGGGGATTAGGTGAAATGGTGGTGCAGGGTGCTGTAAACCCTGATGAGTTTTATGTCCATAAACCTACCTTAAACGCAGGTCATCCAGCCGTTGTTCGACGTACGATTGGCTCCAAGTTAATTAAAATGGTGTATGCCGACGGTAAAGAACTCGGTACACAAGTTGAAATTACCGATACCACTGCTGCAGAACAAAGTCAGTTCTCATTAACCGATGCTGAGATCATGGAGCTGGCTAAACAGGCATTGATCATTGAGCAGCACTATGGTCGCCCGATGGACATTGAATGGGCGAAAGATGGTAACACTGGCGAGTTATTGATTGTTCAAGCGCGTCCTGAAACTGTACGCTCACGTGATGATCAACAAGTGATGGAACGTTTTCATCTTAACGATCAAGGCCAAACCTTGGTAGAAGGTCGTGCTATTGGACAACGTATTGGCAGTGGTCCGGTGCGGATTGTGTCTGATTTATCGCAGATGGATCAAGTTCAGCAAGGTGATGTGCTGGTGGCTGATATGACCGATCCTGATTGGGAGCCGGTGATGAAAAAAGCCGCGGCAATCGTGACTAATCGTGGTGGGCGTACTTGTCATGCGGCAATTATTGCTCGTGAATTAGGTATTCCAGCAGTGGTCGGTTGTGGTGATGCAATGTCATTACTTCAAGATGGACAAAACGTAACTGTATCTTGTGCTCAAGGTGAAACGGGTTATGTGTATGATGGCATTCTTGAATTTGAAGTACGTCGCTCTGAAGTTGAGCAATTGCCAATATTACCGTTAAAAGTGATGATGAATGTCGGTAATCCTGATCGTGCGTTTGATTTTGCTTGTATTCCTAACGAAGGCGTTGGTCTGGCACGATTAGAATTTATCATTAATAAGATGATCGGTATTCACCCGAAAGCACTGCTAAATTACGACCAGCAAAGTGCTGAAATAAAAGCGGAAATTGATCAAAGAATTATCGGTTATGCAAATCCAGTTGAATTTTATATTGAAAAATTAACGGAAGGTATTTCAACGTTAGCGGCTGCATTTTGGCCTCAACGAGTGATAGTACGGATGTCGGATTTTAAATCAAACGAATACCGTAACCTTGTTGGTGGTATTAACTATGAACCAACAGAAGAAAACCCGATGTTAGGTTTCCGTGGAGCATCACGTTATATAGCACCGCATTTTCAAGATTGTTTTGCTCTTGAATGTGAAGCGATAAAACGGGTTCGTAGCAAGATGGGACTTAAAAACGTAGAAATTATGATCCCGTTTGTGCGTACCGTCAGTGAAGCAGCGTCTGTGATTGACTTACTGGCAGAATATGAATTACGGCGTGGTGATAATGGCCTCAAAGTCATGATGATGTGTGAGTTACCATCAAATGCTATTTTAGCGGAAGAGTTCCTTAAATATTTTGATGGGTTTTCAATTGGTTCTAATGATATGACTCAGCTAACATTGGGCTTAGACCGTGATTCTGGTGATATTGCACATCTATTTGATGAACGTAATGATGCCGTCAAAGCGATATTATCGTTAGCGATTAAAGCCGCTAACAAAGCCGGTAAATACGTCGGTATTTGTGGGCAAGGGCCTTCTGATCATGAAGACTTTGCACGTTGGTTGATGGATCAAGGTATTGATTCGGTATCATTGAATCCTGATACTGTATTAGAAACATGGACATTTTTAGGTAAGCCACATTAAATGATTGCCTAACATAATCAGTTAAAGAAATATTGAGCCTGACTTTATGTCGGGCTTTTTTGAGGTTCTTTGCTACGCTTAATAAATACTGTTATGAAACTAATGGTATTACGTTTTTCGTTATGCGCATTAAGCAAGGAAGCCAGCATGAGTAAATGCAGAATAACAATATTCAGTTTGATCTTTATATTTTTCAGTAGCTTAAACTATTCTCATGCGAATGAACGTCATTATAAGTGGGTGATAGAGAGCAGTGGGTTACAGCAAAAAATCACTGAAAATAAGCCTGTCATTATTTTTGATGCTCGCAGCAAAGAACAATACCAACAAGGGCATATCAATACGGCAATTAGTTTTCCAACCGCATTAACTTACGTTGAAATTAATAATGCTTATTATGTGAAAAATATAAATAAAATAGCTCCGTTATTACAACAAAAGGGAGTGACAACGTCACAAAAAATCATTATTTATGATCAAGGTGATCTTAAAAATGCAGCCCGTTTATTTTGGGTATTAGAGCTATATGGCATTAAAAATATTACTATTCTTAATGGTGGTATTGATGTGTGGTCTGAGCAATATCCACTAACGAAGAAACCGACAATCCCTCAACCATCTCAATATTTCCCTGTTTTAAATTCATCCGTGTATGCCAGTACAACCGTTGCCAAAGTGGCAGCCTATAGTGAGTTATATCAACTTTATGATAGCCGTACCTTAGCTGAATTTATAGGAGATCGTTCAGCAACAGAAAAATTTGGTCATATACCAACGGCAAAGAATATTCAAAATAGTGTATTTTTTAATACAACAATTACAGGGACGAATTTATTAAAAACACCAAAGCAGCTAGACGCTATTTTTGCAACCTTGGATAAAAACCGTAAAAGTGTGACTTATTGTAATAAAGGCTTAGCCTCGACGCTGACGTATTTTTTAATGAAGCAAGCTGGATTTAAAGTGTCTCACTACGATGGCTCATGGTTAGAGTGGTCGGAGAAAGGATTACCCGTAGAGAAGTAGATCGAAAGGGGTATTTTATGAAAAAGCCGCCTGAGCATTACACTATTGAACAGCCGTTAAACATTCAAAAAGGTTTGTTTAATAAAATCGCATTAATGATGGGCGGGGTCTTAATTTGTGTCATGTTAACAGCATTAACCCTCAGCTATTACAGTAATACTCAACGATTAGTTAAAAATGTTAATGTAATGATGAATGCATTAGCTCCTGTTTTTATTGATACAATAGTATTTCAAGATACCGAGTCATCACTAGAATTTAATCGTTTAATTAGTCAATATAAAGAAATACGGTCTCTATCCGTTTATGACTTTGATAATAAACTGCTTCATTATTATCACTCCGATAATGCTCAAGATGCAACATTACGACCATTTTTGTATATTCCTGGCTTATCTTGGTATAAACAGGACTATTTACTGAGTTATCCGGCTTATTTTAATGGCGATCCTATTTTCAAATATGTTGTTTATTATAGTTCTAGCCATATTTTAAAAACCATCCTAATGCAAATACTGATTTATGTTTTACCTTTTTTGTTTTTTATTGCGTTTATTCTTTTTTATATGTATCGCAAAGTAACGCAGCCCCTTAATTATCTTATTCAAGAATTAACCAGTATGGGATCTGGCAGGTTAGATATCTCAGGGCTGAAGCAAGATAGTAGTGAAGTATCACTATTAGCGGCGGAGCTTAGTAAAGTAGATAAATATATTTATAATAACGAAACCAAGCTGCAAGGGCTAAACAATAAGTTACAGTTACAAACGAATAAATTAAATGAAGCATTACGCATAAAAGGTAATTTTATGGCCAATATGAGCCATGAAATACGTACACCTATGAATGGAGTGTTAGGTTTTGTTCAATGCTTAGAAGATAGAGAATTAGATGAGCAATCAAAACAGCAGGTTAAATATATAAAGCAATCCGCTAATGCATTGCTGATTATTATCGATGAAATATTAGATTATTCAAAATTAGAAGCAGGTAATGTGGAATTACGTTTTAATCATTTTCATTTAGAAACCTTTATTCAAGGCTGTATTGTTCCTTTTGAACATAAATCACAACAAAAAAATATTCAGTTAAAGACGCATATTGATGCCAATATAGCCCCTTACTTTGACGCCGATGAGGGACGAATACGACAAATATTAACTAATTTATTAGGTAATGCTGTTAAGTTTACCTCAGATGGCTATATTGAATTACGAATTGAATTATTAGGTGATATTGAAAGCACAGCCACTACAGCACATGAACAATTAGGGTTACATCAACAGTTACGTTTTAGTGTTAAAGACTCCGGTATTGGTATTGCACCTGAAAGTATTGAGACTATTTTTGATTCATATACTCAAGCAGATGGTTCAATTTCACGTCAATTTGGTGGAACTGGACTGGGGTTATCTATCTCAAATAGCTTGTGTCAGTTAATGTTAACGACCTTGAATGTTGACAGTGAAATCGGTAAAGGCACCACGTTTTGGTTTAACATTGATCTAAAATGTTGTGAGCACCCACAAGTTGCCAGTTGTGGTGAATGTTGTAATCATGATTTAAGTGATTATTCAAATAAACGCATTTTAGTTGTTGAAGACAGCAAGGTTAATCAACAATTGATAAAGGCGTTTTTAGGGGCATTTGGGTTATTGAATATTGATATTGTCAGTGATGGTGCATTGGCGATTGAATATATTCATCATCACGGTGTGGATGTGGTATTGATGGATTGTCAGATGCCAAATATGGGCGGAATTGAGGCGACACAACGGATCCGCCGTATGGATATTGTACAACCTTATATTATTGCGTTAACTGCCAATGTACTTGAGCAGGAAAAGCAACATTGCCTTGCTGCTGGCATGGACGATTATATTTCAAAACCGATAGATAAGAATACGTTATCACGAACATTAGAACAGGCTTTTTTACAGCTTGAGTCATTACCCTTATTACAAAAAACCAGCAATAAGTGATCCACTTACTGCTGGCTTATTTGATAACTAATAATTAACTATATGTTTGTTAGAGAATTATAGTTTATCCCAAGCATCGGCCCAGTATTGAGAGGTTGCTGGTGCATAAGAAGCACTCGCACACCAGCCAGTGTAAGGCCAAGGCTTGCATTGGTAGATATTGCCATCAGCTGCTAAAACTTGGTCACCAGCAACATAGGCTTTACCTGCTTCATATGCTGGAACATCTGTTACTGGTGGTTCAACGGTGTCTTTTTCTTTTAAAGTGAAATGCAAACGTTGCTCTATGTTGTCAGTATTTGATTGTGCGATCATACGTAAAGAATGTGTACCTGCTGCGACATTCTCAAGCACCATATCAATAGTTTTGCTACTATCGATATTTGCAGTATATTGACCACCGGCAACAGGGTAGCCCATTGCATCAATAACATCGATCTGTACTGAGCTGGCTTTATTAGCGCTGTAATTTAAGGTTAATTTTGCAGTGCCGTTAGTGATAGTGTAATTGTTATTAACACCCGTTAAGGTTGCAGTAAAATCAGCATCTGGCTGCTCAGTACCCCCGTTGCAGTCAGTATCACCAACTTCACGCCATACTCCCCATTCACCAGTTGTTCCTGGCTCATCACCTTGTGTCCACCAACCTGCTTGCCAGTCTTTACCATTGTGACTAACTACATCACCTTCAACATAAGTTGCATCGGCTTTCCATGCTGGTGTACATACGATAGAACCATCGTTGACAACCACAACGCGCTTAACAGTGACAGTTTGGTTTGCACTGTCAGTAATGCTGTAAACAAGCTCATATTGGCCTGCAATAGCTGTATTTACTGTGCCAGAGAAGGTGATATTTGCGGTTAAATCACCATCTTCAGCATCTGTTGCTGCAACACCAGCTAATGGATCAAAATTTTCACCGATTTTAATAACAGTATTTTCAACGCCAGTGAAAGTTGGTAGGGCGCTAAACACAGTAACTTTACGCGGTGACACCGTTTCATTGTTATCAGAATCTGTTACTGAATATGTGACAACATAATCGCCAACACGCTGAGTATCAACGCTGCCTGTCACTGAAATTGAATCTGTTAAATTACCATCTTCTTTATCGTTAGCTGTTACACCAGCCATAGAGTCAAACTGAGTTTTATGTTGCACGCGTGTATCTGTAATACCGGCGAATGTTGGTTTGCCCGGTTGTACAACTGGTGGTGTTTGACTATGAACAAACGGGCCATAGGTATTAATAAAGCTACTGTTATAAGCTTGACCTGCTGAGTTAGTGCCAATATCCCAGTTAATTGACCATGTCATTACACCACGCAGCGGCTGTGACTGTTTTTCAAGGCGTGCAAAAGCATTAAATAGATCTTGAGGATCTTTAATAAAACCTGTTGCAGCAGCATCGATATTAGTTGGAATACCAAAGACTAATTTATCGTGTGGAATCGTCGTAAAACCACGAGTACCGTTAATTAATGAATCTGCAATGTAATAAATGAACTCTTCTTTTAGTTCATCGTTATTTTGTGCAATCCAGCCAGGGCCTTCAACATATACACCGTCACCACCTTGGTTATAAAACTGTGGGTTGATCCAGTCGTAGTAACCATCTAGGCCAGTGATGTATGGAATATATTTACCAGCGGCAGTTAAATATGGGAATTCAGGTGCCATGGTAATAAGGAAGTTTTTACCTTGTTCACGATAGTGATCTTTTACAATACGTAGTGCAGCAGGAATAACCGTTTGGTTATCTTTAGCATCAATAGCTGCTTGTTCAAGGTCAATATCTAAGCCATCAAAACCATAAAGGTCAGTTAGGCGAATAACTTCAGCCGCAAAAGCTTCTTCATCACCGCGTTGTAATTCAACGTGTGCGTCTGCACCACCAAGCGCTAGTATTACTGCACGGCCTTGATCGTTTAGTAGCTTAATCTGATCAATAAATTGTGATTCTGTTAAACCTGTTTCAGGATCTAAATGAAATGTAGGAATGCGACCTTCAGCAACGTCGTATACTTTCATAAAAGAAACAGCGACAACATTATACATCGGGTTAGTTGCTTTTAAGCTCATTGCTGGCGCATTACCAGCCTTATAACCACGACCATCAGCCCAGTTATGCCAATAACCAACCACAACGCCGCCTTCTGGATTAACCATTTTTTCACCAGCATTAACGGTAAAACTCATTGAAGTTAACGCTAGAGCAATAGCATTTAATGTTAGAAAAGTTGTTTTTTTATTCATTTTTTTGACCCTGAAAATAGGATAATAGATGTAATTGTTGAGCAAATAAATGCTATCACAGTTACAGCCAATTATAGTGGAATATTTGTAACAAAAAACTTTAAAAACAATTGCTTATATCGTCAATTTATTGTCACGTTAATCGTGTTTTGCGACTGAATTTTGTCGTTATTCAAGCGTAATTGAACGGTGAGTTATTTGGGGGGATCTTTTGAGCAGAAATAATATATAAAGTAAGCGTAAATATAAAAAACACTACACTTAAAGGGGAGATAGCATTGAGATCCGTTATGACTAAATTATGAATACATATTAATAAAGCTGTTCTTTTTATTATTGTTTTAAGATTGAATTTGGCTCACTTATTAGATTAATTGTTATTATCAATTGTTGCTGAAGCCATTTTCTAGGTAAAATAGCTCCATCAACAGAATATACGTTGGGATTATGATCCTGAGCGTTAATCTGATAAGTTACTGCAAAGTAACCTAAATACTAGATTAAGTAAGAGATAAAATGGCAGTTTTAGAAATTTTAACCGAACCAAATCCAAAGCTACGCGTTCAAGCTGAAGAAGTAACAGATGTAAAAGCTGAACATATCCAAACGCTTATTGACGACATGCTACACACCATGTACGAAACAGGTAATGGTATTGGTTTAGCTGCTCCTCAAGTAGGCCGTAAAGAATCTATTATTGTTATCGACTTATCTGAAGAGCGTAATGAACCACAGGTATTCATTAACTCTAAGATCGTTCGTGGTGAGAACCCAGTAATTGGTCAAGAAGGCTGTTTATCAGTACCTGATTACTACGCAGATGTAGAGCGTTTCGAGAAAATCGAATTAACCGCGCTTGATCGTGATGGTAATGATATTCACCTTGAGCGTGATGATTTTCTTGCTATCGCACTTCAACATGAGATTGACCACCTAAAAGGTATTCTTTTCATTGATTATCTATCACCTCTTAAGCGCCAAATGGCAATGAAGAAAGTGAAGAAATTCTTGAAGACGCAAGCAAAGTAATCATTTAACTATCGCTATCGAAAGGCTGTTGAGAACGACTCAGCAGCCTTTTTTATTGGTAAATGATGATTTATTTACTGTGCAAGGGGGGTTGAATACATGTTACGTATTCAAACATGTCTGATCCCGTTGAATCTTGGTTACGTTGTAACGTGATGCTTTCACCGAGAATAAAAGGCTGGTTATATTTTCCATGACCAAAGAAAGGGAAGTAATAAACCGGCTTATCGTATTGCGCTGCAAATTTTTGTAAAACCGCTTTGTACATTATGCGCTCTTCATCGTTTGGATCGATAGAATAATATTGACCAAAAATAATCGCCTTAACATTACATTCTTTTAGAAATAATAATTGTTGTAAATAACGATCTAACTGACGAAAAGTAACCCCAATATCTTCCAGGATTAAAATCTTATCTTCAAAGTCGGGTTGGTAGTGAGTGCCAAATGTTGCACCAATGAGGGTGTGATTGCCACCGATTAATGTGCCGCTGACAGACGTTGTTTGCTGTGCTGATGCATTAAGTGGTAAGACATTATGATATGTAATTCCCTTAGCTATCAGCGCTGCAATATCAGGTAACGGTTGTTGATTGGCTGAATTCATTTCTAAATGGTTATTAGCGTTAACACCATGAATTGAACGCCATCCAAGCTCATTGTTTAAAAAGCTATGGATCGCGGTAACATCACTAAATCCAACAATGATTTTTTCAGGTATCGCTAATAGTTGTTGCTTATAGCGGTGCAAATAAGGCAACAAGTTTAATGCACCACCACCACCACGATAGAACCATAACACCTCAATTGTAGGATCTAGTAGGGCTTGAATCAGATTATTTGCGCGCGCTTGATCAGTATCAACATAGCCAAAATCAGACACGGTTTGTAGTAAGTATTGGCAGCTGACTTGATAACCATGCTGCGCCAAAATAGCAGTAACCTGAGGCACTTGTGTGGGATCAAATTGGGTTGAGCAAGCAATTAAAGCGAGATTTTTATAGGCAACATTGGCAGTTGGGTTGTTCATCAATAATTCTCATCAGAAGGTAAATAATCATCAAGTAACACGTAAGTTAATCCGCAGGATAAATCGCGCCTAGTTGAGCTAAACGGCTCGCTCCTGTAACTTCAGGCAAATTACCTGATTGATGATGCATGGTACGGTATGCGAGCCATGCAAATGCCATTGCTTCCATGTTATCAATATCGACACCACGATCTGCGGTTGTCATTACCTGCCAATTAGGCAATAACTCTGTTAGTCGCTGCATTAAAATAGGGTTGTGTGCGCCGCCGCCACAGACCAATAGTTCATTGAGAGTAATGGCAGGAGTTAGGCCTGTTTTTATAACCTCATTAGCGATAGTTTGGGCGCTATATTCAGTCAATGTTGCTTGAATATCACAAGCAGAAAGTTGTAGTTCTACGATGGCTGGCTCAGTTAAATATTGCTCTAGCCACGGCAGATTAAATAACTCGCGACCAGTGCTTTTCGGTGCAGGTTGGGCTAAGTAAGGTTCTGATAACAGACGCGTTAATAGCATTGAGCTAACATTACCCAAACGGGCCCAGTTACCATTGTCATCATAGCTTTTATGCTGGTGGAGATTGATCCACGCATCCATCAACATATTACCAGGGCCAGTATCAAATCCTGTTACTGCTTTATTAGGCTCTAATACAGTGATATTGGCAATGCCACCAATATTTAAAATAACGCGAGTACACTGATTTGAACTAAACAGCTGCTGGTGGAAAGCGGGAACCAGCGGTGCACCTTGACCACCAAATGCCATATCTTTACGACGAAAATCAGCAACAGTAGTAATGCCTGTTTTGGCGGCAATAATATTAGCATCACCAATTTGCATCGTAAACGCATATTCAGTATGTGGCGAGTGAAATACCGTTTGACCGTGACTGCCAATTGCCGTGATATCAGCAGCGTTAGTATTGGTTTTAGCGAGTAATGCTAATACTGCATCGGCAAAAAGATGACCTAAACGATGGTCAAGTTCACCTAATGTTTGCAAATTTGTTGGTTGGCCTAAACAGATATCTAATAATGATTGTTTTAGATTGTTACCCATAGCAAAGGGATGCGAGCCAAGTAACTGAATATTATTGTTGTCAATTTCGACCAAAACAGCATCAACGCCATCCATGCTGGTGCCTGACATTAAGCCAATATATTTTTCCATCGCGATTCCCACTGTATTTCAATTTAACGAGCATGTTTGTCAACTCGTTAAAGCCGTTAATTATACTGCTTGAAGTATAAGGTATGCAGTCACTTTAATCAGAAGTGACTGAGAAATAAAGCGTAGATGGAATCTTTAGCGATAGCAATTAATGCATTACAGCACGAGAAGCGGCGAGGCTTTGTGTTCCTTGTTGCTGAACAACACTATTCATTTTAGTAGCAAACTCGGCTAATTCATGGCTAACTGCAGAACTCGCAATGATTTCATCATCAAGATCGAAGATTTCAATCATATGACCTGTTGTACCGTCATCATAAGTACCTGACACAAAATGAATTGCAGTATCGGTTAGAATTGAACGGCCATACGCAGTCTCAACTAAACGCATCCAGTGGATTAATTCATCATGATTTTCTATGATTTTTGAGTGCATGAACACTGATCCTTTTATATTTTGGAGGCATACATTGAGAGGACCGAGTGTCCTTTATTTTGTGATGACCTTTTATGCGGTAAGTCTATCAGTAGTGTTCAAATGATAACTTTAGCCTCACGACAAAAATAACGCCTCAAAAAAAGTAAAAGTGACAAAAAACGCACATTTTCTCAATTAATCAATGCTTTAGGAGTTAAAATTTGCTGTTACGTGGTCAATAAATGCTCTTAGCCTGGCTGGCATAAACTTGGTTTGCGCATATTGAAGTGCTATATCACCGTGATAATTACCGCGAATGGTCCATGTTGGTAATACGCGAATAACACTGCCTTGTTGCAATGCATCTTTGATCACGAAATCAGGAAAAATACCAATGCCTAAATTATCTTTGACGCCATTTAATCGCATTTGAGAGTGGTTAACTGCATAGCGGCCACTGACTGTTACACGGTGGCGAGTATGTTGTTGCTCAAACTCCCAAATATTGTCAGTACTGGTTTCTCCTAAATATAAGCAATCATGATCGACCAGATCTAACGGTGTTGTTGGTATACCACGTAGCGCAAGGTAATCTGGGCTGGCACATAGCATAAGATCAACTTTGCCGATCTGCTTTAATACTAAATCTTCGCTGGGTTTTTCCGTCAATCGAAACACCACATCGATCCCTTCTTTCAGAATATCAATTTCACCATCACGAGCTTTAAGTTTTAATTGAATATCAGGGTATTGGGTTAAAAATGGAGTGAGTAACGGTTGTAATACAATCGATAAAAATGCTTTAGGGGCGGCTACAGTTATCATGCCTGCCGGAACAATGGGCTCTGAATGTGATATTTCAATTGCCTTTTTTGCGGCATCAAACATGGTTGTGCATTGGGTGTAAATGCGTTTACCTGATTCGCTGATCATTAATTTACGGGTAGTGCGTTCTAATAACTTCACTGACAGCGCTGTTTCTAAGCGAGAGATTTGCTTACTCAACGCAGAAGGGGTGACATTGAGTTTCTTTGCTGCTGCGGTATAACTGCCTTCATCAACCACCACGATAAATACGGCTAAATCTGGCATTAGTGCGATAAGTTTATTAGTTTCCATTGATTTGTGCCTAAGGGTCAATAATCATTTTCCATGGTATGGGATAATACTGCGGTTAAGTTTGAATTAGAATGCTGAAAAGTAACCAATCTAGTGCTAGTTCAAAGAGTTGATAAAAAACACCAAATAGTTGACGATTTTCAAATAAAAAAGGTGTAAAAGGAATGCTATTAAGCTAGATATCGATATTTAATACTGTAGTGGCAGTATGTTATTGGTCTAGAAGAATAGCGTTTAGATTTTATTAGCGCTTGAGCTTTATTTACCATCCAATAAATCTGTGAGGAACACATGTCTTCTGCATTCTATAAGCAAATTAATCAGCAAATTGAAGATGTTAAAGTTGAGGGATTATACAAATCTGAGCGTATTATCACATCTGCTCAAAAAGCAGCAGTGTCGATTCAGTCTGGTGAAGAAGTATTGAACTTCTGTGCCAATAACTACTTGGGTTTAGCTAACCATCCTGAACTGATTGCAGCAGCAAAAGCGGGTATGGATCAGCATGGCTTTGGTATGGCATCAGTGCGTTTTATTTGTGGCACCCAAGATGCACACAAACAACTAGAGCAAAAGCTATCGGCATTTCTAGGAATGGAAGACACCATTCTTTACACCTCATGTTTTGATGCTAACACGGGTTTATTTGAAACGATTTTAGGTGCGGAAGATGCGATCATTTCCGACGCGCTTAACCACGCATCGATTATTGATGGTGTACGTTTATGTAAAGCGATGCGCTTCCGTTACTCTAATAACAACATGGAAGAGCTAGAGCAACAACTTATCGCCGCTAAAGAAGCGGGTGCACGTCATACATTGATCGTAACTGACGGTGTATTCTCAATGGACGGTGTGGTTGCAAACTTGCCTGCTATTTGTGATTTAGCCGATAAGTATGATGCATTGGTAATGGTTGATGACTCACATGCTGTTGGCTTTATGGGCGCAAATGGTCGTGGTACTCATGAGCACCACAATGTGATGGATCGTATTGACATTATTACAGGTACACTAGGTAAAGCAATGGGTGGTGCATCAGGCGGTTACACGTCTGGTAAGAAAGAAGTGATCGATTGGTTACGTCAGCGTTCACGTCCATACTTATTCTCAAACTCTGTTGCACCAGCGATTGTTGCTGCATCAAACCGTGTTATTGACCTGCTGGCTGAAAGTGGTGATCTACGTGATAACCTATGGCTTAATGCTGCACATTTCCGCACTCGTATGACAGCTGCTGGCTTTACTATGGCAGGTGCTGATCACGCTATCATTCCAATCATGTTAGGTGATGCAAAAGTAGCAGCAGAATTTGCTGAGCGCGCATTAGCTAAAGGTATTTATGTTGTTGGTTTCTCATTCCCTGTAGTACCGAACGGCAAAGCACGTATTCGTACTCAAATGTCAGCAGCACATACTCGCGAGCAACTTGATAAAGCGATTGATGTGTTTATTGAAGTGGGTAAAGAGATGGCTATTATCTAATTCGTTTTTCGTTTTTCGTTGTTAACATCGGCACGGCCTTAGCAGTGTGTTAAGGCTATTGTATAGAACAGCCATTAGAGGTTGTTCTAGCTTTATGGAATAAGTGTTATGAAAATCAAAGCTCTTGCTAAGTTAAAGCCTGAAGAAGGTATCTGGATGACGGAAGTAGATAAGCCGCAAATGGGGCATAATGATCTACTGATTCGTATCAAGAAAACAGCTATCTGTGGTACTGACGTGCATATCTACAATTGGGATGAATGGTCACAAAAAACCATTCCTGTGCCAATGGTTGTTGGTCACGAATATGTCGGCGAAGTTGTTGGCATGGGACAAGAAGTACGTGGCTTTAACTTAGGTGATCGTGTTTCTGGTGAAGGTCATATCACATGTGGTCATTGCCGTAATTGTCGTGGTGGCCGTACTCATTTATGCCGTAATACTATCGGTGTAGGTGTTAACCGTGAAGGTGCATTTGCCGAGTTTTTGGTTATTCCTGCATTTAACGCATTTAAAATCCCTGATGATATTTCAGATGATTTAGCGTCGATTTTTGACCCGTTTGGTAACGCTGTTCATACTGCTTTATCTTTTGATCTTGTTGGTGAAGATGTGTTGATCACTGGTGCTGGTCCAATTGGTATCATGGCAGCAGCTGTGGCTAAACATGTTGGTGCGCGCCATGTGGTGATCACTGATGTCAATGAATACCGTTTGAATCTTGCCCGTGAAATGGGCGTAACACGTGCAGTTAACGTTGCCAATGAAAACCTAACCGATGTTATGGCTGAACTTGGTATGAAAGAAGGCTTTGATGTCGGTCTAGAAATGTCAGGTAACCCAATGGCATTTAACAGCATGTTATCAAGCATGAACCATGGCGGTAAGATTGCACTATTAGGCATTCCACCTTCAGATATGGGTATTGATTGGACACAAGTTATCTTTAAGGGCTTGATCATTAAAGGTATCTACGGTCGTGAAATGTTTGAAACATGGTATAAAATGGCAAGCTTGATTCAATCCGGCCTAGATCTAACGCCAATCATTACTCATCATTATAAGATTGATGATTTCCAGCAAGGCTTTGACGTTATGCGCTCAGGCATGTCGGGTAAAGTTATTCTTGATTGGGAATAAGTTGCTCGTTTTATAACTCATAAAACCGAGATCTATTATTAAGCGAGCTTGATGCTCGCTTTTTTATATCTATTTAGAAAAGCAAAGCATCTGCAGTCATTAATGATGACGACTAAAACTCAATAGCGTGCCAGCCCCAATAAATAACGACCCAAAAATTTGATTTTGTAACTTCATACGCCGAGCATCTTTTACGACTCGCATTAACCGGGTTGCTAATAGCGAATAACCCACCATTACCACTAAATCAACCACGATCATGGTTGAACCTAACAAGGTTAATTGATACCAATGGGAACCCGTTGGGGTTAAAAACTGTGGCAGTAGGGCGACCAAGAACATAATGCTTTTAGGGTTAGTAATATTAACAATAACCGCTTTAGTAAACAGTCGAGAATAAGAGGTGGTTACAGTATTGGTTTGATCTAAATGAATAGTGCCAGCCTCTTGGAATTTTTGATAACCAAGGTAAATTAAATAAAGCACACCGCCCCATTTGATAACGCTAAAAGCCGTTTCAGATTCTGCCAACAAAGCGCCGAGCCCTGCACCAACAATGATGATATTAATCAGATTGCCCGTTTGTAGACCAAGGTTACCGACCAATGTGGTTTTAAAGCCATGCTTAATGGTGTTTGACATGGTTGAAATAGCCCCAGCGCCGGGGATGATCGATAGTAATATGCTCGCACATAAAAAGGTAAACCAAATTTCCATGCTCATTGTCGACTCCTATGCGGTGATATACATAACGGCTGTTTGGTATTGTTTATGCAGTAAGGGTATCGTAAGCAAGTTAAATCATCAATCTGAATGACAATTAATCGGCAATAAGAAAAATCATGGCTTTTTTATTGATGCGTCGTCAGTGATTACCAGTATAATAACTCTAGCACTCAGCCAATACCTGCTAGGAATAATGATGTCAGAGTTAGAGCAACAACCACAAACCCCAAAAGCGCCAAAAGAATTGACGCTAGAGCAGCAATTACTGCAAAACAACCCATTACATGGTCTTAGCTTAGAGAAAATGATAACGGAGCTAGTTGATCATTATGGCTGGGAAATTCTTGATACTGCATTGCGTATGAATTGTTTTAATACCAAGCCTTCGATTGCGAGTAGTGTTAAATACCTCAAAAAAACAGAGTGGGC
The DNA here is from genome assembly GCF_900537155.1 of Photobacterium sp. Alg240-V54. Lineage (NCBI taxonomy): Bacteria > Pseudomonadati > Pseudomonadota > Gammaproteobacteria > Vibrionales > Vibrionaceae > Photobacterium > Photobacterium sp. Alg240-V54. The sequence goes on from NZ_UNRL01000002.1 coordinate 788,849, forward strand.
ACGTGAAAAAGTAGAAGCTTTCTATTTGTCTCGTTTCAAGCGCATGCCTCGTGCATCGGCGGCAGAGTTTGAATTGCCACCACGTATGCGCACGTTTGCTCACGGTATTACACCAAAATCGCCAATGGAACTCACGGTTGAGTCTATTTTGTTATCACAAGCAAAAGCAGCATCAGCGCATAAAGAACGTTCAAACAGTGGTCGTAATGGTGGCCGCAATAACGGCGGTCGATCGCGCCGTTAATCATTGGTTACTAAATAGCAGCACTAATTTAGGGTGATGTATGTCACGAAAGCTGCTATACTAGACAACAATTTAGAGAAAAAGTCGCCTATCTTGAGCGGCTTTTTTAATGCTTGATATATTCACAAATTTTGGAAACAGTACATTGATTTCAACAGCTAATATCACAATGCAATTTGGCGATAAGCCATTATTTGAAAACATCTCAGTTAAATTTGGTGGTGGCAACCGTTACGGCCTGATCGGCGCAAATGGTTGTGGTAAATCGACATTCATGAAAATCTTGGGTGGCGAACTAGAGCAATCTGGTGGCACTGTTTCACTTGATCCTAACGAGCGTATGGCTAAGTTAGGTCAGGACCAATTTGCATTCGAAAACTACAGCGTTGTTGACACTGTAATCATGGGCCATAAAGAACTATGGACTGTGAAAGAAGAGCGTGACCGCATTTATGCAATGCCTGATATGTCTGAAGACGACGGTATGCGTGTTGCTGATCTTGAAGTTGAATTCGCAGAAATGGACGGCTACTCAGCAGAAGCACGTGCTGGCGAACTTCTTTTAGGTCTTGGTATTTCTGAAGATCAACACTTTGGTCTAATGAGCGCTGTTGCTCCAGGTCTTAAAGTTCGTGTTCTATTGGCTCAGGTATTGTTTGCTAACCCAGACATCATGCTACTTGACGAACCAACGAACAACTTGGACATTCACACCATCGCATGGCTTGAGCAGATCCTTCTTGCACGTAACTGCACAATGATCATCATCTCGCACGACCGTCACTTCCTAAACAGCGTATGTACTCACATGGCTGACTTAGATTACGGTGAGCTTCGTCTATTCCCTGGTAACTACGACGAATACATGATGGCTGCTGAGCAAGCTCGTGATCAACTTCAAGCAGACAATGCGAAGAAGAAAGCACAGATGGCTGAACTACAAACGTTCGTAAGCCGTTTCTCTGCTAACGCATCTAAAGCTAAGCAAGCAACATCTCGTCAAAAGCAATTAGACAAGATCCAGCTAACAGCAGTGAAAGCATCTAGCCGTCAATCTCCGTTCATTCGTTTCGATCAGGAAAAAGAACTGTTCCGTAACGCACTTGAAGTTGAAGGTCTAAAACAAGGTTACGGCGACAACATTCTTATCAATGGCGTTAACCTGTTGGTAGAAGTGGGTGAGCGTATTGCGATCATCGGTGAAAACGGTATCGGTAAATCAACCTTCCTTAATACCCTTGCAGGCCAAATGGAGCCAATGGAAGGTATGATTAAGTGGTCTGAAAACAACAATATCGGTTTCTACGCACAGGATCACAGCGCTGATTTCGCTGAAGACATCACACTACTAGAGTGGATGAGTCAGTGGAAGAAAGAAGGCGACGACGAGCAAGTTGTTCGTGGTATCCTTGGTCGTATGCTATTCTCACAAAACGACATTAAGAAGTCTGTTAAAGTGATTTCTGGTGGTGAGCAAGGTCGTATGCTGTTTGGTAAGCTAATCATGCAACGTCCTAACATCCTACTAATGGATGAACCAACAAACCACATGGACATGGAATCTATTGAAGCACTTAACCTAGCGTTAGAGAACTTCAAAGGTACACTAATGTTCGTATCTCATGACCGTCAGTTTGTAACATCTGTTGCAACACGTATCATCGAGATCACTAAAGATGGCGTAGAAGACTTCCACGGCACGTACGATGAGTACATCGCTAAGAAAGGTCTTGTAGGTTAAGTTTCAGCTTAATGAACCTGACTGAGTTAACGATTTAATAGAAAGCCGCCTTGATATAGGGCGGCTTTTTTGCATTTAAATTTAACGTGTTAATTCGCGTTATATAGGCATTTAAGGAAAAGTGATGAAAATCTGGGTTGATGCTGATGCATGTCCAAACGTGGTAAAAGAGATCCTTTTTCGCGCAGCTGATCGCGCTAAAGTTCACGTAACGCTGGTGGCGAATCAATATATTCGTACTCCCCCATCTCCTTTTTTACGCTCGATTCAAGTAGAGCAGGGCTTTGATGTTGCAGATAACTATATTGTGCAGCAAGCCGAAATAGGGGATTTGGTGATCACCGCCGATATTCCATTGGCTGATGAATTGATCACCAAAGGTGCACACGCATTAAACCCGCGCGGTGAAATGTACACCAAAGACACCATTAAACAACGCCTGCAAATGCGCGACTTTATGGAAACCATGCGGAGTAGTGGAATTCAGACAGGTGGACCGTCTGCATTAACGCAAGCTGACCGCCAAAATTTCGCTAATAAACTCGATGCTTTCTTAGCTAAAAACCATAAGATACAATAAGTTATAGCTATGGAGGTAAATTCAGTTTTACCTCCTTTTCTCCCTTCTGCGTTATTCACATTTCTTCTTATTTTCCTGCTAAATCCCAATTGCTAACGTTTTGCTAATATAAATGATTATTTTGCATTTTTTTATAATACACAGGTGCATAATTATCTAAAATAAGTGAATTTAATTGGGTGGGGTTTAGCGATTTATTCTGACTGTAATTGTCAGAATTAATTATTGAAATAAAGGTTAAATTTATTTATATGTAATATTTTTATAAAATATCTATGGGTTTTGGTAAATAATAGATAGCCATATATTGTTTATGAGCTAGCAATTTAGCTAACTCATACAATTTTTCAGTTAATTATGCTCGTCTACATATATTTTTAGCGATTGATTTTCAAGTTTTTTGATTTGTTCGTTGGTAGGAATATGATCGTTAAAGGACAACGTATCTAGAATTTCAACTTTATAAGCTTGGTATATGAAATCTTCTGTTTTGCGAGCAAATACTAGAGTAATAGCACCAAATGTAGAGTTACCTAATACTACGATGAAACTAACTGGTTGCTTTATTTCTTCAAGTTTCTTTTCTAACGCGTCTGTAGCCCTTAATTGAAGGCTATCGACATCGTTTTGGAGAAGTTTACATAAGGCTTGGATTCTATTTTCTTCTTGAATTAGTTGTTCCATATGAACTTCTAAAGAACTATCTATATCAAACTTATTTTTTAAAAACTGAAGGTTATTGACTAAATCAGAGAAATCATCATGATTATGTTTTATATCGCATTGATAAGACATTGATCCATTTTCTATCCCGAAGTCGAGATCTAGAAAAAGAGGTTTACCTGAGTTACTAGGACTAAACACTTTGAAAAAACGGATGCATTCTTCTATCGACACTTTTTTGTCGAGCGTTTCATGAAGCTTAATGTTTTCAAATGAGTCTTTAGTCATTATTCCAAGTTCAATTGAAAATAAATTTGATTTAATTAACAATCTATTATATTCAGTTAGTACACTTGGAACCTGTAGTAGTTCAGCGTCAAATGATATGGATGATGAATAAATACTGGTTTTAAAGCGTAGCTTGCATTTACTATGTATTTTTGGAGATACTTCAATTTCAGCTTCATCGGATTCTTTAATGTTTATCCCGTTTAGCTTAAATCGCGTGTCTTTTATGAGTGCATCCTTAATATCCAAAGAAGTAGCTAAGCCTAATGCTTTATTCATAAAGTAGTCTTCTAATTCTTTACCACTTGTTTTGAAGTGGAGTTGGTAACCACCATTTTCGTAGCCTACAGTTTTAGTTAATTTATCTTTATCTTGCTGGTATTTAGCAATGCCATCAGGAGTAAAATTAACTATTTCATCTCTTAGTACTTCACCAGTATTCTCTCGTAGTTTATTATTCTTTCCGTAGCTTACTTTTAATTCAATTTTGTTGAGTTTTTTTGGCGTTTTTAATAAATAGTTTTGACGGATTTTCTTTAATATTCTTGTTATTAGTTTCTCGTCTACGTGAACTAGATATGAGTGTTCAAGTACGGGAGATATAGAGTTGTCATATTCGTAAAAAAGGATAAAAGCGGGAGAGGTATAATCTACTAATCTCTTCAAGGCTGATAGTTTTATATTAACACTTTTATCAGTACGTTGAGTAGATTTTAGTTGTATTTTACATTCAATAGGTTTTTCTTGTTTATCTTGAGGTGTGTCTGATTTTATGTAAGGAAATTCTACTAAATGATCCCATCCCATAGTGTCCTCTTCTAGAGAACGATTTGCTATAAGTCCTGCCGATGTACACCATCGAGATAACTCTTCTTCACCAAGCTTTCCTAAATTGACGTTATATTCGAAATTGGACAATTTAAACCTCTTTATATTTTTATTTTTCTTAAAATATTAAATGCATATCATATCATATGTAAAGTGAGTTTATTTTATTGGTATATTGAATCTAGGTTAATGAATTTAGTTGAATTATTGACTATAACGCAAAAAGCCCTCACTTCAAGTTGGAGGGCTTTTTGCTATTGATCACTCTTAGGCTGATTAATACTTTTTAGATTGAGTGGCGGTACCATGTCCACTTTACGATCATAGGTATTAACTTGAGCGAATTCTTTATGGCCAGAGAAACGTTGTTTGTCTGCCATGGTTCCTTCGTAATCTGAAATACCTTTAGCTTTTAAATCATGAAACGTGAAATCCGTATTGATGCCATATTCTAAAGCCGCTTTCTTTTTTGCTGCCTGCCAATAATCTTGTAGTGAACGATCGTGAACCTTTTGGCCATTAGGGCGACGAAGTACAAAGTTAGTTTGTTTTTCAGCTAACGTTTCAGATAGGGCGATTGCTTCACGCAAGCGTGGTGACCACATCTTAATTTGTTTCTTACCTGTTTTAGATTGAGTAATGAAAATACCGCCATCTAATAAATGCGAGTACTCAAGCTTTAATATGTCGCCCTTACGAGCTGCACATAAATAAGCCAGCTCCATTGCAACTTTAGTGATGGTATTAGCGCATTGGTAAACTGCGATATATTCTTCATCTGTAATATACCGATCACGTTGCTTGGCTGAAAACTTTCTTACCCCACGACATGGGTTTTTATCTATCTTGCCACGTTCGTATGACCATTGCATAACTTTAGAGAGTAGTGAAAAGTCATTGTTTGCAGCGGATGTTGAATGTTCACCACGTTTATCCATAAATGCGCGAATATGTTTAGGTAATAAAGCGTTAGGATTCATGTTACCAAACACTTTTATTAATATTGGAACTCGTGCCAAATTAGAACGCTGTGTTGATGGTGCAAGTGCTTTAAATTGCGGTGAATCAAAATATTCATGAAATAATTCAGCGGTATTTCTTCTATGCTTATTAATCAGCTTTTCATATTCGAGCCATACTAATGACAAAGGTGATTCAATAGGGCATATAGCAATTGAGCCTCCTGATTTAGGGTGCCAACGGTATTTTTTACCATGAGCATAAACACGAGGTGGCAGTTTACGTTTGCTTTTGTTACTGCATTCTTTCATGTTAACGCCTCTAGGTTAAATCCATCGTTATTATTATTATTGCGGTGTGAAGCAGGGTGGTTAATGTGATACCAAGTTGTTCTTATACGACCATCTTTCCCTTCAACATAAAAGATGCCGTGGCTTCTTAAACAAGAAGCTTGATCTGCAGCGCGGCTATAACCTGTTAGTTCTACTAATTCAGAGGAGGTAATAATTAGATTCTGCATGATTAAATCCTTTTATTTGATGGTTAAGAAAGACGAACTCGATTCATGGTGTGCCAGCAACGAGCATCACCTTTAAATAAGCCTCCCGCCTTTAATTTTGCACATCCTTCCGGTAATGACTCACCACAATGTTGGCAAGTACCTAGTGATTGTTTGATTTGTTCCATCTCACCATGAATACGATGGATCATTAGTTGTAATGCTTCGGCGCTATCACAAGCTATATTGGGATAAGAGAAGAATTTACAGATCTCATTTAGCCGTTCGACTTCCATATTATTTAATGGAAGAGGAAAACTGGTCACGCCATTGGTTTTGCGGTTATCTCTCAAACGTTGGGCGCGTTTACGTGCTTGTTCACGCTTTTTATCATTAGTAGTCATAAGCCGAGATATGTTATAGAAAGTGAATAGCTTCATGAGCAAATTGCTCGACAAGTTCTTGAGTGATGTCGGTTTCTTCTGGTTATTTATACAGTTAAGGAAAACCCGCATGTCAATTCAGAGCCTAAAAAGCGTTATGCGTAACGCTGTAGAGGGATGGCGTACTGAAGTCAGTAAAGAGTTCATTGCTCAAAAAGTTGCCCGTCAATATCACAACATGGATTTACCGTTTGAAGTTGATGCCCAACGAAAGCAATTGCTTAAACCGGTAGGGGCTGATGATAAGAACAACCAACAAAACTTTTTCCGTTATTTAGAACGAACCAGTATTGAAGCCAAAGCTACCATGATGGATTTATTACCGGCTATTTTGGTTGCCTTACCTAAACAACGAGCTTCTGATGCGCTCAATGCGTTTTTAAATCCACTCGGGTTTTCCGTAGCAGTAATAGGAACGGGGAGTGAAACACCTAAACGTGATCAGCTACTGGCGATGTTTAACAAAGAGTCATCCGAAGCATTGTCATCGTTATTGTTGCTACCTGATAACGCCACCGTAGAACAGCTTCGTGCTGCTTACCGTGAAGTACAAGAAAGTGAAGGCTCTCATAAACCTTTACTGGGTTATTTAGAAACATTAATGACCGCTAAAAACCACAAGGTTGGCAGCCATGAATAAGTGTTATCAAGCTATCAACATTACATCAATACAGGTACGGGGGCTGTATGTCAGGGTTATTTAACGCAATACGCGAGTTATCAGGTAATGAAGCTAATATCAGTATTCCGCGTGTTTACATTCGTTTTTGTAACGGTGATTTAAACCAAGCTGCAGTGCTGTCTCAGTTAGTGTTTTGGTCAGGTCGTACAACCAGAACAGATGGTTGGTTCTATAAGCGTCATGAGCAATTGGCGGATGAATTAGGCTTCTCTGTAGACCAAGTTCGTTATGCATTGAAGAAGCTAAAAACACGCTTAAATGATTGCCTAGAAACAGCCCGTAAGAAGGCAAATGGTGTACCGACAGTGCACTACAAATTCAACGAATCAAAGCTAATGGAAATCATCTTTTTTAGTCAACATTCCGATTCGGTAAATTTACCGAATGGAAACGGGAATATTACCGAATCCATTAACAGATCCAATACAGATCCGATAAAACAGATCAATAACCCTGTAGTCCCTTGCGAGGATGCTTATCAAGATTCTCAAATCACTGAGCAACCACAACCAGCACCACAGGAACGTAATACCAAGCCTGTTCGTGTTCAGCGTAAATTGAAAACCGAACTGGCAGATGATTTCACCATCACCGAGTCGATGCAGCAGTGGTACTCAGCACAAGGTTTTACACTCGATGCACAAGCAGCAACCTGTCAGTGGGCGGATGCGATGAAAGCCCGTGATTGTAAATATTTAGATTGGGTAGCCGCTTGGCGTAACGGCATGCGCAATGCCAACAAGTGGGCAGCAGAGCGTACTAACAAACAAATCTCAGCCACACAGCGAATGGGTGCCAGCGATGGCAAATATGGTCCACCGGAGGATTATCGATGAACATCACGCAACGTTTGGCGCAAACCATGCCAGCCCATGTGAAGCCATACACTTACGAGCAAATGCAAGCCATTCGTCAGCGTGAAGCCGATGTGGTCGCTAAGAATCTTTATGAGCAAAACCAACAAACACGAGTGTCAAAAGCATTAGGACGTTCAGGTATCAAGAAGCGTCACCAACACTGCAGCTTTGATAACTTCGTGATTCAGAATGCAGGTCAGCAACATGCGTTCGATGAATCAAAAACATTTGTAGATAATTTACTGAATGATCGTGCATGTGGTGGTTTCATCTTTGCGGGTACATCAGGCACAGGAAAAAACCACTTAGCGTGTGCGATTGCCAATCAAGCACTTCAGCAACGCCGATCAGTGGTAGTGATCACCGTTGCCGAATTGATGCTTAAATTTCGTGATACTTACCGTCAGGACTCAGCAACCAGTGAAACAGCACTGATTCGTTTTCTGAGTAATGTTGATTTGCTGGTGATAGATGAATTGGGCGTTCAGCACAACAGCAATAATGAACGAGTAATGATAAACCGCATCATTGATGAACGTTATACCCTAGAAAAACCAACAGGGGTGATTACCAACCTTCAGAGTGATGAACTTATAACAACCTTAGGCCGCGCAGCTGTCGACCGCATTATGGAAGACGGTAAGTGGGTAACGTTTAATTGGGCAAGTTTTAGAATTAACAAAGGAACACAACCAGCATGAGAATCGAAACCCTGTTGAGTAAATTTGCGATCAAAGGAATCAACTACGATCCTCAGTCTGGCGGTGGTAAAGCGTTATTGTCTGCTGAAGAACAATTGGCGGTAGTCGGGTTATGTTGGCATGAATCGCCAGTAGGGTGGTTGGTACTGTTTGTTGAAGGGCTAAGAGATGTTCATGCACTCAAACAGCTACAAATAGCGACTAGGGGCGAAACATTACGATTAATGGAAGATTGGCGCGGTGTTTACCCTGAAAAGGCGTTAACAGCATTATGTGCGACCGCGATTGCTGAAGCGACTCAACAGAATGGCCAAGTGTGTCCCGAGTGTAATGGTAGTGCCATTGTAGTAGATAAGAATCGTAATCGTTGTAAATGTCAGTGCTGTAAATCTGGTCGTATTGTATGGACACAAGAAACTCGCTTTGCGTATTTTGCGCAGGTTTTACCTGTGACTTATAGCCGCTTTAAGCGTTATAACATGGTGTTGGATCAGTTGGTGGTTTGGCTAGTTGAGAATAGGGCTGTGGCTGTTATGGTGATGGAAGAGCAGGTTGAAAGGGAAGGTCGTTTTCTTGCTGTTTTATGAATTGTTGGAATATAAAGATCATTATTTATTATAATTTAATTAAACCTAAGCTGGTATTTTAACTGATTGGAAACAAATAAAATACTAGGGTTTAACGAGGTGGTTCTATTTGTTTGTTAACTTTCCCATGATTAATAGCGTTCAACGTTTATTCGTGAATTGTGTTTAATTTCAATAACTTTCTTATTGCTTGCTTGAATAAGCAAATGATATCATAAATTATAAAGAATATAGAGGATGTATTTTATGCGAGCAGAATCAGAAAAGAGTATGTGGCAAATTAAGCCCAAAGTTCGTAATAGCAGATTAACTGCTACTCAAATAAATGAAAAATACGAGAAAGGTGAGCATCGTATTGTAACTGAAACGAATAGAGAAAAATTGCCTAATTTCGTTGATGCTCTCAAACGTAATGAATATATGGAAGTTCGTCCATTTTACCAAAGACGTTCTCGTTGGGATATTGAACGTCAGTCAAAGTTAATTGAATCATTTATTATTAATATACCTGTACCGCCTATATTTTTATATGAACAATCTTTTAATTCTTATGAAGTAATGGATGGGCAGCAACGTATAACAGCAATTGATGATTTTTATAAAAATAAATTTGCGTTAAAAGGATTAGATTTGTGGCCAGAATTAAATGGTCTTACATATTCAGAATTACCTAATAAAATTAGAGCCGGATTGGATAGAAGAGCTATTTCCTCTATTGTACTATTAACTGAGTCAGCTCAAGAAGAAGAGGATGCTATATTCTTAAGGCAGTTAGTTTTTGAACGGTTGAATACAGGGGGGATCAAATTAGAAAGACAAGAAATTAGAAACTCTCTTGGTTCTGGTTTATTTAATAATCTTCTTTTTAAATTAGCTCGATTGGATAATTTTCGTTATATTTGGGAACTACCTAAATATGAAGTAGAGGAAGATACAAACCATAAATTACCAATTTATGAAACGGCTTTCTTTAAGAAAATGGAAGATATTGAAGTTGTATTAAGGTTTTTTGCTTTAAGACATATGGAACAGTACCGTTATGGTATACAGGGTTTCCTTGATCTTTACATGATTCGAAGTAAAAAATTTAATGCTAAAGATTGTGAGGTGTTAGAAAACCTATTTACTAATACTCTTGAAACGTCAATTGCAATTTTTGGGGGTGATACCTTTAGGGTATATGAGAAAGGTGCTTTTTCAGGGAAATCGAGAAAAGGTGTTTATGACGCTGTAATGGTTTCTTTATCTGAGTTTACAGATGAATTTGATCGTTTAATTGAGAAGAAAGACTTTATTATAAGACAAACGATTGATTTATTTGAATCTCAGGGTATATCTAGTGTTACTGGACGAGCAAGTACTAAAGCTGATTTAGAAAACCGTATTGATTTCTTTAGGCAAATATTTGCCTCAGCATTGGTAAATTAAGATGTTTCAGCCTCTTTATGATAAAACCTCTCAAAATATAGAGGTTATTAAACATTTACTCGATGAACATCAAAGAATAAGTTCTGTTGCTACATCAGTTAGCCAAAGAAGAGATATTAAGATATTCTCAATAGCATCTTCAGTTACAAGACTTTATGCTGTTTACGAAAGTTATATTGAAACAATATTGTCTGATTATTTGGATTCTATTGCGGATTTAGTTGTATTCTCAGATTTATCTGATGGGTTTCGTACTGAATATAGGCTTGGGATTTCTCATATATTGAGTAGGATAGATCAAGGCCGATATAAACATTTAAACCATGAAGATATCGTAAATCGTTATCATACAGCTTTAAATGGTGGCCAGCCCTATCAGTTTGTTACTGATGCATTAGTTCGACATGAACAGAATTTACGATTTAATATTATTAATAATTTATTTTCTAAACTTGGGTTGGATAACTTTGATTCATGGTCATCAAAGCATCCATTGATGGCTGTTTTTTTTGAATCAGACTCTGTAACTAAGGAAATGATTGAAAATGAAATTAAAACTTTTGTAGAGTTAAGAAATGATGGTTCACATGGTGAAATTGATGATTTAATTGATATTGAAATAATGAAGTCTTACTGTCAATTTATTATTTCTTTCTTAGAAGTGATTCGACAATTTGTTTCTAAAAATCTTATTGATTTAATGGTTGATAAGGGTTTAATTATTAAGTTGGGAAAGGTTACTGAATCTTTTGGTCAAAATGGAGCTTTTATTTTGACAGCTAAAAAAGATACTTTAATATCAGTGTCTGATAAGATTTATATTTCAAGTAATAATACATTCTCATCTCAATATATAGATTCAATTCGTTTGAATGATGTTCAAAATGAGACATTGGAAATTATTGATGATAATTTAGAGGTTGGATTGAAGTGTCAGACACTAATAAAAAATAATTCTATTATATATAAAAACTGTTAAATATAAATTGGATTTTTAGGCTGTAATGTATTCATCTCGAGTAGATAAAGTTTCAATATAATTTATTATTCTCATAGCAATTATCAAAGATGAATTTATTTTAACATGTTAAATTAAGTGATTGACATAAAATAATTATATAGGCAAAATCCCCACATTGCAGAACCTCACCTACTCGGTGGGGTTTTGTCGTTTTAGGATTCCATTAAATCCATAACCGTCCTTTGAGGCGGTTTTTTTATGTCTGAAATTCGCCTATGAGAGAGAAAGTTATTAGCTGGTTTGCCTACCTTTGGGCAGGTTTAACCGGTGTAGCCTCTGGTCTTTCCCTGAACGAAATAGGGGTGCTCATCTCTATTTTTGCCACCGTATTTACCGCGTTTATTAACTGGTTTTATCGACATCGAACCCTCAAAGCCCTGCAAAACCATCCAGAGGTGAAGAAAATCTATGAGCAAATTGAAGAAGACTAAAAAGACAGGACATCCATAACTTTCCCTTCATAAAACTGGCCATTATTACGCTATTATCTAAGACTGATTATCGTCATGTCCTATAGTGAATGCTCTCGCGTTGGTGAATCTACTTTCAGCTGGTTGAATTTTCAAAGTAAATATATGGCTGTCCTATATTTCAATGAGTTATCCACTTACCGCTGAGATGATTGAACTATTACGTTCATATCAAGCATGGCAACGTGAGCTAGGCGATAACAGTGATCACTTGTTCCCGTTATCTCGTTGGAATAATCAGCCAATCCACAGTGCTAAAGCCAGTGAATGGGTGCGGGGAGTATCTAAGAAGGCATGGAGTGCACATGATCTTAGAAAGCGAGCACGATCAATATGGGCGGAATTGGGTGTTGATTACATTGTGTGTGAATCACTGTTAAATCATGCTAGGGATAAGCTAGATCAAGCCTATATCCATACACATATGGAATTACAGAAGAAAGAAGCGTTAGAAACGTACCATAAATGGCTTAAAAAAGGATGGTGTACCTGTCTAGCACCTGTCTCGATTCAAAATCCAATCATCGATAAACCCTTATCCAGACTGGCTTGAAGCCACTTTTCATTATAAACCTCAGCGGATGATAATAAGAATGCAGATTTGTACGAAAAACGAACAAATCAACGCTAATTTGATGGGGGCAGCACGTGTTGTTCCTCATCAAGTTGGTCTAATCAAATTAAGTAAAACCCAGTTGAAAGTTCTGCAGTCGATTATGCCTGGTGAAAAGGTAACAGCAGAGCAGATTGCCGAGCGTTGTGAGTTGTCCTGTTCGTGGGCCAGTACCTTGTTGAAGACGGTTTGGGAGAGGGGGTATTTGGTGAGGACCGCCTTCATGAGGGAAGGCGGTGGTGTTGTATTTTATTACTTAATTATTTTGTGATAAAAGAGCCTTTAGCTTTATTAATCTCTTTTGCATGAGCCAAAATAGTTGTTTTTTTATCTGTATCTGGATATTGGTTTTTTAAGATTAATTCAGTTGCATTGAAGGCAAAAGCTAAATCACATTCTAGAAGTTTTGCTTCATGGGTAGCATCATTTCCTAGCCATTTAATGGCTTTCATTAGATCTCTTATATCAGAATTATCATCAGGTATATCATTAATCTTATTTCCTAATGTCCGTTTAGTCGCTGTTTCTTGAACTAGTTCATTAACAATGATTTCTAATGCAGCACGTAACCTGTTTCCTGCAGCAGGAAAGTCAGCCCATGCAAGTGAAAATGCCGATTTAATAATTTTTTTTAATTGGTTTGGTGTGTTTTCTGGAATATTAAATATATCTAGAGTCGGGTTAAAATATTTAGGAGTATAGAACGGCGTATAATTAGGACTCAAAGCTGTTTCATGATCATAATCTTGTTCTAAAGCACCGATACCAGAAACTGTGTATTTTTCATCGCAGTTTTTACAAGTAAGAATACCAGAAAAAACGAATTCAACCCATTCAGGTTCCCACTCTGGATGATCGTAATTGTCGACAGAATCTTTTAATTCTGCTTTACAGAATGAATTCTTTTCAAAATGTAAGTGTCCTGAACCACAATGAGAACATTTATATTCTTCTGGCACTTTATTTTCGTATAGGGAGTAGATGAATGATTGGTTCATGTAATCTAAAGCGGAATACATAGTATATTTAATCCTTTATTGGTATCTTTTGTTGTAATACGACTAATTATACATTGAGAAGCATATACTTATAGTTATCTTTACTAGGTTCTTCTGATAGCCCTAAAGAGTCAAACGAGTCAGACTCTCGGGAAATAAAAATTTTCGGGGCTTCTTAGCCACCACCACCGAGGTTGGTGATTTAGACCATTTTTGGTGGTGGAGGGCAGAACGTGATGCGTAACGTTATTGTCTTTATAATATTGCAGAGGTGTAAGACTTAGAAATAATAGTTGATAACTTTGTTTTATTCATTTTCCTATTTTTATGTGTTTCAGTTGGTGATTCTGAAGGTAAAGAAACAAACATAATCTTATATTTCTCATCGTAAATAAGTGTGAATCCTGTGGAATATTTAGGGTTATCTATAGTAAGTAGTAGAGTCTGATTTTCTAACAAAATTTCCTTTATTTCGTTAACATCTCTACCAAAGATAAAAAAAATCAAATATCCTGAGTGCTTGCTATTTTCTGTATAATGTTTTATTTGAGTAATAGCACTATCATACTTATCTCTTATTTTATGAATGTCATCATTTTTAATTAATTTACATTCAATGAATGCTTTTTCTGGACCATTCACGAATAAACCAAATACTTCTAAATCACATCGACCCATGGAAATTGGAGTTTCGGCTGAGCATTGGTATGCTTCACGATCAATGTATGTTTTTAACTTTTTTGTCAAAGATGGTTCAGGTAGACACTTATTATCGTTATCAGTAGATTCTGAAGTAATCCAATTTGTTCTATCTCCCTTAAAGCTACTAATAGCGTCAAGTAATAAGGATTCCATATTCTCTAAAACTCCGTAAATATTAACGACATTAGAGTTTAATGGCTCTATATTATTAGATTTTTCTATATCACATAGATTAAAAATATGATTAGGGGTTTCTATATCTTCCGAATAGTTTGAAGTTTGAATTTTTTTTTGTTTTAATTGGCTTTCTATATAAAAATTGTATGATTTTATGATCAATAGCATACGAAGCATAACTTTACATACTGGATAGTATTTAAATTGAGAACGGATATTATTAATAGAAAATGTATCAACATCAATATATTTAATTAAATCTATTTGTCTATAATTAGAGAATGTTTGATCTGATATACAGACATTACAATCATGTAAGCTTCGTAAATTGTTAATTATCTTATTAATAGCATAAGTCAACTCTATATAAATTTGTTCGTTTTTTTTGTTGATGAAATTATATATAGAATTTAACTCTATAGATATTTCTTCACATGATGATAATAATATATTTCTCATATTCCGTAGAGGTATTGGAAAAACACTTAAATAGAATTCAGTACTTTCTTTATTATCCATAATGGTATACATGACATTATGGATTGGCCATTCAGAGCTTGGATGGGATTCTGTTATTTTAATAACTTTTAAAAATTCAGGAAGTTCTAGTTTTAAGTTGTTTATTATTGAAATTGAGTGGTTATTAATACTATAAACAGAAATGTTAATTACTCTTTTATCTAAAGGGACATTTTTGTAATTATACATCATAGATTCAGTTATTAATTGATTAACTTTTGATGCTATTATTTTATTACATTGTTCTTCATTCCAGCTTGGCTGTAGACATACTGAATTATTAAAGAATATATTTGATATATCATAACCAGATTCTGTCTTATTTAGATCATTATATATATGAAGAGTATTGCATTTAAGAAATGGAATAGTTTTTGGTATACAGCTATGTTTATTTTTTAGAACATCTGAATGGTTTAGTTGAACTAGTTCTTTATCATTATACTCAGTATGGTATTTAGGAAACTCTAAATATGTACGTGAAAATGCACTTTCAATTAGAGATAGTAAACCATTGGGGTATGTATATCTGTATTCAGTTGCAGCTCTAAGCGATTGAGATAACCCAGGATATCCATGATCGATAACGCTATCATGAGAACCATAATCATCGAAATTACCAGTGTTTAAGAATGTAGTTAACTCGCAAATTGCATCATGCACTTGTTTAACATAGATGTTACTTAATGATCCATTAGACTTTAGTACACGTTCTTTTTGATATTCTAAGTACTGTATTAAAGAATCTAGTGCTGAATTAACTTCAGTTTTAAATGGTAAAGCAATATCAGTCATGTATAAAACCCTTTTATGGTACTTGCAATATTAGAAGGTACAATTACGACTATCTTTTTGAATAATATAATATTCTTTGTTAAAATATATATTTTTTTACTAAATCTATTTTATTTGTCACAATATTAATTACAAAGATAAGTTTCATTAGCTTAAAATATCGCATTATTGAATAATAATTCATTATCCTTGTAATTAGTCATAATTAGATCGCTGCTAATACTCTAACTTTGTTATCAATAAATTCAATGCCTTATCGATTACGAGAAGTTAGCAAAAACAATAACAACTGTATGTATAAACAGGTTTTTATATTATGGAAACCATGCGCAGTAGTGGAATTCAGACAGGTGGACCGTCTGCATTAACACAAGCTGACCGCCAAAATTTCGCTAATAGACTCGATGCTTTCTTGGCTAAAAATCATAAGATACAATAAGTTATAACTATGGAGGTGAACTCGGTTTTACCTCCTTTTTTCCTTTCTGCTGTATTCACTTCTGTTGTTATTCTCTGCTAAATCTACTTAGCCTTATGGTTGTATCCCGTATCGTTATTTTAAATATTGAATACCGAATAAGAACAACCACGACATTATTTATTTAATTCGTTTATTTTCTACAATGAAATATGCATCTAACACGTTTCTGCCCCAAACTTTGTTATCGAGTGGTTTACTGCGTTTTTCTGGTAACTCATAATACTATACATAATAATTAATGGCATTTTTTGTCTGTTATTTCTAAATCAATACCATCATATAACCCAAAAGAAATATTATCTATAAACAGAAGCTTAGTCGATATTCATTCTTAATTTTAGATGAAAATATCAGAGTTATTATTTGAATGTCTGATGACGGAACCAGCTTAAAATAATACAGTTTTAGACTAATGCTCAAACATAATAAATTTAGATTACCTCTTATAGCTACAATCTTTGTTAGTCATTATCGATTGTGGGCATAAAAATATGAAAATTATCAAGGCAGAGCATACGTTAGCTATTAATAATGTTATTGGTGATGTTTTCCTACAAAACGTGCAGGGTGGTTTGGAATTATTAGAAACAGGGATGGAAGTACAAGCTAGTCAAATTCTTTATCTTGCTCTCGGTGCTAGTGTTGGATTTTCAGATAAAACCCGTGATGACTATATTTTAAGAAACTTTGACACCCGTGACATTGCTGATGTTCAGCAAAAGGATCTCGCTTTTGATGCTGTAGAATCAGCTGATGACCTAACAAAAATACAAGAAGCGACGGTAGCAGGAGCCGTATCAATTAGCTCTTCAATTTCAGAACCTATTATTATTGAATATGATAACGATCAAATATTAAGTGAAGCTGGCTTTGATACTGATTTTCAACGTCAGCTTGTTATTCAGGATGAAGATTTTGTAGGTGAAGACGATCAAAGTGTTATTACACAAACGCAACTTATTGTTGGTATTACAATTGATAGTATTTCTCAAGATAATGTTGTAACGGCTTTAGAATCGAAATCACCGCAATTGATTGTTGGCTCTGTGAGTGGTGATGCCAAAGTTGGCGATATTATTTCGGTTTTTATTGATGGTATACAAGTCGGAGAAACTCAAGTTGTCGCACAAAATGGTCAATTAATTTGGACTCTTGAGGTCGATGGAACAACGTTACTTCAAGCAAGTAAAGATACCATCTCAGCCACAGTAACAACGCAAGATGATGCTGGAAATTCTGCCTCTGCCAGTAGCACCCATGATTATCTCATTGATATTCAGGCAAGTATCACTATCAATCCCATTACTGGCGACAATATCATAACCCAATCTGAAGGCAATGAAGCGATACTGCCTATCACCGGATTTGTCGGTAAAGATGTACAACCAGGCGATCGTGTTACGGTGACCATTGATGGTAATGAATACACAACCACTGTGAACGAAGATCTTAGCTGGACAGTGAATGTCACAGGGGAAGATATTTTAAAAGCAGATCAAGTTACAGCCTCTGTTACCACAAATTATGGCGCTCCAACAGAAGCTACCGCATCCGATACCGAAGATTACAATGTCGTAATAGAAGCCAGTATTACGATAGATAGCATTGCAGATGATGGCATCATTAATCAAGACGAGAGTGAGGGTAAAGTACCGATTACAGGTAGCGTTGGTAACGACGTAAAACCGGGTGATGTGGTGACAATAACGATTGGTGATAAGACGGATACCTGTC